>NZ_CP041764.1:637256-1274513 GCF_009817885.1 Serratia rhizosphaerae
GCTGGCCTTTGCCGTAAGTTCTCACGCAGCAGACAAACTGGTGGTCGCCACCGACACCGCCTTCGTTCCTTTCGAATTCAAACAGGGTAACCAATACGTCGGTTTCGATATCGATCTGTGGGCCGCCATCGCCAAAGAGCTGAAGCTGGACTATAGCCTGAAGCCGATGGACTTCGGCGGCATCATCCCGGCGCTGCAGACCAAAAACGTTGATGTGGCGCTGGCCGGCATCACCATTACCGAAGAGCGCCAGAAAGCCATCGATTTCTCCGACGGTTACTACAAAAGCGGCCTGCTGGTGATGGTCAACGCCGATAATGACGAGGTGAAAAACGTCAACGACCTGAACGGCAAAGTGGTGGCGGTGAAAAGCGGCACCGGTTCGGTGGATTACGTGAAGGAACACGTCAAAACCAAGGATCTGCGCCAGTTCCCGAATATCGACAACGCCTATATGGAGCTGGGCACCAAGCGCGCCGACGCGGTGGTGCACGACACGCCGAACATTCTGTACTTTATCAAGACCGCCGGCGCCGGCAAATTCAAAACGGTGGGCGACTCGCTGGAAGCACAGCAATACGGCATCGCCTTCCCGAAAGGCAGCGATCTGCGCGAGAAGGTCAACGGCGCGCTGAAAACGCTGCGTGAAAACGGCACCTACAACGAAATCTATAAAAAATGGTTCGGTAGCGAACCCAAATAATCACGTCTGACCGCGTGTTCATCGCACACGGCGGCGTCGTCACCCGGCCCGCCGTGTGCTGTTGTCTCTGATCCCCCATTGGGGAACACCGGGAGTAAACACCATGCAGTTCGACTGGAGCGCCATCTGGCCCGCCCTGCCCATCCTGTTAGAAGGCGCCAAGATGACCCTGTGGATTTCGGTCCTCGGTCTGATTGGCGGCCTGATTATCGGCCTCATCGCCGGTTTCGCCCGCACCTACGGCGGTTGGATCGCCAACCATATCGCCCTGGTCTTTATTGAAGTGATCCGCGGCACGCCGATCGTGGTACAGGTGATGTTTATTTACTTCGCCCTGCCTATGGCGTTTACCGACCTGCGCATCGACCCGTTCACCGCCGCGGTGGTGACCATTATGATCAACTCCGGCGCCTATATTGCCGAAATTACCCGCGGCGCGGTGCTGTCGATTCATAACGGCTTCCGCGAAGCCGGGCTGGCGCTCGGCCTGTCGCGACGCGAAACCATCCGCCATGTGATCATGCCGCTGGCGCTGCGCCGCATGCTGCCGCCGCTGGGCAACCAGTGGATTATCAGCATTAAGGACACCTCGCTGTTTATCGTCATCGGCGTCGCCGAACTGACCCGTCAGGGGCAGGAAATCATCGCCGGCAACTTCCGCGCGCTGGAAATCTGGAGCGCCGTCGCCGTCATTTATCTGATCATCACGCTGGTGCTGAGCTTTGTGCTGCGTCGTCTGGAAAGAAGGATGAAAATCCTGTGATTGAATTTAAAAACGTCTCCAAGCACTTCGGGCAAACCCAGGTGCTGCACGATATCGACCTGAAGATCGATCAGGGGGAAGTGGTGGTGATTATCGGGCCGTCCGGCTCCGGCAAATCCACCCTGCTGCGCTGCATCAATAAACTGGAAGAGATCACCGCCGGCGATCTGATCGTCGACGGCTTAAAGGCCAACGATCCGCACGTCGACGAACGGCTGATCCGTCAGGAGGCCGGGATGGTGTTCCAGCAGTTCTACCTGTTCCCGCACCTGACTGCGCTGGAAAACGTCGCCTTCGGCCCGATCCGCGTACGCGGCCTGAGTAAAACCGACGCCGATAAACTGGCGCGTGAGCTGCTGGCAAAGGTCGGGCTGGCGGAGCGCGCGCATCACTATCCGTCCGAACTGTCCGGCGGCCAGCAGCAGCGTGTGGCCATCGCCCGCGCGCTGGCGGTGAAACCGAAAATGATGCTGTTCGACGAACCCACCTCGGCGCTCGATCCCGAACTGCGCCACGAGGTGCTGAAGGTGATGCAGGATCTGGCCGAGGAGGGCATGACCATGGTGATCGTCACCCACGAGGTCGGCTTTGCCGAGAAGGTGGCCTCGCGGCTGATCTTTATCGACAAAGGGCGCATCGCGCAGGACGGCGATCCGCATCAGTTGATCAATCACCCGCCAAGCCAGCGCCTGCAGGAGTTCCTGCAGCACGTTTCCTGACGCCGGTACGGGGCCGGCATACGGCCGGCCCCCTCATCACCGTGACATCTCCGCCATATTGGACGTCGCCAGCAGCGTGCGGCGCAGACTTTCCACCGCCGGCGAACGGCTCTCCGACCGCCAGATAAACTGGGTAACGGCCGTTCCGGCAGGCGTCACGCTCAGCCCCGCCGGCAGCGACAGCAGCTCAAGCACGCTTTGCGGCAGCACACAGCAGTAGCTGCCCGACGCGACGCAGGCCAGCATCGCATGGTAAGAACCGACTGCCTGCACCTCAGGCGGTCGATCGCCCGTGCCGCCGGCCAGCAGGCGCAGAGCAATTTCCCGGTAGGTGCAGCCGTCAACAAAGGCGGCCAGCTTCCGGGCGGTGCGCCCATTCCCGGCGTCGCAGCCTTCCGCCGCCTGCAGCAGCATCAGCCGCTCGACAAACATCGGCTGGCAGGCAAGTCCGTCAGGGCACATCACCTCCCCCTCTTCATCAGCCGGCAGCGCCACCAGCGCGCAGTCCAGTTCCCACTCTTGCACCTTTTCCGTCAGCTGGCGCGTCGGCAGCGTGGTAAAGCTCAGCCGCACCGCCGGGCAGGCCTGGCTGAACGTCGCCAGCGGCTGCGTCAGCCGGCTGGCGGCGGTGCACTCCATCGCGCCAAACGCCAGCTGGCCGCTCGGGCTGTGGGGATGCAGAGACTGGCGTGCTTCCTCCGCCAGGCTGAGCATTCTTTTGGTATACGTCAGAAATTTCTTGCCCTGCGGCGACAGCCGCAGCGCCCGGTTCTCACGGATAAACAGCTGAACCTCCAGCTCTTCTTCCAGCTGCTGGATGCGCGTTGTGACGTTGGACTGAACCCGCCCCACCCGTCGGGCGGCACGGTTAATGCTCAGCTCTTCCGCCACCACTTTGAAGATTTCCAGTGAAGTATGGTTCATCTTTCATTCTCATTTTGAAAACGATATTGATTTTTAAGTCTCTACACGAGATTTTATCTACCTTACCGTGAACTCAAGCAGGTGTAACGATGAAAACCACTTTGTGTACCCGGCTTAATCTGCAGTACCCGTTGGTTCAGGCGCCGATGGCGGGCGTCTCCACCCCTGAGCTGGCGGCGGCAGTCAGCAACGCCGGCGCGTTAGGCTCCATCAGCGTCGGCGCCTCCACGCCGGAGCAGGCGGAAGTGATGATCGGCAAAACGCAGGCGCTGACGGCCGGGCCGATAAACGTCAATGTATTCTGCCACCCGCCGGTGCAGCGCGATGCGGCGCTGGAGCAGGCGTGGATCCAACGCTTCGCGCCGCTATTCCGCCAGTACGGCGCCGAGCCGCCCGCTGAATTAAGCGAGATCTACCAAACGTTCCAGGATAACGCGCGCATGCTGGAGGTGCTGTTAACCCTGCGCCCGGCGGCGGTCAGCTTCCACTTCGGCATCCCGTCCGCCGCGTTTATCGCCCGGTTAAAAGCGCACGGTATCGTCACTTTCGCCAGCGCCACCACGCCGGAAGAAGCCAGCTGGATTGCGGCCAGCCAGATTGACTTTATCGTGGCGCAGGGGATTGAAGCCGGCGGGCACCGCGGCCAGTTTAATCTGCAGGATGACGACCGCCGGCTAACCACCTTTACCCTGTTGCAGGCGATACGGCGGGTCACCGACGTGCCGGTGATTGCGGCCGGCGGCATTATGGACGGCGCGGGGATGGCCGCGATGCTGAAGCTGGGCGCGGCCGGCGTCCAGATGGGCACCGCGTTTATTCTGTGCCCGGAGTCCGCCGCCAATCAGGCTTACCGCCGCAGTTTGCAAAGCCCGCAGGCCGCCGATACGGTGATGGTCTCCGCCATCTCCGGCCGGCCGGCCAGATGCATCAATAACGCATTCTGCCGGTTTACACGCGACGTCGCGCAGGACAGCATTCCGCCCTACCCGCTGACCTATGCGCTGGGCAAAGCGCTTGCCGCCGCCGCCGCCGCCCAGGGCGAGCCGGGGTTCGGCGCCCAGTGGGCCGGCCAGGGCGCAACGCTGGCGCGGGAGATGCCCGCGGCGCAGCTGGTGCAAACGCTGGTCGCCGAGTGGCAGGCCGGCTGAGCATCACCCAAGCCGGCGGAAAGGAAAGAAAAGTCGGGACATTATTTGCGCCGGCGAGGATGCCGGCGCGTAAACGGGACAGGATCAGCGCCAGCGTTCGGCGGCCCAGGCGGCCTGCTGCTCCGCCGTGTGGAACGTCCAGGCGACAAAGCGGCTGATTTTTTGCCCCTGCGCCATCTCAACGGCGCGCACTTCCACCGCCCCCGCCTGCCGCAGCGCCTGATAGACCGCCGGCAGCGTGCTGCTTTTGGAAATCAGCGAGGTGAACCACAGGCAGTTTTGCGCTTTACCGACGCTCTCCGCCACCATCGCACACACAAAGGCTTCTTCGCCCCCCGCGCACCACAACTCATTGTTCTTGCCGCCAAAGTTCTGCACCGGCTGCGCCGCCACCTCGCCTTTGCCCAGCTTATGCAGCTTGCGTCGGGTACTGGCGCGCGCCTCCTCGGCGGAAGCGTGGAACGGCGGGTTGCACAGCGTAGCGTCGAAGCGCTCGGCAGCGCCGATGATGCCGTCAAAAATCCGCGCCGGCTGTTTTTGCTGCCGCAGACGCACGCTGTTTTTCAACTGCGGGTTCATCGCGACAATCATTTTGGCCGACTGCAGCGCCCCGCTCTCGACCTCGGAGCCGGTAAAACGCCAGCCGTATTCGCGCACGCCGACGATGGGGTAAATGCAGTTGGCGCCCACGCCGACATCGAGGATCGCCACGCCCTTACCGCGCGGGATCGCGCCGCCGTTGCCGGCCGCCAGTAAGTCCGCCAGATGATGCAGGTAGTCGGCGCGGCCGGGGATCGGCGGGCACAAATAGCCGGCCGGGATATCCCAGTGCTCGATGCCGTAAAAATGCTGTAGCAGGGCGCGGTTCAGCATTTTCACCGCCGCCGGGTCGGCAAAGTCTACCGACTCATCGCCCCACTGATTCGGCGTGACAAACGGCGCCAAGGCCGGACAACTGGCGATAAGCTGCGGAAAATCATAACGGGAACGGTGGCGATTGCGGGGATGCAGGCCGTTTTTCTGCTGCGGGAAGGTTTTCTTTTTTTGCACCTGACGTACTCTTACTGGCGGGAACTGCGGCATAAGATAGCATATTCGCCGGGTAAACTTGCAGCCTGCGGGAAACGCGCCAGAATAAAGGGGTTTTTATCCGTCAGGATGCCGCCATTCAGCCCGGGAGGGCACAGACAGCATGAGCAGTGAATCACGTTATTACTATGAACCCGCCGCCGGCCACGGCCTGCCGCACGATCCGCTGAACGCCATTGTCGGGCCGCGCCCGATCGGCTGGATCTCTTCCGTCAACGCCGACGGACAGCGTAATCTGGCGCCCTACAGCTTCTTTAACTGCTTCAACTACCGGCCGCCGATCATCGGCTTCGCCAGCTCCGGCTGGAAAGACAGCGTGGCCAATATCGTGGAAACCGGCGAATTCGTCTGGAATCTGGCGACCCGCCCGCTGGCCGAGGCGATGAACAACAGCTCGGCGTCGCTGCCGCGTCACGAGGATGAATTCGCCTTCGCCGGCCTGACGCCGCTGGCCGGCCGCAAGGTCAAGGTCGACCGGGTGGCGGAAAGCCCGGTGCACTTTGAGTGCCGGCTGAGCCAGTGCATCCAGCTGCAGAGCGCGGCCGGCGACAAGGTCGATACCTGGCTGGTGCTGGGGGAAGTGGTGGCGGTGCATATCGAGCGCGCGCTGCTGGATGAGCACGGCGTCTACCAGACCGCCGCCGCACAGCCGATCCTGCGCGCCGGCGGCCCGACGGCGTACTACGCCATCGAGGAAAGCCACCGTTTCGATCTGGTGCGGCCGGACGCGCTGAAGTAGCGCGCCCGCGCGCCGCTTACGAGCGTTCCTCTATCGCTGCGGCAAAGTCGCGGCACATCTGCGCGTCGCCGTCGGCGTTATCCGCCAGCACGCGATCGCCATCCACCACGCGGATATGCGCCTGCAGATTGAAATCCGCCGCCGGCTGCGGACGCGCCGCCGCCGCGGCCATCGTCTGCTGCGCCGCCTGCCAGGCCTGCTCCACCGTCTGGTTGCAGGCCGTCGCCAGGTAGTCCGGGTTAAAGCCTTCGCCGGTCAGGCTGCGCAGGGTGTCGTCGTGGCTGACGCTGTTGCCCGGCAGCCAGTAGTGATGCGCCAGATCGGGGCCGATGGCCGGGTTATCGGTCAGGTAGCCGTCACGCTGCAGGAAGAAGTGGCGCGTCTGCTCTACCGCCATCAACGCCAGCAGGTAACCCTGATACGAACAGGCCGACTCCAGCGACAACAGATGCGGAATTACCAGCGTCGGGCGCGGACTGCCGCTGACCCCGAGGATCCGCTGCTCAACGTCGCGCGCCAGCTGTGCTATCTCCTGCGGCGTACGCTGCGCGTCATCCCACTGATACAGCGCCCACTCAAAGTAAGGCACCAGCAGAATATGACGTTCGTTAAAGGCGCGCATCGGCTGGCGCGCGTCGATGCCGGCCTTGATTAGCGCATCCGGCACCGCCTCGCCGGCGGCGTTTTTCGCATAGCGCTTCAGCCAGTCGGCGTCGTCCAGCAGGCTGTCGCAGAACATCGACTGGGTTTCCGCATAGGCCATCGACGTGGGCGGAAACTCCTGCGAGAAGCACGGCGCGTTCTGCGCGATATTGGCAAAATGCGCCGCATGACCGCCCTCGTGGAACAGGGTATTCAGGCCGTAGGCGCCGCTGCCCACCTGCCCCGGCTGCGCCAGGCTGGTGAAGTTAATCTGCGCCGGCAGCCACTGCCCCTGCTGCACGAACGGCGGCACCGGGCCGTGCATAAAGCCGTTTTCGTATTTGCCCGGCCGCACCAGCAGGTCCAGATTCAGCGCTGCGCCGCGGAAACTGATATGCAGCCGCTTGAAGCTGTTCACCCAGCGCTCCAGCGACTGCGAGAACGGAAAGTAGGGATCGAGCTGCCGCGTAACGTCGCCGGCGCTGGCAAAGCGGATGTTCCACGGCTGCAGCGCCTGTTCGCCCTGCTGCTGCGCCAGCTGCCGCAGGCTGTGCGCGTTAGCCTCGCGGGTCTGCTGCTCAAAGCGGTCGAGAATGGCGAACAGCTGTTCCGGCGTCATGCGCTCGGTTTTATTCACCTTGTAATCGAAGTAGTTGCGGTAGCCCATCTGGCGCGCAAAGCGGTTGCGCAGGCCGATCAGTTCCGGCAGGCCGTTGTGCAGCAGCCACTGTTCCAGATCGCGCAGCGCGTCCTGTGAACTGCGTCGGTACGCCTCATTTTCGTTGGTCGCCTGATTGGTCAGCAGCTCGCCCAGCGACGCCGCCACCCGCTCGCCCTGCGCGTTCAGGTGCGTGACCGGATAGGCTTTGCGACGATCGAACAGATCGGCCTCGGCGGCGATGATCTGATCCAATAAATTCTGCGCCTCGGGATCTTCCACCGCGTTGCAGTCAAAGAAACGCAGCCAGCCGTTCAGGCCGTGCTGCAGCGCGCGCAGCGCCTCGCTTGGCGTTTCCTCTTCCAACTGCGCCAGCAGCTGACGGATTTCCGCCAGGCGGCGCGGCTCGCCGATAAAGCGCTTATAGGCGCTTTCCGCCGCGGTAAAGCGCGCCGACACGTCATCGGCGCCGGTGCCCATATACTGCTGCCAGAACAACGCCTCCTTGGTCTGGTGCACCTGCAGATAGTCCTGATTTAACTGATTAAAGTAATCGAGAGCCTGTTGCATAACCGTCCTTTCCTGTGGCGAAGCGGGACACGCCCGCCCCTGAGGTGAAAAGCAAAATGGCGTTACGCCAGCCGCGCCAGCCCTTGCTCCAGCGTCGCCGCCTGCCCGGTCGCCACCAGACAGCAGGCCACCTGCAGCGCCAGCGCCTGCGGGATCGCCACCTCGCCGGCCAGGCAGCGCTCAATCCAGCGCGCGGTGGTCTCCGCGTCTTTCGCCGCCGGTAAGGCCGGCGTTTCATTCAGCGCCGGACGCTCCAGCAGCACGCGCTGTTCGCCGTCGGCGATAAAATGAATCTGCGGGCAGCGCTGCGGGTTGGCGTAGGCCTCGCCTTCGGTGCCGTGCATCAGCAGGCCGCGCGCGCCGATCTGGCGGAAAAACGAGCCAACGCGATCCACGTATTCCGGGTGAGAGACGCTGGCAAGGCGCAGCACGTCATGCTCGCCGAACGGCGTCGCCAGCTTGGCCAGCGTATGGGCGCTGTTGCGCACCCCCATGCGCCAGCGTAAACCGAGCTGACGCTCCAGCGCCGGCGACAGCGCGGTCACCGGCATAAATACCGCCTCGCCGCCATCAAGCTGCTGCTGCGCCGTTGCGGCGTCCGCGGCGGCCTTGATCCCCAGCGCCTGAAAGATTTCCCCGCTGGTAACGCGCGTGGCATCGTCCACCACGCCGTGCACCACCACCGGCAGCCCGACCCGCGCCAGCAACAGCGCCAGCAGCGGCGTCAGGTTGGCCTGCTTGCGCGCACCGTTGTAGCTCGGCAGCACCACCGGCATCGGCCGCCCCGCCGGCGGCTGCAGCTGCGTCACCTGCTGCTGCATCGCCTGGTAAAAGCCAAGCATCTCCTCTTCCGCCTCGCCCTTGATGCGCAAAGCGATCAGCACGCCGCCCAGTTCCAGCTCCGGCACCTCGCCGGCCAGCATCGCCTGATACAGCCGGCGCGCCGTTTCCCGATCCAGACTGCGCGCGTGCAGCTTGCCGCGCCCTATTTCTTTGATAATTTTGCTGTAATCCATAAGGCTTTCCTTCAATGCGATAATAATTAGCATACGCTATCTGCCGTCGTGCTCAACCTCATCCCAACACTCCGGCAGTGGCCGGCGCGTTGTTTACGCACTGACTCAGGCCTGGTATAGAATTACACATCGATAAATGCGTTATTAACCACTCCTGAGTCAACATTATGTCTACCGGATTTACAGCAGAATCCCTGCGGGGCATTACACATTTTGTCATTACGGCAAAATCGAGCAGTTTTACTGAAGCCGCAGAGCAACTGGGCATTACAAAGTCCGCGGTCGGTAAAAGCGTGGCCAGGCTTGAGGCGCGGCTGGGAACGCGACTGTTTCACCGCTCCACGCGTAAACTGAGTTTGACCAGTGACGGGGAAGCCTATCTCACAAGCTGCCTTTCGGCGCTGGAAATCCTGGACTCTGCGGAAAACACGCTCAGCAAACGTCAGGACAACCCCGCAGGTACCGTCCGGATAGATATGCCGGCGTCATTTGGCCGGAACCTGATGATGCCGGTACTGCTTGAGCTGATTAGCCGTTATCCGGCTCTGCGACTCGCTCTGACTTTTAACGATCGTCTGATCGATCCGGTGGAGGAAGGCGTTGACCTCGTGCTGCGCCTGGGAGAACTGCAGAGTACCGATGCGTTGATCGCCCGTCGCCTGGGCCGGCAGCGCCTCATACTGTGCGCCTCTTCCGCTTATCTTGAGCAGTACGGTGTGCCCGGGGACACGGAGGCGCTAAAAGCGCACAGCTGTATTATGGGCTACCGGCGGGGAGCCCCCCTTGCCTGGCGGCTGCGCCCGGCGGGAGGACGAGAAGTGAAATTTATCTCTGCTGCGGCGCACCAGATCAGTGACGGAGACGCCATGCTCCAGGCCTGCCTGGCGGGAGCGGGTATTGCGCAGTTTCCGGAGTCGATGGTGAAGAGTCATCTCAACGCAGGCAATCTCGTGACGGTAATGGCGGATCATATGCCCGACCCGGTTGAGCTTAACGTCATCTGGCCCCGAACCCGGCATCTTATTCCCAAGGTGCGGATCATCGTTGATGAACTGCTTACAAAATCTTCTGAGGGGTATTTTGGCGACCTGAAGTAGAATTTTTGTCAACGCTCAGGCGATTTCAGAGCTGTTTATCAACTTTCGGCAAACTTATATTCTGACTGCCCTGCTGCCACTGCGGCGCCCACCCGGTTTTTGCCGGAGGCCGGCCCAATGATAACGGGCAGCTTAACGTAAATATTTTACTGACAGGATATGTGTTATGCCATTTGCTCTCTGGGCTCTGGCGATAGGTGCATTCGGTATTGGTACCACTGAATTCATTATTGCCGGCCTTCTCCCCGTGATCGCCACCGATTTTAACGTCAGCATTCCCGTTGCCGGCAACCTGGCTACGTCCTACGCGCTGGGGGTGTTTGTCGGGGCGCCGGCCCTGATTATTCTGGGCTCCAGAGTACCGCGTAAAGCCATGCTGGTCTTCCTGATGGCGTTATTTGTCGCCGGTAACCTTGTTACGGCATTTGCGCCCACGCTGGGCATCGCCATTTTGGGCAGAGTGATTACCTCCATGACCCACGGTGCATTCTTTGGTATCGGCTCGATCATTGCGGCAGATATGGTTACCCCCTCGAAGCGCGTGCGGGCCATCGCCTTCATGTTTATGGGCCTGACCGTAGCCAACCTGATCGGCGTGCCCGCCGGCACCTGGATTGGGCAGCACCTTTCCTGGCGTGATGCCTTTATGGCGATCGCGGTCATTGGCATCGTTACCGTTATCAGCATTGGTATGCTGATCCCGCACCAGCCCCGTCCGCAGAACCATAACTTCGCCCATGAGTTTAATGCCTTCAGAAACGTCAATGTGCTGCTTGCCATGGGCATTACCGTCTTCGGGCCGGGCGCGTTCTTTACCTCCATAACCTATATCGCCCCCATGATGACGGAACAGGCCGGTTACAGCGAAAGCAGCCTTGCCGGGCTGATGCTGCTGTTCGGGCTGGGGCTGTTTGTCGGCAACCAACTGGGGGGCAAATATGCAGACCGTGCTCTGATGCCGATGCTGTATATCACGCTGGCGGCCCAGGCCATCGTGCTACTGATTTTTAACTTTACGACCCACAATCAGGCAATGTCGGCCGTCTGTATTTTCCTGATGGCCGCGTTCGGCTTTGCGACCGTTTCTCCGATCCAGAAACTGGTGATGGATAAAGCACGGGCAGCGGGTGCGCCCACGCTGGCCGCCGCCGTTAACATTGGCCTTTTCAACCTTGGTAACGCCATTGGCGCCTGGCTGGGCGGCGCCGTTATTGGCGCGGGTTTCGGCCTGCAGTCGCCTAACTGGGCGGGTGCAGGACTTTCCGTCGTTGCGCTGATCTTGGCCGTATTATCCGGCCTGACGGACAAAACCGGGCAAACGGCAGAGCTGCATTAATCGAGTCGCACCGCTGGCCAGTAACAGCGTCTTAATCACTTACTGGCCAGAACGGGTATACGCAATTGCGCTGAACGTTACCCATCGGGTGCTGACGGAACCGGTTTAAAAGCGGTCTTGTGTAAAATTAACGCATACCGTTGTAGCTCACCCACAATAATCACTTGTCAAAATTGTTTAAATAAAATGAAGTTGAGGGAAATGCCTTAAGACTAAATAGCACGCTCATCGCTGAAACAGATCGCCATAAAGAACACCACGTCATATTTATTACGCGCCAGCTCCCCACGCGATAACGGGAGTAATTATGGATTTACATCGACGCATTCATTTTTGTGATCTCAGTTGCAGCCCTCTGTAATTCATTATTTTATATTACATTTTTATGACAAACATCCAGGATATAACAATGAAAAAAACAGCATCTGTTCTGGCAACGTTAATGTTGCTATCGGGTTCGGCCATGGCACAGCTACAGGATAATGGCAAAGGCAGTGTGGATATCTATTTCGTCCGCCACGGCCAAACAATATTTAACCTGTATGACCGCGTTCAGGGATGGTCAGATACACCGCTGACGCAAGAAGGCGAAAAAGTGGCCCGTCAATTCGGCGCCGGCAGCAAAGACATCGGTTTCAAAAAATACTATTCCGGCGATCTTGGAAGACAGCGGGAAACATTATCGTTGATCATGCAAAGCCAAAACAGCCAGGCGGCTCCTAAAGAACTTAAAGCATTACGCGAAGTATTTTTTGGCGGCTTCGAAGGCTTACCCAATAACGAAATGAATACGGCGGCAGGTAAAGCGCTGGGCTTAAAAAGCGATAGTGCAATGACTGAACTGCGCCAGCAAGGGAAAATGTCTCTGACAGAACTGGCGGATGCTATCAGTAAGGCTGATGAGAAACATGATGCTGAAACCGCAGGCCAGGTCAGAGACCGTATGCAATCGGCGCTGGGCATGATGGTCAAAGATGCGCTTCAGCACCATGATAAAAATGTATTGGCCGTATCCTCCGGGATGTCTATCGGTATTATGATTTCAGATATGACGAACGATCCGCTGAAAAATAAAGGGATGGGGAATGCGGCCGCCGTCAAAATAGAATACCGCGATGGGAAGTATCAGGTTAAAGATATCGGGGATATGCGTTATGTCGAAGCCGGGAAAAAAATTATCGACGCCGCCGACGCCAAGCGTTCCCATTAAATAAACACCGAGCCGGATTGCTCATAGCGCGTGGGCCCGGCATGCTGCCTCGGCCATCCGCCGGCGATCTTGTCTGTCACACGCCATGATAATGCCTGAAGGCACAGCACCTTCAGGCAACGAATGGAGCGGCGGTCATAGCGAACGGACATCGTTGTTGCAACGCTACTTCAGCTTTCCCACCCACTCAGCACAAAAATCCAGATAAGCCCGCACAAGTGCTGAAGGATGTTTATGGCGGGCATAGATAAGGTGTAACGGCAGGGTTTGTTTGACCGTCCCAGGTAAAAGCTGCACCAGCTCCCCGCTTTCCAGCCAGGGCCTGGCTGAAAAATCCAACAGTTGTGAGACGCCCATGCCACTCAAGGCATAATGAATCAATGCCTGTGCATTATTGGTGGAAAAGAATGGCTCGTATTTGACCTTTTCTGAGCCAGAGTCCCATTCAAAAAAACCATGGTTCAGACTTTCCCAGCCGGCAACGGGCAACCGGGCCATTTCAGCCAGCGTCTTTGGCGTGCCGTAACGCGCTAATAGTTTGGGGCTTGCCACAAACAAGGACTCTACCGTCATGACAGGTTTGGCAATCACATCATCGATATTTAAGTTACCCATTCTGAGCGCCACATCGACGCCATCCTCAAACAAATCGACGACTCTTTCACTTGAATGACAAAATACTTTTATATCGGGATAACGCTGCTGAAATTCGAGCAGTAAATCCCACCAGAGTGAGAAGTTAGGAGGGACAGACAGACGTAATTTGCCCTGTAACTTGTGGGCTGAGGTTACCGATTTTTGTGCATCCTCCAGCAGCTCGACGCCCAGACGCGCCTGTTCAAAGAACTGTTGTCCTTTATAGGTTGGCTTAACCCCATGCCTCGACCGTTCCAGGAGCTGTACGTTTAACGCCTGCTCAAGCTCATTGATTTTTCGGCTCAGGGTTGAGATCGGCACCCCCATTCTGTCACTGGCCGCAGAAAAACTGCCTGCATTCACCACCGCGATGAACAATTTCGTTGCGTTAAAGTCCACTTTACTTTCCATATTTGGAAATCATGTGTTCATTTTTGGTGATTCCATTCCATTTTGCAAAGGGTAATATTTCACCTGTCTGATTTTTACCAAGGTTGAATAATGAATAACCGCATCACTGAACGTTTGCATATCCGCTATCCGTTCATACAGGCCCCCTTGTATTTTCTGACCAATGCTGAACTCGTCGCTGCCGTTTCAAACGCCGGGGGCTGGGCACGCTGGGGCCACACGCCGGGCAAGACAGCCTGCCCGGCTCGCGTTATGTCGCACTGGATCGCATGCGCGAGGAGATCAGAAAAGTAAAAAAACTGACGGAGAACCCTTTTGCCGCAACGTTAATTAACGGACCTGATATGAGCTTCTGGCGAGCAACCGCAGAAATGCTGGTTGAAGAAGGCGTGGAGGTGGTACTGATCAATGAAGTGCTGGACGCTGAAATATATGACTTTTTTAAAAGTCACCGCATAAAAATGCTTTACCGTGCCCTGACGCCCACTATCGCCAATTCACAAGAGGCAGAGAAATTAGGGGCCGACATCATCATTGCAACCGGTTTTGACGAAGGGGGCACCGTGCCATCCCGCGTGACGGGGACGTTCAGTATCGTGCCAATGATCGCGGATAGCGTAAAAATCCCGGTCGTTGCCGCCGGCGGTATAGCTGATGTGCGGGGTGTGCGTGCCGCCATGGCATTGGGGGCGGAAGGAGTATTTGCCGGCAGCCTGTTTTTGACGGCCCAGGAAAACCCCGCAGATGAGAAAGTCAAACGCCTGATTGTAGAGTCGAGCGCTGAAGATCTGCTGCTTTTCCGTACGCTGCCGGCGTATTACCGCACCCTGCCCACCACTCTGAGCCCGAAACTGGCAGAATTAGAAGCGCAGGGCACCGACCGTGAAACCATGTTTAAGGTAATGAACGGATACCACTCTTTGTGGCAGGCCATGCGGCTCGGCAATTTTGATCAAGGGGTCGTCTCCACAGGCACGGGTATTTCCGTCATCAAATCGGTTCGTCCGGCCGCAGAAATCGTTTCCGATCTTATGCAAGACTTTTAAGGCAGCGTCCGCTTTGCGAAAAGCGGGCCTTTACGCTCCCTCACATCGCCAGCATTGAGCCGTCTCACCACTATTCAGGCGCCTGGCTAAACGGCTCGACTCACACTCAGAATACCGGCACGCCCAGCCCCCGCTTCACTTCCTGTAAGGTGCGCTGCGTGACGTCATGCGCCCGCTCGCTGCCCTGTTTCAACAGTGCCATAAGCATGCCTTTGTCCTGAATATAAGTCGCACGCCGCTCGCGCATAGGGGCAATCAGCTCCTGCAAACACGTCTCCAGCTCATTTTTGCATGCCCGATCCCCCAGTCCGCCCCGTTGATAATGCGCTTTCATCTCTGCGACTTTCGCTTTATCCGTGTGAAACGCATCCAGATAGGTGAATACCATATTGCCGGTTATCTGCCCCGGATCGGTCACCTTTAGGTGTTTTTCGTCGGTGTACATTGCGCTAACCGCGCGGTGGATGGTCTCCTCGCTGGCGGAAAGAAGCAAAGTATTGCCCAGCGACTTGGACATTTTGGCGTTGCCGTCGATCCCCGGCAGGCGGCCGGTGTCGCTCAACATGGCCTTGCAGTGGCGCAATACCGGTTCGGGAAACAGGCTGTTCATCTTATGCACGATTTCGTTGGTCTGTTCGATCATCGGTAATTGATCATCACCGACGGGAACCCTGCTGGCCTTGAAGGCGGTAATATCCGCCGCCTGACTGATGGGATAGACCAGAAAGCCGACCGGTAATGAACGGGCAAAACCTTTCTGTGCAATCTCATTTTTTACCGTTGGATTGCGCTCCACGCGCGCCACGGTAACGATGTTCATATAAAGCGCGGTCAGTTCGGCAAGGGCGGGCAGCGCGGATTGCAGACAAATGGTCGTCAGCGAGGGATCGATACCCGCAGCGAGATAATCGGCCAGCACTTCGGGAATATTGTCCCGAATTTTTTGCGGATTGCTGCCATTATCTGTCAGCCCCTGGAGGTCGGCGATCAACACAAACTGTTGATAATCATGTTGCAGGGCC
Source organism: Serratia rhizosphaerae (assembly GCF_009817885.1). Classification (NCBI taxonomy): domain Bacteria; kingdom Pseudomonadati; phylum Pseudomonadota; class Gammaproteobacteria; order Enterobacterales; family Yersiniaceae; genus Serratia; species Serratia rhizosphaerae. Next base: position 652,986 of record NZ_CP041764.1, read on the forward strand.
ACACGCTGGCGCAGCGAGCCGACAAAGTGGCCCAGATGCAGCGGGCCGGTTGGGCGATCGCCGGTAAGAATAATGGTTTGGTCATTCATATAAGACTCCTTAAGCCTCAGGCCGAAAAGGGGTCTTATCAAAGCAAATAACCGCCCTTTCGGCGGTTATTTGAAAATGGGGAATACACATTCAGGCCGCCTTTAAGAAGGCAGCCACCACAGGTTATGACTGAAAACGCTGATAACGTGTTTTGTATTCATCATCCGAACTTATCATGACTGGATATAGGCGTAAAGTGACCGGAGATGCTCTATCTTTTAAAGCCGCCAGTTCGTTGCGCCCAGACACGCCGCTTCCGCGACCAAACGACTCACGCCCGGTGCCCCACAGACTTTCCGCATTCACCGCCCTGCGTTAACCTCTTGCGCCAGCATCTGCAGTTTCTCTTTCAGCCAGTTCGTCGCGCCGCGCTTACCGCTCCGTTTATGGGAATAAATCTTCACTTCAAACGGGCGTATCGCAAACGGTAATGCAAAAATCCTGATATCCGTTGCCGGCATCAGCGTCTCTGCGGCAAACCGGGGAATCGCCATCAGCAGATCGCTTTGCGCAACGATAAACGGCGCGCTGAGCATCGATGGCGTTTTGATCGCTATCTGCCGCGTATAGCCCATCTGCTCAAGCTGTAAATCCAGCACGCCCCGTTTCTCATTCCAGGGCGTCACCACCAGATGCCGGGCGGCGAGATAATCCTCCAGCGTCAGCCGTGTCCGACGGGTGTTGCTGATGACAACATACTCATCTTCAAACCAACCGATCTCTTCCAGTTCTGGATGGCGGATATCATCCGGCGTGCTGAACCCAAGCGCCAGATCCACTTCGCCCGCCAGCAATTCCGTCAGCGCCGGGCTGTGCGGCAAATAGAGTAGCTCAAAGCGCAGACCGGGCGCTTCGTGCTGCAGTTGCTGCATCAGGACGGGGAAAATACACAACGCGGTAAAATCCGTAATCGCAATTTGTAAACACTCCGTACTGGCGGCGGCGGCAAACTCCGGCGGCGGCGTCAGTTCCTGATTGAGGAATTTCAGTGCCGAAGCGATAGAAGGTGCGAGCTGCGTGGCATATACGCTGGGGCACATACGGTGGCCTTCGCGGTAAAATAACGGATCGTTGAGGGCGATACGCAGCCGCGACAGCGCATGGCTCAGCGCCGATGTGCTCATCGCCAGTTCATCCGCCGCCAGACGCACGGAACGGTGACGATAAACCGCGTCAAAAACCGGCAGAAGGTTTAAATCAAGACGCCTCAGCGCCGGATGCATAATATTCATCATTGGGTGATTTCATTGCACTTAATTCTTCTGACAATACCCCTTATGCTTAGCGCCATCAATGTCCCCCGCAGAGAGAACAGGAAACCCATGAGTATCACGATTCGTCAGGCCCGCCCGGAAGATGCTGCCGCCATTTACGCCATGATCTATGAGCTGGCGGTGTATGAAAAAGCCCCGGAAGAAGTGGTCACCACGCCGGATGAAATCCGGGAAACCCTTTTTGGCGCAGGCAGTAACACCGAAGCGTTGATCGGTGAGATGGAAGGTAAAATCGTCGGGTATGCCGTTTTCTTCACCAGCTATTCCACCTGGCTCGGACGTAACGGTATTTATATGGAAGACTTGTATATTTCCCCTGACTATCGCGGCCAAGGTGCGGGCAGCGCGCTGCTGAAGCATATCGCGCAATGCGCGGTGAAACGGCAGTGCGGCCGCCTTGAATGGAGCGTGCTGGACTGGAACCAGCCCGCCATTGATTTTTACCAGAGCATCGGCGCGCTGCCGCAGTCCGAATGGGTACGCTATCGCCTTGATGGTGAAGCGCTGCTGAAATTTGCCGAATCGTAAGAACGGTGCGGCAATAAAGTCCCGCAGCGGGAAGCGTGTTCGGACTTTGCTATTTTTATAAGCCGTTGAGAGCGGGCGCACCGCCCGCCTTTTTGAGAAAGTTTGCGCTGCTTTTCAGGCTCCCGTATCCGTACGGACAACTCCCATTAACAGCTCTGGCCCGGAACGGGAGTGGCCCTGAAGGCATTCACCGCCCTGTCCAGCACGACCTGAGCCTCACCGCCTGAATCCAGGACAATATTTTGCCGGGACTCTTTTTCGATCCGCACGGTGATGACATCAAGCGCTGCCAGTCCGTCAGTCGCCAGCAACGCGCTTACCTGCGTGGAGAAACAAGCACTTGCGGCCGCATCATGGGCTTGTGACGTTTCGGTGGTGGCAACGATATGATTATCTGAAATATGATTCCCCTGCCCGGACACCACGCGGATTATCACCGGGGTGGCGCCTGACGGGGTAATATACTGGGTATCTATAGTCTCCGATATATGATTGGCAATAATCGAATTATTGTCGCCACTGATATAAAGGAGTCCGTATAAATCATCCAAGCCGTTGTTGTAAGCCTGCATCGGAGCCCAGGGTTCGCGCTCACGGAAGAAATGGTTGGCCGACACCAGGTTTTCTGCGCAGTTGTCTTCAAAGACCAGCATGCCCGGATAAAATGAATGGAGCCGATTATTGCTGACAGAGGAACGCACTACGCCGGAAAAATGAATGCTGCTTTTTCCGCGCGGGAAAATATTATTGGCAGTGATAAGCAAACCGCCAAAATTTTGTGCGTAAATGGAATATCCCCTGTAACCGGCACCGATGAGATTGTCGGTTATTTTCGATGCCTGCCCCGAGCCGCGCAGCTCAATGCAGTGGCCACATTCAGCAATGAAGTTATTATGTATCGCCAGCGCGTCAGCGTTATAAATAGTGACGCCATGCTCTAAATACACCAGCCCCATGCCGCTGATACGGAATGAATCCTGCGCACTGGCAATATAAATACCTGTTTTACCATTGAGATAGGTATTTTCAGGGTCGTCATTCCCTGAGCCATCGTCCACAAAGTGCAACCCATCAATACAGAAATCAGCAAACTCGACAGAACTTATCCGCGGGTCTCCGCTGCGTTCGATATAGAAGGCAGCCCCGGCAGACGCCTCCCCGCCTGCTGCCGGTTGCATCTCAACGAGTATGCGGCTGCCTCCCGGCCACACTTCGTGCCAGTTTTTCCATTCACTCTCCGGCGTATTAAAACGGATACTGGAAGAGGTGAAACCATGCCCGGAACCCATAATTTTCAGATAGCTGATATCTATCACCACTTGGGTAAGAAGAGGATAATCACCCGGTGGAATATAGATGACTGCACCGGGCTTTCCGCCGTTATTAATGTTGGCATCCGTTTGCCTGGCTTTAATATCTGCGATAATGCTATTAATGACCTCACCAATATCCTGATACGGATTCCCTTCCTTCCACTCGGTGACATCGTAATAGTTGCTACTCGACATGTGTTAAATCCTCCTGTGACAGTAATACGAAAAACATGCAGTGCGCGATGCGATCTCTTCGCGTAAGGCCAGTGATATTGAGGTAAGGTTCTCCGAGCGCCGCATGGCAGGCACTCTCATCCCGCCATGCGACCCAGACAATACGCATAATGATCCAGGGCCATGTTTATTTTGAATAACCCGCTTACTTTCAGATCTTGTTTCTTTTAGCCATACGTCAATACGCGGCGTTGCCTGACCTTAATGGACGGGAACATCTTTAAGCGCCTGCGGCTGAAGCGCACCCTTTTCCAGTTCGCGTTTGGCGAGATCGACTTTTATCTTTTCGATAAAAATGTTGTTCAACTTGAAGTAGCGCACCATAAATGCGCTGATAAAATAACTCACCATCGGCAGTAGCGAGAACATGATAATAATGCCCTGGATAGTTTGTGCATTTTGCTCCGGCTTATTGGCGATATAGCCGGTATATGACAATATCCAGGCAACGATCGCCCCGGCTACCGCCAATCCCATTTTCAGCATAAACAGATTACCGGCAAAAGAGATACCGGTCAGGCGCTTGCCGAACTTCCAATCGCCGTAGTCGTCAACGTCTGACATCATCGCCCACAGAATAGGGCCGGACTGGATTAAATGCAGGATATTAATGATCACGAAGAGCGTGAGCAGTGGCACCAGGGATTTCGGGTCGACAAACCACAGCGCGAAGGAAAGAATACCGAGAATAATATTAATATTTCGGAACAGCTTAACCTTATCAAAACGGTCGGTCAGCGGTTTGGCGATGACACTGCCCAGCATATTGCAGGCGACGCCGAGCGCCATAAAAAAGGTAATAAAGCCGACGGAAGCCTGCATCACGTAGGTCGCATAATAAATGGTGACAGCGCCACGAATGAACGCCGGAAAAACATTCAGAAAGGTAATTGAAATCATCAACAGCCATTGGTCGTTTTTAGCGATATCTTTCAGGTCTTTCATTAACGAGTCGTTGGACTTAATCGAAACAACGCGCTCTTTAATACTGGAAAAACAGAACAGGAACATCAGCGTCGCGGCACCACCCATGATCATCATCGTCAGCTGAAAGCCGGATGCGCGATTGCCGTTACCCAGCCAGTCGGTTAACGGCAAAATGGAGGAAGAGACAATAAGCGTCGCCAGGCCATTCAGAAAGAAACGCCATGACAAACAGCCCAGCCGCTCCTGTTGGTTCAGTGTAATCACGCCCGCTACCGAGCAATAGGGAATATTGATAGCGGTATAAATCAACGACATAATCAGATAAGTGAGCCAGGCATAGATGATTTTTCCGTTCATGCTCAGGTCGGGCGTGGTGAACATCAGTATGGCGCCCAGGCCAAATGGCACCGCCATCCACAACAGCCAGGGACGGAATTTACCCCATCGACTTTGTGTACGATCGCAAATCGCCCCCATGATCGGATCGCTGAAGGCGTCAAAAATACGGATCACCAGAAATAATGTTCCTACGACGCCGGGAGCCAGCCCATAGACATCGGTATAAAACCATGTCAGATACAGCGCCAGTACGCTCCAGATCATACAGGATCCGGCGTCACCCATACCGTAACCGATCTTTTCTTTCAGACGCAGCTTTCCGTAAGCGCTTTGCTTTTCCATGGCAGTCGCAGACATAAAATCACCTCAATAGTGCCCGGTCATAAAATTTAGACGCTGGTTATTATCACCAGAGTCAGTGCTGGTAATAAATTTCCAACAACATTAAATGGAGACATGCAGATATTAAAGCGTCGTAATATTAATAGTCACGCTACTCTCGCGGATAATCAGCCGGGAGACAATTTCATACATTTCGATGCTCTCCTGTTTTTTCTCGTTATTAACCATCTGAAATGCCAGATGTGCGATTTCTTTTATCGGCTGGGCAACGCTGGTTATCCCTTTCGTTTGCGCCAGCAAGGTATTATCGAAACTGGCAATAGCAATATCCTGAGGTACAGCCACGCCTTTTTCTTTTAACCCGTCGATAATATAACTGGCGGCAACGTCATTATAGACCCAAAGAGATGTGCACACATTTTTCCGGGCAGACAGCTTTTCGATAACCTCATCCAGTATACCGATATGGCCAGATGTTTTTTCCCCTTCACCTTTCGCTATCCAGAATTGATTTTCTTTAGCCAGATTTAACCCCTGCCCGGTAATCTTTTTACTCCAGGCGTAAACCTTGCGATTATCGACACCTTCCTGGGCAACAAAGCCAAATGTGGTATGCCCGCTTTGTATGAAGTGTTCCGCGATACTTTCCGCACCTTTACCCTGGTTAATAGAGACGGAATTAAAAAAGCGTGAAACCTGTGTCACCACCGCAACCGGAATATGGGTGGCGGTTAACCACTCCGAAAGTTCGGCCTCTGCTTCTGTCGGAACCCACAGCAAACTGTCGATCCCCATACCAATTAAAGCGTGGATGATCTGCTTATCCTGCAGAGGTTGATTCTGGTGGGTCTTAACGATCACCGACTTTCCAATGTACCTTGCTTCCTCTTCAAACGTCGCCAGTAACTCGCAAAAGTGAGGATTGACAAGGTTTGGCACAACCACGGCAATCAGCCCGGAACATTTACCACTCAACTGAAACGCGCTCTTACTTGGCACATAACACAGGAAATCCATTGCATCACGTACTGCTTGACGTGTTTCCGGCATCACACTGGGGTGGTGATTCAACACTCGTGATACGGTAGCAGTAGAGACCCCCGCTTTTTTTGCTACGTCCTTAATCGATGCCATGTTAATGAGATGCGTCGTTTAACCATGGCGTCACTATAAATTGTGATGAAGGTCAAAAATGTAAGCCAGTTCACATGTTGCCGCGTTACATGAATCCGCGCTTAGTCGCGCAATTCAGCTTGGGGTGCCGCCGCTTATCCAGGCACCCAGGCTGTGTTGAGGAGCGGCCACAGCTTCGCAGCCCAATGATGAAGTCAGCTTCTGGCACAAAACCGCCGTCGAATCGCTCTTGGTCTGCTATGAGCGAGGAGCAGAAGTTGGCGCACAGCAGCCGTTCTGACCAAAACTCGTCATTAGAAGGAAGTTATGCGCAAATGTTGTTGACGATGGTGAAGTGATTTGCAAACGGTCGCTATGTTTTATGAGATGATAAAATCCACCAGGGATGGCTGGAGCAGTACTGTGGGCAGTCACACTGTGAAGTTAAAACTGCGTTACGCTAGCCGTCCATTGAAAATCCGTCGCCTCGGAGGAATTGACGGGGTGATATCAGCTTTAAATCTGTGCCATACCGCCGTCAACAAACAGTTCTATGGCATTGGTAAAACTGGCGGCATCAGAAGCCAGAAATGCAAAGGTTTTGCCGACTTCCGCTGGCTCACCAATCCGGCCCAACGGAACCTGTGCTGCCAGTGCATCAAACAAGCCCTTACGCTCTTCCTCGGCAACCAGTCCCCCTAATCCAGGCGTTTTGACCGGACCCGGACTCACGACATTCACCCGAATACCACACCCCTGCAAGTCCAGCGCTCATGAGCGAGCTACTCTCTATAAAACAACTGCTCTGGCGCTGCGGTATCAAGTACGACTGACGGAGTGCTTTACCCAAAAATGAAACAGTGCTTATATGTACTGGCTTCAGCTTAAATAATTAATAGGGCCTACAATACACGGGGCCAACTCAGTGTCTTTGCCGTAAAGGATTAGGTATGGAAATTGAAATTAATTGCTGTAATAACATCGATAAAGCAAATATCACTCTGGCAGAAAAAAAATTAAATATTAAATTTGCGCCTAACGGCACCGGAAAAAGCACCATTTCACGCGCGATTCAGTGTACGGTAAATGGGGATGAACAGGGGCTCAATGACTTGCTTCCGTTTAGATACCGTGGTTCTAATCCCGATGCAGTACAGCCCGGGGTAACTGGTGTCGATGGCTTACAAAACGTCATGTGCTTTAATGAAAAATATGTCGATCAATTCACTTTTCAACCAGACGAGTTAGTAAGTAATAGTTTTGACATCTTCATCAAAAGTGAAGCGTATCATGAGACAGAACGCGAAATCGAAGCCATGGTCGCGGCCATACGACAGCAGTTTGCTGATAACGTCGAGCTTGAAGAGTTCATCACTCACCTGGGGGAACTCAGCGCCGCGTTTAAGCTGAGTAGCACCGGGATTGCAAAAACGTCTACTGGTATGAAAGGCTTATCAACCGGCAATAAGCTTCAGCACATTCCCGCCGGTTTGGAATCTTATAAGCCGTACATCCAAAGTAAAAACAGCGTAGAGTGGATCGAGTGGCAGACCCGGGGGTATGAGAAATTCTCCGCGCTATCCGACGGCTGCTGTCCGTTCTGTACTGGCGACTCTCGTGAAAAGGCCGAGCAGATTAGCCGCGTCAGCGCAGAGTATGATAAGGCCGTCATTAAAAACCTGATCGGCCTGATCGGCGTGCTAGATAAACTCGGCGAATATTTTTCAGAGCCTGCCCGCGCCCGCCTCGCTGATATTACAACCCTAAAAAGTGGGCTGGAAAAACAGCACGAAGAATATCTCGTGACAGTGAAGAAGCAGACAGACAGCCTGATAACTATGCTGAATACCCTTAAGACTCTTAACGGCTTTACGTTCAGCGCTTCAACCAACGTAAAGGCTGCACTGGAAGCCTGTCGCCTCGACGTGAAGTTTTTTCCGGAACTGCAGTCGGACAAAACGGCCCGCACCGTGGCCAGTCTCAATACCTCTTTAGACGACCTGACGGCGCAGGCCGGACGCCTGCAGGGTCAAATAAATAAGCAGCGTCAGGGCATGCAGAAACTGATCCTCAAGCATAAAACCGATATCAATACCTTCCTGGCTTACGCTGGCTATCGTTATCAGGTGGATATCACGGGGGAAGGTGATAAATGCCGGCTGAAACTGCGCCACGAAGACTTTGACGGGTACGTTAGCGGCGGCAGCCAGCATCTCAGTTACGGTGAACGCAACGCCTTTGCCATCGTTCTGTTTATGTATGAATGCCTAGCCAAGAAACCAGGCATGATCATTCTTGACGACCCGATTTCATCGTTTGATAAGAACAAGAAATTTGCCATCCTGGAGATGCTGTTTCGCCGCAATACCGGTGAGTGCCTGAAAAATGAAACGGTACTGATGCTGACTCACGATGTTGAGCCTATTATTGATACGCTGAAGTCCGTCAGGAAGCTGTTCAGTAATCTGGTTACGGCCTCACACTTGCGCTACAGCGCAGGTTGCATCACCGAGCAGCTCATCGGTGAAAGTGATATCCGCACTTTTGCCCAGATCTGCCAGTCTGTCACTGACTCTGATAGTGAAGACATCATCAAGCTGATCTATCTTCGCCGACATTATGAAATTATGGACGACCTCGGTGATGCCTATCAGGTGCTGTCAAACCTGTTTCATCACCGTGAAACGCCCATCGACACCCGTGAACCCGTTGTGCAGGGAGTGGGACATCCTGAAATGTCCGCAGAAAAAGTTGCCAGCGGTTGCCAGGCAATCGCCGAGCGCATACCCGGCTTTGACTACCAGGCCACTTTCGCGCAGCTCACCGAACCGGAACGTATACGAGCGCTTTATCTGCTCTGCCGTAATGGCTACGAGAAACTACAGGTGTTCAGGCTGCTTCAGACAGGACTCGAAAACGCAGTCATACGTAAATTCATGAACGAGACCTACCATATTGAAAATGAATTTATCTGTCAGTTGGATCCTGCCCGGTTTGATCTCATTCCTGAATATGTCATCAGGGAGTGCGACGCGCTTATACTTCCTCCTCCACCTGTAAAGGACGATGCGCTGGAAGAAATTGCCTGACCTGTCGGAGGCGCAAGTGTATTAATGTGCTTCAGTTTTCAGTGCGGCGTCAGTCGGGGCCAATAACCGCCAGCAGGCGATTACGGTCTGTTACCCGGACCGTTTTCCCCTGCCACAGCGACCTGATGAGCTTGCGGGCCTCACGGCTTAGCCTGACATTTAGAGTGCTGACCGTACCAAGGTAACGCCACCTCCAGGGAGCAGGCATGGGACATGCTCTTGCACGGTAATCGGACACATTACTGTAAGCCATTCCATCATAAGGATGGTAAACAATGAACCATCCTGAAATTCACGTCAAAGACTGGATTGATGTGGCCAATCATGAGTGTGCGGTGCAACGGTTTCTTCCTCCAGGAACTCCCATCGGCGTCTGTACTGTTGTTCTGAATAAAACCAAACCGACCACCCAGATCGCTGGCTGGAACGGCGAAAAGTGGTACTTCATGCCCAGCCATGACTTTGATGGCTATGCAGATGAGTATGATCCCTGTGTACGTGAACTGAAACGGGGCCGTCACTGCCCCCACGAGGCAATGTAGTGCAACTGCGTTTAGGCCAGACCACACGTCACAACACAAGGGCTGCGTTCTGATGTTGACCATAACGCATAGTGATAGAGTAATGTCCGCTCCTGGCACACAGCCGCCCCCCAAGCGGAATAATACCCACTCTGCCATAATTCAACGGGTCGCCGTCTAATCCCCCGACGCTTCAGCCCGGCCCCTCGCTTCCTGCTGCCAGCAGCGGCACCAGCACGTCGCTGATCGGCGTGGGGATCCCCTGCTCGCGGCCATAACGCTGTATCACGCCGTTGCGGATATCCCACTCCAGCGGGCGGTTGGCCTGTCGGTCAGCCAGTATTGAGGTGCCCAAATCCGCAGGGGCGCGATGAAAACGCTCCACGATCTCCTGCGGAACGTTATCGCTCAGTGATGCGCCGTGCGCACGCGCAACGGCCAGACACTCGCGCAGATAGGCCAGCGCCAGTTCGGTGATATCCTCCCGGGCGAACATCCCGGCACGGCGATTAGCCAGCACCATCAGGCCCGCGACCGCGTTCTGCAACAGCTTGCGCCATGCGACGGAGACAAAATCGGCGGACAGTTCAACCGCACAGCCTGTGCCGCCGAGCACATCCGCAAATCGTTGCGCCTGCGGCACATCGGGCAGCGTAAGACGCGGTTTTTCACGCAGCCATACGGAGGCATCCGGCTCGCGCTGCGCCGGGAACCACACGACCGAAGGCAGCACCCGGGCGCCGTTGACGTAGGGCGTCAACTGGCTGGCCTGCTCGACGCCGTTTTGCAACGCGCAGACGACGGTATGTTCGTCGCACAGCGCGGCCAGCCAGCCGGCGCAGTCAGCAACCTGGGTGGTTTTCACCGCGACAAACACCAGATCGAACGGATGGCGGATCGCCGCCGGATCGCTCAATACCGGCCCGGGCACCACGACTTCCCCCTCATCGTGACGCAAAATTAACTGCGGATGCGCGCTACGCCCGCAAAGGACCGGCGTTCGGCCAGCCTTATGCAGTAACGCGGCGATGGTGGTGCCGATAGCACCCGGCCCGAGAAGGGCAAGCGTGGGATGGTCAGACATATGGCGTTCTCCTGATTTGATTAACCTATCATCAGCGTGCCGGCGACAATGAGCGCTCACGCCAGCATTTTTTTCAGCGTTAACGCTTCGCCGAGAAACAGATAGCCCAATACGGCGGCAAACAGCACGCTGGTTTCACGCAGCGCAGAGACGGCGCCCATCGGTGCGGCCGTCATGGCGTAAATGATGATGCCATTAGCAAGCAGCGAAACCAGACCGCCTGCTGCCGCGTGGAGCATGCCGGGCCCGCCGGTGCAGTAAGCTCTTACCGTCGCGCAGCACGATATAAAGCAGCGGTATCAACACTCCCCATAATGCGCTCATCCACACGGTATAGGCGAGCGCGTTGCCGGACACGCGCACGCCCATGCCATCCACCACGTATAGGCAGCGATAAAAACGCCCGTTGCCAGGGTATAGCGCAGGCCCCAGCTCTCCGCCAGATTTTTCAACTGATGGCGACCCGTGATCACCGGCATCAGTAACGGCTGCTGACGCCCTGCGTTTCTCGCCTGACGGCTGTTATTTATGATTTAACCATGGTGAATTCACAATAATGTATTAATAAACAGAGGGAAAATATACAGAACAGTATAGATTCCTGAGGCCTATCAGCTCATCCCCATGCAGAGAATTGAATAGACAGTGGCCGGAAATTTTTCACAAGACATTTCCCCCTGCGTTGGTTGTGGTATATTTCTGCCGCCACTATTACAACCGACACAAGGAGTAAGTTTTCATGGAGGCGCTGTACCCAAGTTTGATCATTTTTGGTTTAGGTGCTTTTTTAGCCTGCCTTTTAACATATAAATACCTTCAAAAAATCCACACCCGAAAGATTGATAACATTGAGAATAATCACAGAAGATTACTTAATGATGAAATAAGCGAAAAAGAAGATGTCATTGAGAAATGCAAAAAAAATGACATCCTTAGAGAAGCCGAACACGAGCGATTAAAAAACGAGCTCAATGCTGTTATTGAAACAAACCGCGTAAAGAGTAAAGCGATATTCGATAAAGCCGTGGATTATGCGTTCGACTTCGAAAAGCACTTCCTTGCACAACATCAGACAGCCCAAGCGGAGATACAAAAAGTACTCGATGACAGTTACCGCTATAAAAGAAAAACCCTATTGGCTTCGGTAACGTTAAAGAACTTTGAGAAAAAACTTGCCGATATCAGAAAAGAAAAATCTATCTATCAGACGCTCATTGCGAAATATGACTTTTTCGAGCTTCGCGATCACTCTGACTGGAAAACGGTTGAAAAAAAATTTCGCGATAAGGTTCTGGCACTTCAGGAGGCCCAGGATGAACGCGATGCTCAGAATGAACTGAAGCGACAGATGCGCGAGGAACGCCAGAGAGCGGAAGAGCTTGAGCGCCAACAGCAGGAAGCAGAAGCCAAAGAGCAAGAGCTCGAAGCCCGGCGTAAGGCTGTTGAAGATGCTCTCCAGGCTGCGGATGAGGAACATCGTTTTGAGTTAGAGGAAACCCGACGTCAGCTGGAGCAGGAAATTGAAGATGTTCACAAGCAATACGAGCGTGCTAAATCCATGGCCCAAATGACGAAGCAGGGGCATGTGTACGTCATTTCAAATATCGGTTCTTTTGGTGAGAACGTTTATAAGATTGGCATGACGCGCCGGCTAGAACCACTCGACCGTGTAAGTGAGCTCAGTGGTGCTAGCGTACCTTTCGAATTTGATGTTCATGCCATGATTAGTTGTGATGATGCACCTGCTCTTGAGGCGGTACTTCATAATAAGCTGGGCAATGACCGAATGAACAAGGTTAATTTACGCAAAGAGTTCTTTAAAACCGATCTGGATAAAATCATTCAGTGTGTTGAAGAACATCATGGAAAGATTGAGTATGTTGCCAACCCGGCAGCACTGCAGTATTACCGCTCTTTAGAGCTTAACAATGAAGCCGTGAGTGAAAAAGAGCTTTCCATAGCTTGATTTTTCGCCTCTACGACCTGACAACAACCCGCCGCTGGGCGGGTTTTTTAATATCAGAGGGACTACAAGCACCTCGATACATTCCATTTTGATAGTGTATAAAAAATCAATAACCTATGGCGGTTTGTGTAGTAATGTATCCGATATAAACACCTGACTAAGGACATGTTATGCCTGGAATTACCCTGACGCTGTCTGGTTCAAAGAATCAAACATTAACCAAAGAATGTGTACTTTTAGCGACTCGGATCACATGTGATGTTTTAAACAAAAACAGCTTCGAAACCATGGTCATTGTGAGACATGTCGATGATGAGGACTGGTTCATTGATGGCAAAAGTCTGGCTGAATGGGGTAAAAATTCGTTCAGGCTTGAAGTGACCGTCGTGGATGAAACCTGCAGTAAAGACCAGAAAGCGGCATACCAAAAAGCAATTTACAACGCGATGGAGCAGGCAATCGGTAACTTACACCCCCAGTCGAACGTTCATATCATCGACTGTAAAGCGGCATCATATGGGTACACGGGGATCACGCAAGAGTATCGATACCAGCATAAAGACGAATTTTACAAAAAATAACGCTATTTATCGTGGCCTCTCCCGCAGTAACACGCAATTGAGGGAAAACCTATCCGGGCTGAAAAGATTTAAGCCGGATGTAATCTGACAGATACCAGCATAACCGGTGACTGTCAGATTAGATCGGCGTTAATACAGATAAATACTATTTTTTTCCGTGCATCGACTCACCCAGCCAAGGTTTGGCCTGCAGGTCTAAGCGGGCTTTCTCAATTTGCCGGGCAGAAACCGGTGCCGCCGCATTGCCCCAGCTGTTGCGAATATAGGTCATGACGTCAGCGATATTACTGTCTGAAAGCTTCTGCGAAAATGCAGGCATACCGGCAGCCGTCGGATTAGCATGCGTTAATGGCCCGTCAGTACCGTTGAGCACCACATTCACCAGGCTTGATGGATCAGGTGAATTGACCTGAGGATTACCAGACAGTGAGGGAATCATATTACGCACGCCAGAGCCGTTCGAGACATGGCACGCGCTGCATTGAGATTCATACACTTTTTTACCCGTCATCATGGCTGTATTGTCGCTGGATAACGGCGTTGGCGCCGGGGCCTCTGATGCGGGCAGCGCTTTTAAATATTGCGCAATGGCTTTCAAATCATCATCTGTCATGTACTGCGTTGAATTCTCAATCGCTTCGGTCATTGGGCCTGATGATGCCGTAATCTTGTTAGTGCCTGAACGTAGATAAGACACGATATCTTCTTCACTCCATTTCCCAAGGCCGGAATGAGGATTGGCGGTCAGATCCGGCGCATACCAACCTTGTAACGCTCCCCCCTGCAAGTAGGCAGAAGTATCTCCACCCAACAGGTTTTTGGCTGTGTGGCATGATGCACAATGCCCCGGACCATCAACAAGATAAGCACCGCGATTAAACTGCTCACTGGCTGTTGCCTTGGGCTCAAACACACGATCTTTAAAGAACAGCAAATTCCAGCCAGCCAGTGTCCAACGCTGGTTGAACGGGAAAGGTAACTGGTTTTCCACCACTTTATTTTTAACCGGCGGAATGGTTTTAATATACGCCCACAGGTCCGCTAAATCCTGGTCCGTCAGCTTGGCATAGGCATTGTATGGCATTGCGGCATACAAATACCCGTGTGAGCCAATACCGTGACGAACTGCACGGTCAAACTGTTCCTGAGTCCAGCCACCAATACCGGTTTCAGGATCAGAAGTGATGTTCGATGACAAAATTGCGCCAAACGGCGTATTAAGCCGATAACCACCAGCAAAAGGTTTCCCCCCTTCAGCCGTATGGCAGGCGGTACAATCCGACAGTCGCGAAACATACTCACCGCGTTTGATTTGTTCCTGCAGGGCAGACCCTGAAGAAATCTGTACCGTTTGAGGATAGCTTTTGTGCAGCCCGTACTGCACCCATGCGGTATAGCCAACCGCCCCCAGTACCGCCACTGACACGATCCCATAGGCGACACGCCGCATTTTCTTACCCATGATATTCTCCTTATCGCACCAGTGAACCCGGATTTTTCAGATAGTCATTAACGATGGCGTGAGCGGTCCATAGCGTGAGTGCACTGAGCGTAATCGTTGGGTTATACCCGCCGTTATTTGGGTAAGAAGACGCTCCCAGAACAAACAGGTTGTGCGCATCCCAATGCTGCTGGTAGCGGTTAAGTACGGACGTGGCCGGATCAAGCCCCATGACTGCACCACCAATGGTGTGCGAGCTGTCATAGGCACGGAAAGGAGAGTTATGCTTATCGGGGAAGGCTTCCGTCTCCCATGATGTGGCGCCAGATACTTTGCAGATATCCTCAATGCGATCGCGAATGAAACGCGCCATCAGTCTGTCGTTCTGGTTGTAGTCAAAGGTCAGACGCAGTAACGGCTGGCCATTCTCATCTTTATAGTTGGGATCAAGCGACAGATAGGAATCCCGGTGCGAGTAAGACGTGCCTTGCCCTTGAATTTTGGCATAGTTTTGGTAGCTCTTCTGGAACGTTTTTTTCCATGCGGAGCCCCACATTTTACTGCCTGGCGGCAGGCGATCCGTCATGCTCAAAGGTGTTCCCTGATCTGACAGCGCCTGAATCCCCGCCCCGCCAAGGAAACCTAAGCCGGAGTGATCAAAATTATCGCCGTTGAAGTCATCAATCTGCGTTGACAAGGCCCCGGTGGAAATGAACGGGTTCATATGTTCATTTTCATAATACAGGTAACCCATCGACATGGTCTGATAGTTGTAAGCGCGGCCTAGCGTCCCCTCCCCTGTTACAGGGTCGTAGGCTTTACCAATTTTGGACAATAACAACAAACGGACGTTGTCTAACTGATATGCCGACAGGCAGACAATATCGGCAGGCTGGAAGCCGGTATTACCGTCAGAATCACGGAAAGTCACCCCGGAGACTGTTTTGCCATCTTCCGCTTTATCGATATAAAGCGCGGTACATTCAGTCAGCAGTGTGAAGTTGGTCCGGTCCATAAGCGCAGGAATAACACACACATTAGGTGAAGATTTAGACCAGTTACCGCATCCGTAAAAGCCGCAGTAGCCGCAATACGTACATGGGGCGAGATTCACACCCAACGGGTTAGTGTAAGGTGCGCCAATGGTTCCGGCTGGGATAGGGAATGGATGGAAACCCATCTTTTCAGTGATCTGATGAAACTTGTCGTTCCAGTGGGAACGGATCAGAGGGGGCGTGGGGTATTCACTGCTGCGGCTGCCTTCAAATGGGTTACCGCCGCTCTGCGTGACCCCATTAATGACGCCGGCTTTACCCGAGATGCCCGCGATTTTTTCGACACGGTCATAGAATGGCTCCAGCTCGGCGTAGCTCACGCCCCAGTCCTGAACGATGAGACCATCGGCAAGTTTCATATTATGGTAGCGATCGCGCAGACGAGTAGCCATTTCAAAGTCAGAAGGGTTAAAACGCCAGGCATTGGCGGCCCAGTGCTTACCCGCTCCCCCAACGCTATACCCCATCTGGAAGGCATTCCAGTCACGCGCCGGCAGTGCTTTCTGGCTGCTGTCATTACGGAAGGTTAATGTTTCAACGCGAGGGGGCTTCAATATTTCACGTCGTACTCCGTAGCGCAGTTCATCAGCTGCAATAGCAGGAGAGAAATTGGTTTGCGTCTGCTCCCACGGGCCGCGTTCAATTGCGACAACATTTAATCCTGCCCGGGTCAGCTCTTCAGCCATAAGCGAGCCGGCCCATCCGAGGCCAATAATGACCGCATCGGCCTTAGGTCTGGTGTAATTCATAATCTGCCTTGTCTATTTACGCTTTCAGGAGTTGAATGATGCTGATAGGTTCGATATTTAACTTCTGTCCTTTTAAAGGCGCATAATCACGATAGTCGTAACGTGCCCCCGGGAACCCAATCATTCTCCACCCGACCATATTGCGATTGCCGCCATAAATAGGATCGGCTAGGAACCCTTCCTGAACATTGGCCAGGAACTGTCCGAATAATACTTCCGAATTGAATGTCGGGTACGTAAACTCACCGGACTCCATCTTCTCTAAATAAGCATCCTGCATATCATGAGAGAGTTCGGTGAAAGATTTATTAAATAAACGCGTACAGTGTGTATCCAGTTCCTGAAGACCTTTACGGTAGATTTCCGCCGGAGAATAAGGGCTTTGGTTGCCCTGAGACTCGGTACCGTTTTCAAATGGTCCCTGATTATATTTCCATTTGGCTTTGCCATAATCTCCCGCAAGCTGATTGTCGATAAAGACAACACACCCTGCCTGAGATGCGCTTACGCTTAACTCATCCGCGGGGATTAGTCGGTCAAAGATAGCGGTAACCAATGCATACTCACGCTCATTAAAAAATAAACGCTGCGTAGGATCTGCGGGGGTCGGCAATGGGGTCTCTTTCGCACGCCAAATTTTACCGCCATTCAGAACATTTTTTCTTTCCGCGGCACCTGCGGGGGTAAATATGGAGGCGGCCGTTCCTGTTCCAGCCAGAATTAACCCTGCCTTAATAAAACTTCTACGCTTCATACCATGCTCCAGACGAGAAGAATCACTGACCACAGAAATAAACTCCCTGATAAAAACTCAGAAGAGCATATCTGATAGACAGTAGTAATTATTTTTTAGAAGTGAACTTTATAAATGTTATTTTTGCAGCCGGCGGTCCTCGTTTATGCGCCATATTTTACATGGCGCATCGTTGATTTATTATTTCTGCTTTTTAATATGCGAACGCCGTAAACGCAGCTCGCCAAATTGCCATTCACCATCGGGATCTGACTGCTGATCGATCAGGCGATTAATTGCTTCGGTAACCTGAAGGTCTGCCCGCTGATTCCAGCTGGTCAGCTCCCACGTGCTGGAATGGGCTTCATCGATATCATCAAACCCTACAACGCCAATCTGAAGATCTGCATCAAAGTCTCTTATTGCCTGTATCGCGCCAAATGCAAGCACATCGTTCTCGCAAAACAATGCATCAAGGCGATCATGTTCCGTTGACTCTTTGAGATAGTTCATCATGCAGCGATAGGCGAAGTCTCTATCGTAACGTCCAGCAACTAAAACAACGTCTACTTTTTTACCTTCTAACGCTAGTGATGCCTCGTAGCCTTCCAGTCTCAGCAAATGATTGGATGACGTATCGGGCCCCTTCATATAACCAAAGCGTTGATAGCCTTCTTTGAGCAAGACCTGTCCTAATGTCTGACCCGCTTTAAAACCATCAATGTTGACAACTTCGACTTCCGCACTGTCCGTATTTCTAAAGACGTGAATTGCGCGAATATGGTGCAACGATTCAGCGACCACCAGCAATTCATCACTCACGATGGTGGCAAGATAGATCAGACCATCAACATGAAGCTGCCCTGCCATTTGCAATACAGATTGATAATTTTCTGGCGACTCTATGTTTAAGAGCAGGGTCATATAACCACGCTCGTTCAGGCGCTGCGTGACCTCTTTGAGCATCCGCAGCGTATGAGGATTGCTGAACTCATCAGCCACTACCCCAATGATTTTTGTGCGTCGCTGTTTCAAACTACGTGCCAGTAAATTGGGCCGGAACCCTAGCTGCGAGGCAGCGGCAAGAACGGCCTCTCGCGATTCAGCTGAAATCGATGCGTTATCTTTAAAAGCGCGCAACACTGTCCATTTTGAAACGCCTGCCAACTTTGCAACGTCATCTGCTGTCGATTGCTGAAACTTTCTGTCTGGGTTGCCTTTTTTTTCTTTCATGCTGATTCACATTGATTACGGACGCATCATACGGCACAGCATAAATTAATCAGGCTTACACGCCAAATCCCTGGCGGACGCTGAGAACTCTTTGTCAATCAACACCGCCCTTATTGGTGTTGATGTGAGGATTATATTTTTCGTTGCTACCGTTGGCAACGGTGCATTGCCAACGGTAGCAAGAGATGCAAACACGCCGCCTGCCGCACCTCTCGTAAAAATATTTTTAAATCAATTAGTTAATTAATTACTCATGAATGTTAATACTTAGCAGTGCAATTGTTAACAATTGTAATCCAAGCGTTGATGAGGGGTTGTCCGGCGGTGGTAGCCCGTGACCCGCTTCCTATTGGTTAACGCAAGCAAGTGGTTGCAACGGGTACTTGTCGGCCGGGCCGCCTTCGGGCCGGGATTCCATATCTATAACTCTAGCCGGCACCCGTTATCGACGGGCCTGCACCTGTTGATCGATCGGGTTAAAGAGTTTCTCCCTCGCTCTTTAACGGCTTACGGCCATTGATGAAAAAAATTCACAACTCCATTCGATAGCGGCTACTGGTTCCGCCGCGGCCGCTGCCCTAACCTTACTGCCAATAACGTATTGGGCTGGCAGCCAATTACCGGGATACCCGCGCCAGACGTCAATCAATTAAACGCCAATGGAGATGTTGCGATGAAAAAAGTGATAGCGGCTGCAGCGATATCGCTGGTTCTCGCAGATTTTGCGCATGCCGATGAAAAAAGAGGTGAAACCATGTTGAAGATTACCCCATCAAGCCTTTCCGTCACCGATATACACGCCGTTTCCCCGGCCTTGGCCCGCTTCGGCAATGAAGTTATGGCTGATGACCTCTGGCAGCGTACCGAGCTTTCGCCACGCGATCGCAGCATCGTCACCGTCGCCATGCTGATTGCCAGAAACCAGCCCGCCGAGCTCAGGCATTATGTCGGGGTCGCGCTCGACAGCGGCGTGACGGCGGCGGAAGTCTCGGAAATTATCACCCATCTTGCTTTCTATTCCGGCTGGCCGAATGCGATGTCGGCGATCGCGGTGACAAAAGAGATCTTCCAGGCGCGCGGGGTCAACGCGACGGCGCTGCCCGAAGCCTCTCCTGCGCTTTTGCCGCTCAATCAGGAGGTAGAACAGCAGCGTTCGGCAACCGTGGAAAAAAATGTCGGCCCCGTCTCCCCCGGGCTGGTCAAATTTACCGCCGATCCGCTCTTTCTGGACCTGTGGCAGCGGCCCGCACTCAAACCCCGGGACCGAAGTCTGGTGACGGTCAGTGCATTAATCGCATCGGGCCAGAGCGCGCAAATTGGTTACCACCTTAACCGGGCAATGGATAATGGCCTGACGGCTGAAGAAGCCGGTGAAATCGTCACTCAGGCCGCCTTCTATGCCGGATGGCCGAATGCGTTTTCTGCCGCGCCGGTTGTGGGTGACGTGCTGCGCGCCCGCGTATCGAACTAAGCAATCGGTAATTTAAGGAGAAGCGATGAGGACGGCTATACGTACCCTTTTTCTCCTGATGCTGGTTTTTGTAGCAAATGTGAACGCCGGGGAGAAGACGGTGAAGATTCAATTTAATTATCACGGCAAGACGGTAATTGGCTCGCTTGAGGATAACCCGGCGTCGCGGGAGTTTCTGGCGATGCTGCCGCTCACGGTCAAAATGGAAGACTATGGCGCAGTTGAAAAAGTCGCATGGCTACCGGACAAACTCAATAAGGCAAATACGCTGCCGGCAATCACACCGGCTACCGGTGATATTGCGTACTACATCCCCTGGGGAAATTTAGCGATATTTCGCCAGGACTTCCGTCATTCACCAGGTTTGATCAAACTCGGGCGTATCGACGAAGGGCTGGCAGCATTACAGCAATCAGGCTCGGCAGAAGTCCGCATAACGCGGGTTGAAAACCAGTAACGACGGTACGACATCATGCAGGCGGCCGGCATCCCCCTGCATACGTCACCGGGGCGCAGTCAAGCATCAGGCCGCGCCCTTCTTAGCCACGGCTGCGCCCTTTCATCGCGTTGCGCAGCCAGCCGCTCCCCGCCTCCCCCAGAACATGAAGATGGCTCATGTTGTTATGAAATTAAGTCGCTTTCACTCCTCCCATGGCTCTGGCATAAATTATGCAATGTTAACGAATTGACAACATGAAGACGGATAAACGAGAAACCGGCATTCCCCGGAACCTCCGAGAATCCATCCAGTTTTCACGTCAGAACCCAGGATGCAAGATCACGATGACTCAAGATTTTACATTTACGATTAAGCGCAGCCAGTTTGATGAAAACTATAACCCTGCCGAAAGCACGCGTATCACCACCAACTTTGCCAACCTGGCCAGAGGGCAAAACCGCCAGGAAAACCTGCGCAATACGCTCACGATGATGAACAATCGCTTCAATAACCTGGCCTATTGGGATAACCCGAAAAGCGATCGTTATGCTGTCGAGCTGGACATTATTTCCGTTGAGATGCGCATAGAGGGGAGCGGTGCGGCTTTCCCCGTGATTGAAATATTGCAAACCCATATCGTCGACAAGAAAACCGACGAACGTATTGAAGGTATCGTCGGCAATAATTTCTCTTCCTACGTGCGGGATTATGACTTCAGCGTGTTGCTGTTGGATCACAACAAAAACAAAGCAGACTTCAACATTCCGGAGAATTTTGGCGTATTGCACGGCAACATCTTCAAATACTTCGTTAACTCACGCGAATATCAGGAAAGCTTTAAAAAACAACCGGTGATCTGTTTAAGCATCTCAAACAAAGACACCTATCACCGGACGGGCAACCAGCACCCGGTATTGGGCATCGAGTACCGGCAGGATCGCTCTTCGCTGACCGACCAATATTTCAAAAAAATGGGCCTGCAGGTGCGCTATTTCATGCCGCCAAACAGCGTTGCGCCGTTGGCATTTTATTTCTCCGGCGACTTACTGCGTGATTACTCTGACCTGGAGTTAATCGGCACCATCAGCACGATGGAGACGTTCCAAAAGATTTACCGCCCGGAGATTTACAATGCGAACTCTGCCGCCGGTCTGTGCTACCAGCCCAGCCTGAATAATCAGGACCATTCGCTGACGAAAATTGTTTATGACCGGGAAGAACGCAGCCGGCTGGCTATCGAGCAGGGAAAATTTACCGAAGAGCACTTTATCAAACCATACCAGAATATTCTTGAGCAATGGTCTGCTAACTACGCGCTTTGATTAACCAAAAAATAGAAGGCTATCTGATTATGAAAACATTGCTCCCGACCTCCACCGCCGGCAGCCTGCCTAAACCTTCCTGGCTGGCGCAGCCTGAGACGCTGTGGTCTCCCTGGAAGTTGCAAAATGAAGAGTTAATCACGGGCAAACAGGATGCGCTGCGCCTGTCTCTGGACGATCAGCTGCGGGCAGGGATTGATATTGTCAGTGACGGTGAGCAAACGCGTC
Source organism: Serratia rhizosphaerae (assembly GCF_009817885.1). Taxonomy (NCBI): domain Bacteria; kingdom Pseudomonadati; phylum Pseudomonadota; class Gammaproteobacteria; order Enterobacterales; family Yersiniaceae; genus Serratia; species Serratia rhizosphaerae. Next base: position 675,058 of record NZ_CP041764.1, read on the forward strand.
AGCACTTTGTCACCACGTTTATTGAACACCTGAGCGGCGTTGATTTTGAACAGCGTCAGGTGGTTAAAATCCGTAATCGTTATGATGCGAGCGTGCCGACCGTGGTTAGCGCCGTGGAACGCCAGAAACCCGTGTTTGTTGAAGACGCCAAATTCTTACGTCAGCTCACCAAACAGCCGATTAAATGGGCCCTGCCCGGCCCGATGACGATGATCGATACGCTGTATGACAACCACTATAAAAGCCGTGAAAAGCTGGCCTGGGAATTTGCCAAAATCCTCAATCAGGAAGCCAAGGAGTTAGAAGCCGCCGGCGTCGATATCATCCAGTTTGACGAGCCTGCGTTTAACGTTTTCTTTGATGAGGTGAACGACTGGGGCATCGCCGCGCTGGAAAGGGCCATTGAAGGCCTGAAATGTGAAACGGCGGTGCATATCTGCTACGGATACGGCATCAAAGCCAATACCGATTGGAAGAAGACGCTGGGTTCCGAGTGGCGACAGTATGAAGAAGCGTTTCCCAAGCTGCAAAAATCCAATATCGACATCATCTCGCTGGAGTGCCACAACTCGCACGTTCCGATGGATCTGCTGGAACTGATTCGCGGCAAAAAAGTGATGGTCGGCGCCATTGACGTGGCGACCAACGTTATCGAAACGCCCGAGGAAGTGGCCGATACCTTGCGTAAAGCGCTGCAGTTCGTCGATGCCGACAAGCTCTATCCGTCAACCAACTGCGGCATGGCGCCGCTGGCCCGTCAGGTCGCCAGCGGCAAGCTGCGCGCGTTAAGCGCCGGCGCGGAAATCATCCGCCGCGAGCTGTAAGCCGGCGCGCATTGCCAGGCGTTTGCAGGCGCACCCCATATCAGGCGATCGGCAGCGATCGCCTGATTTTTTCTGCCCGCCATGTCGTTTAGGGTACCGGCTGCCGGCACATCCTTATCATCATGCCCCCAGGGAACAACAGAGAAGTACTGATAACAATTGCAACGAAAATCATAAGAATCACTTGACCATTTAACGTCCATCCCCCGCCAATCCCCCGGTTCGTGACCTGATGTATAGAGTATCCGACGCCGCTCGTTATGCAGCGTAATCGCCGATCGCCACGCCCATGCCACAGTGCAGTACGGCGATGGCCTATACACCATGCCAGCCGCCAGCGTATGGCGTCAGTCAGGTCAAAACTAGCCATACCGGCCAGGCTTTACTATAGTTAAAACAATCTTAACATTTGTGTGATTTTCCTTCCCTTATTGAAGGCCTTTGACATGCGGATTGGAGTAAACAAAAGCGGGATAAGCAGAAATACCAATAATCAAGTTGATGACACCATTAGCACCATTAAGAAGATTGCGTTCAATTTACGTACTATTTAAATATTAATATGGGGGTTTCATGCTACACGTGAAGATTTTCGAAAAAAATGAAGTTTATGGAAATAATGTTGTCAACTTACTCAGCGATCTGCACGAAAAAATATTCTCCCCTCCCGGTAACATCACGTCAGATGACATCATCTCGGCGTATATCCACCCTGCCGCGACCATCAGCAAAATTGCCATTTATTATGATGATAGGATCCCCGTTGGCTTTATGTGCATGCAGAGATACGAAATAGAAATAGATAAAAAAAAGTTAAACGTTTTTCGCAGTCAGGTAGGGTTATTGAAAGATTACAGAAACAAAAACATCGTTAAATTAACCTACTTAAGATTTGTGATTTCAGAAATGTTACGCACCCCAAGAAAATCACTCTTCTTTGAACTATGCATCCACCCCTCCAGCTATTGTTCAATACTCAAGAAAGGTTGCAACAGAAATAAAGCATGGCCAACAAAGGAAAATGCGCACCAAAATAGACCGATGAAGGATCTGTGTGAGACATTACTCAACAAGTTTGATCTGGAGATAAAAAAAGAAAATGGCGTCTTGATTCATAACGATGGACTAGGGCCAACCCGTGTCGAAAAAAAACCGAAAGGGGATATAAGTAGTGACGCTAAATTTTTTATAGAGACAAACCCCGGCTATGTCAACGGCGATGGACTAGCCATCATTTTAAGCCTTTCAGTGAAAGATATTCTGGTTAACATCTTCCACCAGACGTTGAGTAAAATAAATCGTAAATTGATTATCAGACCGGCTCATGGTCAAGAGGAATCCCCTCAAGAGAAACCTAATGAAATATAATGTTCACTGCCGCTTTTGCGATAGGCAGAAATGCATAACAGGAAAGCACGCCACCGGACTCCATGGCGTTTGATAGCCAGGACGCTGCAATCTGGCGAGCTGGTCAGCGTATTGCCAGACTACCGGTTACCTGACCGCTTCCTTTATGCCGTCTATCCCGATGCGCGCTTTATCCCACGGAGGGTCAGAAACATCAGCCGCGCGATCGGGCAATTGCTGCCAGGAATTCTGCCATCGCCGCCGTCACCGCCCGTGCCGCTTCAGTCGGCGGATGATGACCCGTGCCGGCCAGGATGAGCAGACGGGCTTCAGGGATCAGTCCTGCCATCTCCTGGCTCAGCCCAACAGGGGTGGCCATGTCCTGTTCGCCACAGATGACCAGCGTCGGCGCCGTGATGCCTGGCAGTAGTGCTGTGATATCACCGCGCTCAAAAACCGCGGCGTCCAATGCAAGCGCTAATCCTGCGCGGCTGTGAGACTGCATAATACGGCGCTCTCGGACGGCCTCTGCCTGATTATTCTGCAGCCAGCGTTCGCTGTTGATATAACCCTGAAGGCGTTTAAATAAATCTTCACGCTCAGCGTCTGAACCGGTGAGCAGAATTGCACGCTGTTCGCGCCAGTTTTGCAGACGTTCAGGGTATTCCGCTCTGGCGCTGGTGCCAATCAGCACCAAACCGGACACCCGCTGCGGATAGTGTGCGGCGAGTCTGATGGCGGCCATTCCCCCCTGACTCTGTCCAATAACGGTCACTTTGCCCAGTGACAGTTCCTGGATCATTAACGCCAAATCCCTGCTCAGGTCATCAAGTGTCCAGCCGGCGGGATTGTACTCGCTCTGACCGTGTCCCGGCATGTCCAAAACAATACAGCGGTGCGACTTACTCAAGGCCTCAAACTGCGCAGAGAAAATTTCATGATTGGCGAACAGCCCGTGGGCAAAAAGCAGCGTCGGCCCTTCCCCGATATCGCGGTAACGATACAGCGTGCCATTAATTCTCACCTGCTGAAGTTGCCATTCATCGTCGGCGTCAAAGGCCCTGCCAAGCAACGCGGAATCCTCAAACATTTGATAACGGGTTATTTTCGACGCTGATACCTTAAAATGAATGATCATATCGCTGCCTACCGCATTGCCCGTACTCAGCACGATATGACGAAAGCGGCCCAGTACCAGAACGCTGTCATGATGGGCAATCATTTCACTGATGGAGAAATCCAGCGGCCTGAAGTGCTGCGGGAAAGATTGCAGCCAGCGTCTGACCTGTTCCACGCCCTGTAACAATCCGACGGTGGATACTTCCGGCACGCCGTCAATATGCCACACGACATTGTCATCAAGCAGGCTGACAATGTCCTCCACCTTTCCTGCGGCAAATGCCGCCAGATAAGCCTCGACGATCTTTCTTGCGCTCAGTCCCTGCATATCATGAGTGTTGCTTGCTTCCATCTGATTATTCCTCGTAAAAAAGAATGAATACCTTGCTGAAAGTTTATTTTTTCCATATTTTGAAAACTACAGATAAAATCAGCCAATTATTTTCCAAAAATAGAAAATGGTATGCGTGGAATAAATATGGACTGGAACGATTTACGCTTCTTTTTAGCTGTCGCGCGCACAAACAGCCTCACCAAAACGGCTATTAAGCTGAACGTCAGTCAGTCGACGGTGTCACGCAGGATTAGCACACTTGAAAGCAGTCTACAGACCTGCCTGTTCCTCCATCATCAGACCGGATACTTTCTTACCGATGCCGGCCAGGAGGTGCTCAGATATGCTGAAGAGGTGGAAGGCAAGGTGATAACGCTGGAGAAAAAAATCTCCGGGCGGGACCTGACACCGACAGGAACCGTACGGCTGGCGACGGCAGTAACGCTGGCAAACCACCTGATTATTCCGGCGTTGCCACGCTTCCGGGCCCGCTATCCCGGCATCACTCTGGAGCTTATCACCGGTGTAAATACCGTATCGGTGGTGCGCAATGATGCCGATATTGCCCTGCGGCTGGTCCGTCCCGAACAGAACACCTTAAAGATACGCAAGGCGGGTACGGTGGCCTCTGCGGTGTACGGTGCCGAGGCCTATGTTCGTGAGCATCCTGCGCCCGTCGATAACCCAACGGCAGACCGCAGTTTTATCACCTGGGACAGGTCATTCAGCCATCTCCCTGCCGCCAGATGGCTCAATGAACACTTCCCTGACCGGGCGTCGTCATTAGCCTTGACCAGTCTGGTCACCCAGATTGCCGCAGTAAAAGCGGGGCTGGGGCTGGCGGTGTTGCCCTGTTTCATTGCCGCGCAAAACAACGAGCTGGTGGAAGTCATCCCGACACAACAGGTGTTTTCTGAGGAACTGTGGCTGGTCAGTCATACCGACCTGGTCGCATCTTCACGGATCAGAGTAGTGGCCGACTTTTTAATGGAGATTATTAACGAAGCTCATCTGGCATAAGCTGGCCGGGTTAGTGCAAGCCGCTGCCGGCGCATCGCGGCCATAGCCCCGCCTTCATCCGCGCTGAGCAAACAGCCGACGTTCTGTGTTAAGTAAAGATTCACTGTGCCGTCCGGACTCTCTGTGTGAACTGCCCGCTGACGCCCGCGGCCGGTAGACGTAATATTCTCCTGCCGTCCCGTTTTGGGATATATTGTGACTATTATTTCTTGCTAACAGGTAACATCGGCAATGGCTTTTATCCCCAAAAACTACGCGCGGCTGGAAAGCGGCTACCGTGAAAAAGCACTCAAAATCTATCCGTGGGTATGCGGCCGCTGCTCACGGGAGTTTGTTTATTCAAACCTGCGTGAATTAACGGTTCACCATATCGATCACGACCACACCAATAACCCGGAAGACGGCAGCAACTGGGAGCTGCTGTGCCTGTACTGCCACGATCACGAACACTCGAAGTACACGGAAGCCGACCAGTACGGCACCACCGTTGTGGCGGGGGAAGACGCGCAGAAAGATGTCGGCGCGGCCACCTACAACCCGTTTGCCGAGCTACAGGCAATGATGAACAAGAAGAAATAAGAGCGGGTCTGTCAGTTGCTGACTTGGGCTGCCCCATCAGGCGGTTATGGGCGAGGAGCGGACGCTGCGATTTAAAGACATCAGGCGAAGCGCGGATTCGCCAACCGGCGGGAAATCCGCTATTATCCGCTGCCACTCTCCCCCCGGGCAGCCTGATGTCTACGATTATCGATACCTTTATTGCCCCGCCGTGCCATGAGCAGATAGACATCCTCTATCAGGACGATCACCTGGCGATAATTAATAAACCCGCCGGGCTACTCAGCCTCTCCGGCAAAAATCCGCAAAATCTCGATTCGGTGCATCATCGGCTGGTACAGCTATTCCCCGGCTGTACGCTGGTTCACCGCCTGGATTTCGGCACCTCCGGGCTGATGGTGATTGCCCGCAATAAGGCAATCAATGCCGCCCTCTGCCGGCAGTTCAGCCAGCGCACGGTAACCAAGGTGTACGGCGCTCTGCTCTGCGGGCATCTGGACAACAACGAAGGGGTGATAGACGCAGCGATAGCCAAAGACCCGGCGCTGTTCCCGCTGATGTCGATTTGCTCAACCCACGGCAAACCCGCCAGATCCCGCTATCGGGTCATCGAACGTTATGAACATACGGTGGAGGATGGGCGGTTACTGCCGGTGACGCGGGTACAGCTGATCCCGGAGAGCGGGCGTACTCATCAGTTACGCATTCACTGCCAGCTGCTGGGCCACCCGATTCTGGGCTGCGACCTGTATGGCGGCCTGCTGCCGCCGGGCACCGAACGGACGCCGCGGATGATGCTGCACGCCAGCGAGCTGCATATTGTTCATCCCGTCAGTGGGGAAGCACTTAATATCCGGCATGCCTGCCCGTTCTGACCACGTCGGCTGCGGTATGAAAAGTCCGTCAGGACTTTCCATACGCCGGCAGCGGCAACACGTGCTTACCACATCAAATCGTCAGGCACTTTAAAGTCGGCATACGGATCGTCTTCATCCTGCTCTTCCTCACTCAGCGCGCTGTTTAACACAATGCTGTTTGCATCGCGCTGGGCAATTTTATCGGCGACGCTGGCGGGGATAATGGCGTATTCACTCTCGCCGTTGCTATCAACGGCCAAACGCGCGATGGCAAGACGGCCGCTGATCAACTGGGTTTGCGTGGTCTTATCCACATACACTTTTTTAATCAGACTGCCATCGGTGAAGTTAAAGCCGATATCGCCCTTTGCCGGCACGATACGGTTCATCTCAATCAGCTGCTTCACCTGCGCCTTGTACTCTTTGGCTAACGCCGCCTGCTTTTGCTGCTCGCTAAGCTGCTTATCGCGCTCCAGCTGCGCTTTTTTATTCTCTTCCACCGCCTCTCTGGCCTCACGCGCCTGAACCCGTGATTTTTTCGCCGTGCGTTGGACCTTGGCCGCCTTTTTGCTGGTCACCAGCCCTGCCTTCAGCAGCTGCTCTTGTAAGGTGAGTTTTGCCATCTTCGTTTCTGAACCCGTTGAGAAATTTGTGGGGATTATAGCGGTATTGGTGGAGGGGGAGCTAGGGTTGTGTGGTTTGGGCGGGGAGTGGGGAGAACTGAGAGGAGTGAGCCGGGGCGGGAGTGAACTGAGTGCAATGTCCACGCCCGACATAAAGCTAAGCGGCAGCTATGAGCGAGAAGCGGAAGGTTACACTCATCACCACCACAGATGACCGCATTACGAATATAGCGCTGTATTAATCAATATGGGACAGTTCAACTTAAGCGTGTACGCTTACTTTGTACTAAGATGCTTATCCAACAGATGCTTTAAGATATCGTCTCAGGATCAAGATGGATTTATCTACATGACCAGAACAGAAAGGCTTCTCGAATTACTACAGATATTAAGGGCGCAAAGATATCCGATTACTGCATCCACTCTCTCTGAAAGATTAGAAATAAGTGTGCGCTCCCTTTACAGAGATATAAAAACGCTACAGCATCAAGGAGTGTGCATTGAAGGTGGTGCTGGAATTGGTTATATCGTTAAGTCTGACTTTCATTTACCCCCCTTAAACCTTTCTCATGAAGAAATTAATGCTATTACACTTGGGTTAAATTGGGTATCTCATAATACTGATTGTGATTTCAAAAATACGGCAAGAAATGCACTTGCCAAAATACACGCCGTCATTTCCGATACATTAAAAAATCTCATTGAGAATCAATCCTATCTGATCGGTCCTTCAGAAAATAATGAGATATTTTTTGAAGGCATCCGCAATGCTATTAAAAAGCGAAAGAGAATCAAAATAAAATATTGTGACAAGAAAAATAGTTACTCCTCTCGAGTCATATGGCCCATTGGATTGGTATATATGGAGTCATGCTGGCTTTTGGTTGCATGGTGTGAGATGAGAAATGATTTTCGTCATTTTAGAACTGATAAAATTGAAGAGATGGTACAACTGGATTCCATATATGGTGAAAGCAGGACGGCTTTATTGAAAAAATGGAGAATAAAAGAAGGAATCTGCGAGGGTAAAGAGTACTGACAAAAACTGTCACAGCTTATTTGTATACTACTCCAAATGAAAGACTCAATTCTACTTCATAGGGGGAATTATGAATTTCCAGAATAAAGTTGCTGTCATAACAGGAAGCACTGCAGGTATAGGTGAGGCAGTCGCAGAGAAATTACACAAAAATGGAGCTAAGGTCGTTATTGTATCCCGCTCGTCAGAGCAGGCTAAACAGAAAGCGAAACGATTATCTTCACAGGGACAACAAGCGCTGGGGATCGGATGTGATGTGTCACAACCCGAACAAGTACAGAAAATGATAGATGAGGTTATCAAACATTTCGGCAAACTTGATTTTGCTGTAAATAATGCAGGGTTAACAGGTGAACATGGTAAAAACATAACAGAGCAGACAATTGAAAACTGGGATAAGGTTATTTCCACCTCATTGAGCGGCGTATTTTACTGCCTAAAATATGAAATACCTGAGCTGATGAAATTTGGTGGATCTATAGTTAATTTATCTGCAGTGAATGGTTTGGTTGGCATTCCAGGATTAGCACCTTACACCGTGGCTAAACATGGTATAATCGGTTTAACCCAAACCGCAGCGCTAGAGTTTGCAAGTCAAGGTGTTCGAATCAATGCAGTCGCTCCGGGCTATGTCCAAACCCCACGAATGAGTGAATTCCCTGAAAATATCGTACGTAGTTTCGCAAATAGCCACCCTATGAAAAGGATGGCAACAATGCAAGAAATAGCAGACTTCATATTGTTTTTGCTTTCAGATAATTCGGCGTTCTGTACCGGAGGAGTTTATCCAATCGATGGTGGTTATTTAGCAGAGTAAAAACCCCCTAAAGTCCTTTTAGAATGTAAGAATTACCTCAACAAAGTGGTAGGCTCAATGGGAGCATTAGAATATATAGCTAACGCTTCCGTTGTAGGACTAGTGATAACAATATTTCCAGTATGGATTAACAGGAGTATAGATGATCGGCTCTCCATTGGTTCATACATCATGCCATTAACAATGTCCGCTCCTGGCACGAAGCCGACTGTTGAATAGGATTGCTTCGAAATAATAGCAAGTCCCTATGCAGAGAAACCAAACTACCCATCCACCCATTTTCCCGCCCTCGCAGATTCCATCAGCATGGCAATGGTAAGCGCTTCAGGCTCTTGATATTTTTTCCTCTTACCCCAGGGGCAAAGCCAGGCAATCACAGCGGAGGTTACGCTGATTTCCTGCGGCCAATACTTCATAAAGTTAAACCCTGAGCTGTCAACATTGAACAACTCAAAATACTCTTCCATGATTTCCAGGCCATCCTCCCAGAGCCAGGGATACTTGCCCGTCGACAGGCTGGTGTCTGACGTCAGCGGTTTCTTCTTACTGAAAGGCGTGCGCAGGTTCCACTTCGCATCGTACCAATCAAAAACTTGCTGGCCGATATCGGCGTTGTCCGGTTTTTTGTCCATCATCTGTCATCCTTAACCTGCCACCGCCCTGTTCCACCGGCAGCAATTACGTCCCCCGTAAACGGAGGCCTTCCCTCACGACTGCCGGCTGGACAGCAGCAGCTTGCACGCCAGCGCGGCGAACACCCCGCTCAGCAGATAGTTCGGCCAACGCGCGTTGATGCGGCGGCCTGCGAAACGGTTCTTCATGCCGCTGACCAGCATAATCACGCCGCCGTTGACCGCCAGCCCCACCAGATTCAGCACCGTCGCCAGCACCAGCATCTGCACCACCACCGAGCCGGCCTGCGGGTTGATAAACTGCGGGAACAGCGCCAGCACAAACAGCGCCATCTTGGGGTTAAGAATATTGGTCCACAGCCCCTGACGGAAGATGCGTCCGACCGCCACCGGCGCCAAGCCGGCGGAAGCCTGCAGACTGCCGCCCGAACGCAGCGTTTTCCACGCCAGATACAGCAGATAGGCGGCCCCCATCACGCGCACTGCGTCATAGGCCAGCGGCATGACGACAAACAGCTGCGACAGCCCCAGCGCCGCCGCCAGCGCGTGGCAATAGGTGCCAAGCTGAATCCCCGCCAGCGAGGCGAAGCCGGCGCGTCGCCCCTGGCTGATGCTGCGCGAGGCGATAAGCAGCATATCCGGCCCGGGGGTGACGGTCAGCGCCAGACTGGCGGCGGAAAACAGCGCTAAGGTAGAGATGTCGATCATGATGTTCCCAATAAGGTTAGCCAAATGAGCAAGTTATTAATCTACCTCAGCGACGGCGTTTTTCCAGTTTCGCCGTGCGCAATGCCGCATTTTTCAGCCGCAGGCTGCGGCCGACGGCGTTCGCCCAGCAGGTTCATCCCGGCGGCGGCCAGCAGAATCAGCGCCGCGCCGGCCAGCTGCGCCAGCGACAGCTGGTGCGCAAAGGCCCAGCGGTCCACCAGCATGGCGGCGACCGGGTAGATAAACGACAGCGAACCGGTCAGGTGGGTCGGCAGCTTCTGGATGGCGCCGTACAACAGCACAAACATCAGCCCGGTGTGCACCACGCCCAGCGCCAGCAGCATGCTCCACTGCCCGGCGCTGGCGTCGGCGTGGAAGTCCACCAGCGGCAGCAGCATCAGCGCGCCGACGCTGACCTGAATCAACACGATCAACTGCGGCGGCGTACCGGTCAGGCGCTTGGCCGCCAGCGCCGTCAGCGCATAGAAAAACGCCGCCCCCAGCGCCAGCAAAATCCCCCACAGATACTGGCCGCCCGCGCCCGCCTGCTGCGGCTGCGCCAGCACCACCAGCGTCATGCCGGCAAAGGCCAGCGCCAGCCACAGCAGCTTGCGCGCCGTCAGCCTTTCCCCCAGAAACAGCGCCCCCAGCCCCACCAACATAAACGGCTGGGTGTTATACACCGCCGTCGCGATGGAGATCGACGCATAGCGGTAGGCGCTGAACAGCAGCAGCCAGTTCACCACCAGCGCCATGCCGCCGGCAACGGCAATCAGCAGCGTCGCCCGCCGCAGCCCCGGCGCACGCAGCTGTCCGAGCAGGCCGCACACCAGCAACAGCGCCAGCGCGCCGATGGCGCAGCGCCAGAACACCACGTTAATCACCGGCTGGCCGGACATCAGCACAAACCAGCCAATCGAACCGGAAATCAGCATCGCTGCCACCATCTCCAGCGAACCGCGTTTTATCTCTGCCTTCATCGTCTGTATCCCCTGCGTCAGTGATTGCATTAGCTTGCAACCTTTTGCCGCTGCGCTCCATAGCCAAAATCAGGCAGATATGCTTAACTTCCTTTTTATTAAAGGCTGAATACATTACTTACCTAACAAGGTTGCTATGGATATTATCGATCACCAAATTCTGGCGCTGCTGGCGGAGGATGCGCGCATGTCGCTGAAAACGCTGAGCGCCAAAGTGGGGCTGTCTTCGCCGAGCACCTCAGAACGGTTGCGGCGGCTGGAGGAGAGCGGCGTGATTCAGGGCTACACCCTGAACGTGAATCTGCAGGCGCTGGGCTACAGTTTTCAGTCGCTGGTGCGCCTCAAGCCGCTGCCGGGCATGCTGAAGAAGGTGGAACAGATGATTGCCGCCATCCCGGAGGTGGTGGAGTGCGACAAGGTAACCGGTGAGGACTGCTTTATCGTGCGGCTGTCGACGCGCTCGCTGGAGCAGCTCGACCAGATCCTGGATCGGCTGGCCGAGCAGGCGCAGAGCAATACCTCGATTGTGAAAACCACGCCGGTGAAGCGCCGCCTGCCGCCGCTGGCGGTTTAACGGCGGCGACGGCGGGTGAACGGATTGCCCTTCTTTTTCTCTTTTTTGGCCGCGTCGGCGGCCGATTTCAGCGCCGCCAGATGCGCCTTGTCGGCCTCCGGCACCGCCCGCTGTTCAATGGGGAACACCGGCAGCGCCGCCAGCAGGCGTGAGCCGTAGTTTTTTGTCAGCAGGCGGCGATCGTAAATCATGATTTCGCCATGGCACTGATTGCTGCGGATCAGCCGGCCGACCTGCTGGATCAGGTTAAACGAGGCGCTGGGCAGGCTCTGCACTTCAAACGGATAGCGCTTCAGGGTTTTCAGCCACTCGCCTTCGGTGAGGATCACCGGGCTGTCGATCGGCGGGAAGGCGATCTTGTGAATATGCACCTGCGTCAGCAGCTCGCCCTTCAGATCCAGCCCTTCGGCGAAAGACTGCAGCCCCACCAGCACGCTGGCCACGCCCTTCTCCACCCGCTTGCGGTGCTCTTCCACCAGCCGGTAGCGCGGCTGATCGCCCTGCACCAGCAGCATCAGCCGTAAATCGGTGACGTAGCTGAGGAAGGTCTGCATCGCCCGGTTGCTGCTGAACAGAATCAGCATCCCTTTGTGCTGCCCGCCGGCCACTTCGGCGCGGAAGCAGCGCGCCATCTCTTCCAGATGCTGCGCTTCATTAGCCATCGACGGTTCAAACTGCATGGCGGGAATCACGATTTTGCCCTGCTCGACGTGGTTGAACGGCGAGGAGAGCACCTCAAAGCGGTCGCCGGCCTTTTCGTTCAGGCCGCTCATCTCCTGCAGACGGGCGAAGCTGTTGAGCGAGCGCAGCGTCGCCGAGGTCACCACCACGTGCGGCACGTTGCGCCACAGCAGCTTCTCCAACTGGTCGCTGACGCGGATGCCGACGCAGTGCAGATACAGATGGGTAACGTTATCGCGCACCTCGCGCGTGACCCATTTGGAGATCGGCGCGTTGGAGGATTTATCCATCGCCGCCAGCTTCCACAGCTTGCTCATCGCTTCCAGATAACCCAATGTGCGGCTCATCTGCAGAATCGTGCGGTGCAGGCGCACAATATCGTGCTTGCCGGTCTGTTCGCTCAGGTCATTGAGGATAAACTCCGCCAGCCCGCGCAGCCCGTCGGTCAGTTTGAACAGCCGCGCGCAGCTCTCCACCATCTCCGGCGGCAGCGCGCCCATCTCAAAGCGGTGCTCCGCCGCCGCGCCGTCTCCCGGTAGGTAAGCGCTTACCTGATGCTCAAAGCCCTGCATCAGCTCGCGCAGCTCCTCGCAGTGGTTTTTCAGCCGTTCGATGTTCGCCAGCCCCGGCGGGTTCTTCGGCCGGTACTGGGTCATGCACAGCTCCACCTGCCGCACGATCATATCCAGCTGCAGGTTGGCGGACAGCGCGGTGATTTCCCCTTCCATCTCCAGCGCGTCGCGCGCCACCTCCGGCAGGTGGTGGCCCTCGTCCAGCACCAGCAGCAGCTCTTTGGGATTAGGCAGTACCGATTCGCTCTCCAGCGCCGCCATCACCAGCGCGTGGTTGGCGACCACCACGTCGGCGCTCTCAATCTCTTTGCGCGCCAGATAAAACGGGCACTCGCGAATATAGTGGCAGTTACGCCCCAGACAGTTGGCCTTGTCGGTGCTCAGCTTGCTCCACAGCGTGTCGTCAATCGACAGCGAATAGTGGTCGCGCAGGCCGTCCCACTCGTGGCGGGCCAGGGATTTGGACAGTTTCTGGCACAGCGCCTGCTCTTCGCCGTTGGAGGGCGCCAGCTCATCCTCGTCGAGATACAGCATCAGATCGCCCTGCTCGGCGACGTCGGTGCCCATCGCCGCCAGGTTGCGCGGGCAGACGTAGCGCCGGCGGCCGAACGCGCCGGTAAACTTTAAGTCCGGGATGATTTTCTTCAACAGCGGCAGGTCTTTACTGTAAATCTGGTCCTGCAGCGCCACGTTGGCGGTGCTGACCACCAGCGGTTTGCCTTCGTCGCGCCCGACGGCGATGCCGGGAATCAGGTACGACAGCGTCTTGCCGACGCCGGTCGGCGCTTCAATCGCCAGATGGCGCGAATAATCGCCCGCCAGCGTCTTGGCGACTTCGGCAATCATCTGCCGTTGCGGTGCGCGGGAAATAAAGTCCGGTATTTGCTGCTGCAGGGCTTTGTACCACTTGCCGATCTGATCTTTTACTGCGGAGGTGAGCGCCATTCAACTCTTATCTAAACGAAATGATGGCGCTATTGTCCCACAGACGACGCGCGCCGTCAGCACGGCGAAGCAACGCATCGTCCGCTTTGCGCTGCGCCGCGCATTATTCCAGCGGCGCAACATGGTCGAAATGCGCCTGGAACAGCGCATTCAGCAGCGGCAACTGCTCCACCCGACCGGCGATGGCGGTCAGCTGCGGGCAGTGCTGCAGGAACCAGCGGCGGCCGGGCCGCCAGTTGCACATCACGGCGATGTACAAATCCAGCGCGCTGAAGGTGCGGCCGAGAAACCACGGCCCGGCGTCGCTGGCGGCCGCGGCGCACTGCAGCCACAGCTGTTCGCGGCGCGGGGCGATCGCCTCCTCCAGCCGTTCCGGGTGTCGGGTCTTCGGCAGCCAGGTCTCCGGGTGGTCGCCATAGGTGAAGGTCGGGTAAATCGCGCTGTTGATAAACATCAGCCAGCGTAAAAAACGCGGCAGCGTCGCCGCGCCCGCCTCCGGCGCCAGTTCCGCGTGGGGGGCGCGCGCATGCAGCAGCAGCACGATCGCCGCGCTCTCGGTCATCACTTCATTATTGGGCAGAATCAGGGTGGGCACCTCCCCCAGCGGATTGAGCCGCAGCAGACGCTCGCGCTCCGGGCTGTCCGCCGCGTAGTCCACCTCTTCATAACCCCAGGGAAAGCCGGTCAGCTCCAGCGCGGCGGCGACGATGGTCGAACCGCAGCCGCGGCAGCCGAGCAAGGTGTAAGTATCACGCATAACTCCTCCGTAACGGCAGGGATCAGGGCGCATCCGCTGCGCTTACGCAGGCCGATTAGGCTGTTTCGCGCGCGCCGTCACTGCAGAGAGGACAAGCGGCCGCGCTAGGTTTAACTGTAGACCAGCCGCCCCCGCCTTTCCCGTTCGGTTTTTCATCACTCAGCACAAATATAAATATTTTGTCATAAATGCATCACACAACCTTGGTAAAAAATCTGCGCTGCAATCATTCCGGCAGCCGACTAAATAACAGTCATAAATACTGGTGATAGCCTTTTCATTCAAAAAAAGCAGGGACAATTATGAAACGTCATCTTCTCGCCGTTATTATTCCGGCGCTTTTCATTGCACCTTCGACTTACGCAGCAGAAATTTATAATAAAGACGGCAATAAACTGGATCTGTACGGAAAAGTAAAAGGATTACACTATTTTTCCGACGACGCCGACAGCGACGGGGATAAATCTTACGTCCGTTTTGGCTTTAAAGGCTCGACGCAAATTAATGACCAGCTGACCGGTTACGGCCAGTGGGAATACCACGTCGCCGTCAACCACGCCGAATCTGAAGGCAGCAAGGATACCAAAACCCGCCTCGGCTTCGCCGGCCTGAAGTTCGGCGATTACGGCTCCGTCGACTACGGCCGTAACTACGGCATTATCTACGACGTCGGCGCCTGGACCGATATGCTGCCGGAGTTCGGCGACGATGCCTATATCAAGACCGACAACTTTATGAACGGCCGCACCAACGGCGTCGCCACCTACCGTAACAACGACTTCTTCGGTCTGGTGGACGGGCTGAAATTCGCCGTCCAGTACCAGGGCAAAAATGAGAACGACGACCGTGCGGCCAGCAAGGCCAACGGCGACGGCTGGGGCCTGTCATCCAGCTACGAAGTAACTGACGGCCTGAGCGTCGGCGCCGCCTACGCCTCTTCCAACCGCACCAGCGCGCAAAAGCTGGGTGATTACGGTAAAGGCGATAAAGCGGATATTTGGGCGGCCGGCGTCAAATATGACAACAATAATCTTTACCTGGCGGCCACCTATTCAGAAAGCCGTAATATCGTGCCAATTTCCGGCACCGCGACCATTAACCAGAACAGCACGTCGGTAAAAGGCTTCGCCAATAAGGCGCAGGGCTTTGAAGTGGTGGCGCAATATCAATTCGACTTCGGCCTGCGCCCGTCCATTGGCTATGTCCAGTCGAAAGGCAAAGATATTGAAAATATCGGCGATGCCGATCTGGTGAAATATATCGACGTCGGCGCCTATTATTATTTCAATAAAAACATGTCCACCTATGTGGATTATAAAATCAACCAGCTCGACAGCGACAATAAACTGGGCCTGTCAGACGACGACGTGGTCGCCGTCGGCCTGGTGTATCAGTTCTAAACGCACGTAACCACCACTGCGTCTCTTGTGGCTGCGGCCAGTTGATTTCCAGCGTTACTTTGCCGGGCCGGCTGCGCCCGGCTTTTTTATTTTCCGGCCGCCGGCGCTCTTTCATCCGTACACTCATCCTCCGCCGGATTGGCAACGGCCTCGTCCGCTGTCACACCGGGATAGGCGCAGCGCCAGGCGTAATAGATCGCCGTCAGCGGCGCAATGGCAAACAGCAGGAACAGCCAGCGGGCGGCGGCGCTGACGCCTTCAACGCCGCCCGACGCGTTCAGACCGGCCAGATTGGCGATCATGCCGGCCAATGCCGCGCCAAACGCCGTGGCAAACAGCTGCACCGTGGTGATCGCCGCGCCGGCAATATCTTTGTCCGACGCCGGCGCGGTTTGCAGGATACGCGTTAGCAGATGCGGCCAGCCGATGCCGATGCCAAACCCCAGCAGCGTTAACAACGCGATCAGCGGTGCCAGCGCCGCCCAACCGCCGCCGGAAGGCGTCGGCATAAACAGCATCAGCCCCAGCAACCCCAACAGTACCAACAGCGGCCCGCTGACGATCGCCCGGCGGATGCCTGCGCCTCGCCAGCCGGAACTGACGATCTCCGACAGCGTCCAGCCGGCCGCGATCGTCGCCGTAATATAACCGGAACTCAGCGGCGACTGCCCGTGCAGGATCTGCAGAAAATACGGGACAAAAATATCGCTGGTCATGCCGATCACCAATAACGACACGGTAAGGTACAGCGACGCCTGCGTTGAACCGCGCCGCAGCGCGCCATACGGCAACAGCCGGGCGCGGGCGTGTTTTTCACGCCGCAGCAGCCATACCATCAGCAACAGCGCCAACCCCATACCGCCGCCGTTGAGCCACAGGCTGTCCGCCAGGCTGCCGGCGGAAACGATCAGCACCGACGCCGCCAGCAGTCCCAGCTGCGCCAGCGGCAGCGGCGTCGCCGCCAGTTGCGCTTTGCCTTTGGGCAGAATCATGAAGGTGAACGCCGTATACGCCCCCATGATCGGCAACAACATGCCAAACGCCCAGCGCCAGGCGTGCAGCTCGGCAAAAATCCCGCCGATCGCCGGGCCGATCAGCGTGGCAATTCCCCACATGGCGGAAATCAGCGCCATAGCGCGCGGCCACAATGACGGCGGAAACACCAGATTGATCATCGCGTAGGACAGCGCAAACAGCATCCCGCCGCCAAACCCCTGCACCGTCCGGCCGATCAACATCACCGGCATCGACGGAGCCAGCGCGCACAGCAGCGCGCCAAACATGAAAAACAGCGATGCCGTCAGGTAGGCGCGACGTGCGCCATACCCGCTGAGCAGGCGCGCCGACAGGGTGGAACCGATAATCGACGCCACAACAAACAGCGTGGTGTTCCAGGCATACAGATTCAGCCCGCCGATATCCTGCACCACCGACGGTAAAATGGTGGTCGCTACCAGAATGTTAATCGCATGGAGCGCCACCCCCAATGACAACGCAGTCGCACTCGCTGCATTTTTGCCGGAGAACAAGTCTCGCCAGCCACTTTTAGCACCAGTTATCACGTTCAGCGTCCTGTTTTCAGAGTATAGGCATTGAGTTGAGGGTGAGATTGCGTTAAATTTAACAAGCGTTATCTTGGAATAATTAAGGGCAAGGCGGAGAAATATGTCAAGAATAAGCTTGGAAAATGGCGAGTGCACCGCACAATCTGTCAGCGACCGTTTACTGAAGCTATTGAAAACCCGCGGCCCGCAACAGGCCACCGAGGCCGGCAAAGTGCTGGGCACCACCGGTGAAGCGGCGCGTCAGCAGTTCGTTAAGCTGGCTAAAGAAGGCCTGGTGGAAGCGCGTGCCGAAACCCGCGGCGTCGGCCGCCCGGTGCAGCTGTGGCACCTGACCCCCGCCGGCAACGCCCAGTTCCCGGACTCGCACCCTGAACTGACGGTGCAACTGCTGCGCACCGTGCGCGACAAGCTCGGGGAGCAGGCGCTTGACGTCCTGATTGAAAGCCGCGAGCAAGAGACGCGCATCAACTATAAACAGGCGATGATCGGCGCCGTCACCCTGCAGGAGCGCGTCGCCCGTCTGGCGAAGGTGCGCTGCCACGAAGGCTATATGGCCGAATGGTGCACGCTGGAAGACGGCAGCTATCAGCTGGTGGAAAACCACTGCCCGATTTGCGCCGCCGCCAGCGTATGTCAAGGTTTTTGCCGCGCCGAACTCAGTATTTTCCGTGAGGTGCTGCAGGCGCAGGTGGAGCGTATCGAGCACGTCCTGGCTGGCTCTCGCCGCTGCGCCTACCGTATTTCTGATTTATAACGCACCCTGTGCGGGAAAATTAGGAGACCGAGCAATTGTTCCATCACGTCTACTTATACTACGTTGAGCGCTGCCCCGCCGCCGCGCGCATCAACCAGGAGACGTAATGACCACTCAGCACCTGCCCCCGCTTAGCTCCCGTTCCCCCTCTTTGCACCAACGGTTTTCCGCACCATGAAGCTGCATGCCGGGTTCTGGCTGATCACGCTGTGCTTTGGCGCCTATTGGGGGCTGGCGCTGTTCGCGCGCGACCGGGCGGCGCTGGTGCTGGCGATTGGCGCCGTGGCCGCGCTGGCGCTGACCCCGCAGGTGCGGCGCAAATGGGCGGTGCTGGCGGCGCTGGCGGGCATTGCGATGGATGCATTCTGGTGTTACAGCGGCGTGTTGCAGTTTAGCGGCAGCACCGGCGTGCCCGTCTGGATGATGGCGCTGTGGCTCGCCTTTGGCTGCTGGTGGTGCTGGCTGATGCAGCTGATCCGCGCCTCCGCCTGGCCGACCGCCCTATTCGGCGCGGTCGCCGGGCCGCTCAGCTATCTGCTCAGCTGGAAGTTAAAGGCGTTCACGCCGCTGATCGCCCCGGACCTGCTGCTGCTGGCGCTCTCCGTCGGCTGGGCCGTCTACCTGCCCGCCGTCAGTTGGGCGCTCACGCGGCGCCGCAACGCCGCATAAACGCCCGGTACGCCCGAACCCGCCTGTCCGCGCTAACGTTGCGGACTTTTAACATTTCACTAAAGCCGCCGCAGGGACTATAATCTCCCGCTGTTTTAAGTAACCTGCGAAAATCGCCCCATGCTGAAAAAAGCGTTCGTCATCATTATCGCCCTGTGCGCCCTGGGTTCCCTCGGCGGCGTATTCCTCGCCGGCCTGAACATCTACACCCGCTCCACCACGCCGCAGCCGGAAGCCAGCAGCGAAAGCGCCGCTCCGTCCGTTACGCCGGCGCCGGTCGCGCAAGATCGTTAAACGTCAGGCCGCCTACAGCGTCGTGACGCCGGCAGCGGCGGCCTGCCGTTCCAGTTCGGCAATCACCTGATAGTCCGCCCGCGGCACCAGGCTGAAATCACCAATCAGCAGGCTATCGCTGGCCGGATCGCTGACCATCTCATTGGCCGCCGCACGCAGGATTTCCACCTGCCCCTGCGATGTGCCTGCGGCAGTGATCAGCGGCAGCCCCGGCACCGAGGCGGTGCGGCCGATGATTTTCACCCCGTGCAGCGCCTCCGGCTGCGCCCGGCGCAGCAGTTCCAGGCTGACGCTGTCGATGGCGGCAATATCCGCCTCGCCGCGCTGGATCATCTTCAGCGACTGGTAGTGCGCGCCGGAAGCCAGCGCCTTGCCGAAGAAACGCCCGTCCTGCGCCAGCGGCGCGATCAGCGCCCGCAGGCTGTTATAGCCGGACTGAGAGTCGGTGCTGTTATACGCCGCCGTGCGGCCGCGAAAGTCGGCCAGCCGTTCGCCGGGATCGTCCTCCCGCACCACCAGCCAACTGCTGTAATTAGGGCCGTTGCAGCCCTCGACCCGATAGTGATAGGTGCCGATCACCTGCACCTGCGGCAGATACGCCACCAGCGGGTAGCCGCAGGTCTGGCTGAGCAGCAAATCCGGCTGCCGCCAGTGCCGCGCCAAATCCTGCGGCCACGTCAGCGTCTCCGGCGCTTCCAGCCCGTAGGCCTGCAGCCTGGCGCGCAGCGCACGCCAGAACGGCTCCACCTGTTGATGCGTCACGCCGTACATCGGTAAAGATACTTGCATCGCCACTCCCCCATCCCGTCTATCCTGATGGTCTGCACGGCGGCAGAACAGCCAACGCCGCGTCAGCCATGACGGATATGCCTTACCCAACGTTCAAACACCCTATCAACAATGATAGCCAGTAACGCCACAACCAGCGCGCCCTGAATCACATAGGCGGTATTAAACCCGCTCAGGCCGATAATAATCGGCGATCCGAGGGTTTTGGTGCCGACCGTCGAGGCGATGGCGGCGGTGCCGATATTAATGATCACCGAGGTGCGGATGCCGGCGAGGATCACCGGCGCGGCCAGCGGCAGCTCGACGCGCCACAGCACCTGCCAGGGACTCATGCCGACGCCGGTCGCCACTTCCCGCGCAGCGGGCGGCACCGCACCGATGCCGGCCAGCGTGCCCTGCAGAATCGGCAACAGTCCATACAGCACCAGCGCAATAATCGCCGGCTGCTCGCTGAAGCCCATCACCGGCACCGCCACCGCCAGCACCGCCACCGGCGGGAAAGTCTGCCCCACCGCTACCGCCGTTTCCACCAGCGAACGAAATTCCTGCCCGGCCGGCCGGGTGACCGCCACCCCGGCCGATACGCCGATCAGCACCGCAATCAGGCTGGAAATCCCCACCAGCGTCAGGTGAGCCAGCAACAGCGCAATAAAGCTGTCCTGCTGATAGACCGGCCGCTGCAGGTCGGGAAACCAGTAGGCGAACAGGCCGTGCAGCTGGTTCATGCCGAACACCAGCGCCAGCAGCAGCGCCGTCGCCCACGGCAGCGGGTCGCGCAGCCAGCATCGCAGACGCCCGCTCATGACAGGGCCTGCTGCGGGGCAAGAAGATCGTGAAAATGCAGCACGCCGCGCGCCGCGCCCTGCTCGTCCACCACCGGCAGGCAGTCGCTGCCGCGGGCGACAAACACCGACAGCGCCTCGCGCAGGCTCATCGCCGTGCTGATCGGTTCGCCGTCGGCCTGCCCGGGACGTACCCGCTCGCCGACGTAGCCCAGCGCCAGCAGTTTGATGCCGCGATCGCTGCGGCCGAAGAAGTCGCGCACAAAATCATTGGCCGGACGGGTCAGCATCTCCAGCGGCGTGCCCTGCTGCACCACCCGGCCGGCGTCCATCAGCACCACCCGGTCCGCCAGCGCCAGCGCCTCGTCGATATCGTGCGTCACCAGCACGATGGTGCGGCCGGAAAGCTGATGAATGCGCGCCACCTCCGCCTGCAGCGCGGCGCGGGTCACCGGGTCGAGCGCGCCGAACGGCTCATCCATCAGCAGCACTTCGGGGTCGGCCGCCAGCGCCCGGGCGACGCCGACCCGCTGCTGCTGCCCGCCGGACAGCTGGTGCGGATAGCGGCGGCGGAACAGCGCCGGATCAAGATGCAGCAGCTCCATCAGCTCCGTGACCCGATCGCGGATGCGCGCCCGCGGCCACTTCAGCAGCTGCGGCACGGTGGCGATGTTCTCCTCCACCGTCCAGTGGGGGAACAGCCCGATGGACTGAATGGCATAGCCCATACGGCGTCGCAGATCCTGCGGTTTGAATTTGTGGATCTCTTCACCGGCGAAATAGATCTTGCCTTTATCGTGCTCAATCAGGCGGTTGATCATTTTCAGGGTGGTGGATTTACCGGAGCCGGAGGTGCCGATCAGCACGGTAAATTCCCCGGCGGCGATATTCAGCGACAAATCATCCACCGCGGCTTTGCCCTGAAACAGTTTGCTTACCTGGTCAAAGTTAATCATCGGCGGGTTGCTTCCAACATTGAAATTATCAGTTTAAACAGCGAGTCGACCACGACCGCCATCACGATCACCGGGATCACCCCGAGCAGCACCAGATCCAGCGCGCTGCTCAGCAGCCCCTGAAACACGATGGCGCCGAAGCCGCCGGCGCCAATCAGCGCGGCCACCACCGCCATGCCCACCGTCTGCACCGCCAGAATACGCACCCCGGTCAGCAGCAGCGGCAACGCCAGCGGCAGCTGCACGCGCGCAAAGATCTGGCCGCGCGTCATGCCCATGCCGCGGGCGGACTCAATCACGCTGGCCGGCACGCTCTGCAGCCCGGCGGTCACGCTGCGCACCAGCGGCAGCAGCGCATACATCACCAGCGCGACGATCGCCGGCGCCAGCCCGATACCGCTGACGCCGTGGCGCGCCAGCCACGGGAACGCCGCCGCCAGCCCGGCCAGCGGCGCGATCAGCAGGCCGAACAGCGCGATCGACGGCACCGTCTGGATAATGTTGAGCGTGGAGAACACCGGCGTCTGCCAGCGCGACGAGCGGAAACAGAGCACGCCGAGCGGCACGCCTATCGCCAGCGTCGGCAGCACGGTCAGCAGCAGAATGCTCAGGTGCTGCCACAGCGCGGCGTCGAACACTTCGCGCCGGTTGTGGTACTCCTTCAGCAGCGAGAGCGCATCCAACTGCTGGCTGAACAGCAGCCACAGCGCCGGCGCCAGCGTCAGGGTATTGCCGACAATACGCCACAGCGGTGAGGCGGTGACGCGCTCCATGGCATTCGCCGCCATCAGCAGGCACAGCGCCAGCGTCAGCCAGCAGCCGCCGCTCCAGGAGGTGCGCGCCAGCGCCGAGCCGTTCTGCGCCAGCTGACGTGCGGCATCGCCGCTCAGCCAGAGGCTCAGCGTCAGCAACGCCGAGGCGGCCAGCACCGTCAGCAACGCATAAACGCGCCACGGCGGCAGCAGACTGAGCGCCGCCAGCGCCAGCAGCGGCGCCAGCAGCCACAGCGCGCGGCCGTGCAGCAGGGAGAGCAGTGAAATAGTTTGCCCGGACAACAGGCGGTTGGGCGCATAGCTGAGGAAAGGCAGGCCAAACGCCGCGAGAAGTAACAGCAGAAACAGCGTCAACAGCACGCGGTTTTTTAGAACGGTAGTCAAAGAAACGCTCCGGCATCCTGGTGTATCCGCGTCGCCGGGGAGAAAGGAGCGCCTCCCCGGCGCGTTCGTTCATCGCGCGTTGTCAGCCTTTGACAAAGCCTTTCGCCTTCAGGTAGTTCGCCGCCACCTGTTTGGCGTCCTGCCCTTCCACCGCAATCTGCGCGTTCAGCTGCTGCAGCGTCGGGCCGTCCAGCGAGGCGAACACCGGTTTCAGCAGCGTGGCGATAGCGGCATGCTGCACCAGCGCGCTTTCGCGGATCACCGGCGCCGGCGCATAGATCGGCTGCACGCCCTGCGGATCCGCCAGCGTCTGCAGGCCCAGCGCCGCCACCGGGCCGTCGGTGCCGTAGGCCATGGCGGCATTCACGCCGGAGGTTTGCTCCGCCGCCGCCTTAATGGTGACCGCGGTATCGCCGCCGGCCAGCGACAGCAGCTGGTCCTGCTTCAGCGTAAAGCCGTAGGCTTTCTGGAACGCCGGCAGCGCGTCCGGCCGCTCGATAAACTCTGCCGAGGCCGCCAGCTTGAACGTGCCGCCGCCGTTAATCCACTTGCCCAGATCCGCCAGCGTTTTCAGCTGGTTGGCCGCCGCCACGTCCTGACGCACCGCAATGGTCCAGGTGTTGTTGGCCGGCGCCGGGTCCAGCCACACCAGTTTGTTTTTGTCGTAATCAAGCTGTTTCACTTTGGCGAAGCCGGCCTGCGCATTTTTCCACGCCGGATCTTTTTCATCCGCGAAGAAGAAGGCGCCGTTGCCGGTATATTCCGGGTAAATATCAATTTCGCCGGCGGTAATTGCGCCGCGCAGCACCTTGGTGGTGCCCAGCTGCAGTTTGTTGGTGGTTTTGATGCCGTTGGCTTCCAGCACCTGCACGATAATATTGCCCAGCAGCGAACCTTCGGTGTCGATTTTAGAGCCGACGCGTACCGAATCCGCCGCCTGTGCGCCGCCGGCCAGTGTGAACAGGCTCAGCGCCAACGCCAGAAAGCGTCCGCGCGGGGAGAGAAATGCCATGGTGTCGTCCTCTTGTCTGTTTTATAAAAACCGCTCTACCCGTCATACTCCAAGCCGCAGGTGCGTTGGCTGTGCTCAGTCACCCGAATCACTGACCAGAGTCAGCTCATCGGGATTCCTTCCCTTGCCGCCTTTCTGCAACTCGAATTATTTAGGGTATAAAACGCGCTTCCAGCGCGCGCTCAAGATTGCCGCCGTAGCGCCGGCGGCGTTCTGGTTCCCCTTACCGCCGGCGCCCGCCAGAAACGGATGCACGCCAACGTCGAGCGGCGTAACGGCATGCTGTCTGAACCAGCTGCCGTACCCCGGCACCACAAATCCCTGACTGCGCCGCCGGTAGGCGTCGCGCTCGGCCAGATAGACCTTGCGCAGGCCGTACCACGGCAGCCCGGGTAAATCGTGATGTACTAAATGATAGTTCAGATTGAGAAAAAGCAGCCGCCAGGGCCAGGCGGCCTCATTCAGCACCGAGCGCGCCGCCGCATCGCGTTCGGCGCGGTGTTCGTAAAATGAGCGGATTTTACCGATCGCCAGCGCCGGGTAGCTGACCAGCAGCAGATAAAACCACGGTGCGATGCCCTGCCGCTGCAGCCAGTACAGCAGCCACGCCAGCAGCGCGCCATGCAGCAGCCACATCGCCAGCGTGCGCCCGTCCCCCGCCGCCATGCGCCGCAGCGCGCCGGCCGTCAGCAGGCCGATATCCCACAGCGGCGACAGCAGCATCCGCCCCGGCAGGCAGTTGCGCAGCACCGCCAGCCGCGGCAACAGCCGGGGAAAACGCCGCCACTGCGCCCGGGTGAAATAGTAGCTTTCCGGGTCGCGCCGCGGATCGGTGAGGTGCGGGTTGCGGTGATGGCGCAGATGCGTGTCGCGGTACAGCCCATAGGGATACCACACCGCAAGCGGCAGCAGGCCGAACAGCTGATTCAGCCATGGCCGGCGCGTGGGATGGCCGTGAATCAGCTCATGCTGCAGCGACAGATAGCCGGTGGTGAACAGGATCAGCAGCGGCGTCGCCAGCCACGGCCCCAGCACGCGCCAGTACGCCGCCGTCAGAAACCAGCCGCCGTACACCGCCACGATGACGCCCCAGGTGGGCAGCTCCAGCCGCCACCACCACTGCCGGCGCAGCCGCTGGATCCAGCGGCGCTGACGGGCGTGCAGATAGTGGCAGTGACCGGCGGATTTAGGCATGCTGACGACTCGCAGTGAAAAATTTCATCCAGTATCAGCGAGGCGGATCGGCGCGCCAAATAACGAAACCGGCAAAGCTAAGTGAAAAAACGGCGCTGCGGCAAGGGCTATACTTAACGCTGCGCGTCAATACGAGCGGAGGTTCCATGACCGGAAAACGCCGCGCCGCCGTGACCACCTCGCCGGGCGGCGCCTTACGCTTTGCTCCCCTGCGCCTGCGGCCGCCGCGGGCTGACGAGGTCGTGGTGCGTCTGGCCGGCTGCGGCATCTGCCATACCGATCTCAGCTGCCGCAGCGGCGTCGCCGCCGGTTCAATTCTCGGCCACGAGGGCGCCGGCATCGTCGAACGCGTCGGTAACGCGGTGCGTGCGGTGCAACCCGGCGATGCGGTGGTGCTCTCCTACCACTCCTGCGGCCGCTGCGCCGCCTGCCTCCGCCGCCATCCGGCCGGCTGCGAACACTTCTGGCGGCTTAACTTCGACTTTCAGCGGCTGGACGGCAGCAGCGGTTATCTGCCGCCGCTGCACGGCCACTTCTTCGGCCAGTCCGCCTTCGCCACCCACGCGCTGGCAAACGAGCGCAACCTGGTGCGGGTCGCAGGCGATCTGCCGCTGGCCACCCTGGCGCCGCTCGGCTGCGGGCTGCAGACCGGCGCCGGTACGGTGATCAATTCGCTGAACCTGCAGGCCGGCGAGCGGCTGCTGATCCTCGGCGTCGGCGCCGTTGGTCTGGCGGCGGTGATGGCGGCAAAACTACGCGGCGCCGCCGCTATCGTGGCGCTGGACCATCAGCGCCAGCGTCTGGCCTGCGCCGGCGAACTGGGGGCTACGCAGACGCTGAGCGACGTGCGGCAGATTGCGCAGCTGCCCGCGCTGGATGCGGTGATCGACACCACCGGCGAACACGGCGTCATACAGGCGGCATGGCAGCGGCTGCGCCGTGGCGGCACGCTGGTGCTGCTGACCGGCGGCGGCGTGGTGAAATTTTCTCACGATCGGCGGATTATCAGCGTGATTCAGGGTGATGCCGTGCCGCAACAGTTTATCCCTTATCTGATCGCACAGTGGCGCAGCGGCCATTTTCCCTTTGACCGGCTACTGCGTTTCTACCCGTTCGGAGCCATCAATCAGGCGCTGGACGCCGCCCAGACGGGCGAGGCGATCAAAGCGGTGATTCGCTTTGACTAATCCCTGCGGAGTCAACGGTTAAATATTATTTAACATGATGATTTTTCAACATCTTCCGGTTGTATGCTTATAACCAGAAAGCATTGGTTTTCCCCGCGTGCGCGCCGCTAAGCTCGATGCTTTGCCTATCAGAAAATTATTATTATGACGACAGACATAGCGGCCCCCTCTGCCGCACCTTCTTCTGCAGGGAACGCCGACAGCGCCGGCGCAGCAAGCGTCACCATCCGCAATGCCGCCGACGTCTCGCGGCTGGTCAACAGCGGCGCGGCCAAACGCAGCGATGCGCGCATCGTGGTCGCCATCGCGCTGGGCGGCGTGTTTCTCGACGCGTACGATCTGGGCGCGCTGGCGTTCGGCATCAAGGACGTGGCGCGCGAGTTCAGCCTGTCCCCCACCGGCACCGGGCTGGTGGCCTCGGCCATTACCTTCGGCGCAATTATCGGCGCCTTTATCGGCGGCTACCTGACCGATAAAATCGGCCGCTACCGGGTATTTATGGCCGATATGTTTTTCTTTGTAGTGGCGGCGCTGGCCTGCGCCTTTGCGCCGAATGAGTGGGTGCTCGGCGGCGCGCGTTTCGTGATGGGGCTGGGAGTCGGCATCGATCTGCCGGTCGCCATGGCGTTTCTGGCCGAATTCTCCCGCCTGTCCGGCCGCGGCAACAAGGCGGCGCGCATCGCCATGTGGTGCCCAACCTGGTATGCGGCGATCAGTATCTCCTACCTGTTGGTGCTGCTGCTGTATGCGGTGCTGCCGGACGGCCACACCGACTGGCTGTGGCGGCTGATCCTCGGCTTCGGCGCGGTGCCCGCCCTGCTGATTATCGCCATCCGCAGCCGCTATATGAGCGAATCGCCGGTGTGGGCCGCCAATCAGGGCGATCTGCAGGGCGCCGCCGCCATCCTGCGCCGCTCCTACAATATCCATGCCCAGGTGGCCGAAGAGGCCAAGCGCACGCCGGCGCCGCCGGCCAGACGCGCGGCCTGGCGCAACTACGGCGAACTGCTGAAAGGGGTGTACCTGCGGCGCACCGTGCTGGCGACCACCATCGCCATCGCCTCTTCCTTTGCCTATAACGCCGTCGCCTTCGGCCTGCCGGTGATCCTCTCCACCTTTCTGGCGCAGTCGATGCTCAGCACCATTCTGGTGTCGCTGGCGCTGAACCTGCTGTTCGCCTTCGCCGGCGGCCTGCTGGCGGTGCGTCTGGTGCCGACCTTCGGCGCCTGGAAAATGACGGTGCTGGGCTACGCCTGCCAGCTGGCGGCGCTTCTTGGGCTGGCGCTGGTCGGCCTGCCGGACGGCGGCGGCGAAGCGGCCTTCTCCATCGGCATGCTGGCGCTGTTCCTGCTCGGCCAGGGCTTCGGCCCCGGTTCGCACAGCATGACCTTCGCCTCGCTGAGCTACCCCACCTCGCTGCGCGGCGTCGGCGTCGGTTTTAACCAGACGCTGATGCGCGCCAGCTCCACGCTGTCGCTGTTCCTGTTTCCGGTGCTGTCCGCCGCGCTGGGCACCGGCGTGTTCTGGGTGATTGCCCTGGCGCCGCTGGTCGGGCTGGTTGCCCTGCTGGCCATCCGCTGGGAGCCGGCCGGCTATGACGTCGACGCCGAGGATTTCCACCCGGTTTAAGTCCCCACACAGCGTGCATTACCCCGTGTGTCTGACGGGGCAGGCTGCCGGCCTGATAACGCGGCAGCCTGCCAAGCTGATAACAAAATAAGTTAACAAGTTATTAAGCTATCAGGTTATTCAGTTAACGATTTAACCGATCCTGCACCTCCACCCAGCTGCGCTGCCCGGCGGATTCGGCGATGGCGTCCAGCACGCAGGAGACCTTCCAGCCCTCCTCAAAATCCGGCCACATGCGATCGCCGGCGGCGATGCCGTTGACCAAATCGCGCACCTCGACGGTTTTCTGATCGTTAAAGCCGATGCCGTGACCGGCGCTGATGCAGAAGGCCGCGTAGTCCGGGTGTTTCGGCCCCACCAGCAGGGTTTTAAACCCCTGCCGCTCCGCCGGTTCGTCGTGGCGGTACAGCTTCAGCTCCGCCATCCGCTCCTGGGTATAGCTGAGCGTGCCTTTGGTGCCGGTCACCACATAGGTCAGCCCCATTTTGCGGCCGCAGGCGATACGTGAAGTTTCAATGGTGCCCATCGCCCCATTGGCGAAGCGCACCAGCGCGCTGGCCTGATCCTCGTTCTCCACCGTGCACAGCCTTGATGGGTCGTTCGGATCCGGACGCTGTTTGATCACCGTCTGCATATCACCGGACACCGCGCTGATATCGCCCACCAGATAGTGCGCCATATTGACGATATGCGCCGCCAGATCCCCCAGCGCCCCCAGCCCGGCGCTGGCCTTGCGACAGTGCCAGTCAATCGGCGTGCGCGGATCCGCCAGATAATCCTCATTATGGGTGCCGTAAAAATGCACCACTTCGCCAATCTCGCCGTTGGCGATGATTTCACGCGCCAGCTGGCTGGTGGGGTTCTTCATATAGTTAAAGCCCACCAGGGTTTTCACCCCGCGCTGGCGCGCCGCCAGCACCATTTCCGCCGCGTCGCGGGCGTCCAGCGCCAGCGGTTTCTCTGAATAGACGTGTTTGCCGTGGCGAATCGCCTCCAGCGCCATCTCCTTGTGCAGAAAGTTCGGCGCGCAGATATCCACCACGTCAATTGCCGGGTCGGCCACCAGCTGCCGCCAGTCGTCGGTGGCGCGCGCAAAGCCGAACTCCGCGGCGCGCTGACGCGCCAGCTCCGGCGTCACTTCCGCCAGCATCTCCAGCACCAGCTCCCCTTTCAGCGGGAATACCGTGCCCGCCTGCGCATAGGCAATGGCGTGGCAGCGGCCGATATAGCCGGTGCCGATCAATCCGATACGAACCTGTTTCATCCTCTCTTCCTCCCGCCTGACCTGCCGAACGACTCGGCGATCCCTGCTTGTGAAATAAAAAATCTAAAGAATATTTATATGGAATTAATATTCCAACAACAAGCGGCCGGGGTAATAAAACTGATATTCGTGACGCCGTTCATAGTTCCCGTATGAACGGCTGAAACGGCGATCGCGCCGATGCGGAAGCGCATCAAATTAGCAGCCAAAACGGTACATCTGTTTCACGTTATCCGCAGCGCCAGGGCATGCGCCGTCACGCCGCTTCTGTTAGGATAAAACCGCGCGTGCGGACGCGCGTCGTCCGCACAACCGTCACGATCCACAGAGATAAGATGAATGTCGCCGAAGATTTTAATCAGCGCCTGCCTGGCCGGTTTCAAAGTACGCTATAACGGTTCCGATAAGCCGCTGCTGGACGCCACGCTGGCGCGCTGGCAGCGCGAGGGACGCCTGGTGGTGTGTTGTCCGGAGCTGGCGGCGGGCTTCTCCACCCCGCGTCCGGCGGCGGAAATCAGCCCCGATGCCGACGGCGCCGCGGTGCTCGCCCAGCGGGCGCAGGTGCGTGAAACCACCGGTGCCGACGTTACCGCCCCCTACCTGCTGGGCGCGCAGCTGGCGCTGGAGACCGCACGCCGCCACGATTGCCGCTTTGCGCTGCTGACCGACGGCAGCCCCTCCTGCGGCAGCCAGCTTATCTACGACGGCAGCTTCAGCGGCCAAAGCAAACCCGGCAGCGGGGTTACCGCCGCCCTGCTGCGGCAACAGGGCATTGAGGTGTTTTCCGACCGGCAGATCGCAGCGCTGGTCGCCCGCGTCAGCGAGTACGAGCGGCAAGCAGCGCCGCCAGCCGCTGACGCAGATGGGCAATCCCCTGCGGGTGGTGAATAAATTCCTCTATCAGCATCATGCGCCAATACTGGCCTTCATCGCCAAAGCGCACGGCGGCGATCTGCCGCGCGCTGAGATCGCCCAGCATAAACCAGGTGGCCGCGTCCCCCGGTTGCCGTCCGGAATAACGACGCTGCTCACGCACCTGGGCGGCGGCGATCGTCAGGCCGAACTCCTCGTACGTTTCCCGCTGCACGCACTGCAGCGGCGTCTCCGCCCCTTCGCGCCCGCCACCGGGCAGATCCCACTGGCCGGGCCACGGTATATCGTCACGGCAGTCGCGCCGGTAGACCAGCACCTGTCCCTGATGCAGCAGCGCGATCTTTGCACCGCCAAAATCCTGCTCCGCCATCATCTTTCCTCCGCCTCAATAGCCGCCCAGCTTTACGTCATCGTGTTCTTCATACGACGGTTGTCCTGACCTTATCACCCGCAGGCCGGACTATTTCGTCAGCAATCTTCCCCGCACGACGGTTTTTTGAAATTCAGCGCACTGGCTATGATCCTGCTGCGTACAGTTTGCGACATGTTTCAGGCCGCGGCTGATGCAAAGGATTCAGAATGGTGCATCAGGGCGATCTGGGCGTCCTTCCCTTTGCCTACCTGAACCTACCCCTGACCCAATTGACCACACTCACCAGAATAGCCGCTACAACCAGCATAAGCGCCGCCAGCACCCAGAGGAATGAGGGATCGGCCTCACCGTCAGCAAAGCCTAACCCTGTAATATTCAATACATGATTGGTGGCTTGTGACAGGTAATCCAGTAGGCCACCCAGCGGAAACAATACAATGAAGAATGCCGCGACAAGACAGGCAAGCCAAATGCATAGATTAATCAATGTCGCATGACGCATAATCAGCCCTTCCCATCACTTCAACCCTGCCATAAGACATGAGTCCGCGCCCACCGGGAACACGCCTACTCCGTAAACGTGGAGTTTTAAATGCCGTCTATCGGCGGACACATCGTTATAATCCATTCTGCAAATTTGCATTAATTTAACTCTCCATGTCGTTAAAACCCCTCATATTAATGGTTAAAGATCACTCAAGACAATCAGACCGATCCTGTTTGTGAATGCCCATTAATCGGGGTGACAAGGGTAGCCTGGACGAGCGCGCCATAATGCAAGCGGAGCAATTTAGGGTATAGTAAAAATCGGTTTTCATGACGGACGAACAATCACAATGAACTCTCCTTTTCTGGTTACCCCGCAATGGCTTGAACAACATATTAACGATAGCGATCTGGTGCTGGTCGACGTGCGCATGTCGCCGGCGGGCCTGACGCCGAAAAAAGATATGCGCGCCGAATTTGAACGCGGGCATCTGCCGGGCGCGGTCTATTTCGATATCGACGACGTCGCCGACAAAAGCAGCGCGCTGCCGCATATGCTGCCGGACGCCGAGGCCTTCAGCCGCGCGGCAGGCGAGCTGGGCATCAGCGAAAACAGCACGCTGGTGTTCTATGATGAGGGCAACCAATTTTCCGCCCCGCGCGGCTGGTGGACCTTCCGCAACTTCGGCGCCAAACGGGTTTATGTGCTGGATGAGGGGATGAGCGGCTGGACGGCGCGCGGAAATGCGCTGGAAAGCGGCCCCGTTGCCCGGCAGCCTGCGGTGTTTAACGCCAGCTTCAACCCGGCGGCGGTGGTCGCCATGGCGCAGGTGGAGCAGGCACTGGGCAGCGACAACCAGATCCTCGACGCGCGCGCCGCCGCGCGTTTTTACGGCGACGCGCCGGAACCGCGCCCGGGCCTGCACTGCGGCCATATTCCCGGCAGCATCAATATTCCCTACGGCGACCTGCTGGACAACGGCCGCTTTAAATCGCTGGCGGCGCTGCGGGAAACCTTCAGCGCCAAAGGGGTCGATATTAACGGCCCGATCATCGTCAGCTGCGGCTCCGGCGTCACCGCCGCGGTGCTGGCCTTTGGCCTACAGTCGCTGGGCGCGCCGCAGGTCAGGCTGTATGACGGCTCCTGGAGCGAATGGGGCCTGCTGGACGGCAAGCAGCCGATAGCCACCAGATAAAAACCCCGCGCGCCCGCCGCCGCAGGCTTTCACCACGGCGGCGGGCGGTTTAAATCGCCACCAGCGCCCTGGCGCCCTCCCGCTCCATATCGGCGCCCGCGCCGCGCTGCACAATGCTGCCGCGCGCCATCACCAGGTAGCTGTCCGCCAGTTCGGCGGCGAAGTCATAAAACTGCTCCACCAGCAGGATCGCCATCTCCCCCTGCGCCGCCAGCTGTCCGATCACCGCGCCAATCTCCTTAATCACCGACGGCTGAATGCCTTCAGTAGGCTCATCCAGAATCAGCAGGCTCGGCCGGCAGGCCAGCGCCCGGCCGATCGCCAGCTGTTGCTGCTGGCCGCCGGACAGATCGCCGCCGCGCCGGTGCTTCATCTGCGCCAGTACCGGAAACAGCTGATAAATGCTGTCCGGCACGCGTTTCGCCTCTGCGGCGGCAAAGCGCGACAGCCCCATCAGCAGGTTCTCCTCCACCGTCAGCCGTGGGAAAATCTCGCGCCCCTGCGGCACATAGGCGATGCCGGCCTGCACCCGCTGATGGGTTTTGCGCCCATTGATGCGCTGTCCCTGCCAGCAGATATCGCCGCTTTTCGCCGGCAGCAGTCCCATCAGGCATTTCAGCAGGGTGGTTTTGCCCACGCCGTTGCGCCCCAGCAGGCAGGTCACTTCGCCAATCCGCGCCTCAAAAGAGACGCCGCGCAGAATATGGCTGCCGCCGTAATATTGGTTCAGCTCGTTCACTTGCAGCATCACACTTTCCTCATTATTCGCTTCAGCGGCCCAGATAGACCTCAATCACCCGTTCGTCAGCCTGCACCTGCGCCAGCGAACCTTCCGCCAGCACCTGCCCCTGATGCAGCACCGTCACGCGATCGGCGATGGCTTCGACAAACCCCATATCGTGCTCCACCACCATCAGCGAATGGCTGCCCGCCAGGGATTTGAACAGTTCGGCGGTGTATTCGGTTTCCGCATCGGTCATGCCGGCCGCCGGCTCATCCAGCAGCAGCAGATGCGGCTCCTGTACCAGCAGCATGCCGATTTCCAGAAACTGCTTCTGGCCGTGCGACAGCAGCCCGGCCGGCCGGTGACGCTGGCTGGTCAGCCGCAGCGTCTGCAGCATCTGCTCGATGCGGTCGCGCTGCTCGCCGCTCAGTCTGGCGCGCAGGCAGGCCCACACCGATTTGGGGTTCTTCTGCGCGATCTCCAGGTTCTCAAACACCGTCAGCGCTTCAAACACCGTCGGTTTTTGAAACTTGCGGCCAATGCCGGCCTGCGCGATCCGGATCGGATCCATCGCCGTCAGATCGCGCGTCTGATCGTAAAACACCCGTCCGTTGTCCGGTCGCGTTTTGCCGGTGATCACATCCATCAGCGTGGTTTTGCCCGCGCCGTTCGGCCCGATCACGCAGCGCAGTTCGCCGACGCCGATCTGCAGCGACAGATCGCGCAGCGCATGGAAGCCGTCGAAGCTGACGTTGATGCTCTCCAGCTGCAGCACCGGGTCGGTCTGCCCGCGGCGCTTATCGGCCGGCAGCGGATGGGTAAACAGCTCATCGGTCATTTGCATGGCGTTCATGATGATTTCCTCCGGCGCAGCAGGCCAATCACGCCCTGCGGCAGAAACAGCGTCACCACGATAAACATCAGCCCGAGGAACAGCTGCCAGTACTCCGGCATCGCCACGGTGAACCAGCTCTTGGCGCCGTTGACGATGCCCGCGCCGAGCAACGGCCCGACCAACGTGCCGCGTCCGCCCAGCGCCACCCAGATGGCGGCCTCGATCGAGTTGGTGGGCGACATCTCGCCGGGATTGATAATGCCCACCTGCGGCACATACAGCGCGCCGGCCAGCCCGCACAGCACCGCCGACAGCGTCCAGACAAACAGCTTGAAGCCGCGCGGCTGATAGCCGCAGAACGTCAGGCGGTTCTCCGCGTCGCGCACCGCCGTCAGCACGCGGCCGAATTTACTGCGCGCCAGCGCAAACCCCACTCCCAGGCTGACGATCAGCAGCAGCACCGTCGCCAGAAACAGCGCCACGCGGGTGCCGGTCGCCGTAATCGGCGCCCCCAGCAGCGTGGTGAAGCCGGTAAAGCCGTTATTGCCGCCAAAGCCGGTTTCGTTACGGAAAAACAGCAGCATGCCGGCGTAGGTCAGCGCCTGCGTCATGATGGAGAAGTACACCCCTTTGATTTTTGAGCGGAAGGCGAAGTAGCCGAACACCAGCGCCAGCACGCCCGGCGCCAGCACGATCAGGCACAATGCCCAGGCAAAATATTGCGTGCCGCTCCAGAACCACGGCAGTTCGCTCCACGACAGAAACGACATAAACGCCGGCAGGCCGTCGCCGGCGGCCTGACGCATCAGGTACATACCCATCGCATAGCCGCCGAGGGCAAAGAACAGGCCGTGGCCGAGCGACAGCAGCCCGGCGTAGCCCCACACCAGATCCAGCGCCACCGCCACCACGGCGTAACACAGAATTTTTCCCGTCAGCGTCAGGGTGTAGGTGGAGATCGCCAGCGGGTGCGTGGCCGGCAGCAGCGCCAGAAACGGCATGATTAACAGCGCCAGCACCAGCAGCGTGCCGAGGGTCAGCGCCGTACGCGGCGCTTTCTGCACGCCGCTGAGGGTTAATGGTTGGCTCATCAGTCAATCACCCTGCCCTTCAGGGCGAACAGCCCTTGAGGACGTTTCTGAATAAACAGGATAATCAGCGCCAGAATCAGGATTTTACCCAGCACGGCGCCAATCTGCGGTTCAAGAATTTTATTGACGATGCCGAGGCCGAACGCCGCCGCCACCGTACCGGCCAGCTGTCCGACGCCGCCCAGCACCACCACCAGAAACGAGTCGATGATATAGCCCTGCCCCAGTTCCGGCCCGACGTTGCCCAGCTGCGACAGCGCCACGCCGCCCAGCCCGGCGATGCCGGAGCCTAAACCAAACGCCAGCATATCCACCCGCCCGGTCGGCACGCCGCAGCTGGCGGCCATCGCACGGTTTTGCGTCACCGCACGCACGTTCATTCCCAGACGGGTTTTGTTCAGCAGCAGCCAGGTGAGCAGCAGCACCAGCGCCACAAACACGATCACCGCGATGCGGTTCCACGGCAGCACCAGATTCGGCAGCAGTTGGATACCGCCCGACAGCCAGGCCGGGTTGGCGACCTCGACGTTCTGCGCGCCGAACAGCAGCCGCACCAGTTGGATCAGCACCAGGCTGATGCCCCAGGTCGCCAGCAGCGTTTCCAGCGGCCGGCCATAGAGGTGGCGGATCACCGTGCGTTCAAGCAGCATGCCGATACCGGCGGTCACGGCGAACGCCGCCGGCAGTGCCGCCAGCGGATAGAACGCCAGCCACTGCGGCGCCAACTGCTGGAACGCCCCCTGCACCAGATAGGCCGCGTAGGCGCCGAGCATCAGCATCTCGCCGTGGGCCATATTGATCACCCCGAGCAGGCCGTAGGTGATCGCCAGCCCGAGCGCCGCCAGCAGCAGGATCGACCCCAGCGACAGGCCGGTAAACGCCTGGCCGAGCAGATCGCCGATCATCAGCCGCTGTTTGACGCTGGCCAGGCTCTGCTGTGCGGCGGCTCGCACCGCAGCGTCCGGCTCGCCGTCCGCTTCGCTCAGCGCCTGCAGCCGCGCCTGGGTCTGCGGATCGCCCGATTCGCCCAGCAGCTGCACCGCCTGCAGACGCACCTGCGGATCGGCGTCGCTCAGCTGCAGATTGGCCAGCGCGATGCGCAGCGCCTCGCGCACCGCCTCATCCTGCTCCTGCATCAACCGCTGCCGCAGCAGCGGCCGCTGGTCGCGCTGCGCGTCACGCTGCAGCGTCTGCGCCGCCTGCAGCCGCGCCGCCTTATCGCCGCTCACCAGCTGCTGCGCCGCCAGCGCGTTGGCGGTCAGAATGCGCAACCGGTTATTCAGCCGCACTTTTTTCGGCGTTCCCTGCGGCGCGGCGTCCCCTTCCAGCGGCGTCCAGGCGCCGTTCTGGCGGGTAAATACGCGCCCGGCGGCGTCCACCGCCAGGTTCTCCTGTTTCAGCGCCCGCAACAGCGGCAGGCGTGCGGCATCGGGCGCGCTCGCCCAGCCCTGCAGTAATTTGGCCTGCTGGCTGCGGCCGGCGGCGGCGAAATCGCCGGCCGGCCCGGCCTGCGCCCACAGCGGCAGGCAGCACAGCAGCCAGAGTAGTGGCCGCAGTCGGGATAAAAATAAAGATTGCATCGGGCTGCCCCTCTGTCGGGGCCGGAACGTCCGGCCCCTGTCGTTTGTCGGTGCGTCAGCGGGCGCGGCAAGCCGCATGCCGGCGACGCGGCACGCTTAATTGCCCCCTTTCACCGGCCGGTCAGACTTTTTATCATTGCCGGCGATATACGGGCTCCACGGCTGCGCGCGCAGCGGCTGCTCACTCTGCCACACCACGTTGAACTGACCGTTGTCTTCAATTTCGCCAATCATCACCGGCTTGTGCAGGTGGTGGTTGACGGCGTCCATCGTCAGCGTCACGCCCGACGGCGCAGCAAAGCTCTGGCCGGCCATCGCGGCGCGCACCTTATCGACGTCGGTGGTGCCGGCTTTTTCCACCGCCTGCGCCCACATATGGATGCCGACATAGGTCGCTTCCATCGGATCGTTGGTGACCGCATTGGCGCTGTTCGGCAGGTTGTGCGCCTTGGCATAGGCGCGCCACTCGGCGACAAACTTCTGGTTGGTCGGATTATCCAGCGACTGGAAATAGTTCCACGCCGCCAGATTGCCGACCAGCGGCTTGGTATCGATGCCGCGCAGCTCCTCCTCCCCGACCGAGAAGGCGATCACCGGCACGTCGGTGGCCTTGATGCCCTGATTGGCCAGCTCTTTATAGAAAGGCACGTTGGAGTCGCCGTTGATGGTGGAGATCACCGCCGTATTGCCGCCGGCGGCGAATTTCTTGATGTTGGCGACGATGGTCTGATAATCGCTGTAGCCGAACGGCGTATACACCTCGGCGATATCCTTATCCTGTACGCCTTTCGTATGTAAAAAGGCGCGCAGGATCTTGTTGGTGGTGCGCGGGTAAACGTAGTCGGTGCCCAGCAGGAAGAAGCGCTTGGCGCCGCCGCCGTCTTCGCTCATCAGATATTCCACCGCCGGAATGGCCTGCTGATTCGGCGCCGCGCCGGTATAGAACACGTTCGGCGACATCTCCTCCCCTTCATACTGCACCGGATAGAACAGCAGGCCGTTCAGCTCCTCGAACACCGGCAGCACCGATTTGCGCGATACCGAGGTCCAGCAGCCAAACACCACCGCCGCCTTATCCTGCGTCAGCAGCTGGCGCGCCTTCTCGGCGAACAGCGGCCAGTTGGAGGCCGGGTCGACCACCACCGGCTCCAGCTTTTTCCCCAGCACCCCGCCCTTGGCGTTGATGTCGTCAATGGTCATCAGCGCCACGTCCTTCAGCGGCGTTTCCGAAATGGCCATGGTGCCGGACAGCGAGTGCAGAATGCCGACCTTGATGGTGTCGGCGGCCTGTGCGCTCCACGCCAGCCCGATGCCGAGCAGGCTGACGGACAGGGCGCAGGCTTTGATAAAATGACGATGTGGCATAATTCGACTCCTGGTGAAAGTGATCAAGACGCTGGCCCCTGCTGTAAACGCGCCTGATGCAGGCGGTGCAGGGTTATTTTTCGGACTTCGGCCTTACTGACGGCAATGTGATCGCTAAGCAGCGTTTGCGCCTCCTCGGTGTGACGTTGCGAAATGGCCCGCAGAATCGCGGCGTGTTCCTGATAGGTCGCATCGACCCGTTGATCCTGGGTAAAGTCCAGCCGGCGGATGATGCGGATTTTTTCGGTGACGTCGCGGTGAATACGCGCCATCTCGCCGTTGCCGGCGGCGGCCACCAGCGCCATATGAAACTGTTCGTCGTGCCGCGAGACGCTTTTGCCGTCCTCCAGGCGCGGCGCGTCGATCCAAAAACGCGTCAGCTCCGCCAGCGCCGGCGGCGTCTCACCCGTCGGGCGGGCGCACAGACGCTTCAGCGCCTCCCGCTCCAGTACGATGCGCAGGTCGTACAGCTGTTCGAAATAGTCAAAATCAAACGGCCGCACCTGCCAGCCGCTGCGGAAATGCACGTCGACGTAGCCCTCCCGCTCCAGCCGGAACAGCGCCTGACGCACCGGCGTGCGGCTGGCCGCCATCCGCCCGGCAATCTCGCTCTCGCTGAAGCGGTCGCCCGGCAGCAGGCGAAAATCGAAAATCTCATCCTTCAACTGCTGGTAGATGCGCTCCGCCAGCCCCTCCGGCCGCGCCTTATGGCGGTTATTGGTCAGTTGCATCATGGTCTCCTCATCCGGCACGTTCCAGCCACAGCAGGGCGTCGCCCGGCCCGACCGGCCGCCCCGGCTGGCAGCCGATGCGCTTGATCACCCCGGCGCGCGGCGCGGTGACCGCCAGCTCCATTTTCATCGCCTCCACCACGATCAGCGGCTGGCCGGCGGCCACCGTCTGGCCCGGCTCGACCAACACCTTCCAGACGTTGCCGTTCAGGTCGGCGCTGACCAGATCGCCGTCCACCTCTTCTTCATCCGCCGCCGGCAGAAGCTGCGCTTCCGGCTCGCTTTCCTGCGTCTGCCAGCGCGCCACCTCGCCGGCGAACGCCTGTTGCTGCCGCTGGCGGAACGCGTCGATCTCGCCGGCGTTATCCGCCAGGAAGCGGCGATACTCGGCAAAGTCGAACTCGCTGTGCTCTATGCGGATCGTCATGCGGCCGGCGCGGAACGCTTCGCGCTGCGCCTCCAGCTCCTGCTCGCTGACCGGGTAGAAACGCACCTGATCGAAAAAGCGCAGCAGCCACGGTTCGCCGGCGCTGAACTGCGGATTGGTCAGGAACTTGTTCCAGATCGGCAGCGTACGCCCGACCAA
Organism: Serratia rhizosphaerae; assembly: GCF_009817885.1. Lineage (NCBI taxonomy): Bacteria > Pseudomonadati > Pseudomonadota > Gammaproteobacteria > Enterobacterales > Yersiniaceae > Serratia > Serratia rhizosphaerae. Next base: position 713,937 of record NZ_CP041764.1, read on the forward strand.
CTGATAGCCCCCCGGCGAATCCATGCCGTAGATGCACATATACATGCCGCCGATGCCGACGGTGCCTTCGGCGGTGTGGGTGCGCGCCGGGTTGTATTTCGAACTCAGCAGGCGATGGCGCGGGTCCAGCGGCACCGCGCAGGGCGCGCCGAGATACACATCGCCCAGGCCGAGAATCAGGTAGCTGGCGTCAAACAGGATGTCGCGCACCTGTTCACGGCGGCTCAGCCCGTTGATGCGCTGAATAAAATCGACGTTATTCGGCAGCCATGGTGCCTCGGCGCGCACGGTTTGCCGGTAGCGCTCCACCGCGTCCAGCGTCGCGCTGTCCTCAAAGGCCATCGGCAGATGGACAATACGCGTCGGCACCTTCAGATTGCTGACGTCCTCCAGCGAGCGCTCGCGCGTCAGCAGCCGCGACAGCAAATCCTGCTGAGCGATGATGCGGCTGTCATAACGAATCTGCAGCGAACGCACGCCGGGCGCCAGTTCCTCAACGCCGGCTATCGTCTGCGCCTGCAGCGACTGCATCAGCAGATGGATACGCAGACGCGACGCCAGATCCAGCACGTTGTCGCCGTACTCCATCAGCAGGTAGCCGTCCCCCGCCTGACGATAGGTCACCGCCGGCAGGCCGTTATCCGCCTCAAGACGCGCCAGCACCGCGGCCGACACCGTCCCCGTCGGCGCCAGCGACGGCGGCGGCAACGAGATGGCTTTTACCGCCGCCAGCGCCTCAATGCTGCCGAGCTGCGCCTGCTCCAGCGACTGCGCCTGCTTGAAGCTGATGGGGTGAAAGCGGATGCGGTCGCCCGGCTTCACCTGCCCCACTTTCCACAGCTCCGCGCGGGCGATGGTCACCGGACAGACAAAGCCGCCGAGGCTCGGCCCGTCGCGGGTCAGGATCACCGGAAAATCGCCGGTAAAGTTGATCGCGCCGATGGCGTATTCACAGTCGTGCACGTTGGACGGATGCAGGCCGGCCTCGCCGCCGTCCTGCCGCGCCCACGCCGGCTTCGGCCCGGACAGGCGCACGCCCAGCCGGTTGGAGTTGTAATGCACCTGCCATTCGCTGGCGAAGAAGGCGTCGATGGATTCCTCGGTGAAGAAGTCCGGCGCGCCGTGCGGGCCGTACAGCACGCCGATATGCCAGACCTCGCCGTACTGCGGGATCAGGCTGGCGTCCAGCGCCTGCGGCGCGGCGATCGGCGCCGGCGTGGTGCTGGCGGGTAACTGAGGCCGGGCAACGGACAGCATATCGGCCACCCGCAGCGTACGGCCGGCGTGGCCGCCGAACTGGCCAAGCGCGAAGGTGGAGCGGCTGCCCAGATAGAGCGGCACGTCAATGCCGTTGCGCACCGCCAGGTAAGTGCGGCAGCCGCGGCTGGCGCGGCCGAGCGTCAGTACCTGCCCGGCGCGCACCGCCACCGGCCGCCAGTACTCCAGCGCCACGTCGTCCAGCGTCGCCGGGCAGTCGGCGCCGGTCAGCGCAATGGTGGCGTCGCAGTGGAAGCGCAGCGTCGGCCCCTGCAGGGTAAATTCCAGCCCGGCTGCGCTCGGATGGTTGCCGACGATGCGGTTCGCCAGCCGGAAGGCGAAATCATCCATCGGCCCGGACGGCGGCACGCCGATATCCCAGTAGCCAAGGCGGCCGGGGTAGTCCTGCACGCTGCTGTAAGTGCCGGGCTGCAGCACCTCGATGCAGTGAGGCTGATAGACGAATTCATCCAGCAGGCCGGTCCAGACCTCGCCGGCGCGGAAAGCGTCGGTCGCCACCACCTGGCGCAGATAGTCCAGGTTGGTGGCGATGCCGTGCAGCCGCGTGGCATCCAGCGCCTGCTGCATCTTCTCCAGCGCCGCGGCCCGATCCTCACCGTAGACGATCAGTTTGGCGATCAGCGGGTCATAAAACGCGGAAACTTCACTGCCGCTGCTGACCCAGCCGTCGACGCGCGTCTCCGGCGGAAACGCCACCTCGGTCAGTACGCCGGGGCTGGGCTGGAAGTTCTTCAGCGGATCTTCCGCATAAATGCGCGCCTCGATCGCCGCCCCGCGCGGCGCGCGCAGCAGCGCCGTCCAGTCCGGCTCATCGCCCGCCGCCACCTGCAGCATGCACTCAATCAGATCCAGGCCGGTCACCATCTCCGTCACCGGATGCTCCACCTGCAGGCGGGTGTTCACCTCCAGGAAATAGAACTCATCGCGCCCGGCGTCATAGATAAACTCCACCGTCCCGGCGCTGCGATAGCTGACCGATTCCCCCAGCGCCACCGCCGCCTGATGCAGCGCCTGACGGGTCGCCGCCGGCAGATGCGGCGCGGGCGTCTCCTCCACCACCTTCTGGTTGCGGCGCTGCAGCGAGCAGTCGCGCTCGCCCAGCGCCGCCACCCGTCCCTGACCGTCGCCGAAAATCTGTACCTCGACGTGGCGCGCCCGGTCGACAAAGCGCTCAAGAAACGCGCCGGCATCGCGGAAAAACTGTTCACCCATGCGTTTGACGCCGTCATAGGCCTCGCGCAGCGCCGCTTCGTTATCGCAGCGCGTCAGGCCGATGCCGCCGCCGCCGGCGGTGCTTTTCAGCATTACCGGATAGCCGATGCGCGCCGCCGCGCTGACCGCCTCTTCCACATTCGCCAGCAGGCCGGTGCCCGGCGTCATCGGCACCCCGGCCGCCGCCGCCAGTTCACGCGCCCGGTGCTTAAGGCCGAACTCGCGGATTTGCTGCGCCGTCGGGCCGATAAACGCCACGCCGGCCGCGGCGCAGGCATCGGCAAATTCGGCGCTTTCCGACAGGAAGCCGTAGCCGGGGTAGATCGCCTGCGCGCCGGTCTGCGCCGCCGCCGCCAGAATTTTGTCAATGCGCAGATAGCTGTCGGCGGCCTTGTCGCCCCCCAGCGCCACGGCGTGATCCGCTGCGCTCACGTGCGGCGCATTGCGGTCGGCATCGGAGTAAACCGCCACGCTGGTCACGCCCAGACGTTTCAAGGTGCGGATCGCACGGCAGGCGATTTCGCCGCGGTTGGCAATCAATACGGTGGTAAACATGCTCAAGCCTCCTTCTCTGCGCCGGCGCGATATGCGCGCCAGCCGCCAAATGCGGTAATATCCGTCGCCCCTGCCAGCGCCCATGGCTCGCAGATAAAGCCTTTCACCCGTCGCCCGTCCGCCAGCAGCAGCGTGCCGATGCCCAGCGGCGGCGGCACTTCGGCAACAAACTCGCCAAAGCGCGCCAGCGGGATGTCCCACAGCTCCACCTCAATTGCCGCGCCGTCCTCCGTTTTCACCAGACCCGGCTTCGGCGGCTGCGTATCGGCCAGCGCATACAGCCGGTAACACGGCGCGGTGGTGGTCTGCTCCGCCAGCACCGCCTGCCGCTGCGTCAGCTGCGCGTTGAGCGGCATACCGCGAAGGTGCGCGCCCACCACGGCGACGCGCACATGCTGCGGCGCAGGCGCCAGCGGCGGCTGTGCCGGCAGCGCACGCCCGGTAGCGCCGAGCGACAGCCCCAGTTGCTGCTGCCAGCGCTGGCCGAATGCCGCCAGCGCGCGATCGTGCCAGGCCGGCGCGATCAGCGTGATGCCGGCGGGCAGGCCATCGGCGCGCAGCGCGCCCGGCAACGCCAGCGCGCTGAGGTCGGCCAGATTGGTGAAGTTGGTGTAGGTGCCGAACTGCGAATTGAACAACACCGGCTCCTGCGCCATTTCCGCCAGCGTGCGGATCGTCGGTGAGGTCGGCACTACCAGCGCGTCGAACTGCGCCAGCAGCCGGTTGATCTCACGCGCCAGCTCGGCGCGCAGGTATTCGGCGCGATAGGCATCACAGGCGCTGTAACGCAGGCCGTTGCCGACAATATCGCGCACCACCGGGTTCATCGCCCCGGGGTCATCGCTGAGCATGCCCGCCACCGCCACGGTGCGCTCGGCCACCCACGGCCCTTCGTACAGCTGCTGCGCCAGTTGGCGGAACGGGGTGAAATCGATCGTTTCCAGCTGCGCGCCGCCCTCCCGCAGCTGCGTCAGCGCCGCCTGAAACGCCTGCTCTGCCTGCGGGTCGCCGCAGAACGACGGCGCATCCGGCACGGCAAAGCGCGGCGCGGCCGGCAGATCCGCCGGCGCCGTCTGTGGATTCACGCGGGAATAGGCGTCGTCGGCATCATAGCCGCCGGCCAGTTCGGCGACGCAGGCAGCGTCGGCCACCGTCAGCGCAAAGATGGAGACGCAGTCATTAAGGCGACAGGCCGGCACCACGCCGCGGTTCGACAGCCAGCCTTTGGTTGGTTTTAAACCGACGATATGATTAAACCCGGCCGGTACGCGGCCGGAGCCGGCGGTGTCGGTGCCGAGTGCAAACGGCGTCAGCCCGCGCGCCACCACCGACGCCGAGCCGGAGCTGGAGCCGCCGCTGACATACTGCGGATTGAAGCTGTTCACCACCGCGCCATACGGCGAACGGGTGCCGACCAGACCGGTGGCGAACTGATCGAGGTTGGTTTTGCCGATAACGACAGCGCCGGCGGCGCGCAGCCTGGCGACGACGGCGGCATCCTCATCGGCCTGATAGGTAAATGCCGGGCAGGCCGCCGACGTTGGCCAGCCGCCGACATCAATGTTGTCTTTAACCGCAAACGGCACGCCGAACAGCGGCAGACGGCTGAGGTCCCCGGCTACCGCCGCCAGGCGCTGCGCCAGCTGCTGATACTGCGCCTCACACTGCCGCGCGTCGGGCAGGTAAATCCAGGCGTTGTCGTTACGGTCAAGGCTGGCGACAAGTTGAGAAAGCGTGGCGGCGACGCAGGCGATACGCTCCGCCGCCGGCTGCGTCTGGTAGTAGCGCTGCCACTCGCTGAGGGTAAATCCGTGTTGCTTAACAGGCTGGGTCATCGGCTGAATTCCATCTAGTACACAAGATTGAATCCAGCAGAGCAACGCCCGTGCCAGTTTTTTATTTATTTGATTTTAAATGATTAATTAAAAACAATGCGCGGCGCGTGCAAAAAACGCGCACCAACGGCGCGCAGATACTGAACAAAAAAGGTGCAGAAAAACGCCTATCAATCAGATACCGACGGATGCCTGCTGATTGGCTCATCCAGGGGAGTTGATTTTGTCGGCAACAGCGTCAAAAAGTTAAAAGAGCTGAAAAATTTTATCACCAGCAAAGGAATAAATAACTTCAGCGTGACGATCAAGTCTTGCTATTCTGCTGCCTGCCATATCCAGGAGGGATTATGATTAGAACACTGATGCTCGCCCTGCTGCTGTCGCTCAGCGTGCAGCCGGCGCTGGCCGAAGCACAGACGTTCAACGGCGTGCTGCAGGCCTATTGGCTGCCTGTCTGGCATGAAGACGTCAATCAGCCGCAGCTGACATACCGTTTCTTCCCGGATGAATCGTCGGCCGCCAAGGGAAAAGTCATCAACCTGCGCCAGCCCGCTCTCGATCTCAAACGGCTGCAGCAGGATCACCCGGAGTTTATCGCCCGGCGGCAGGGGCACGTGGAGTATTACGGTACGCTGAAGGTTAGCGAGTCAACCGCATATAACGAGTGCGGCCTGGACTTTTATGAGGCGCAAAAGGCCGCGTTTACGCCCAAAGCGCCGCAGCCTTTCGATATTGAACAACTGGAAAAGCAAAGCGGCTGTCAGTCCTACCCCTGGCTGCTCAGCTATCAGCTAAAAGCGGACGGCGGCGGCGCCGTGCTCAGAGCCGCGCCCGATAGCAGCGCCGAGGCCGTCGCCCAACTCTCCGGCGACCGGCCACTGGTGCAAATCAGGCAGGTCAACGCCGACTGGGTGCAGGTCGCACTCTATGATGCCGCCAACCAGCCGCCGATGGGCAAGACGCGCGGCTATATTGAACTGCGCCATCTGCAGCCGCTCAACTAGCGCGCCGCAAAAAAAAGCGCCTCCCACAGGAGGCGCCGAGATACCGTATTCCGCGCGCGTTACTCGCCGCGCACCCGCTGCGCCAGCCCTTTCAGGAAGTAACGCAGCATCTGATCGCCGCACGGACGATAGTTCTTGGTGCCCGGCTTGCGGAACAGCGCGCTCAGCTCCGGCTTGGAGATGCGGAAATCCACCGCGGTGAAAATCTGGAACAGGTCGACGTCCTTCAGTTCAAACGCCACGCGCAGCTTCTTCAGCACCAGGTTATTGGTGATCGGCAGCTCCAGCGGCGGTGCCGGAAATTTATCGTCTTTGCCGCGTTTGAAGAACACCAGGCCGTTGAGGAAATGCCCCATCACCTCATCCGGACACTTCTGGAAGCCCGGTTCGCCTTCCTTGATGATGTAAGCGCCCATCGCTGCGGCGTCAACGTCGAAACCGTCCAGTTTGGCGATGTCCGCCATTTTTACGTCGTTGATTTTCAGCATGTAACGCACGCTGCGCAGGACGTCATTGTTAATCATGGCATTGCCTTTAACGGGTAATCGGATGACGTGCGGCGGGTAAAACGACTGCCGCACGTCAGAATAAGTGCGGCAGTATAGGGACAGGCGCGTGGTTTCTCAATCGATTTGGCGTTTCGCCTGGTACAGCGGGATATCTTCGCCGATGATATATTTGTTGCGCAGCAGCGAGGAGATTTTATCCATCGTCATCACCACCACCACCAGCACCAGGGTGATAAACATCACCACATCCCAGTTCCACAGCCGCATATTTTCCGCATACACCAGGCCGATGCCGCCGGCGCCGACGAAGCCGAGCACCGCCGCCGAACGGGTGTTGGACTCAATCTGATACAGGCTCAGCGCCAGAAAAGTCGGGAAGGATTGGGTAAAAATGCCGAAACGGTGCTTCTGCAGGCCGTTGGCCCCCACCGCCGTCAGGCCGCGCCCCGGCGATTTTTCCACCGCCTCGTGCCCTTCGGCATACAGTTTGCCCAGCAGCCCGACGTCCTGCATCACGATAGCCAGCACCCCGGCCAGCGGCCCCATGCCCACCGCGCGCACGAAGATCAGCCCCCAGATCGCCATATCAATGCCGCGTAATACGTCCAGCAAACGGCGCACCACGGCGGCGACCGGCCGCAGCAGCGGCGTGGCCATCACGTTGCGCGCGGCAAAGAACGACAGCGGCAGCGCAATCAGCGATGCGGTGAGCGTGCCGGCGAACACAATGCCGAGGGTGATAAAGATCTGCTGGAAGTAGTAGCCGAACGGCCAGTTAAGAAAATCGTGCCAGACGAACATGCGCATAAAGTAGCGGCCGAGCTGCTGGCAACCGGTGAGAAACTGCGGCCAGGAGATGCCGAAGAAGTGGAAAAACAGCAGGTAGTACAGCACAAACCCCGCGCCGACCAGCGCCAGAGTGCGCAGATAGCGCCGCTGCTGGCTGAAGATCTCCCGGTGCTGCTGACGCAGCGTGTGCAGCCGTTCCGTGCTTACGGTTTGCTCGAACATTATTTTCCGCCCTCCACCACGCGTTGACGCAGTTTGCCGGAGCTGTAATCCAGCAGCGACACCACCACGATAATCAGCAGCAGCGTCATGCTAACCTGATCGTAACGGTCCAGTTTAATATTGGTCATCAGCTCCTGGCCGATGCCGCCCGCCCCCACCAGCCCGAGGATGGTCGACTGACGGAAGTTGATCTCCAGCCGCATAAAGCTGTAGGACATAAACACCGGTTTCACCTGCGGCCACAGGCCGAAGCGCATGCGCTGCAGCGGAGTGGCGCCGCAGGCGGCCAGGCCGAGCACCGGCTTCGACGACGCGGTTTCCAGCGCCTCATAGAACAGCTTGGTCAGGCTGCCGATAGTGTGCAGCGCCAGCGCCAGAAAGCCGGGAATCGCCCCGATGCCGAACGCCATCACAAACATCACCGCCCAGGCCAGCTCCGGCATGGTGCGCAGGAAGGCCACCAGCGTGCGGATGGCGAAGCGCAGCCACCCCGGGCTGTGGGTGTTATTCGCCGCCAGAAAGGCCAGCGCCCCCGCCACCAGCACCGAGCACAGGGTCGCCGCCAGCGCCAACTGCAGGGTTTCCCACAGCAGCGGCAGCTGGATATGCAGCCGGTAACCCCAGTACGCCAGCGATCCTTCGGTATGCCCGTCGGCAAACAGCAGCCGCCAGTGCAGCACCGGCACGGTTTCCGCCAGATAATCGAAGAAGTTGGGCAATGACACCCAGACGGTATGCAGATTGAACTCGGCCAACGTACCGGCACCGAGGTACAGCCCCACCAGCAGCAGCGACCAAAGCAGCGTTTCACGCTTCTGCCTGCTGCGGATCCGCTGATAGTAATGCGCAAAATCGGTATTCAACGTGGATGTCCATCCGTCGTAAAAAAATGGCTGTCCGTACTCCGGCGCGTGCAAGACGCCGGGGTACGGAAGAGAATCAGCGCTCGCCCTTCGCCAGCGCGCGTTTGAGGTCGATCACCGGCTGGTACTCCGCCAGCGTGGTGTCTTCGATATGCTGCTTGCCACCCATCGCCTTCACAAAGCAGGCGTGATCTTTTTTATCCAGCTTCTTGATGGCGGCGACCAGTTTGGCTTTGAACTCCGCCGGCAGCGCGCTGCGCACCAGGATCGGGCCATTCGGGATCAGCGGCGACTGCCAGATAATGCGGATCTTTTTCATCAGATCCGGCTGGTCCATGCGGATCAGGCGGGTAAAGGCGCCGCTGGTGTAGCCGCTGTTGTAGTCGCCGATCATCGAGGTCCAGGTCACCGCGCCGTCAAACTGACCGTTCACCACGCCGAGAATGTCCTGTTCGTGGCCGCCGGAGAAGGTCACGCTGGAGAAGTAACCGTTGTATTGGTTATCCGCGTTGCCGCCGAACTGCTTTTTAAAGTCGTGATCCGGCATCAAAAAGCCGGAGGTGGAATCCGGATCGGCAAAGCCGAAGGATTTCCCTTTCAGATCCGCCAGCTTTTGATACGGACTGTCGGCCTTGACGATCACCACCGAGTGATAGCCGCGCGAGTTGTCGACGTCATCAACCGCGATCCCCACCAGATCCACCGCCTGCGGATCCTTGAGGTATACCGAGGCGAACGACGCCGGCGACATGCTCAGCACCATATCGATCTTGCCGCCGAGCAGCCCCTGGATCACGCCGGAATAGTCGGAGGAGTTGCGCAGTTTGGTGTCTACGCCCAATTCCTTATCAAAAAACTGCTTCACGCACTGGTTGTCGCCAATCTGCTGGGTGGCATTCTGCCCGCCGAGAATGCCCATATTCAGCTCTTTGGGCGCATCCGCCGCCGCCGCGCCGAAGGCCATCAGCACGCCGCTTGCCAGCGCGCTCAGCATCGCTATTTTTTTCATCATCTCATAACCCTGTGTGTGTAAAAGTAACGGTAAAAATGCACAAGCCGCTCTCCGGCGATCAATGGATCTGGCTGACTTCCTCGCCATACAGTTGCTGCAGAATCTGTTCGTCGAGCTGCGACGGGTGGCCGTCGAAAATGATTTTGCCCTGCGCAATGCCGATCACCCGCCCGCAGTACTCTTTCACCAGTTCAACCGAGTGCAGGTTGACCATCACCGCGATGCCGTCTTCGCTCACCTTGCGCAGCGCATCCATAATGCGCCGGGTGTTTTTCGGATCCAGCGACGCCACCGGCTCATCGGCCAGCAGAATCTGCGGGTTCTGCATCAGCGCGCGGCAGATCGCCACGCGCTGCATCTGGCCGCCGGACAGGTTTTCCGCCCGCTGCAGGGCGTGCGGCAGCATATTGAGCCACTGCAGCAGTTCAATGGCGCGCGCCCGGTCGGCGTCGTCGAAGACTTTGAAGAAGGATTTCAGCGTCGAGGTGTGGCTGAGCCGCCCCAGCAAGACGTTAGTGATCACATCCAGCCGCGGCACCAGGCAAAAATCCTGGAAAATCATGCCGCAGCGGGCGCGCCAGCTGCGCATCTGACGCGCCGACAGCTGGGCGATGTCCTGCGCCACGCCCTGCGGATCGATATGCAGCATCTCGCCGCAGCTGGAAGGAATGGTGCCGTTCAGGGTGTGCAGCAGGGTCGATTTCCCGGCGCCGGAGCGGCCGATCACCGCCACAAACTCGCCGGCGTGCAGAGAAAAATTGATATCGTCCAGCACCCGCTGCTGCGCCTTATAGGCTTTGCCCAATCCTTTCACTTCCAGAACTTTGCGCCGCGTACGGGTCTGCACGGGCGGGAATTCGCTCGGTGCCAGTTTTAACAGTGCCTGAGCCATATGCCGTATCTCATTAGGTTGGCGATTCGTGATGGGCACCTATTTAGGGATAAATTTATGACATTGGGATGATGGTTTTATGGCGGGGAGGTGACGACGGCGTGATGTATCGCCCGGATAGCCGGGCGAAAAGCAGCATTACTTGTGGAAGTGAATCACTCCTTTGATCAGCGTGCGGTTGTTGATCACGTCACGCTCATAGCATTCGGCCAGGGTGTCGAAGGCAAAATGGTGCGACAGCATCATCTCGGCGCGAATTTTACCCGCCGCCATCAGCCGCCCCACTTTGGCGAAATCTTCATGCGTCGCGTTGCGGCTGCCCATCAGGGTGGTCTCTTTTTTATGGAACTCCGGGTCGTCGATACTGAACTCCCCTTTGAACAGCCCGACGAACACAATGCTGCCGCCGTGGCGGATCAGGTTGATGCAGTTGTTCATCGCCAGCCGGTTGCCGGTGGCGTCAATCACTTTGGCCGCCAGCATGCCGGAAAACTGCGCGCGCAGCGCAGCGTCAAAGCCGGCGTCCGCCGGATCGAGCGTCGCAACCCCCAGCACCTGCGCCACATGGGCGCGGCGTTCCGCGCTGGTATCGGCCACCACCACCTGCGCGCCGTCGGCGTGGGCAATCGCCGCCACCCCCAGCCCGATCGGCCCGGCGCCCACCACCAGCAACTGCTCGCCCGGCGCCACCGCCGCGCGCCGCACCGCATGGGCGCTGATGGCGAACGGTTCAATCAGCGCGGCGCTTTCGGGCGCCAGATCGTCGACCGCCAGCAGGTTGCTGACCGGCACGCTGAGGTATTCGCAAAAACCGCCGTCCTGGTGCACGCCGATCACCGAAATATTTTCACAGCAGTTGCCGCGGTCGCTCTGACAGGCGCCGCAGCTGCCGCAGGACAGATAAGGCATCACCGCCACCCGCTGCCCGACCCGCCAGTTTGCAACGTCCGCGCCCAGGCCGACGATATGGCCGCAAATTTCATGGCCCAGCACGCGCGGATAGGCGAAAAACGGCTGATTCCCCGCCCACGCGTGAATGTCGGTGCCGCAGATGCCGACGGTGTGTATCTGTAAAAGCGCTTCGCCCGCCGCCGGTTCCGGCACCGGGCGCTGTTGATAAACCAGTTGCTTCGGCTGCTGACAAATCAATGTATTCATTGTGGCCATGATGACTCCTCCCGTGATCTGGCGTTTGTTATTCAATAAAAAACGCCCGCGCCAGGACTTCGGCATAAGGAAGTGTGACTCAGCCCAAAATAAACCGCTTTAAATTGGTTTTAAATGCCGGAAAAAACCGCCGAGAGACGTGATGAGCAGAACACAAAACCTGCGGCAGATGGTGATCAATCAGATGATTGACGGCATGACTCGGGGCCATCTGACCTCGCCGCTGCCCTCTCAGGCCGCGCTGGCCGAGATGTACAACATCAGCCGCACCACGGTGCGCCACGCGCTGGCCCACTTTCAACAAACCGGCGTACTGGCGCCGCAGGCCGACGGCTATGTCATCGCCCGTCTGCCACAGCAGGAGGAGTGTTTCGACTGCCGCGAGCAGTCGCCGGAGGCGCAGAACGAACGCTTTGAACGGGCGTTTTTCCAGCTGATTAACCAGCAACAGCTGCGCGCCGGTGACAGTTTCAGCGAGCTGCAGCTGGCGCGCCAGATGAACGTCAGCCCGGCGGTGGTGCGGGAGTTTCTGTTGCGCCTGAGCCGCTACCAGTTGGTCGACAACGTCAAACGCGGGCAGTGGTGCCTGAAAACCTTCGACCAGCATTACGCCGAACAGCTGTTCGAACTGCGCCAGATACTGGAAACCCATGCGCTGTCGCGCTTTCTCAACCTGCCGGCTGACGATGCGCGCTGGCTGCAGGCCAGAGAGCTGCTGCGCCGCCACCGTGAGCTGCGTGACGATATCAGCCTGCACTACCGGCAGTTCTCCGCGCTGGACAGCGACTTCCACCGCCTGATCCTCTCCGCCGCCAATAACCCGTTCTTCAACCAGTCGCTGGAGGTGATCTCGGTCATCTTCCATTTCCACTATCAGTGGGACGCCAGCGACCTCAAGCAGCGTAATATCATCGCCATTGAGGAGCATATGGCGATTCTCAGCGCGCTGATTTGCCGCAACGACCAGCAGGCCACCCATGCGCTGCACCGTCACCTCGACAGCGCCAAACAATCGATGATCCGCTCCCTCGCCCACACCGTCTCCTGACGCCCGCTCGGTAATAAAAAACCGATAAAAAACCGTAAAAGCCTATCTGCCGCACGGAACCCGATCTCCCCGGATTCGGACGCGAAATGCGCCATTTAGGCTGATTAGCGGTTAGACCAAGCATTCCCTGCATCCCGGGCCCCCAACGATAAATATTATTAACGTGGAATTCTGGAGACAATGATGGAAAAAACTCATACCGCTACCCGCCCGACGGCCGCAGAGCCGGACGCGGCCGATTCGATCGTTCCCATGCCTCCCGACGGCGCGCTGGTGCGTTCCGCGCGCATCAAGAAAATTCAGACCACCGCAATGCTGCTGCTGTTTTTAGCCGCGATCATTAACTTTCTCGACCGCAGTTCGCTGTCGGTCGCCAACTCCACCATCCGCGAAGAGATGGGGCTGAGCGGTACGGAAATCGGCCTGCTGCTGTCGGCCTTTTCGCTGGCCTACGGCCTCGCCCAGCTGCCCTGCGGCCCGCTGCTGGACCGCAAGGGGCCGCGCATTATGCTGGGCCTCGGCATGTTCATCTGGTCGCTGTTCCAGACGCTGTCCGGCATGATCCAGAACTTTACCCAGTTTATCTGGGTGCGCATCGGGCTGGGCATCGGCGAAGCGCCGATGAACCCCTGCGGCGTCAAGGTGATCAATGACTGGTTCAACATCAAACAGCGCGGTATGCCGATGGGCATTTTCAACGCCGCCTCCACCGTCGGCCTGGCGATCAGCCCGCCGATCCTCACCGCCATGATGCTGGTGTTCGGCTGGCGCGGCATGTTTATCACCATCGGCCTGCTGGGCATCGCCCTGTCCATCGGCTGGTACATGCTGTACCGCAACCGCCAGGACATCGACCTCAGCGCGCAGGAGCAGAGCTACCTCAACGCCGGCAGCGTCAGCGCACGCCGGGAGCCGATGAGCTTTAAAGAGTGGCGCTCGCTGTTCAGAAACCGCACCATGTGGGGCATGATGATCGGCTTCAGCGGCATCAACTACACCGCCTGGCTGTATCTCGCCTGGCTGCCCGGCTACCTGCAGACCACCTACCACCTGGATTTGAAAAGCACCGGGCTGCTGGCCGCCATTCCGTTTCTGTTCGGCGCCGCCGGCATGCTGTCCAACGGTTTTGTGACCGACTTTTTAGTCAGACGCGGCATGGAGCCGGTCAAAAGCCGCAAGCTGTGCATCGTCTCCGGGATGCTGCTGTCCGCCGCCTTTACCTCGGTGGTGGCGCAGGCCACCACCACCACCAGCGCGGTGACGCTGATCGGCATGGCGCTGTTTTGCATCCACTTTGCCGGCACTTCCTGCTGGGGGCTGATCCACGTATCGGTCACCTCGCGCATGACCGCCTCGGTAGGCAGTATCCAGAACTTCGCCAGCTTTATCTTCGCCTCGTTCGCGCCGGTGGTGACCGGCTGGATCCTCGATACCACCCACTCGTTCAGCCTGGCGCTGACCCTGTGCTCCTGCTTTACCCTGATCGGCGCGCTCTCCTACCTGCTGGTGGTGAAACAGCCGATCACCGACGCGCAGTAATACTCCCCGCCGGCGGCGCGCCTCTGCGCCGCCCTTTTCCCCGGTAGGAAAACGTTACATTGCCGGCGTTGCGTTCCCGCCGCGCTGCGCTAGGGTTAAGCGGTCAACTCACAACAGGAGCGCATGATGAAAATCGGATTTGCCGGGCTGGGCGGTATGGGCCGCGCCATGGCCCATAATCTGCTGCAGGCCGGTTACCCGCTGACGGTGTGGAACCGTTCACCGCAGGCGGCGCAGCCGCTGGTCGACGCCGGCGCACGGCTGGCGGCGCAGCCCGCCGATCTGGCCGAGGTTGATATCTTGATCACCATGCTGGCCAACGACGCGGCGCTGGAACAGGTGGTGGTGGAAAGCGGCCTGCTGGCGCAGATGCGCCCCGGCGCGGCGCACGTCAATATGGCGACCATCTCCGTGGCGCTGGCGCAGCGGCTGGCAGAACTGCATCAGCAGCACAGTATCGGCTATCTGGCGGCGCCGGTGCTCGGCCGTCCCGACGTTGCCGCTGCCGGCCGGCTGAATATTCTTGCCGCCGGCGACCCGGCCCTGCTGGCGCGGGTGCAGCCGCTGTTCGACGTACTGGGGCAGCGCACCTGGCCATTCGGCGAGCGGCCGGAACAGGCCAATATCGTCAAAATCGCCGCCAACTTCACGCTGGCAAGCGCCATTGAGGCGATGGCGGAAGGCAGCGCGCTGGTGCGCAATCACGGCGTATCCGGCGCGGACTATCTGCAGATGCTGACCGGCACCCTGTTTTCCGCCCCGGCCTATCAGGGCTACGGCGCGCTGATCGCCGAGGAGAACTATCAGCCGGCGGGGTTTAAACTGACGTTGGGGATGAAAGACGTAGGTCTGGCGCTGGAGGCCGGCGGCAACAGCCATACGCCGATGCCGTTCGCCAGCGTGCTGAAAGATAATTTTCTGGATGCCATCGCCCACGGTGAGGGGGAACTGGACTGGTCGGCGCTGGCCAACGTGGCGGCGCGACGCGGCGGCCTGTGAGGTAAAACGGAGCGCCGTCGGCGCTCCGCTTCATTTCAGAACTGAATCTCCGCCGCGGGCAGCGCGCGGATCGGCACGCCGAAGCTTTTCATACCCGACAGCGCTGCATTGTGGTGATTGCGGATCCAGGCGCCGCTGGCGTGCGCTTTATCATGGCTGGTGTGTGCATCCGCCGCCAGCACCACCGGGTAGCCGTGGCCGGCCGCGCGGCGCGTGGTGCTGTCCACGCAGTACTCCGTGGAGTAGCCGCAAATCACCAGCTGCGTTACTCCGTGCTGCTCCAGCAACGCCTGCAGATTGGTGCGCAGGAAAGAATCCGGGGTGGTTTTCTCCACCCGCAGATCGGTGTCTGCCACCTGCAGACGCGGCTCAATCTGCCAGCCGTCGCTGCCATGCGCCAGTTCCCGATCGGCAGTCTGATGCTGGACAAAGATCACCGGCACGCCGGACTGACGCGCCCGCGCGCTCAGCTGGTTAATCCGCTCAATCACCGCATCGGCATCCGCCGGCGGCGGCACAAACAGTCCCTTCTGCACATCAATAATCAATAATGCTGGCTTCATTAGCGCTCTCTTAATCCGTGGGTTAACCTGCTCACGCCAGCGGCTGGCGCGGCCGGAAGATGTGATCGACGCCCTGCTCGCGCAGCCGGCTGACCAGCTCATGGCCGCCGTTCGGCGTTGCCTGCGCCAGCTCGCGCTCGCCGGCAAACACCGGGCTGGCCCACAGCAGATTGACCGGGTCGCCCTGCTGCTGCGGCAGCGTCAGATACTGCTGGTGCGGATAAAACGACGACGACAGCAGATAGCCTTCATAGCCCTGCGGCGCCACTTCCGACGCCAGCGTATGCCCTTCGCCGAACCAGGTAATCTGCGCCCAGGGCACGTGCGCCACGCCGGCCAGCGCGCTGGCCATCTGCACCGCGTTCTCTTCGGTCATATACTGGCCGTCGATGGCGATCCCCAGCTCGATACGCCGGTACAGGGAAGCGTCGTCATTAAACAGGATCTCCATCCACGGCATCGGCCGGATGCTGACGCCCATGGTGAGGAAATAGTAGATGCCGTCGCGCTCGTGCTGGGAGATCGCCATCGGTGGCCACTTGCCCTGATCGATGGCGTAATACTTCACCGACGGGCCGAAATGCTGCTCATAGCGCGCCATATACTCGCTTTGCATGGTCGGCCACGGGTTGCCCTCTTCACGCTGCCAGCGCCGCCAGAACTGGCGGGTGGCCTCGGCCTGCGCATATTGCGTGTTGGTGGAGGCGGAACCCAACGGGTAGGCCAGCGGGCTTTCTTTAATGCAGCTGGCCGAATAGCAGACCGAATGGTCGATATACAGGCTCCAGCCGGGGATCACCGCCAGCAGCTGGCCGTAATACCACAGCGCCGCGCCGTCGTCGCTCTCGTTCCAGATAACCTGCAGGCCGTCCGGCTGCAGCGGCGCTTCACCTTCCAGGTTGCGGCAAAACTCAGCGGCCAGCATCGGCGGCTGCCCCATCTCCAGCGCGGCGCGGTCTTCCTGCTGCGGCGCGGCCTCCAGATTGCGCAGCCAGCAGGCGCGCACCTGAAAACGCTCGCTGAAGGCGTCGGCGGGATAAATATAAAAATAGGCAGCCCGGTGATCTTGCTGAACCACCGCCATCAGCGTCTGGTTATCATTACTGACTTCAGCAAGTACATATGACTCGTTCATATCACCTCAATAGGGGTCACGGCGCGGCAATCGCCTGCCACGCACTGTCCAAAATCATCAAAGCTGATGCTTCAACCATCAAGGATACAAAAGGATTTTTGCTTTTCGCCAGTGTAAAACGCATTTGATCGCACAATCACGCGTAAAAGTCTCAAAAATTCAGCGATTACGCGAATTTTTCCGTAAATTTTTTCTGCGGCGTCGCCGGGAGATTTTCGTTGCGGGCTATTTCAGCGTACATTTAGGCCAGTTTACCCCAGGAGGCAGGGATGATAACGATCAGAGAACGTATTCCGGCGGACAATCCGCAATTGGTGGCGATCTGGCAGCGTTCGGTGCGCGCTACCCATCACTTTATCGGTGAAAAACAGATGGCAGAGTTCAAGCCGCTGGTCGAGCACTATCTGCCGCTGCTCGGCGTCTGGGTGGCGGAGATCGCCGGGCGGCCCTGCGGCTTTATCGCGCTGGATGATAATAAGGTGGAGATGCTGTTTATCGATGCCGGACAGCGCGGCCAGGGCGTCGGCAGCGCACTGCTGAACCATGCGCAGGCGCGCCACGACGGATTGGTGCTGGATGTGAACGAGCAAAACCCGCAGGCGGTAGGCTTCTACCAGCGCTACGGCTTTGTGGTGACAGGACGCTCACCGCTGGACGGCCAGGGCAACCCCTACCCGCTGCTGCATATGGCGCTTTCCCCGCGCTGACTGCGCGGGACAGGCTCAGACCGGATTACCCACCTGACTCAGGCGCGGCCAGAGCATCATCAGCGTATCTACCAGGCGCAGCAGCTCGGCGCGGCTCGCCCCTTCGCGCGCTTGCACCGACATGCCTTCAATGGTGCACATCACATATTTCGCCAGCAGCGCGGTGTCGGTTTTCGCCAGCAGTTCCCCCTGCTGCACCTTGCGGTCGAAACAGGCCTTCAGGCTGGCTTCCTGCGCATGATGCTTACGCAGCAGCATCTGGGCGACGTCGTCCGACGACGAGGAAAGCGCGGCGGAGGCGCACACCATAAAGCAGCCGGACGGCGTTTCCGGATCGGTAAACACTTCCGCGGAGGAGCGCACATAGGCATCGATGATTTCGGCGATCGGCTGCGGCTGTTCAAGCAGTTGGTTGGTGCAGGTGGTGTATTTGCTCAGGTAACGTTCCACCGCCGCGCGGAACATCCCCTCTTTATTGCCGAACTCGGCATACAGCGTCGGCGCTTTGGCGCCGGTGACTTCGACCAGATCGGCCAATGACGTGGCGTCATAACCGTGACGCCAGAACAGCTCCAGTGCGCGGTCAAGTGCCAGGTCGCGATCAAACTGTTTCGGTCTGCCGCGGGTTTTCTTTGCGGCGACCTCTTCTTTGATAGTCATAATCCCTCTCATCTTGCGCGCCGCGTCTGCGCCGCCAAATTAAATTAACGATCATTATAAAAAAATATTGCGACGGCGTCGAGAAGCGACTAACATTTAGTTATCGAACGTTATCTAATACCGCAGCCAACGCCAACGTTGTTATTGATACACCTTCATAAAAACATAATCAATTGAAATAAATAAAATAATTCACCGTGATAGCAGCTCCCACCCTTCTCACTGCGGCGGGATGCTCGTGCTGTTGCAGTCTGTCGTTGTGATAAAACGTCGCGCTGATGGCCACGACTGACGGCCCTGAATGACAATTTTCACTGCCGCATGCCGTGGAACGCCCGTTTTTCAACGCCCGCAGACATCACCAGCGTCAGAGAAAAATAATTTCACAACAATATGTTACTGACCTTCAGCGCTGAATGGCGCCGGCCGCCGCAAGCTCGGCCGACACCATTTAATTAATGAACATTAAAAAAATGCTTGCAAAGTGACCTGGGTCACACTAACATTAAATTATCGATCGTTAATTAATTTAACGCTCCGCGAAACAACAACCATATTCAACTTGTGATAGGAAAGAAGATTATGAAAAGCCTGAAAATGACCATCGCCGCCGTAGCCCTTGCCACCGTATCATTCGGCAGCTTTGCCGCAGAACTGGTAGACAGCCAGCCGGCCAATATGCAGAAAGTCGGCGTGGTTAACGCCAGCGGCGCAACCAACCTGACCAGCCTGGAAAACAAACTGGCGGCAGAAGCCGATAAAGCCGGGGCAAAATCCTTCCAGATCACCTCGACAACCGGTAACAACAAAATGCACGGCACCGCGATTATCTATAACTAATCGTTTGAGTCTGAGATGCAAAGAGGCGGCGTAAGCCGCCTTTTGCGTTGCTGCGCCAGGTTGGCGCAGGGAAAGAGCCCCTTACAGCGGCTTCAACATATAGATGGAACAGCCGTGATGGCCGGTCGCACCGCGCCGTTCGCTGAGCAGCGTAAAGCCCAGCGACTGATAAAGCCCCAGCGCTTCTTTTAGCTGTTCGGTGGTTTCCAGATAGCAGTAGCGGTAACCGGCGGCCCGCGCCGCGCGCATCGCCTGCACCACCATGTAACGCGCCATCCCCAGGCCACGGATTTCGGGTTTGAAAAACAGCTTTTGCAGTTCACAGTAATCCGCTTCGCCGCCAAGCAGAGGCGCAATGCCGGCGCCGCCCACGATTTCCCCCTGCCGTTCCACCACCCAGTAATGACCGCCGCTGCGTTGATACATCTCCGTCAGCCGCTCCAGATCCGGATCGTACAGACTGACGCCCTCCATGCTGTCCATACCGTATTCACGGAAACAGTCGCGGATCAGCTTCGCCATCGCCGCATCGTCTGCGGCGCAAATCGGCCGCACCCGCAGTTCGGCCTGCCGCTGCTTGCGCGCGCCGGCCAGCGCGCCGCTGAACTTACGCATCATCGCCACCGTCGCCGCCCGTTCATCATCGTCCAACTGCGCCAGCGCCGCCTGCATAAAGTTATCGGCATCGCTGTCAATCAGCGCCAGCGTGTGTTTCCCCTGCCGGGTCAGACGGTGCAGGCTGTGGCGTTTGTCATGCGGGTGTTCAACCGTCTCGATCATCTGCGCGCTGACCAACGAACGCAGTGCCCGGCTGGCGCTGGCCTTATCGATGCACAGTTTGGCCGCCAGCTCCATCACCCCCAGCGGCTGTTCCTTGATTTCAATCATCAGGTGAATCTGCAACGGTGAAAAGCGTGAACCGTTGCTCTGCTTGTTCAACATCCCCAGTTCACGCACCAGACGGCGCGACAACGCCCGAAAATCACGGATCTCCACGGTATTTATCTTCCTTGGTTGAATAGATGACAAAGTGAAACTGGTTGATAGTGTTACCTAATTGATGAGCAAGATAACGTATCTCCATGAAGAGGTGAAGGAATTTATTTTATTCATCCACGTTATTCCGACGATTAATCCCCTGCGGCTTCTGCTAGAATGCGCGCGTTGAAAGCCGGCGATCGCCGGACTTTTGACATTCATCATTGGCAAAGCTGCCGTGTTTTATCATCAAGGAGAGATTTCATTTCTATGAAAAAATCACTCGTATTGGGTTCTCTTGCCCTTTCCACCCTGTTGCTGGCCGGCTGTGCAACAGAATCTTCCCGTTCACTGGACGTGCCGAAAGTGGCTTCCTACCAGAGCCACTATCAGGGTCCACGTAGCCCGATCGCCGTCGGTAAATTTGATAACCGTTCCAGCTATATGAACGGCATCTTCTCCGACGGCGTGGATCGCCTGGGCAACCAGTCAAAAACCATTCTGATCACTCACCTGCAGCAGACCGGCCGTTTTAACGTGCTCGATCGCGCCAATATGGCTGAGCTGAAGACCGAAGCCGGGCTGAAGGGGCAAAAACAAACGCTGAAAGGCGCCAATTACGTGATCACCGGCGACGTCACCGAATTCGGCCGCAAGGAAGTGGGCGATCATCAGCTGTGGGGCATTCTCGGCCGCGGTAAATCGCAGGTGGCATATGCCAAGGTAAATCTGAATGTAGTGAACGTTCAGACTTCCGAAGTGGTTTACGCCACCCAGGGCGCCGGCGAATACAGCCTGTCTAACCGAGAGATTATCGGTTTTGGCGGCACCGCCAGCTATGACTCGACCCTGAACGGCAAAGTACTGGATTTGGCCGTACGCGAAGCAGTGAACAATTTAGTCAACGGCATCGAAAGCGGCGCATGGCGCCCGACCAACTAACGGATTAGTGCAACAATGACCATAAAAAATATAAGTGGGGTGCTGCTGGCAGCAACCCTGCTGGCCGGCTGCGCCGCGCCGAAAACGCTGTACAATTGGGATCATTATCAGACTACACTTTATCAGTATTATCAACAGGATGGCGTTAGCACGGAACAACAGATCGCGACGCTGAACCAGACCGTTGAAACCTCCCGCGCCAAAAATAAGGCGGTACCGCCCGGCTTGCATGCGCAGCTGAGTCTGCTGTACGCCAAAAGCGGCCGTCCGGATCAGGCTTTTACCGAATTCAATACGGAAAAACGTCTGTTCCCGGAATCCGCCAGATTTATGGATTTCCTGATGGCCAAGGATAAAGGGAGTTTTAAATGAAACGGATACTCGGTTTAGTTGCCGCTACGGCGGTTCTGCTGCTGAGCGGCTGCGCCAAGAAAGCGCCGTATGATTATGCGGCATTTCATGAAAGCAAGCCGGCCTCGATTCTGGTACCGCCGCCGGTCAACCAGTCACCGGATGTCAAAGCCAGCCACAGCGTGCTGTCCACCGCTACCCTGCCGCTGGCTGAAGCCGGCTATTACGTGTTCCCGGTCGCGGTGGTTGAGGAAACCTTCCAGCAAAACGGCCTGAGCAATGCAAACGATATCCGCGCCGTCAGTCTGCCGAAGCTGCATCAGATCTTCGGCGCCGACGCGGTGCTGTATCTGGACATTGTGCAGTACGGCACCAGCTATCGGGTGATCGACAGCGAAACCCGCGTGACCGTCAACGCGCGCCTGCTCGATTTGCGTAACGGCAAAGCGCTGTGGTCGGGCAGCGCTACCGCTTCCAGCAACGAGAACAGCAACAACAGCGGCGCCGGCCTGCTCGGCATGGTGATCAACGCGGCCATCGCGCAAATCGCCAATACGCTCAGCGACAAAGGCTTTGATGTTGGCGCTATCACCAACACCCGTCTGCTGTCCGCCGGCCATGACGGTGCAATTCTGTACGGGCCACGCTCGCCGCATTACGCCAGCCAGCGTTAACCTGACACGGGCAGCGGCAACACAGCTGCCCGTTTCTGGCTAGTGCGCATTACCCCTGCCGATCGCGTCAGATTTCATCATCGCTTACTCGCGCGGCGCAGCCGCCAGCCGGAGATCGCTGCGCCAGCAGCACAGCGGATACAGCAGGCCGGTGACCACCAGGCTGATCACCCAGGAGATATCCGCGCCGGGAACCAGCTGCGAATAAGGCCCGCTGAAAAAGGCGTTCTCCATAAAGGGCAGCTGCACCACGATGCCGACAAAATACACCGCCAGCACCCGCCCGTTCAGCAGGCCGTAACGGCCGCCGTCGGCGCGGAAAATCGCCTCGATATCGTAACGCTGCTTCCTGATAAGATAAAAGTCGATCAGGTTGATCATGCACCACGGGATCAGCACCGCGATCAGCGCCAGAATCAGATTGATAAAGAAGCTGACGAAATTGGCCGACGCCGCCAGCGCCACCAGCACCGATCCGAGCAGCACCAGTGCGGAAAACAGCACCCGCACCTGCGCGTTGGGCTGCCAGCGCGGCATAAAAGTCTGCACCGCGGTGATCAGCGACAGCACCGCACCGTAGAGATTCATGCCGTTATGGCAGATGATATTGATCAGGAACAGCACCATCAGCACCGGCCCCAGCCAGCCGGTGGCCTGCCGCACCGCCGCCATCGCCTCAACGTTGCCGCCCACCAGATTGACCGCCACCATGCCGAACAGAAACGCCAGGATTGTGCCGCAGCAGGCGCCCAGCCAGGTATAGAGAAACGGCCGCCGGATCCCCACCTCGGCGGGCAGGTAGCGCGAATAGTCTGAGGTATACGGCGAAAAGCTGATCTGCCAGACCGCGCCGATGCAAAACGTCGCAAACCAGCCGCTCAGCGAAAAACGTCCGCGCAGCCAGAAATCGCCGGGCAGCGGCTGCGTCAGCATCACCGCCATGCCGAGCAGCAGCGCCGCGCCCATAACCCAGGCACCCAGCTTGTTGATTTTATGGATAAAGCTATAGCCGACCACGCCGATGGCGGTCGCCAGCAGCGCCCCCAGCACCGTGGCGTACGGGACAGGCAGCGCCGGCAGGACGTTATTGATCACCTTGCCGGACAGGGTGATGTTCGAAATAAAGAAGCCGAGATAAATCACCGTGGTAAAGGCGATCACCAGCAGCGAACCGTAGCGGCCGAACTGGGCGCGGCTCTGCACCATCTGCGGAATGCCCACCTGCGGCCCCTGCGCCGAGGTGAGCGCCAGAAAGACGCCGCCGAACATATGCCCGGCGATAATCGCCGTCATCGCCGACAGAATATTCAGCCCAAACGTATGGGTGGCGATGGCGCCGGTCACCACCGCCAGCGGCGCGATATTGGTGCAGAACCACAGGGTGAACAGGCTTTTGACCTCGCCGTGGCGCTCCGAGGCCGGCACATAATCGATGGATTTATCCTCGATCAGGCCGCTTGGTTGTGTTTGAGAACGCATAACATCCTCCGGTTTACACCGTTATATTTTTTATCGGGTAGAGGGTAAGGCAGCCCCTCCCCGCAGCGGGGAGGGGAAGCGGGACGGCTAGCGCATCACGAAGGGATCGTCGATGGGCGCATCGCTGGTGCGTAACCAGACGGTTTTGCTGGTGGTGTACTCCAGCGCCGCCTCCATGCCGCCTTCGCGGCCGAAGCCGGACTGGCCGTAGCCGCCGAACGGCGCCAGCGGTGAAACGGCGCGGTAAGTGTTGAGCCACACCACGCCGGCGCGCAGCTGGCGGGTCACCCGGTGGGCGCGGGTCAGGTTTTGCGTAAACACCCCGGCCGCCAGCCCGTACTCCGTGGCGTTCGCCAAGGCGATCGCCTCGGCTTCGTCGCGGAAGCTCAGCACCGACAGCACCGGGCCGAACAGCTCGCGCGTCACGCTCTCCGCCTGCGGGCAGTCGCTGCAGTCCAGGATGGTCGGCGGGTAGTAAAAACCGGGGCCGTCGATGGGCTGCGAGGCGGTCAGCCGCCGGGCGCCCTGCGCCAGCGAACGTTCGACCACCTGTTCGATCAGCGCCTTTTGCCGCGCGGTGCACAGCGGGCCGAACTGGGTTTCCGGCTGTTGCGGACAGCCGATGACAATAGTGCGCACCTTCGCCAGCAGCCGCTCCAGCAGCGCGTTCTTGACGCTTTCCGCCACCAGCAGGCGCGAGCCGGCAACGCAGCTCTGGCCGGAGGCCGAGAAAATCGCCGCCACCTGCGCGTTGGCGGCGCTGTCCAGATCGGCGTCCTCAAAGACGATAAACGGCGATTTACCGCCCAGCTCCAGCGAGGTGCTGGCCAGGTTCTCGGCGCTGTTGCGCACGATATGGCGCGCCGTTTCCGCGCCGCCGGTAAAGGCGATGCGGTCTACTTTGGGATGGCGCGTCAGCGGCGCCGCGCAGCGTTCGGCAAAACCGGTGATCACATTGCACACGCCGGGCGGGAAACCGGCCCGATCGATCAGGCGGGCGAAGGCCAGCAGCGGCGCCGGGGCGGCCTCGGAGGCTTTCACCACCAGCGTGCAGCCTGCGGCGATCGCCGGACCAATCTTCACCGCCGACAAAAACAGCTGGCTGTTCCACGGGATCACCGCGGCCACCACCCCGACCGGCTCGCGGCGCACCCAGGTTTCCATATCCGGTTTATCGATCGCCAGCACGTGCCCTTCCATCTTGTCGGCCAGCCCGGCGTAATAGCGGTAATACTCCGCCACATAGGCGATCTGCGCGCGGGTTTCGCGGATAATTTTACCGCTGTCCAGCGTCTCCAGCCGCGCCAGCTCCGCCGCGTTGGCCTCCACCAGATCCGCCAATTTCAGCAGCAGTTTGCCGCGCGCGCCGGCGGTCATATTGCGCCATTCGGGGCGGTGAAACGCCTGCCAGGCGGCCTCCACCGCGCGATCCACCTCCGCCTCGTGCGCCTCGGCCACGCTGGCCCAGGGTTCGCTGGTCGCCGGGTTCAGCGAGTCAAAGCGCGCCGCGCCCGGCTCGAACTGCCCGTTAATATAGAGATCAAACGACTCCATCATTTCCTCCCGCCTCAGTGAAACTCAGGCATTACATGGCGGATAAAGCGCTCCAGCGAGGTTTTTTTCCGCGCGAAGGACATTCCGCTGTCGATCCACAGGGCAAATTCCGCATAGCCCATCTGCTCATATTTCTTCAGTCGCGCCACCACCTCATCGGCGGTGCCGATCGCCAGGTTATTGCGCATCATATCTGCGTTGTAATAGCTATTGGCCGCCATCTCCTCGTCGCTCAGCGGCTTGATCAACCCCTGGCTGACCGGGCGCTCATTCTTGAACCAGGCGCCGAAATAATGGTAGAAGCGGTTAAGTTCCTGCGCCGCCTGCTGGGCGTCCGCCTCGTCCTCGGCCACATAGCCGTGTTGCAGCAGCATGATTTTCAGCGGCTGCTGCGGCGCATATTCGCGGCAGGCGTCCTTAAAGCAGGTTACCAGCCGGACGATCTCCTCTTCCCCCTGATGCAGCGGCGTCACCTGCACGTTACAGCCGTTTTTCACCGCAAATTCATGGCTGTTCGGGTCGCGCGCCGCCACCCAGATCGGCGGATGCGGCTGCTGTTTCGGCTGCGGCGCCGAAGTGGTCGACGGGAAAGACCAGTACTCGCCCTGATGGGCGTAATCCCCCTGCCACAGTTTCTTCACCGCCGGGATCAGCTCGCGCATCCGCTGCCCGGCCTCCCAGGCGGTCAGCCCCGGCATCAGGCGCTCGTATTCATAGCTGTAGGCGCCGCGGGCGATCCCCAGCTCCAGCCGCCCGTCGGTGATCAGATCGGTCATCGCCGCTTCGCCGGCCAGCCGCACCGGGTGATGGAACGGCGCAATCACCGTGCCGGTGCCCAGACGCGCCTGCCGGGTGCGGTGGGCAATATCCACCAGATTGATAAACGGATTGGGGGCAATGGTAAAATTCATGCCGTGGTGCTCCCCGGTCCAGATGGTGTGTACGCCGCCGCGATCGGCGATTTCGCACAGCTCCATCATCTGTTCGTAGAGCTGCTCCTGCGGCTCATCGGGGGTGGTTCGTTCCATATGGATAAATAAAGACAGTTTCATCGTTCGCTCCCGCCCAGCCTCAGCTGGCAAATCGTTTGATCGCACCGCTGTGCTCATCGCCGTAGTAAATGCTGTAATTGCCCACCGAGTTTTCACGCACGAAGCGGTTAAGCATCGACTTCAGCGCCGCATCATCAATCGGCAGCGTCGCCGTCTGAGCGAGCGGCAGCCAGCAGGCCTGTTCGCCCTGCGGCACGCTGTCGCCGGCGTCGCTGGGCAGCGCGCACAGGAAGACAATATGCTGGCGGTTCGACTGGCGGTCGTCATAAATGGAGTAAACAAAGCCCGGGCTGGCGGGCAGCGCCAGCTCCTGCAGCAGCGCCGTCAGGCTGTCGCCGACGCTGCGCCCGGCCACCGACCGTGACGGCAGGCGGAAGCGCCCGTCCTGCTGTTTGACCATCACCACGCTGCCGTCAAATTCAATCAGCGCGCTGACCACCACTTCCGGCCCGCTGACCAACGATTCGGCGTTCTGCGCCGGCGTGAAGTAGGCGCCGCGGTAGTAGCCCAATCCGGCGGTGCCACTGGAGTCAAAGGCGCTGATTTTGCCGATCAGAATCACGTGGTCACCGGCGTCCACCACCTGAAAACGTTCGCATTCGAACCAGGCCGAGCTGCCGTCCAGCAGCGGCACGCCGGCGGCGCTGCGCCGCCATGCCACCTGAGCAAAACGGTCGTCCACCTTCTGGGCGAAAATATTCGACGTCTCTTTCTGCTGCTCGGCCAGAATATTGACGGCAAAGTGCGCACCGTCGGTAAAGTTCGCCAGATTGGCCGAGCGCTTGTCGATATTGACCAGCAGCAGCGCCGGATCCAGCGATACCGAGGTAAAGGAGTTGGCGGTAAAACCAATCGGCTTCCCGTCGGCATCCAGCCCGGTGACCACCGTCACCCCGGTCATAAAGGCGCCGAAGGCGTCACGTAGTTGTCTGCGTTGTTCAATGTCCATCGTTCACTCCTGCCGTAGCGTGCCGGTGCGTCGGGGTTAAAAAGGCCAGCAGCTCCTCGTTGACCCGCGCCGCATCCGTCAGATTCACCATATGTTTCGCGTTGTTGACGATCACCGCCTGCCCCTGCGGGGCCGCGAGCGCCATCTGGCGCGCCATCGCCGGGCTGGAGTTGGCGTCCAGCTCGCCGGTCAGCACCAGCACCGGGCAACGTATTTCGCCCCAGCGGCCGGCGTAGACCGCATCGCCGGCGGCAAACGCCTGATACGCCTTGGCGTAGCCGTCGCGACTGACCTGATTAAGCCAGCCGCTGACCCGCCGCCGCAGCGCCGCCTGTTCCTGCGTATCGCTGAACCAGCGGGCCAGCGGCGAGTCCAGCTGCGCATCGCCGCGCGCCAGTTCGCCGGCACGCTGCAGCACCGCAGCGCGCGCCTGTTCGCTGCGCTGATAAACGCCGCTCATCACCACCGCGTGGCTGACCAGCTCCGGATGGTCAATCGCCAGCCCGGCGGCAATCAGCGCCCCCATCGAGTGACCGGCCACCGCAAAGCGCTGCTGCGGACGAGTGCGCAGAAACGCCGCCATCCACGCCACGTAATCCTGCAGCGTCGGCGCATGGGTAAAGCCGTCGCTTCCGCCATGCCCCGGCATATCCACGGCGATGACGTGAAACTGCGCCTGCAGGGCGCTGAACTGCGGTTCCCAGGCGTCGGCGTTCATGCCCACGCCGTGAATCAGCAGCAGCGGCTCGCCCTGGCCTGCTTCCAGGTAGCTCGCCTGCAGGTTGAATTCAGACAGCCGCTGGGTTTTGCGCATCATGGCCAAGCTCTTTCAGATCCTGATAACGGTTACCGATACGGTGATGCGGTCTCCCCCCAGTGCCGCGCCCAGCACCACGACGATTTCATCGCCGGCCGGCGCATCGGCGATGGCGAACTGATAGGTCAGGTAGTGTTCGCGGCTGCCTTCGTCATTCTTCTGCATCATCGGAATCAGGATCGGCGCGTTGGCCGGCCCGCGGGTGTTATTGAACGCCAGGTAGCTTTTAGCCTGCACAGCATGGCGATAGTGGTTGCCGAAATGCAGCGTGTGGATCAGCGCCGAGGCGTGCTCCAGCTCGCCGTCCATTCCGACCACCGCACATTTGCCGAAGGCCTCCACCCGCTCGCCGCCGCCGGCCTCTTTCACAATCAGCCCGGTCAGCAGCTCGCCGAGCACCGGCGCCAGTTCACGGATTTTCGGGCCGAGGTCTTCCACATAGCCCTGACCGGCCCAGGGGTTCTTAATCACCGCGGCGGCGGCAATCATCACCAGGGGTTTGGCCGCCGCTTTGCCGCCGTCGATATACAGCGTTTCGGTAGACACCAGCGTTTTACGAATCATCGGATGCATAGGGTTCCTCAAAAAGTAAATCAAATGTTAATGAGTGAGCGATTTGGGGTATAGCATCGGAAAATACGCCATGTCAAAGTTTGGTATACCATAATATCAACCGACAAAAATAAGCGAGGATGTGCAAAAAAACAGTGCGTATTCAACGGTATAAATCCGGAGAAAAATGACGGCGTCTCTGCCCGGCCCGATCGGCTGCGCACCGTGAACTGCGGGCGACATGGCGGTCAAAAACCGCGCTGCGCCGCCTTTTTCGCCGGATAGGCTATAGTGGTGAGGAGATTTTTTTACCGATGTGATGAATTTGTGATCTACGCCTGATTTCCTTTTTCACCGACATGGCGTTTGGTATACCATCTGAACAACATTGCATTGTTCAGGGAAAAGGTGCTAAGAGTAATAGCCAAGGAAGTGATACCGATGAGAGAGACCGACAGGATGACGCACACCCCACTGAAGATTGAAAACGCGCCGCTGACGCTGCGTGAACTGGCGCTGAATAACGTCCGCCGCGCGATTATTTCCGGCTACTTCGCCGCCGGCGACCGGCTGGTGGAACGAACGCTCAGCGAGGAGCTGGGCGTAAGCCGCAGCGTGGTGCGCGAGGTGATCCGTTATCTGGAAGCGGAAGGACTGATTGAGATTCTGCCCAAAAAAGGGCCGATTGTGGCGATCCTCACCTGGGAGGTCGCCGAACAGATTTACAATATCCGCCTGCTGCTGGAGCAGGAAGCCGCGCACGACTGCGCGCTGCACGCCAAAAGCAAGGATAAGAAACTGCTGCACGAGAAGCTGCTGCACATCGACCGCGCCTCCCGTGAGCAGGATGACATCAGGCGCGTCGACGCCTCGCAGGAGTTTTATAAAACCATCTTCGACGTCGCCGGGCACGCCATCGCCTGGGAGATCGTGCAGCGTCTCAACAGCCGCATCAGCCGGCTGCGGGCGCTGACGCTGAAAACCCATGAGCGGCAGGTGGCGGGTTATGAACGCATGACGCGCATCTTCAATGCGATTGAGAAAAACGACCCGGCGCAGGCGAAGCAGGAAGTGTTTGAGCACCTGACCGAAGCCTCCGCGCTGGCCAGGCTGATACTGCAACCACAGGAGTAACCGATGCCCGCTTACTGGATTGCCCACGTCACGGTGACAGATCCGCAACGTTATCAGGCATATATGGCCGCCGCCCCCGAGGCGTTCCGTCAGTACAACGCACGTTTTCTGGCGCGCGGCGAACAGGCCGAATCGCTGGAGGGCGCGCCCTTTACCAAGCACGTGCTGATTGAGTTTGACGACTACCAGAGCGCGCTGGCCTGCTACCGCTCCGAGGCCTATCAGCGGGCGAAGCAGGCGCGTACGGGCTGCGCCGAGGTGATGATTACGATTGTGGATGGGCTGAACATCACGCAGCAGGCCTAGCGTCGCTCCACATAACCGGCGGGAGGATACGCTCCGTCCGCGACCTTCCCCGACGCGTCAAAGGTCAGTTGCCGGATCGGCCCTTGGCGCGAGCGTTATCAATCAAGGAAATATCAATATCCAAAAATCACAAATAAGAAAATAAATATCGGCATTTCATCGGGTTAAATTATCCACCACGATAAACAGTGTAACCACGGCGAAGATATTTATCCGCCGCGGCGCACTGCGTAAATTGCGATCTCAGTCACTTCAAGATGCCATCACCCGTTGGCATGCACCCGCTGAGATAATCGCTACTATGCTGAATAATAAAGATAAGCCTGCAAACTCGCCCTGGGCCGCCGTTTTCTCCCTGACGGTGGCCTGTTTTGTGATGGTCACCACCGAGTTTTTACCCATCGGCCTGCTGACCAATATCGCCCCGTCGCTGGACGTCAGCACCGGCACCGCCGGGCTGATGGTCACCATGCCCGGCATCGTGGCCGCCGTCGCCGCACCGCTGCTGAGTCTGGCCTCCGGACGCCTCGATCGTCGCCTGCTGATGCTCGGGCTGTCATTGTTGCTGATTGTGTCCAATCTGGTTTCCGCGCTGGCGGTCAACTTCCCGATGATGCTGCTCGGCCGGGTGCTGCTCGGCGTCTGCGTCGGCGGTTTCTGGTCGTTCGCCGCCAACTACGGCCGCCATCTGGTGCCGGAGAGCAGCCAGGGGCGCGCCACCGCGCTGATCCTCAGCGGTATTTCGGTCGGCGCGGTATGCGGCGTGCCCGCCGGCGCGCTGATCGGCGATACCTTCGGCTGGCGCAGCGCCTTCTTCGGCAGCGCGGCGCTGGCGCTGCTGGTTTTGGCGGCGCAGCTGCGTCTGCTGACCCCGGTGCCGCCGTCGCGCGCGGTCACCGTGCGCGATCTGCTGCTGCCGCTGCGCCTGCCGCTGGCGCGGATCGGGCTGCTCGCCATCGTGCTGCTGTTTATCGGCCACTTTGCCGCCTACACCTACCTGCGTCCGCTGCTGCAGCAGGTGTTTGTCCTCAGTCCGTCGGCCATTTCCCTGCAGCTGCTGGCCTACGGCGCCATCGGCCTGCTGGGCACCTTCGCCGGCGAACGCCTGGCGGAGCACAGCCTGCGCGCCACCTGTATTTTGATCGCCGTGATGCTGGCGGGGATTTTGATCGTCTCGCCGCTGTTGAGCGGCGTGGCCGGCGCCACGCTGATGGTGCTGATCTGGGGGCTGGCCTTCGGCGCCGTGCCGGTGTGCACAGCCAACTGGATGTTCGCCGCGGTGCCGCAGGCGCCGGAAGCCGGGCAGGCGCTGCTGGTGTGCGTGATCCAGATTGCGCTGGCCTCCGGCGCGCTGCTCGGCGGCGAAGTGGTGGACTGGCAAGGGGTCAGCAGCGCCATGCTGTTCGGCGGCGCATTGATCCTGTCGGCAGCGCTGGTGTTCGGTTTATCCTTGCGTTCCGACCGGGTTGGCGCTAAACAGTGTTAACCCGCATTACGGGCGCGCCGCGTCGCGCCCTGACATAACTCAGGAGCAGCATGGATCATCACTTACTGGCGATTCGCGTCTTTATCCGCGTCGTTGAAACCGGCGGCTTTACCCGCGCCGCCGATGCGCTGCGTATGCCGAAAGCCACCGTCAGCAAGCTGATCCGCAACCTGGAAAATCACCTGCAGACCAAGCTGCTGCAGCGCACTACCCGCAGCGTGGCGGTCACGCCGGAAGGCGAATGCTATTACCGCCGCACGCTGAAATGGCTGGCGGAGCTGGAGCAGATGGAAGGTTGCATGACCGAATCGCAAAGCTCGCCGCAGGGGGTGCTGCGCATCGACGTCGGCGGCAGTACCGCGCGTCAGCTGCTGCTGCCGGCGCTGCCGGACTTCTTCGCCCGCTATCCGCAGATTCAGATCGACCTTGGCGTCAGCGACCGGCAAATCAGTCTGATTAATGACAACGCCGACTGCGTGATCCGCAGCGGGCCGCTGGCGGACTCCAGTCTGATCGCCCGCCGGCTGTTCAACCTGAGCTGGGTGACCTGTGCCACGCCGGGCTATCTGGCGCGCTACGGTACGCCGCGCCATCCCGCCGAGCTGGAGCAGGGCTTTCCGCTGGCGCACTACCGGCACGCGGCAAACGATCGCATCCAGCCGCTGCGTTTTGTCGAAGAGGGCCGACAGTTTGAGATCCAGCACCGTTATCAAATCAGCGTCAACGAAGGCGGCACGCTGCTGGCCGCGGCATTGTCCGGGCTGGGCATTGTGCAGACGCTGAGCTTTATGGCGCAGCCGCATCTGGCGCGCGGCGATCTGGTCAGCATTCTCGACGACTGGCAGCCGCCGGCGGAACCCACCTACGTGGTCTACCCGTCCAATCGTCACCTGAGCAGCAAGCTGCGGGTATTTATCGAATGGGCGATAGAACACTTTGCCTGAGCGGCGCCGTGCGTCCCACCAAGTCAATAACCCATTAACTTAATAAGTTATTAAATAATTAAGTTAATTACACATACAGTGATTCCCCGCACGAACCAGAACTTTCCCAATTGCTCAGCTAATAAGTTAGCAGCAGAATAAGCTCTTAAGTTAACCGGATAGCGGCTTGGCAACCTGTGCAAGTTAAGGCATATTGGTGGCTATTCGTTCTGACTAACCCGTTAGATTATCAACCTGTCAAGCTAATAACTTAATAAGTTAACAGCTTAATAACTTGAGAGATGGCAGCATGATTGTTTTGATTGGTTCGCAAAAAGGCGGCGTAGGAAAATCCACCAAGGCGGTAAACATCGCCGGATATTTGATACTCAAGGAAGGCAAGACGGCAATTATCGTCGACGCCGATGACCAAAAATCGATCATGACCTGGTACAACGATCGCCAGAACGTTGAGGGCCTGCCGCATATTCCGGTGGTCGCCGCCTCCGGCAAAATCAAAGAGACCCTGCTGGAGCTGGACCGCCACTATGACTATGTGATTGTCGACACCGCCGGCCGCGACAGCGCCGAGCTGCGCTCTGGCCTGCTGGCCGCCGATCTGTTCCTCTCGCCGCTGCGCCCTTCGCAGATGGATCTCGACACCATCGGCTACCTGTCGGAAATGTTCTCCACCGCGCAGGAGTATAATGAGAAGGTCAAAGGCTATATTGTGCTCAATATGTGTCCGACCAATATCTTCATTAACGAGGCCAACGAAGCGGCGGAAGTGCTGAGCGAATACCCGGAATTCAAGCTGGTGGGCAACCGCCTGTGCGACCGCAAGATTTACCGCGATGCCTGGGGCGAAGCAAAAACCATTCATGAAGCGCACAACGAAAAAGCGCAGCACGAAATCGCCAGCCTGGTGAAAGAGGTGATTTTATGAAAAAACGTACGCCGAGCCAGCGCATGACGGAAGATGAGTTTATCAACAGCGCCACCTCGCATACGCTGCAGGTGCCGGCGCCGGCCGCCGAGGCCAAACCGCAGGGGCGTAAGCGCACCTATAAGGCGCTGTCCGTCAGCCTGACCGACAGCCACGTCGAAGCCATTGACGCGATGATCGTGCTGGCGGCGCGCAACGGCATCGTGCGCGTCACCCGTTCCGATATCATCAAGCTGGCCATCGACGGCCTGACGGAAAAAAGCGAGAACCACCTGCTGGAATTGCTGAAGAAATCCTGACGCCGTCTGCCACGCCGACAAAGCCTGATAAACTGCCAACTTAATAAGTTATTAATGAGTTAAGTTGGCAATTAAACCAACGCCATAACGTGCACTGACTCGGCGTCACCGGCGAAAAGAAATAAAAATGGCCGGATAAACAGTCTGTTAAGAATGAAATCCGTCAGCATCACCCTGCTGCAGCGAGAGCTGTATCGTCTCCCCCACCCTTGCCAAGCGTGCCGGTCGTCCCCTGCAGGTTCAGCGGATTTCCGACAGCGCTTCCTCCATCAGGCGCGCCAATAATATTCTTGCCGCACTCCCCTCGCCGTCTGCCGGCGTCTGGCCCAGCACAATGCCCAAATTACCCGGCGACGGTAACTGACCGCCGGCAATGCGCAGGTTATCCGGCATTCCGATGCGCGTACGTACGGTGATGCCAAGCCCTGCCTGCACCGCCGCCCAGATACCGCTCAGGCTACGGCTGACAAACATCACGCGCCACGGGATCCCGGCCCGGTCCAGACAGGCGGTAGCGCGGGCGCGCATCAGACAAGGGCTTTCAAACATCACCAGCGGCAGCGGCTCGCCCTGCGCCAATAAATCGGCAATATTCAGCTCCTGATGGTAAATCCACTCCAGCTGACAGCGGCCAAGCAGGCGACCATCCTGCAGGTGCGTATCCGGCTGCCACATCAACGCCATATCCAGCGTTTTTTCCGCCAGCTCGGTCAGCAACGCGTGATTACGGTCTACCCGTGCGCTGATGCGCAGCCCCGGATGATGGCGTTTAAACTGCCCGAGAACCCCCGGCATCAGCGATTCGCCAAAATCCTCCTGCATGCCGATACGAACCTCCCCCTGCAACAGCTCGCCTTGCAGCGCGCGCTGCGCCTCATCATTCAGCGCCAGCATCCGTCGGGCATAGCCCAACATGATTTCGCCGTGCCGGGTCAGCGCCAGATGGCGGCCATTTTTCACCACCAAGGCGACGCCGCACTGCATCTCCAGTTTTTTCAGCTGGGCGCTGACGGCGGAAGTGGAACGGCAGAGGCGGCTTGCCGCCAACGCAAAGCTGCCGGACTCAATACCGATGACAAAACTACGCAGCGCGTCAAGATCGAATGCCTGGGTACGTTTTTCCATAACTATCCTGAAATTCGGGATGATTGATTTCATATAATTTGATTTTCGGGATAAAACTATGGCGTCAGAATGCGCTTACTGTCAATTCGGAGAGTACGCCATGACGATATCCCCCGATCGTGAAACCCTTGCCCGACTCGCCCCCAAACTGGCCGAACTGAGCAAGGACGTGTTGTTTGATGATATATGGCGGCGCGAGACACTCTCGCCGCGCGAACGCAGCCTGATCACGCTGGCCGCGTTGACGGCGCTGGGACGCGTGCAACAGCTGCCGTGGCATATCGCCTTCGGCCGGCAAAATGGCCTGACGCAGCCGGAAATCGTCGAGGTGTTCACCCATCTGGCGTTTTACGCCGGCTGGCCCGCCGCGGTATCCGCATTCGGCTGCCTGGATGAGGAGGAGATCTGATGCCTTTTACCCGTATCACACTCCGCCAGGGCTACAGCGATGCGCAGCTGGCGCGGCTTTCCGACATTGTGCACCGCTGCCTGACCGAGGAGTTCACCGTGCCGCCGGACGACCACTTCCAGGTCATTGAGACGCTGCCCGCCAACCAGCGCGTTTTCGCCCGCCATTACCTGAGCGGCGCACGCAGCAACGATTTTATGCTGTTTCAGATCGTTGCCGGCAGGCCCCGTACCCGCATGCAGAAACAGAATTTTTACCGGGTGCTGAGCGAGCGGTTACAACAGGAGCTGGCCATCAATCCGGACGATGTGATGGTGATTATTCAAAACAACCAGTCGGATGACTGGAGTTTCAGCAACGGGGAGATATATGACCCGCAGGCGCAACGGAGAACATGCCCCGGCGCAGCGGACCAGGAGGAATAACGCCGGGCCGTTACGGCCCGGCGCGGCGTTTACTTCAGCGTAAAGCTCTGCTGCAGCGTCTGAGCGGAATCCAGGCCGACAAACACATTAAATTTGCCCGGCTCCGCGCCCCACTTCAGGCTGGCGTTGTAGAACTTCAGATCGTTTTCATCGATCGGCATCTCTACCGTAGTCGACTGGCCGGCCTTCAGCGTCACTTTCTTAAAATTGCGCAGCTCTTTCACCGGCCGGCTGACCGAGGCGGTTTGGTCCTGAAGATACAGCTGCACCACGGTGGCACCGTCGTAGTTGCCGCTGTTCTTCAGCGTCACGCTGGCGGTGATTTTGCCGTTGCGCGCCATGGTCGGGCTGGACAGGGTGAAGTCCGACAGCGTGAAGCGGCTGTAGCTCAGGCCGTAGCCAAACGGATACAGCGGGCCGTTCGGCGAGTCAAAGTAGCGCGAGGTGTACTTGCCCGGATTATCCTTGTTAAACGGCCGCCCGGTGTTCAGATGGTTGTAGTACATCGGGATCTGGCCCACGGAGCGCGGGAAAGTCATCGGCAGCTTGCCGGACGGGTTGTAATCGCCGAACAGCACGTCCGCCACCGCGTTGCCGCCTTCGGTGCCGCTGAACCAGGTTTCCAGCATCGCATCCGCCTGCCGGCTCTCCCACTCCAGCGCCAGCGGCCGGCCGTTCATCAGCACCAGCACCAGCGGCTTGCCGGTGGCCTTCAGCGCTTTGATCAGGTCGCGCTGGCTCTGCGGAATGGTGATATCGGCGCGGCTCGACGCCTCGTGCGCCATGCCCTGCGACTCGCCGACCACCGCCACCACTACGTCAGCCTGCTTGGCGGCGTTCACCGCTTCGTCAATCATCTGCTGCGGCGGCCGCGGGTCGAACACCACCGCCGGCTCGTACAGGTTCAGATAATCAATGATGCTTTTATCCTGCGTGATGTTGGCCCCTTTGGCGTAAATGATTTTCGCCTGGTCGCCGACCGCGTTTTTCATCCCCTGCAGCAGAGTCACCGACTGTTTGCTGACGCCGGCGGCCGACCAGCTGCCCATCATATCGCGCTGGCTGTCGGCCATTGGCCCCACCAGCGCAATGGTGCCCTGCTTGCGCAGCGGCAGGGTCTGGTGGTCATTCTTCAGCAGCACCTGAGTACGGCGCGCCACGTCGCGCGCCTCGGCGCGGTGCAGGCGGCTTTCGGCATTGGTGTCCTGCGGGTCGGAGCCGGCCGGGCCAAGGTGTACGTACGGATCCTTGAACAGCCCCATCTCATATTTGGTGTTCAGCACGTCACGGCAGGC
Source organism: Serratia rhizosphaerae (assembly GCF_009817885.1). Lineage (NCBI taxonomy): Bacteria > Pseudomonadati > Pseudomonadota > Gammaproteobacteria > Enterobacterales > Yersiniaceae > Serratia > Serratia rhizosphaerae. The sequence continues at coordinate 750,462 of NZ_CP041764.1, forward strand.
GCGGTCGATGTCGCTCTCCGGCACCCGCCCCTCTTTCACCAGCCCCGGCAAGTACTTGTCGTAATACTCGTCGCTCATGCTCATATCGACGCCGGAGGTGATCGCCAGCCGCACCGCATCACGCGGGTCCTGCGCCACGCCGTGCTTGATCAGCTCTTTAATCGCCCCGTGGTCGCTGATGGTGATGCCGTCAAAGCCCCACTGGTTGCGCAGCAGATCCTTCAGCAGCCAGGGGTTGGCGGTGGCGGGAATGCCGTTAATCGAATTCAGCGACACCATCACCCCGCCGCTGCCGGCGTCTACCGCCGCCTTGTACGGCGGCAGGTAATCCTGCTGCATGCGCAGCGGGCTCATATCCACGGTGTTGTAGTCGCGTCCGCCTTCGGTCGCGCCATACAGCGCAAAATGCTTCACGCTGGCCATCACCGAGCCGGGCTTGGCCGGATCGCCGTTCTGGTAGGCGTCCACCATCACTTTGGCGATTTTCGACACCAGCCAGGTGTCCTCACCGAAGCCTTCCGACACCCGGCCCCAGCGCGGGTCGCGGGTAATGTCGACCATCGGCGAGAAAGTCATATTCAGGCCGTCGTCACTGGCCTCCTGGGCGGAGACCCGCCCGCTGAGCGCGATGGCGTCCAGATCGAAACTGGCGGCCAGCCCCAGGCTGATGGGGAACACCGTACGCTGGCCGTGCACCACGTCATAGGCGAAAAACAGCGGGATTTTCAGACGGCTGAGCTGCATCGCCTGATCCTGCATCACGCGGATATCCGGCCGGGTGACGGTGTTGAAAATCGCGCCGATCTGCCCCTTGCGGATGCCTTCGCGGATCGCCTCTTTCGGATTATCCGGCCCGACGCTGATTAAACGCAGCTGGCCGATTTTCTCTTCCAGCGTCATCTGCTTCATCAGCTTGCTGACGAACGCATCGCGCTGCTGAACATTGATTCCTTGCGTTGCGCCGCTCTCCTGCGCAAAGACCGGACTGACCGCCAGACCGGATACCAACCCCACTGTACAAAGCCATTTCATATTGTTATCTCAGGCAGGTTCCCGCCGCGGGCGGGAAAGTAAACAGGTAATCAGGGAGTGTGCCACACTCTTTTTCCGCGTTGAAACCGTTATGGTTACAAGCTGTTAGCCGTCGTCGCCAGATAACGCGTCAGCCGGGCGCGGCTGTGCGCCGCCTCCTGTATCAGAAAATCCGTCAGCAGGGCCAGTCCGTCCGGCGACGGCGTACGTTCAGGATAGACCAAATAGTAGCCGGCGCCGCTGGCGACGCTCAGCGCAAACGGCGTCACGATGCGCCGCGCCTGAATATCCTCCTCCAGCAGGCACAGATCGCCAATTGCGATGCCCAATCCCTGCAGCGCTGCGCTCATTGCCAGATCCAGGGTGTCGAAATGCTGCGATTTACGCGAGGGCAGCGCCGCGCCGCCGGCCGCCTTCAGCCAGCGCAGCCAGTCGCGCCGGTCGCGCGTCGGGTGCAGCAGGGTTTTCTCCGCCAACTCCGCCAGCTGCGGCGCGGCGGACAGGTAGCCCGGCGTGCAAACCGGCGTCAACACCTCGTCAAACAGCGGGTGCGCCGTCAGCCGCTTGCCCGGCGGCGCGCCAAAGGTCACCGCCGCGTCAAACTGCTCGCCGGCAAAATCCAGCCGGTGCGACACCGAAGCGGTCAGTTCGATATGCAGGTCTGGCCGTTCGTTCTGCAAATGAATAATTCTGGGCAACAGCCAGCGCATGGCGCAGGTCGGGCACTTGATGCGCAGGGTGCCGGGCTGGGCGCCGACGCGGGCGACGGCGTCTGCCAACTGCCCCAGCGCCTGCCGCACCGGCCCCAGCAGCTGCGCGCCCTGCGGCGTCAGCGCCAGCCCGCGCGCATGGCGGCTGAACAGCGGATAGCCAAGCTGCTGCTCCAGGCCGAGGATCTGCCGGCTCACCGCCCCCTGCGTCAGATGCAGCGCCTGCGCGGCATGGGTAAAATTCAGCCGTTGCGCCACCGCAACAAAGGTTTTCAACACGTCGAGCGAAGGTAACGTCGTGGGCATCGGGGCCTCTCCAGCCATGATCGGAAGGCATGGCTAGCATGACAAAGTTTCTCTTGTCGCGCCATAACGGCTGATGCTTAATCACTCAACCCACTTGCTTGATCCGGAGCCGCCATGCAGAGCGCCTGTTCACCCCGTTCCAAACTGCCGGACGTCGGCACCACCATTTTTACCGTGATCGGCCAGTTGAGCGCCGAACATCAGGCGCTGAATCTGGCGCAGGGCGCGCCGAATTTCGGCTGCGCGCCGCAGCTGATTAACGACGCCGAGCAAGCCATGCGCGCCGGTCATAACCAGTATGCGCCGATGAGCGGCGTGGCCGCCCTGCGCCACGCGCTGGCGGAAAAAACGCAGCGTCTGTACGGCGCGCGCTACGACGCCGACGCGGAAATCACGGTGCTGGCCAGCGCCAGCGAAGGCCTGTACGCCGCCATCAGCGCGCTGGTGCAACGCGGCGACGAGGTGATCTATTTCGAACCGGCGTTCGACAGCTATGCCCCCATTGTGCGGCTGCAGGGCGCGCGGCCGGTGCCCGTCCGGCTGTCGCTGCAGGATCTGCGTATTGACTGGGATGAGGTCGCCGCCGCCATCAACGGCAACACGCGGATGATCATTATCAACAGCCCGCATAACCCGACCGGCGCACTGCTCGACGAGCAGGACATCGCGCGCCTGAGCGCGCTGACGCGCGATACCGATATCGTGATTCTATCGGACGAGGTGTATGAGCACGTAGTGTTCGACGGCGCGCAGCATCACAGTATGGCGCGCCATCCGCAGCTGGCGGAACGCAGCGTGATCGTCTCGTCGTTCGGCAAGACCTATCACGTTACCGGCTGGCGCATCGGCTACTGCCTGGCGCCGGCGGCGCTGACGGCGGAGATCCGCAAGGTGCATCAGTTCCTGGTGTTCTCCGCCGACACGCCGATGCAGTACGCCTTTGCCGCAGCGCTGGCCGACGCGCAGAGCTATCTCGGGCTGGCCGCCTTCTATCAGCAAAAGCGCGATCTGCTGGCCGCGGCGCTGCAAGGCTCACGCTTTGAGCTGCTGCCGAGCGCCGGCAGCTTCTTTATGCTGGCGCGTTTTAGCGCCTTCAGCCAGGAGAGCGACAACGATTTCGCCGTACGGCTGATCCGCGAGGCGAAAGTCGCCGCCATCCCGCTGTCGGCATTTTACAGCGACGGCGCCGACACCGGCATTATTCGCCTGAGCTTCGCCAAAGATGACCAGACGCTGCGCGAAGGTGCGCGCCGTCTGCACACCGTATAACCGACCGCACGCCACTGAGGAAACCGCGATGAACACCACACTGAAAACACTGCTGGCCGCCGGTTGTCTGCTTGCCGCCGGCGCAACGCAGGCTGCCGACCTGCGCTTCGGCGTTGAGGCGCTGTACCCGCCGTTTGAGTCCAAATCCGCCAGCGGCGAGCTGGAGGGGTTTGATATCGATTTGGGCAACGCGGTCTGCGCCGCCGCCAAGCTGAGCTGCAGCTGGGTGGAAACCTCGTTCGACAGCCTGATTCCGGCGCTGCAGGCGCGCAAGTTTGATGCGATTAACTCGGCGATGAACGTCACCGAACAGCGTAAGCGGGCCGTCGCCTTCACCCGGGCGATTTATCAGGTGCCCAACCGGCTGATCGCCAAAGCCGACAGCGGGCTGACGCCCGACGCCAAAGCGCTGGCCGGCAAGCGCGTCGGCGTGCTGCAGGGGTCGATTCAGGAAAACTACGCCAAGGCGCACTGGGCGCCGCAGGGCGTCGAGGTGGTCTCCTATCAGGATCAGAATCAGGTATACCTCGACCTGAGCGCCGGACGGCTCGACGCCACGCTGATTATGGCGCCCGCCGGCCAGAGCGGTTTTCTCTCCCGCCCGGACGGCAAAGGCTTTGCCTTCGTCGGCGACACGGTGCAGGACGCGAAGATTTTCGGCTCCGGCATCGCCTTCGGGCTGCGCAAGCAGGATAGCGCGCTGAAACAGCGGCTGGACGCGGCCATTGAGCAGGTGCAGCAGCAGGGCACGGTCGACAAACTGGCGAAAAAGTATTTCGGCGATATTGACGTGTCCGTGCAGCCGCAGACGGCGAAATAATGCTGGCGTAGCCACGGCGCCAGCGGCGATGGCCCGTCCGGTGTTATTTCCCCACCGAATGCACCAGCGCGGCCATCGTTTCCGCCTGCTCGTCCAGCACCTGGCTGGCGGCGGCCACCTCAGACACCAGCGCGGCGTTTTGCTGAGTCACCTGTTCGAGCTGATTCAGCGCCTGTTGAATTTGCGACACGCCGAGCGTTTGTTCCTGCGCGGCGTGGGCGATATCGCTGACGTATTGCCGCATCTGCCCGGTGTTGCCCACCGCCGCCTGCAGCGCGCTGTTTGAGTCGGCCACCCGCGCCACCCCTTCGCCGATTTGCTCCATATTCTGGCCGACCAGCGCGCGGATGCGGTTGGCTTCCTGCGTGCAGCGCTGCGATAAATTGCGCACCTCGGCGGCAACCACGGCGAAGCCCCGTCCCGACTCGCCGGCGCGGGCGGCCTCTACCGCCGCATTCAGCGCCAGCAGGTTGGTCTGAAACGAAATATCGTCAATCGAACTGACGATATGCGCGATCTGTTCGCTGGAAGCGCGGATCGCCACCATGCTCTGGCTGGCGTCATCGGCGATGCGGCTGGCCTCCTGCACCTCCTGCGTCATGGCGCCAATCAACCGCTCCGCTTCGCCGGCATTGCTGGCGGTGTGGGCAATGGCGGTGGCGATCTGCTCCATGCTCGCCGCCGTCTCCACGATCGACGCCGCCTGCTCGTCGGTGCGCTGCGCCAGATTTTGGTTGCCGACGGCGATATCGCCGCTGGTGGTGCGTAACTCCCCGGCGCCGACGTTGATCTGCTGAATAATCCGCTGAATATTGCCGATCGCCTGATTATAGGCCGCGTTAAGCCGCGACAGCTCATCGCTGCCCGGCACCGCCAGACGCAGGGTAAAGTCGCTTTCCATCCGCTGGATGGTGCCCAGCGTCCCCTCCAGATGACGGTGGAGGCGTCTGGCGACCGCGACGGCGATCGACAAGGCGGCGGCCAGCGCCAGCGTCCCGATCAGCAAAAAGCGCTGCCAGTCGCCGCGCGCCTGCGCCGACAGCTGGGATACCGTGTTCTGCAGCGCGCTGACGGCGCCGTTTTCCAACTGGTGCAGCGCATCAATCCGCGCAGTCTGCGCGCTGAACCACTGCGTCGGATCGATGCCGAATCCGCCGCGCTCGGCACGGGCAAACGCGGTATCACGCAATCTCAAGGCGGCCTGGGCCGCAGAAGCCTGTTGTGATTTTTCCAGCGCAGCCGCCAGCGCCGGGCTGCTGAGGCGCTGGGCGGCCGTCAGCCAGGCCGCCTGCTGCGCCACCACCGCGCTCAGCGCGCGATACTGGCCGTTGCCGAAGCGATCGGCGGCAAAGACGCCGGCCAGCAGCGCCCGCTCCTGGCCGGCCTGTTCTTTCAGGTTCAGCAGGCTGTAGTAAGCCGCCAGCTCGCTGACCAGCTTGCCGGACGATGACAGCTGGCTCAACCCGCCGACAAAGCGCAGCTGATCGCTGATGGCGACGGTATACACCGCAACGGCGTCGGCGGCGTTGATATTCAGCCCGCTGACCCGGGAGCGAACGGCATCGAGCGCTTGCATCCGATCGTTAAACGCCGCCAGCATCCGGGCATTATCGCCCGCGCTCTGCCGATCGCCGACCAGCGCGCGGCGGAAAACCGCCACCGCGCTGTCGGTCTGTTTACGCTGGGCCGCCAGCTCGGCGGTGAAGTTTTTCCCAGCTGACGCCAGCACTCCGACGCTCATGCCCCGCTCTTTCTGCAGTTCATCAATCACGCCGCCGACGCTGCCGGCCAGCGCGATCAGTTGCCCCAGGTTGTCCATCTGCCGCTGCATCTCCATGCGCGTGACCATGCCCGAGCCAACAAACCAGCACAGCGCCAGCAGCATCGGCAGCAACGCCACAAAGAGCTTCATCTTCATTGAAATGTGATTCATCCACGACATGGATGCTGACTCCTTTACCCGGTTAACGTCATATGGAAGGGTTATCGGTGGGTAAACGGAGTTATTGACTGCAGAGTGAGGGAATCTTGTTCAAGATCAAAAATAGCGGCGAGAAATGACCGGACGCCGCAGGCGACGCCCGGATAGCAAGCTGTTTAGTCGCGCTCGAACACCGAGCTGTGCAGCGCGCGATCCTGCTGATGGCGAGCCAGCGCCAGTTCGATCAAGGTGGTGATCAGTTGGCTGTAGCTCATGCCGCTGGCCGCCCACAGTTTCGGATACATGCTGATATTGGTGAAGCCGGGCAGCGTGTTGATCTCATTGACCACCACCCGCTCATCGGCGGTCAGGAACACGTCGACCCGCGCCATGCCCAGACAGTCCAGCGCGCGGAACGCCCGCAGCGCCACCTCACGGATTTTGTCGCTGGCCTGCTCGGAGATTGCCGCCGGCACCACCACCTGCGCGCCCTGTTCGTTGATGTATTTGGTATCGTAAGAGTAGAACTCGTCGCTCAGCACGATTTCACCGCACAGGCTGGCCTGCGGCTGGTCGTTGCCCAGCACCGCGCACTCAATCTCGCGGCCGACGATCGCCGACTCCACCAGCACCTTATGGTCGAAGCTGAACGCCAGCGCCACCGCCTGTTCATAGCCTGCGCGGTCGCTGACCCGGCTGACGCCGACGGAGGAGCCCTGGTTGGCCGGCTTGATAAACAGCGGCGACCCCAGCTGTTCGCTCAGTTGTTCAAAGCTGTACTGCGCACGGTTGCTGCGCGTCAGGGTAACGAACGGCGCCACCTCCAACCCGGCGTCGCGCAACAGGCGTTTGGTGACGTCCTTATCCATGCTGACCGCCGAGCCCAGCACGCCGGCGCCGACAAACGGGATATTCGCCATCCGCAGCAGCCCCTGCAGCGAACCGTCCTCCCCCAGCGTGCCGTGCACGATCGGGAACACCACGTCGAGCTGGCCGATAACGTTGGCGCTGTCAGCCTCAATCAGTTGACTGCTCTCCTGCCCCGGCACCAGCGCCACGTTTTTGTTGGAGTGGTTCAGGGCGATCAGCGCCGGGTTTTCCGCATGCAGCAGGTAGTTGGAGGCATCATTAATATGCCACTGCCCCTGCTTGTCGATGCCCAGCAGCGTGACGTCAAACTTCTCTTTGTCGATGGCATCGACAATGTTTTTTGCCGACTGCAGCGAAACCTCATGCTCCGCCGATTTACCACCAAAAATTACGCCAACACGTCGTTTAGTCACGCCTGAAATCCTTCTGAAAAAGTGATGCAAACAAGTCAATTATTACAATAAACGCATTGTTCAGCCGCGGCAATCGCCCTTTAACAGAAAATTCTGAGCATTAACGTCCGCCGGCCTCTGCCACAGATCGCCAAACGCAATGTATATAAAGCATATACACTTCATATCGTTTTTAACCTAAGGAGCAGCACGATGGGCATTGTGAAAATCTCCGACGTCTTGCACGACGATCTGCGGCTCGCCAGCCTGACCATGACGCGTTCCATTAACGCGCAGGCCGAGTACTGGATCAAAATCGGCATGCTGGCGGAGTTCCACCCGGAACTGACCTACCCGCAGCTGGTAAAAAAAATGATGAAAGAGAATGCGTTAACGCTGAAGGAGATGGTTGAGTGAAACAGATTGTGATCAAAACGCCGGATGAAATCGCCAAAATGCGCCACGCCGGCTCGCTGCTGGCAAAAGTGTTCGCGATGCTCGACGGCGTGATCCGCGAGGGGATCTCCACCATGGAGATCAATGACCGCGCCGAGGCTTTTATCGTCGACGAACTGCAATCACGCCCGGCCAGCAAAGGACAGTATGACTTTCCCTACGTGCTGAACACCTCGATTGACGACGTGATCTGCCACGGCGTGCCCTCCGCCAGCAAAATCCTGCGCAGCGGCATGATCGTCAACGTCGATATTACGCTGGAAAACGGCGGCTATATCGCCGACTCCAGCAAGATGTACTGCATCGGCCAGACCACACCGGTGGCCAAACGGCTGGTGAATAACGTCTATGAATCCATGTGGGCCGGCATCCGCACGGTGAAGCCGGGCGCGACGCTGGGGGATATCGGCCACGCCATCCAGCAGCATGCCGAAAAAGCCGGCTACAGCGTGGTGCGCGAATACTGCGGCCACGGCATCGGTCGCGATATGCATGAAGAGCCGGCGGTGCTGCACTTCGGCCAGCCGGGCAGCGGCATGACGCTGCAGGAAGGCATGGTGTTTACCATCGAGCCGATGATCAACCAGGGCGACCGGCGCATCAAGCAGAAAAAAGACGGCTGGACGGTGGTCACCCGCGATAAAAAGCTGTCCGCCCAGTGGGAGCATACCGTGGCGGTGACCGGCGACGGGGTGGAAATTCTGACGCTGCGCGACGAAGAGCGCGAAAACGGTTATCTCGAGTGCTATAAAGGAAGGTGATTTTTCACCGTTTGCCGTCCCGGCGGCGGCAACCTTAATCTGACAGGGAGATCGGCATGACGCACAGCGCCCGCAGTGACCAGCAGGCATTTATCAGTCAGTTGAAACAGATCGTCGGCGGCCCGCAGCTGCTGACCGATGCGCGCAGCACCGAGCGCTACCGCAAGGGTTTCCGCTCCGGCGAGGGCCAGGCGCTGGCGGTGGTGTTCCCGACCCGTCTGCTGCAGCTGTGGCAGGTGCTGCAGGCGTGCGTCGATGCCGATAAGGTGGTGATTATGCAGGCCGCCAACACCGGCCTGACCGAAGGCTCCACCCCCAGCGGCAACGACTACGGGCGCGATGTGGTGATTATCAGCACGCTGCGCCTTGACCATATTCAGGTGCTCGCTCAGGGCAAGCAGGTGGTGGCCTTCCCCGGCAGCACCCTGAACCATCTGGAAAAGTGCCTGAAGCCTTACGACCGCGAACCGCATTCGGTGATCGGCTCCTCCTGTATCGGCGCGTCGGTGATCGGCGGCGTGTGCAACAACTCCGGCGGCTCGCTGGTCAAGCGCGGCCCGGCCTATACCGAACTGGCGCTGTACGCCCAACTGGACGCCGACGGTCAGCTGCGGCTGGTCAACCATCTCGGCATTCAGCTGGGCGACACGCCGGAAGAGATCCTCACCCGGTTGCAACAAGGCGACTACCGGCCGGAAGACGTTGAGTACGGCGAGCTGCGCGCCTCCGACAATGAGTACGCCGTGCGGGTGCGCGACGTCGATGCCGACACTCCTTCCCGCTTCAACGCCGACAAGCGCCGGCTGTATGAGGCCTCCGGCTGTGCCGGCAAGCTGGCGGTGTTCGCCGTGCGCCTCGATACCTTTGAAAAAGAGAGCCGCGAACAGGTGTTTTATATCGGCACCAACAACACCGCGGTGCTGACCGAGCTGCGCCGCCATATGCTGAGCCAGTTTGAGAATCTGCCGGTGGCCGGCGAGTATATGCACCGCGATATCTTCGACATTGCCGAGGTGTACGGCAAAGACACCTTCCTGATGATCGACAAACTCGGCACCGATCAGATGCCGCGTTTCTTCACCCTGAAGGGCAAGATGGACGCCACCTTCAACAAGCTGCCGCTGCTGCCGCACAACCTGACCGACCGGGTGATGCAGGGGCTGAGCCATCTGGCCCCCAGCCATCTGCCCAAGCGCATCAAGGAATACCGCGAACGTTTTGAGCACCACCTGCTGCTGAAGATGGCCGGCGACGGCACCGATGAGGCCCATGCCTACCTGAAGCAATACTTTACCGAGGCGGAAGGCGACTTCTTTGTCTGCAGCGCAGAGGAAGGGAAAAAAGCCTTCCTGCACCGCTTTGCCGCCGCCGGCGCCGCCGTGCGCTACCACGCGGTGCACGCCGACAAGGTGGAGGACATTCTGGCGCTGGACATCGCCCTGCGCCGTAACGACACCGACTGGTTTGAAACCCTACCGCCGGAGATCGACAGCCAGCTGGTGCATAAACTCTACTACGGCCATTTTATGTGCCACGTGTTCCATCAGGACTACGTGGTGAAAAAAGGCGTCGACTGCCACCGGCTGAAACAACAGATGCTGGCGCTGCTGGACCAGCGCGGCGCGGAATATCCCGCCGAACACAACGTCGGCCACCTGTATCAGGCGAAGCCCGATCTGCAGGCGTTTTACCGCCAGGCCGACCCGACCAACAGCTTTAACCCCGGCCTCGGCAAGACCAGCAAGCTGAAAAACTGGGGCGACGATCGTCGTTAGTCGTAGGCCGCTTAGCGCAGTTCCAACTGCGTCATTACCGCGGCGATATCGCGGCAGGCTTCGGCCGGCAAGGGCTGCAGCGGACGCGGCAGGCAGTCGATGTCGCTCAGCCCGAGAATACCGGCGGCGGCGGCCATCACGCGGATGCTGCCATGCCGGCGGAACAGCTGCCACAGCGGTTCCAGCCGCGCGACCTGCTCGCTAACGCACCCGCTGTCCCCTGCCCGCGCGGCGTCGACAATCTGTCTGGCGCTGTTCGGGAACAGGCCGCCACACACCGAATACCACACCTCGCAGCCGGCATTCAGCCCCTGCCCGGCAAACTCATCGCCGCTGACGCCAATGGCAACCTCCGCCGGCAGTATCTTCCGCAGGCTTTGCATTCGCACCGGCTCCGCCTGCACGCCGGGGATTTTCACCGACTGCACGCCCGGCAGGGCGGCGACACGCACCAGTAGCGCATCGGAAAACTCAAAGCGGGTGGTGCGCGGGTTGTTATACACGCACAGCGGCACGGAACTATGGCGCGTTACGGTTTCATACAGCGCATAAACTTCATCATCCGTCAGCGACTGGTAGCACAGCACCGGCAGCAGCAGCGCATCGGCGCCCGCCGTCTGCGCATCGTCGGCCAGCTGCAGAACCTGCTCCGTGCCGTAAGCGCCGATGCAAACCATCAGCGGAATGCCGCCGGCGTGCTGCGCCGCCAGCGCGGTGACGCGTTTTTTCTGCTCACGCGTCAGATAGGCATAGCTGCCGGTGGAACCTAATACGCCCAGCGAATCAACCCCGGCCTCGGTCAGCCGGGCCAGGATATTCACAAAACCTTTTTCGTCGATCCCCGAAGGGGTCACCGGGGTCAGCGGAAAAGCGCTCAGACCTGTAAACATGACTTGCTCCTGTGATAAGTGCGGAAAACGCGCCGACGGTCATTATAATAAACACAACGGTCAGTATAATAAATGGCGATATTTACCACATCCCGGATAATTTATGATTGCAAAAGCCGCCTGAACACATTAGTTTCATCAGACTGCTTGTTCAATTATCAGGGCATTTAATGCGCGATTTCACACACGTCACCGACCCAACTTCAGCGACCGCTCCGGCCGCCGTTGCGCCGTGTGCCGCCATCGCCCCTCCCGCCCTGTCATCTGTCGTGGTAGCCGTCGTCGCTACCGTGGTTTCGCCGCCGCACGCCGTGGTTGTGCGTTAAAACCACCCTCAATCTTATTCTCCGGACAATATTCATGCGCGTTGGCGCAGGCCGTTGCGTATGCCGGAGTTGGTAATGTTCACGACAGGTGACATCACATGCGAGTTATTTCCCAATCAGCCAATGCCGCGATGGCGACGCTGTTTGTGCTGCTGTGGAGCAGCGGCGCTATTTTTTCCCGCTGGGGGTTGGAGCACGCCTCCGCCTTGGTGTTTTTATTCTTCCGCTGCGCCATCGCCCTGGCGCTGTTGACGGCGATCGGGCTGTGGCAGCGACGTCTGTTGCCCGACGCCGGCAGTCGCTGGCGCGTGGCGCTGATCGGTCTGCTGATGATCGGCTGCTACCAAACCGCCTATTTGCTGGCGCTGGAATGGGGCGTCACCCCCGGCGTCCTGGCGACGCTGCTCGGCGTACAGCCGATCATCACCCAGTTCGTTACCGAACGGCGCTGCGGCGGGCTGCGCGGCCTGGGGCTGCTGCTGGCGCTGGGCGGCCTGACGCTGGTGGTGTATCAGAGCATCAAGGTGGCGCACTTTTCACCGCTTGGCATCGCCTGCGCCTTTGTCGCGCTCGGCTGCATGACCCTCGGCACCCTGCTGCAAAAAGGCATGCAGCAGTCGCCGCTGGCGGTGCTGCCGCTGCAGTACGCCGTCGGGCTGCTGGTATGCGCGCTGGCAATGCCGTTCGCGCCGTTGCATGTCGAATGGCGGCCGGGCTTTATACTGCCGCTGCTGTGGATGGCGGTGGTGATCTCGGTGCTGGCCACCTTCCTGCTCTATCGGCTTATCCAGCGCGGTAATCTGGTGCAGGTCACCAGCCTGTTTTACCTGATCCCGGCGGTTACCGCCCTGCTGGATTATCTGCTGCTCGGCCACCGGCTGGCGGCGCTGAGCCTGCTCGGCATGGCCGGCATCGTGCTCGGCGTGATGCTGGTGTTCCGCAAGGCGTAATACGTAAAAAACCCCCTTGGCCAGACGGCGCAAGGGGGTTTATCACTCGGTTGCGGCGTCAGAACAGCCAGGAGCCATAGCCCCACAGCAGCACCGTCAACCCCAGCAGCAGCTCAAGCAGCAGGATGCCGATGGCAAAGGTGGAGCTGGAGAACAGGAACCCTTCCTGACTGTCGATATTCAGGAAGTGCGGAATGCCGAGATACAGCAGATAGCCGGAATAACACAGGCCAACCACCCCGACGAACAGGCACAGCCACACCACCGGATATAGCGCCACAATGCCGCTGAGGAACATCGGCGTGGCGACATAGCCGGCAAACACCATACAGCGGTGCAGACTCGGCCGCGCTTCATAACGCCGCGCCATCCAGTGGATCACTTTGCCCATCACCGCAACGCCCGCCAACATCAGCAGGTAGAAGGCCACGGCGGTATACAGCGCGGTCGCCATATCCAGCCGAATCGCGTGCCCTTCGCCGGACAGCCAGCCCAGTTGCGTGGTGCCGATAAATGCGCACACCACCGGGATCAGCGCCATCAGCAAAACGTGGTGAGTATAGAGATGCGAGACGCTTTCGTTCTCGCGCTTGATTTCTTTGAACTCGGTGCTGGGATGCGCCAACAGCCCCCAAACATGATTGATCATGAGACACCTCCTCATCTCGCCGTCGGCCGCGCCCGGCGGGAATCACACTCCTCTGACGAACCGCGCGTCCGTATGAGGGTTGCGGCCACGGGGCTCTCCCCCTGCCATTTATTATAGTCTTTGGGTGAAAAAACGTTCGCCATCGGAGCGCGGAGAGGGTTTACTCTATAATCAAGCTGTTATCGTGCCGCCCCGCTGTGACCGGCCGATAATCAATCCGAAAGGAAGGAGCACGCCCATGACCGCAAAACTTCGCACCCGCCAGAGCGGCCTGGCGGATATCACCTACGGTGAAAACGTCCTGGTGGTCGAACCCTGTAATCTGTACGGCTGCACCCTGGGGGACGAGGTGTTCGTCGGCCCCTTTGTCGAAATACAAAAAAACGTCACCGTCGGCGCCCGCAGCAAGATCCAGTCGCACAGTTTTCTCTGTGAATATGTGACGCTGGGCGAGGAGTGCTTTGTCGGCCACGGCGTGATGTTCGCCAATGACCGCTTCCAGAGCGGCGCCCCTGACGCCGACCCGGCGAACTGGGGCCATACGCACATCGGCAACCGGGTCTCAATCGGTTCCGGCGCCACCATTTTACCGGTGCGCATCTGCGACGGTGCGGTCATCGGCGCCGGCGCCGTGGTGACCCGCGATATCACCCGCAAAGGCATTTACGCCGGCAACCCCGCCCGGCTACTGAGGGAGTTGCCCTGATGAATGCAGTCCGGATTGAACGCATCACCGACCTGCCCGCCGGCTATCTGGAAAATAACGATTTCACCTTTTACGTCGAATGCTATGCACAGCCGGCCTTTGGCACGCCGGTCGAACGCTGGCCTACCCAGCCGGTGGCGCCGTATCGTAAACACTACCCGCTGGCGCCCTTTATCAACGACGAAGGTGACACCTTTCTGGCGTTGCGCGACGGCGTGGCGGTCGGCCATATCACGCTGAGTAAAAACTGGAACGACTACACCCTGATTGAAGAGGTGGCGGTCAGCCGCAGCGCACGGCGCAACGGCATCGGCAGCGCGCTGCTGGACGCCGCGCAGCAGTGGGCGCGCGAACGCGATACCGCCGGGCTGATGCTGGAAACCCAGAACAACAATCTGGCCGCCTGCCGCTGCTATCAGCGCTACGGCTTTACCCTCGGCGGCATCGACCATCTGTTGTACCGCGGCCAGCCGGATATTGCCGACCATGAAATCGCGCTATTCTGGTATCTGCCGTTCAATAACGAGGTCGGTTATTAAGCGGGCACAACAGGTGTACGGTTTCACTGCGGTTTAGTTTATGTCCGCTAACGTGAAAACGATGCTTCTCTCAATCAACCACGCCGCCAACGGAGGGGGAAATGAGCAAGGTCGCTCCATGGTTGTTAATGGTCGTATTGGCCGGCTGTGCCGGCACGCCGGACGGCGGCGCGTCTTCGCCGCATCCTGCACAACCCGCGGAAACCCAAGTGAACATTGACGATATCACCTCAGCCCGGCTGCAGCGCCTGCTGGCGCAGCGTAAATCAATGCCGGCGCTGGACGACGGCGCCGTCATTGAACGGCTGTCCCGCCAGTTTCTCGACGTGCCTTACGTCGCCGATAGGCTGATCGGCGACGCCGCTACGCCGGAACGGCTGGTGATTGATTTTCGCGGACTGGACTGCTTTACCTATCTGGACTATGTCGAGGCGCTGCGCCATGCCGATGACCAGGCGCAGTTTGTGCGGCAGCTGATCGCCACCCGCTACCGCAACGGCGAGATCGGCTTTCTGACCCGCAAACACTTTTTCAGCGACTGGGCCTATCAGCCAGCCGTCCGCGCCGATGACATCACCACCGACCTCAGCCCGCACGCCATCACGCTGAGCAAAGTGCTGAACCGCAATGCCGACGGCGGCCAGTATCTGCCGGGGCTGCCGAACGCCACGCGCCGCATCAGCTATATTCCCAGCGAATATGTCGATGCCCGGCTGCTCAGCCGGCTGCGCACCGGCGATTACATCGGCATCTACACCAATCTGGAGGGGCTGGATGTCACCCACGTCGGCATCTATATCATGACGCCGGCCGGGCCGGTTTTACGCAACGCCTCGTCGCGTAAGGAAAACCGTAAAGTGGTGGATTCACCGTTTATCGACTACATCAGCAGCGCGCCGGGCATTGTGGTTCTACGTCCGCGCTAAACGGTTATATTTTATCATTCCTTGTGCTAACGCCGGGTTTGACTTCCTGCGGCGTCTGCGTTTATCTGGTTGCTAAAACTGACTGATTTTATTGTTGTTTCAGGGAGTGTTCGATGGCAATTTACCGGCGTTGCGCCATATTGGCGGCGGCCATGACGGCCTCGCTGCTGTTAGCAGGCTGCGATCGGCAAGACGATCGCCACCATATCAAGGTCGGCGTGATTAACGGTGCCGAGCAGGACGTGGCGGAGGTGGCGAAGCAGGTCGCCAAGGAAAAATATGGCCTGGAGGTCGAGCTGTTCGGCTTCAGCGGCGCCCTGCTGCCCAACGACGCCACCGATAAGGGCGAGCTGGACGCCAACGTCTTCCAGCACCGTCCGTTTCTGGCGCAGCAGAACAAAGACCGCGGCTATCATCTGACGGCAGTCGGCAACACCTTTGTCTTCCCGATTGCCGGCTACTCGAAAAAGGTTAAATCGGTCAATCAGCTGCGGGACGGCGCGGTGATCGCCATTCCCAACGACCCGACCAACCTCGGGCGCGCGCTGCTGCTGATGCAGAAAACCGGGCTGATCGCGTTAAAACCCGGTAAAGGCCTGCTGCCCACCGCGCTGGATATCAGCGCCAACCCGCACAACTACCGCATTATCGAGCTGGAAGGCGCGCAGCTGCCTCAGGTGCTGGACGACCCGAGCGTCGACGTGGCGATTATCAGCACCACCTACATCAACCAGACCGGGCTGACCCCCACCAAAGACAGCATCTTTATTGAAGACAAGGATTCGCCGTACGTGAATATCGTTGTGGCGCGCGAAGACAACAAGGATGCGCCGAAGGTGCAGGAGTTCCTCAAGGCGTATCAGTCTGATGAAGTCGCAGCGGCGGCGGAAAAGATCTTTAACGGCGGCGCCGTCAAAGGCTGGTAACGCTCCTGCAGGACAGGCCGCGCCAGCGCAGCCTCCTCATAATATTTCCCGTAAAAAAACACATCTTCCCGCTTGACCCTCACGCCGCGTCAGGCTTTAGTCTCTCTGCTCGCACAAGGGAGGAGCACTCTATGTTATTGAAAGTCGGCGAACTGGCGCAGCTGCCGTTTTATCAGGCCGGTACGCAACGCCAGCAAGAGTGGGCGACCATGGTGCAGCAGATATGTGAGCTGATGGCAAATGGCACGCCGCTGGATGCTGGCCCTGGAGCGCGACACCGCCGGCAACCCGGCGACGCAGATGAAAATCCGCCAGGCCATGGAGCAGGAGCCGACGCTGAGCGAAGGCACCTGGCTGACGCCGCCGCTGCTGGACTATCTGCGCGAGGCGGTCGCCAATCTGATGCGCGATCGTTAGGCAATGCGCATCCCGTTACCCGGCAATATCCACCAGCCGGGTGACGCCCGCCACGTTAGCGTAGCACTCAAGCAGAAATGCCATGACCGCGGCAATCGCCGGCGTGTGGCGCATATCATCGTGCACCGTCAGCCAGATTTCGCGCGTCAGCGCCTGCTGCGACGACAGCCGTTGCAGCCCGCCGTCCTGCTGAGCCAGAAAATGCGGCAGCAGCGCCACCCCGGCGCCGCCGCGCGCCGCCGCGGCCTGCACCAGCAAATCATTGCTGCACATCACCAGCGGCCGTGCGCCGGCCTGCTCCAGCAGCCACTGCTGCTGCATTGACGACGCCATCTCCTGGTGATAACCGATAAAGCCACGCTCGTCCTCGGGCGTGTCCGCCAAATAGTCCGCCGCCGCATACAGACCAAACTCCACCGTGCCGATTTTACGCGCCACCACCTCACTTTCGCTGGCGCGGCTCAGCCGGACGGCGATATCCGCTTCACCGCGCAGCAGCGAGGCATGGGCGGTGGCGGCCAGCAGGTTAAGGCGCAGCGCCGGATACTGCCGCCGCAGCGCTCCCAGGCGCGGTGCAATCAGCCCTTGTGCCATCGCCGGCGGCACACTGAGGTTTACCGTACCGGCAATGCCCTGCCGGCCGCCGTGCGCCGCGCGATCGACGGCAAATGCCGCCAGCGTCATGCCGTCGCCCTGAGCGGCAATGCGCTTACCGTCTTCGGTCAGCGTATAGCTGCGCGGACGGCGATCCACCAGCTTCAGCGCCAACGCTGCTTCCAGGCTGGCAATGCGCCGCGCTACCGTCGCATGATCGACCTGCAGCCGGCGGGCGGCGCCGGACAGCGAGCGTTCCGCCGCAAACGCTAAAAAGTAATGCAAATCTTCCCAGTTAAACATGGGCATTTTTTCACCTTAACCTTGCGTGTTTACCGAATTCTACCTGAAGCAAAGCGAGCGCAAACTGTTTTCCATCTTTTATCACCCACGGAATAACCGTCATGAACAAATCGCTGACGCTAGCCTATCTGGGCATCATCATCGCCACCTTCTTCTGGGGCACCAACTTCAATGCCGGCGCGTATATCGTCTCCCACCAGCCGCCGATCACCGCCTCGCTCGAGCGCTTTGCCATCGCCACGCTGGTGATGCTGACCGTCTTCGGCCTGCGCGGCCAGCTGCGGCTGAGCACGCTGAAAAATAACTGGCCAGCGTATCTTGGGCTGGGGCTGCTGGGCTTTACGCTGTTTAACCTGAGCACCTTTTTCGGCCTGCAGTCCACCACGCCGGTCAACGGCGCGCTGATCCTCGCCACCACGCCGCTGTGGACGCTGGTGTTCGGCCTGATCTGGGAGCATGAAAAACTAAGCTGGCCACGCGCCGCCGGGCTGCTGTGCGGCCTGACCGGCGTGGTTCTGGTGATCACCCAGGGCGATGTACAGATTCTGCTGCGGCTTAACGTCAGCCGCGGCGACGGCATTATTTTGCTCGGCAGCCTCGCCTGGGCGCTGAATATGGTCGGCACCAGACGCTGGGTGCGTAACGCCACGCCGGTTGAAACCACCAGCTACTCCATGCTGTTCGGCACGCTGGCGCTGCTGCCGCTCGCCTTTTACTTCGAAACGCCGTGGCACAACATCACCGGCAGCGCGCTGAGCGTACACGCCGCGGTGCTGTATCTGGCGCTGTGCGGCTCGCTGCTGGCCTACCTGCTGTGGTTTAACGGTCTGGCACAGGTCGGCGCGGTGCGCACCGCGATTTTCTTTAATCTGGCGCCGGTGTTTACCCTGCTGGTATCCACGCTGACCGGACACGCGCCTAACGGCTGGCAGTTGGGCGGCGCGGTCTGGGTAATTCTCGGCGTGTTGCTGACGTCCGGCGTGCTGAACCCGCTGTGGCAGCGGCGGGTTAACGCGGCGTCACATCTCGGCGAAGGGTAACGGGCGCCATCACGGCGGGGATATAAGCGGCGGAGCGCGGACGCGCCCCGCCGATCGGGTCAGGCTTTAAAACGCGCGCGTACCGCGCCGATCATCGATACCAGCAGCAACACCACGCCGCCGGCGACAAAGCCGAACGCCACGTTCAGCAGCGAAGGCACGATGCCCTGCAGGATATGGTCAAACGTCGGTGCGACCGCAATATGCGCCGCCCAGTCTTCAAACAGGTGATGCACCGCCGGCAGGCCGTGGGTCAGAATGCCGCCCCCCACCATAAACATGGCGATGGTGCCTACGATCGACAGCGTTTTCATCAGGAACGGCGCGGCGCTGACAATGCCGCTGCCGATGCTGCGCGCCAGCGCGCTGCTTTTACGGCTTAAATACAGCCCCAGGTCGTCCAGTTTGACGATGCCGGCAACGATGCCGTACACGCCGATGGTCATCACAATGGCGATGCCGCACAGCACGATCAGCTGCTGGGTAAAGCTGGCTCCGGCCACGGTGCCCAGAGTAATGGCGATAATCTCGGCGGACAGCACAAAGTCGGTGCGCACCGCGCCCTTTACCTTACGCTTTTCATAAGCCGCTACGTCCTCGTTCGGATTCAGCGCTTCACGCTGTTCCCCCTGTTCCGGCTTATGCGTCAGGCTGTGAAATACCTTCTCAAAGCCTTCATAGCACAGGTAGGCGCCGCCAATCATCAGCAGCGGCGTGATCGCCCAGGGCGCAAAAGTGCCAATCAGCAGCGCCAGCGGCACCAGAATCGCCTTGTTGATAAACGAGCCTTTCGCCACGTTCCACACCACCGGCAGTTCCCGGTCGGCCTTAACGCCGGTGACCTGCTGCGCGTTCAGCGCCAGGTCGTCCCCCAATACCCCGGCGGTCTTTTTCGCCGCCATTTTGCTCATCAGCGAGACATCGTCCAATAACGAGGCGATGTCATCAATCAGGGTCAGTAAGCTACTTCCAGCCAATGTGAGTTATCCTTCTGCTACGAAAAAATACGCGCCCGCTCCCCGTCAGCAATACCGCTGAATCATTAATGGGAGTGATGACTTACAGATAATAGCCGATAAGTCGATGCCGTGTACGGAAAGGTAAAGCATTGCGCCCGCCGCCGCAGCGACGGGCGGGCGGGTTATTCGGCGTCGTTATTCGCCAGGCGGGCGTCTTTCTGCCGGCGGTAGTCGCGGGCGGCGGCGGGCACCGGCACTACTTTGCCGGTCTCAATCCAGGTGCGCAGCCGGCTGGCGTCGGCGAAGTGGGTGTATTTGCCGAAGGCGTCCAGCACCACCAGCGATACCGAACGGTTGCCGATCATGGTGCGCATCGCCAGGCAGTGCCCGGCCTGATTGGTAAAGCCGGTCTTGGTCAGCTGAATATTCCACTTCTTGTTATAAACCAGATGGTTGGTATTGCGGAACGGCAGACTGTAGCTCGGATCCTTGAAGGTCGCCGTGCTCTCGGCGGTGGTGCTCAACTGACCGATCAGCGGGTAGCGCTTGGTGGCCAGCAGCAGCTTGGTCAGGTCGCGGGCGGTGGAGACGTTATGAATCGACAGCCCGGTAGGTTCCACATAGCGGGTATGCGTCATGCCCAGCGCTTTGGCCTTGGCGTTCATCGCCTTGATAAAGGCGTTGTAGCCGCCCGGATAGTGGTGCGCCAGGCTGGCGGCGGCGCGGTTTTCCGACGACATCAGCGCCAGCAGCAGCATCTCTTTACGGCTGACCTCGCTGTTCAGCCGCACCCGCGAATAGACGCCCTTCATTTCCGGCGTCTGATGGATATCCACCTTCAGCATTTCGTCGAGCGGCAGGTGCGCATCCAGCGTCACCATCGCCGTCATCAGTTTGGTGATCGAGGCGATCGGCACCACTTCATCCGGGTTACGGGCGTAAAGCACTTTATGATTTTGCATATCCACCACCATGGCGCTGCCGGAAGCCAGTTCAGGCTGCGTCGCATGCAGCGAGGCGGTGTTTTCGCTGGCCAGCGCCTGCGGCGCCAGTCCCGCGCCGGCCTGCAGGGCCAGCAAAGTCAGAACCAAAACTCGGATTTTCACATGTATTACTCTGTTGCTGAATTTAGGGATGATGAGAAAAAACTGCAGGAAAGTATAAGGGAGGCGTATGGAGTTGGCACCGTGATTATTAACGCCCATTTGTGACAAATTCTGTCGGGATCACACGGCTTAAACCACGGGCGCTGCGGCGCTCACGCCCGCGGTCTGGCCGCTTTACAGCGCCGGCTGCCAGGCCGACTGCGGCAGCAGATACAGCCCCGCCGGCTGTGCCGCGCCGTCGCCGACAATATGGCCGATGCCGGCCGCCATCACCGCCAGCGTGACGTCAAAGGCGTTGAGGCTGTCGCCGTAGCCGGCCGTCAGGTTAAACATCGAGCCGTTCGCCAGCAGATAGAGCGTTTTGTCCCCCAGCCGATAAGCGTCGACAAACGGCATCGGTTCCTGATGCGGCAGGCGCTGCAGGAAGGCGACGTCAATCTCTTCCGCCACATGGCCGACGTTGAGAATAAACGCACCGTCCCTGAGCTGCGCCAACTGGCTGGCGGACAACACGTTTTTCGCCCCGGTGGCGGTGGCGATCACCTCAGCCTGCGACGCCGCCTGATCTAAATCCATCACCGTCCAGCCGTCATAGCGCGCCTGTAACGCACGCGCCGGATCCACTTCCGCCACCGTCACCTGCCCGCCATAGGCCCTGGCCGCCGCGGCCACGCCCTGTCCGACCAGCCCGTAGCCAATCACCAGCACCTGTTTTTCATGCAGCGTCAGGTGGGTAGTCTGGAAAAAGGTGTGCCAGGCGGTCAGGCCGACCATATGCCGGTTATGCAGCCCTTCTTTCACCGGCAGATCGTCCCAGTTGAAAATCGGATAGCGCGGCGACACGCCGTTCAGACGGCTGATACCCGAACCGGTTGCCTCCAGCCCGGCTTTAATCTGCGGCCCGCCGGACGACTGATGCAGCCGTGTGGTCAGATCCGCGCCCATCTCACACAGGTGCGTCGGCTCCCAGGCCAGCGCACGGTCGAAAGAATCGGACCAGTCGGCGTCGGACATACCGCGCCAGGCGTGCGCCTGCGCGCCCCGCTGCGTCAACCAGGCCACCACGTCATCCTGCACCGTGGTCGGGTTGCAGGTGGTCAGGTAAATCTCCGCCCCTTTCTCCAGCAGGCCGGCCACCAGCGGCGCCATTTTCAGATCCAGATGCATATTGCACGCCAGCCGCACGCCCTGCAGATCCGGCAGCGCCGCCACCGCCGCACGGGTACGCGGCATATGGCGCATCGCCCATGCCAGTTCGCGGTCAAAATCCTGATACATTGTTTGCTCCTTGGGTGAGCGCCCCTGCCGTACAGCCTCGGCCAGGGCGAGTATACTTAGCCTGTGATAGTCATAAGATAAGGAATCACCATGACCGATTTGGCCCACTATATTACGGATTATGGTTACTGGGCGCTGTTTATCGGCTGTCTGGCTGAAGGGGAAACCATCACCCTTCTCGGCGGCATCGCGGCGCACGAAGGGCTGCTGCACCTACCTTGGGTAATGGCAGTGGTGGCGCTCGGCGGCACGCTGGGGGATCAACTGCTGTATTTTGCCGGCCGCCGCTTCGGCGGCCGGGCGATCGCACGGCTGAAAAGCCAGCGTCAGCGCATCAACCGCGCCAAACGGCTGATTGCCCGTCATCCGATGCTGTTTGTGATTGGCGTACGCTTTATGTACGGCTTCCGGATTATCGGCCCGGTGCTGATCGGCGCCAGCCGGCTGCCGCCTTCGCGCTTTGTGCCGCTGAATATTCTCGGCGCGCTGCTGTGGTCAGCGATCTTCGTGCTGCTGGGGTATTTCGGCGGTCAGGCGCTGGAGCGCGTGATTAACGGCTTCCATAATAAGCTGTTCGTCGTGCTGCTGCTGGCCGCCGTTGCCGCCGCGCTGTGGCTGGCGCGCCGCTGGTGGCATCGGCGCACAGAGCAGTGATTCCGGCGTCTATGGCGCCTGCATCAGCGCCACCAGTTCGCGCGCGGCTTTTTGCAGCGGCTGATTCTTCAGCCAGATCAGGTGCATCGGCAGGCGCAGCTCATTTTTGGTGTTTTTAAACGTCAGCCGCGTCAGCCGCCCCTGCGCCAGCAGCGGCGCAATCAGCGACTGCGGGAAATTGCCCCACCCCAGTCCGGCCTCCACCATGTTCAGCGCCGTTTGCAGGCTGTCGGTGCGCCAATAGGTTTCCGCCACCCGCGGCCGCAGATCGGCCATCGGCAGATCCCGGCTGGCGACCACGATCTGACGCACGTTGACCAGATCCTCCAGAAACAGCCGCTCGTCGCCCTGCGCCAACGCCGCATGCCGCGACGACAGCGTGGCGATCAGCGACTCGCTGCCGACAAAATGGAACTGCTCCTTGATATTGACGTTCAGCCCGCCAAACGCCAGACAAACGCTCACCCTGCCCTGATGCAGCAGATGCAGCGCCTCGTCCTGCGGCGCGCTCAGCAACTCGATATTCAACAGCGGATAACGTTCGGACAAGGTTTTCACCGCCGCCAGCAGCTTTTCCGTATTGATGTCCGACGCCACGCCGATCGACAGCGTGCTCTCCAGCCCCTGAGACAGTTCAATGGCGTGGATCTGCAGCTGTTTCAACTGATCGGCGATCAGGCGCGCATGCGGCGCCAGTGCCAGCGCCATGGCGGTCGGCGTCGGCTCGCGGTGTGAGCGATCGAACAGTTGAAAGCCCAGTTCAGCCTCCATATTGGCGATCCCCATGCTGACCGCCGAAGGCACGCGCCGCAGCGCGCGCGCGGCGGCGGAAAACGAACCGCGCTCCAGTACCGCCAAGAACAGCTCAATATTGTCGCTGGTGAAATTCATACCCGCTACCTGTCAGAAAAACTGACAGCTCCTGACTTTTTCTATCAATAAGGTTGACGTTATCTTAGCCGCCGATACGCCGGGCGTCACCCCGGTCAGAACAATCAATGAGAGAGGCAACATGCAAGGCGTCAAACGCAAACTGGTTTATGTCACCGCCTATGAAATTATCGGCATGACGATTTCCGCGCTCGGATTAGCGCTGCTGTCCGGCAGCGCCCCCAGCAGCACCGGGCCGCTGGCAGTGATCATCACCACCATCGCGGTCAGCTGGAATTTTATCTATAACTGCCTGTTTGAATGGTGGGAGAGCCGCCAGGCGTCGCGCACCCGAACGGTGAAACGGCGCATTCTGCACGCCGTTGGTTTTCAGCTGACGCTGGTGGTGTACCTGATTCCGCTGATTGCCTGGTGGATGGGGATTTCGCTGACGCAGGCGCTGCTGCTGGATATGGCGCTGATCGTCATTATTCCGTGCTACACCTTCGTCTATAACTGGGCGTTCGATAAACTGTTCGGCCTGCCGGCCTCGGCGCTGCCGGCAGAAGAATCCGACTGACCGGTCAGCCGTTACGCGCTGGCGTAACGGCCCGGATAGCTCAGCGCGCCGTCAGCGCACTGCGCACCGCTTCCAGCTCCTGCTTCAGTCCGCGCAGCCGTGTTTCATCCAGCCCGGCCGAACACAGCAACTGTGGATAGAGGCTGTCGATGCCCTCACGCAGCTGCCGCGCCTGCGGCGTTACCCGCACGTGCACCTGCCGCTGATCCTCACTGCTGCGCACCCGTACCACATAGCCGTGGCTTTCCAGCCGTTTCAGCAACGGCGTGGTGGTGCTGGCGTCAATAAACAGCCGTTCGCTAATCTCGCCGACGGTCAGCCCGTCCTGTTCCAGTAGTAAAATCAATACCAGATATTGCGGATAGGTCAGGCCCATCTCATCCAGCAGTGGCTGATACACGCGGTTCAACGCCAGATTGGTCGAATACACGGCAAAGCACATCAACTTATCAAGCGTGATAGGTGATTGGTCGCCCATAATATGTCCTCTACGATCGATTTTATCGTTATAAATATCTTTTTGCTGTGTGGTGCTACCCGACCATTGTATGAGAGATCCGACCTGTTGACCAGTGCAGTAATTCTCTATAAATTCAATAAATTAACGCTATTTTCCACACAAAATAATGGCAGGCGATAAAGTAGTGCAAATTTTGAGGGTGGCCAAGAAGCGGTGAGCGTCGCACACTGCCGCGCGATAAAGCAGGCGGTTTTGTCCACCGGACGTAAAGGCCCGCGCTTTCCACCGCGGGTCAGTCGCCCGGTGTGATTTAACGGACAACGCAATATCATTATCGCGCTACACCGGGAAGAATCCGACAAATATATTTCCCGCAGGCCTTCTGGAGAGGGATAAATATATTACCTCACTAAGATTACGGGCTAATAGTGAGAAGCTAATCACAGTTCTACTTTTTCTGTTAATATCCAACGAATTTATTTATCACTTTGATATGTAATAATATTTACAGGAAGATTAAAAAATAAACACACTTAATAACGATTTAACTCTCTTATTTTTTGCCTCGTTTAAGCAGAAAAGGTAGCATGCTCCGCCGTTATTTAATGGTTTGTGCACAAATAATAAACAACGAGAGTGATGCCATGACTTCATTCTTATAGCGGTTGCGACCGCAATCGTTTGCTTAGCTGTTGAGCGCGCTCAACAATAGACAGGAAACAGGACGGATAATGAAATCACACACAAAATCCGCGCATGATAAACACGCGGCCAGAAGACGTTGGTTGGACTCCCATGAATCCGGTTATCACAAAAGCATGGGCAACCGGCAAATCCAGATGATCGCCATCGGCGGCTCCATCGGCACCGGTTTATTCCTCGGCACCGGCGGACGCCTGGAACTGGCCGGTCCGGCACTGGCGCTGGTGTATCTAACCTGCGGCATCTTCTCGTTCTTTATTCTGCGCGCGCTGGGCGAGCTGGTGCTGCACCGCCCCTCCAGCGGCAGTTTTGTCTCCTATGCGCGTGAGTTCCTCGGCGAAAAGGCCTCTTACGTCGCCGGCTGGATGTATTTCCTCAACTGGGCGATGACCGGCATCGTCGATATCACCGCCGTCGCGCTGTATATGCACTACTGGGGCACCTTCGCCGACGTGCCGCAGTGGCTGTTCGCCCTCGGCGCGCTCGGCATCGTCGCCACCATGAATATGATCGGCGTAAAATGGTTCGCCGAAATGGAGTTCTGGTTTGCGCTGATCAAGGTGGCGGCCATTGCGCTGTTCCTGATCGTCGGCGTGGTGTTCCTCGGCCTGGACAAGCCGGTTGACGGCAACACCACCGGCCTGCACCTGATTTCCGATAACGGCGGCCTGTTCCCGCACGGCCTGCTGCCGGCGCTGGTGCTGGTGCAGGGGGTCATCTTCGCCTTCGCCGGCATTGAGCTGATCGGCACCGCCGCCGGCGAATGCAAAGACCCGGAAAAAATGCTGCCGAAGGCGATAAACAGCGTGATCTGGCGTATCGCCCTGTTCTATGTCGGCTCCGTGGTGCTGCTGGTGCTGCTGCTGCCGTGGAACGCCTATCAGGCCGGCCAGAGCCCGTTCGTCACCTTCTTCAGCAAGCTCGGCGTGCCTTACGTCGGCACCATCATGAATATCGTGGTGCTGACCGCCGCGCTGTCCAGCCTGAACTCCGGCCTGTACTCAACCGGCCGTATTCTGCGCTCGCTGTCGATGGGCGGTTCCGCGCCGAAGTTTATGGCTAAAATGAGCAGCCAGCAGGTGCCGTACGCCGGCATTCTGGTGACCTGCGGCATTTACGTGATCGGCGTGATCCTCAACTATCTGGTACCGTCGCAGGTGTTTGAAATCGTGCTGAACATCGCCTCGCTGGGCATTATCACCTCCTGGGTGTTTATCATCGTCTGCCAGCTGCGCCTGCGTAAAGCCATCAAAGAGGGCAAAGCCAAACCGGTCAGCTTCAAAATGCCGGGCGCGCCGTTCACCTCCTGGCTGACGCTGCTGTTTTTGGCGGTGGTGGTGGTAATGATGGCGTTCGATTACCCGAACGGCACCTGGACCGTCGCCACCATTCCGCTGCTGGCCATCCTGCTGCTGCTCGGCTGGTTCGGCCTGCGTAAACGCGCAGCGGAAGTGCGCCTGGAGCAGCAGGCCCATGAACAACAATCCCTGAAATAACGCTTATCCCCCTGGGGGCGGCATTCGCCCCCGTTTTCCCCTTCCCGCACGCTGAGCCGCCACACAACCGCCATCGCTTATTGTCCGCCCTCCGTTGGCGTAACTTGACGTATCCCAATCATCCATGAACGGGTTAGCGAAAGTTAATCAATCCACTACGCCCAATACAGCGAACACGCGAGGCAATAGCTATGATCTCTCTGTCGGACTATGCAGATTTGCAGACTTATACCGGTGATGAAACGGTAGCCATGATTGAAAACCGCTATCATCAGGGTCTGTTTACCCGCGACGATAACGATACCTCCAGTCCGGACAACGCAGCCACAATCTTGCTCGACGGCAAGCAGCGTCGCTGGAAGCGCAATATCAACAGCGGCGATTACCATATCGACTGGTGGCACCAGCCGGGTGATGAGCACGACTATGCGCTGACCATCAGCCGCGCCAGTGACTTCCTGCAGGTAAAAGAAGATGAATGGGGCTCGGCGCAAATTCCCAGCACCCCGGCCGGCATTACCCTGACCGGGCCGGGCGGCGTGCGTGTCTGTAAAACCACCGCCTATTTAAAACTGTGGAAAAACTCTGTCGACTTTAAAGGCACTATCCTCGACTTTCGCAATCCAGACTCAAAAACCACCGAGTGTGTACGCGTGCTTTACTGCATGGGCGCGCCGGCGATTGAGAACCTGCGCATTGTCGGCAATCGCAGTGAAAACGGCGGTCTGAGCGGCCTGTGCGTCTATACCGACGCCGTGAACATCTTTGGTAAACCCGCCGCACAGCTGCTGGTGCAAAACGTCTGGCTCAGCAACCTGCATAAGGGCATCCTCTTTGGCAACAACGCCTATATCCAAAGCTGGCACAGCATCATGGTCAGCAGCTGTAACTGGCCGATCTGGTCGCAAAGCGCCAGCAACGCCGGCGAAAAAATCGTGTTTTACAAAAGCCTGTTCGGCAGCAACAGAAACCATTATCAGGGCGTGCATACCCTGTTTTTCCGCGATTGTTCCTTTGATTACAGCGGCTTTAACAGCGAAGAAGAGCAACTGGCCAATAAAGACGATGGCCTGTTCGATCTGCGGGGCGGCACGCTGAATTTTAAAGACTGTCACTTTGAATGGGGCAATGAGCATTCGCGCAACTACCGCCCGGTATTTGCCAGCAGCAACGGCGCCAAAGTGAAGATTAAAGACAGCATCTGGCACAGCGTGAAAACCAGCCTGGCGGACACCTCGACGGACAAGGATGGTAAAGTCGTTGTCGGCCAGCCCTACCAATATGTCGACTATTTCTTCTTTGATAAATCGGAGGAAAAAACCGGCAAGTGCTATATCGACGGCTTCGAACTGATCAATGCCGATATCAAGAAAGGCTGGTCGAACGGCCATATTGAGATGAAAAACATCGGCGCACCGGGGCACGTCAATATGTGGCGCATGCTGTATCTCGGCGATGGGGTGAACCATCTGCCGGAACCGGCGTGGAAAGAGGCCAATGCGTTACAGCTCAACAATGTATACGCCGCCAGCGGCACGCGCATCTCGCAGACCGAAAGTTCGGATCTGGCGCTGACGCTGCAAAACGGCGTGATTACCGCCACCACCAAAACGGCGGGCGATAAGGCGAAGCAGATTGCGCTGTACCTGCCGATAGCCAAAGACGATCTGGTGCTGTGGCGCTGTACGCTGACCAACCCGCAGGGAACAGGCAACCCGGACATCGCCATCAACACCTTTTGGGGGCGCTACGATCTGCAGGGCGATGCCGGCGCCGTCACCATCCGTGAGAAAACCTGTCAGTGGGGCCGCGCCGGTACGCTTACGGCCGGCACGCCGCTCACCCTGACGTCGGATCGCATTACCGCGTTAAATGCCGATGAGTATCTGCCGCTGCCTGAGGGCTATGCCAACTACGCGCGTATCGTGATCACCCTGAAAGGCTTTGCCGGCAGCGCCGCCAGCCCGGCCTCGCTGGATATCAGCCAGTTGCTGTGCCAGCGAATCAACATCGTTTCCCGCAATCCCAACAAGTCCTGGTAACCGTTACTTGCGCCGCCCCGCCCGGGGCGGCATTTTCCCACTCACCGCACGTATTGATTCCCGACGGGGAATAAAGCCCGCTATGTTGTGGCTATCGGCCCCTTTTCTGCGAGCGCAACCGTGGATATTCAACGCTACCTGCAACACATCGCCTTTGACGCCACGCCGCGTGTGGATCTGGACACGCTGCAACGCCTGCACCACGGCCATATGCTGGCGGTGCCGTTTGAAAATCTGAGTATTATTTACCATCAGGGCATCGACCTGCGCGAACAGGCGCTGTTCGACAAGGTGATCAACCGCCGGCGCGGCGGCTTCTGCTATGAACTGAACCGGCTGTTCGCCGCGTTGCTGCGGCAGCTCGGTTTTACGGTGACGGCGGTTGCCGGTGAGGTGCGCGCCCGCGACGGCCAGTTCGGCCCGCCGTTTGACCATCTGGCGCTGATCGTCACGCTGGACCGACCCTATCTGGTGGACGTCGGCTTCGGCGACGCCTTTCTGACGCCGCTGACCCTGGATGATACGCCGCAGCCGCAGGCCAGCGGCACCTTTCATCTGGAGCAGGAAGGCGACTATTTTTATCTGGAGCGGCGTAACGGCGATCGCAACTCACATGCCAAAACGCTGTATCGCTTTACGCTGCAGCCGCGCGCGTTCGACGAGTTTGACGCCATGTGCCACTACCACAGCCATTCGCCGCAGTCGGGATTTACCCAGCGGCTTATCTGCTCCCGCCCCACCGCCAACGGGCGCATTACGCTGAGCGATAACAAACTGATTATTACCGCCGACCATCAGCGTACGGAAAGCACGCTGCATGACGAACAGCAGCGGCGCGCGGCGCTGCTGCGTCACTTCGCCATCAGGCTATAGCGGCTGCGCAGGCGGCAATCGCCTGCGCAATCTCCCCGGAACTCTTCAGCGCACGCACCTGGGCGAACAGATCGCCGGCTTCGGCGTACTCTTTCCGCAGGTAGCCCAGCCACTGTTTGATGCGCGCCACGTGGTACAGGCCGGTATCGCCCTGCTTTTCCAACTGCACATATTTTTGCAGCAGCTGCACCACCTGCGGCCAGGGCATCGGCGGCTCGTTATATTTCACCACCCGGCTCAGGTTGGGGATGTTCAGCGCGCCGCGCCCCAGCATCACCGCATCGCAGCCGGTGGTTGTCATACAGCGGCGGGCGCTGGCGTAATCCCAGATTTCACCGTTGGCAATCACCGGGATATTCAGGCGGCGGCGGATTTCGCCGATGGCCGTCCAGTTAATGCGTTCGGCTTTATAGCCGTCCTCTTTGGTGCGACCGTGCACCACCAGTTCGCTGGCGCCGGCCTGCTGCACCGCATCGGCGATCTCCAGGCTGTGCTGCGGCGTGTCCCAGCCCAGGCGCACCTTTACCGTTACCGGCAGTTCGGCCGGCACGGCGGCGCGCATCGCTTTGGCGCCCCGGTAGATCAGTTCCGGGTCTTTCAGCAGCGTCGCGCCGCCGCCGCTGCCGTTGACGGTTTTCGACGGGCAGCCGCAGTTGAGATCGACGCCGTAGGAGCCCAGCGCCACCGCGCGGGCGGCGTTTTCCGCCAGCCACTGCGGGTGCTGCCCCAGCAGCTGGATGCGCACCAGCGTGCCGGAGGGAGTGCGGCTGGCGTGGCGCAGCTCCGGGCAGAGACGGTAAAACGACTTGACCGGCAGCAGTTGGTCGACCACGCGCAAAAACTCGGTGATGCACAGATCGTAATCGTTCACTTCGGTCAGCAGTTCACGCACCAACGAGTCGAGAACCCCCTCCATCGGCGCCAGTAAAACGCGCATTATTCAACCACCCTGCAAAAAAAGACCAGACATAATACGAGTGCCGCCCGGCGCAGACAAGCCTTTGCCGGCACAAAAAAGCCGCCGATAAACGGCGGCCTGATGCATGCTGCGGGCGGTTTACTCCGCCGGTCGACTGCGGCGCGGACGACGGGCCGGCGCGTCACTGCGCGGTTTGCCTTCGCCCTGTGGACGGGCGCGCTGGGCGCCGTTGCCGCGGTTGTCTCGCTGACCGCCGCCGTTGGCCGCGCGCTGTCCGCCGCCGTTACCGTTGCCGCGTCCCGGGTTGCCGTTGCCACGGCCGCCGCGCTGCTGGCGGCCGTTGATGATCGGTTCCGCCTTGATAGTCGGATCCGGCTCATAACCCGGCAGGGCGATGCGCGGAATTTCGCGCTTCAGCAGGCGTTCGATATCGCGCAGCAGTTTATGTTCGTCGACGCACACCAGCGATATCGCCTCGCCGGTGCGTTCCGCACGGCCGGTACGGCCAATACGGTGCACGTAGTCTTCCGGCACGTTCGGCAGCTCATAGTTCACCACGTGCGGCAGTTGGTCGATATCCAGACCACGCGCCGCGATATCGGTCGCCACCAGCACGCGAATACGGCCGTCTTTAAAATCAGCCAGCGCCCGGGTACGTGCGCCCTGGCTTTTGTTGCCGTGGATCGCGGCGGCGGTGATGCCGTCTTTATTCAACTGTTCGGCCAGATGGTTGGCGCCGTGTTTGGTGCGGGTAAACACCAGCACCTGACGCCAGTCGCCTTCGCCGATCATCTGCGACAGCAGTTCCCGCTTGCGCTTCTTGTCGACAAAGTGAACGTGCTGCGTCACCTGCTCGGAGGCGGTGTTGCGGCGCGCCACTTCCACCGACGCCGGGTTGTGCAGCAGTTTGCCGGCCAGCGCCTTGATATCGTCGGAGAAGGTGGCGGAAAACAGCAGGTTCTGACGCTTCGCCGGCAGCTTGGCCAGCACGCGGCGAATATCGTGAATAAAGCCCATATCCAGCATGCGGTCGGCTTCGTCCAGCACCAGGATTTCCACGTTGGACAGGTCAACGGCGTTCTGATGTTCCAGATCCAGCAGACGGCCCGGCGTGGCGATCAGAATATCCACCCCGCCGCGCAATTTCATCATCTGCGGGTTGATGCTGACGCCGCCGAACACCACCAGCGAGCGCAGGCGCAGGTGCTGGCTGTAGGCGCGGACGTTCTCGCCGATTTGCGCCGCCAGTTCACGAGTCGGCGTCAGGATCAGCGCGCGCACCGGACGGCGGCCTTTCACCGCGCTCGGTTTGCTGCTCAGCAGCTGCAGCAACGGCAGGGTAAAGCCGGCGGTTTTGCCGGTGCCGGTCTGGGCGCTGGCCATCAGGTCGCGTCCTTCCAGCACTACTGGGATCGCCTGACGTTGAATCGGCGTAGGTTCGCGATAGCCCTGTTCTTCAACGGCACGCAGGATTTCGGCATTCAAGCCGAGGGTTTCAAATGACATAGTAGAGAAAAGCTCCAGCTCCCCCTAACCTAAACAAATGTTCGGTGCAGTTTCCCGGGAGGATGATCAGACGGGGCATAGGGACAGCGGCATTATCGCTCGCATATCCCCGGCATACCACGAGGGATTGGCACAAACTGCAAGTGCACCAGGCGGGCGATTGTAACAGATGTCGAACAAGAAAAGGTAAATTTCGCCAGGCAGCGCACATTATGCCGCTAATCGGCTGATTCACCCGAAAATATTCGCCGCGCTTTTCGCTTGCATTTTGTCCGCCCAGGTCTAAAGTTAATCAAATGATTGATTAACTTTTGCGGGTAGCGTGCCTATGTCTTCTGCAGGAAATCATCACCCACGCGGCGAACAGGCGCGGCAGCAGCTGATTGCCGCCGCGATAGAAGTCTTCGGCGAATACGGTCTGCAGGGCGCCACCACCCGCGCCATCGCCCAGCGCGCCGGGCAGAATATCGCCGCCATCACCTACTATTTCAACTCCAAAGAAGGCCTGTATCTGGCGGTCGCCCAGTGGATCGCCGACTTTATTCAGCAGACCTTTCAACCGCTGGCGGACGAAATTGACCGCCTGTGGCTGCTGCCGGCCGAACAGCGCCGTCCCGAACTGTACCTGCAGCATCTGAAACGCGGCCTGTTGGCCTTCAGCGAGCTGATGACCCAGACCCACACGCTCAACCTCAGCAAAATCATGTCGCGTGAGCAGCTCTCCCCCACCGACGCCTATCCGCTGATTCACCAGCAGGTAGTGGCGCCGCTGCACGGTAAGCTGAGCCAACTGCTGGCGGCCTACACCGGCCTGGAAGCCGGTTCCACCAAAGTGATTTTGCACACCCATGCGCTGCTCGGCGAAGTGCTGTCGTTTCGCGTGGCGCGGGAAACCATCCGCCGGCAAGCCGGCTGGCGGCAGATCGGCGTGCAAGAGGCAAAGCAGGTCGCCGCCGTGCTGGCGGAACATATTGATTTACTGGTTAACGGCCTGCGCCAGCGTTATGGCAACGGCCCCGACGTTTTACCGTTATAGGCAGGGAGAGATATGAACAAGCAACGCGTTACCCTGGTGGTGGTCGTAGCAATAGTGATCGCCGCCGTGGCGGCCGGCATCTGGTATTACGAACAGCGGCAGGCGAAGCCGCTGACCCTCTACGGCAATGTCGATATCCGCACCGTGAATCTGGGGTTCCGCGTCAGCGGCCGGCTGGCGTCGCTGACGGTTGACGAAGGGGATACCGTCAAGCCGGGCCAGCTGCTCGGCAAACTCGACGACGGCCCGTATCAGAACGCCCTGCTGCAGGCGCAGGCCAACGTCGGCAGCGCGCAGGCCAAGCTGGCGCTGCTGCAGGCCGGCTATCGTGATGAGGAGATCGCCCAGGTGCGCTCCGAAGTGGCGCAGAAACTGTCAGCGTTCAACTACGCCAACAGTTTTTTACAGCGTCAGCAAGGGCTGTGGGCGAAAAAGGCCACCTCCGCCGATGCACTGGAAGATGCGCGCACCGCCCGCAATCAGGCGCAGGCCAATCTGCAGGCGGCGAAAGATAAACTGTCGCAATACCTGAGCGGCAACCGACCGCAGGAGATTGAACAGGCCAAAGCAGAACTGGCGCAGGCCAGCGCGGCGCTGGCCCAGTCCAAACTGGACCTGCAGGACACCCAACTCACCACGCCGTCGGCGGGCACCATCCTGACCCGCGCGGTGGAGCCCGGCACCATGCTGAGCGCCAGCAGTACGGTATTTACCCTGTCGCTGACCCAGCCGGTCTGGGTGCGCGCCTACGTCAGCGAAACCGACCTCGGCAAGGCGGTGCCGGGCAGCGAGATGACGCTGTATACCGACAGCCGGCCGGGCAAACCGTACCACGGCAAGGTCGGTTTTGTGTCGCCGACCGCCGAGTTCACGCCGAAAAGCGTGGAAACCACCGATTTACGCACCGATCTGGTGTATCGCCTGCGGGTGATCGTCAGCGACCCAGATGACGCGCTGCGTCAGGGCATGCCGGTCACCCTGCATTTTTCTCAACCTTAGGGAAAAATGATGGAACAGGGCCACACCATTGATCTTGAGGGCTTGGAAAAACGCTTTCCCGATCTGGAAAAACCGGCGGTCGCCAGCCTGACGACCCAACTGCGCAGCGGCGCGGTTACCGGGCTGGTCGGTCCGGACGGCGCGGGGAAAACCACCCTGCTGCGCATGCTGGCCGGGCTGCTGAAGCCAAGCGCCGGCACGCTGCGGGTCGCCGGTCTGGATCCGATCGCTGACGATCGCCGGCTGCACGCCATTCTGGGCTATATGCCGCAGAAGTTTGGCCTGTATGAAGATCTGACCGTGATGGAAAACCTGACGCTGTATGCCGATCTGCGCGGCGTCACCGGCGAAGCGCGTCGCACCACTTTTCAGCGCCTGCTTGAATTTACCGATCTCACCCGCTTTACCGGCCGGCTGGCCGGCAAACTGTCCGGCGGGATGAAGCAGAAGCTGGGGCTGGCCTGTACGCTGATCGGCGAACCGCAGGTGCTGCTGCTGGACGAGCCGGGCGTCGGGGTCGATCCCATTTCACGCCGTGAGCTGTGGCGCATGGTGCACGAACTGGCCAACGACGGCATGCTGATCCTGTGGAGCACCTCCTACCTCGACGAAGCCGAACAGTGCCGTGAAGTGCTGCTGCTGAACGAAGGCCAGTTGCTGTTCAGCGGCGCGCCGCAGACGCTGACCCGGCGCATGGCAGGGCGCAGCATTTTGCTGGCAGCGCCGGCCGGCAGTCACCGCGCGCTGCTGCAACAGGCGATCTGTCTGCCGACGGTAACCGACGGCGTGATCCAGGGCAAATACCTGCGGCTGATCCTGAAACCGGACGCCGATCATCAGCAGGTGCTGCAGGATCTTAATATTTCCGACGTCACGCTGAGCGAAGCGGAACCGCGCTTTGAGGATGCGTTTATCGATCTGCTCGGCGGCGGGCCGAACAGCAAATCCGCGCTGGCGGCGATTATGCCGTCCGTCAGCGGCGACAGCACGGAAACCGTGATTGAAGCGCAGAACCTGACGAAAAAGTTCGGCGACTTCGCCGCCACCGATCATGTGGACTTTCAGGTGAAGCGCGGCGAGATTTTCGGCCTGCTCGGCCCCAACGGCGCCGGCAAATCCACCACCTTCAAAATGATGTGCGGCCTGCTGGTGCCGAGCGACGGTAAGGCGCTGGTGCTGGGGATGGATCTGAAAACCAGCTCCGGCAAGGCGCGTCAGCATCTGGGCTACATGGCGCAGAAGTTTTCGCTGTACGGCAACCTGACGGTGGCGCAGAACCTTAAGTTTTTCTCCGGCGTGTATGGCCTGAGCGGTAAAAAACAGCGGCAGAAAATGGCGGAAATGTCCGCCGCCTTTAACTTCGCCCCTATCATCAATCAGGCGCCGGATGCGCTGCCGCTCGGCTTCAAACAGCGGCTGGCGCTGGCCTGCGCGCTGATGCATGAGCCGGACATTCTGTTTCTTGATGAACCCACCTCCGGCGTCGACCCGCTGACCCGCCGCGAATTCTGGCTGCATATCAACGGCATGGTGGACAAGGGCGTGACGGTGATGGTGACCACCCACTTTATGGACGAGGCGGAATACTGCGATCGCATCGGGCTGGTGTATCGCGGCAAAATCATCGCCGCCGGCACGCCGGATGATTTGAAGCAGCAGGTTGCCAGCGAGCAAAACCCCAACC
This sequence comes from Serratia rhizosphaerae, assembly GCF_009817885.1. NCBI lineage: Bacteria > Pseudomonadati > Pseudomonadota > Gammaproteobacteria > Enterobacterales > Yersiniaceae > Serratia > Serratia rhizosphaerae. The sequence goes on from NZ_CP041764.1 coordinate 786,204, forward strand.
CGTCAATGGAACAGGCGTTTATCGAACTGGTGCAGCGTTACGACCGGGAGGAGCAGTGATGAACGATAATCCGGCTATCGGCAGCGACAGCGCCTTCTCCTGGCGCCGGGTGCGCGCCCTGTGTCTGAAAGAGACGCGGCAGATCCTGCGCGATCCCAGCAGTTGGCTGATCGCGTTTCTGATCCCGCTGCTGCTGCTGTTTATCTTCGGCTACGGCATCAACCTGGATTCCAGCAAGCTGCGCCTCGGCATTCTGGTGGAGCAACAGAGCGAAGAAGCGCGCGATCTGGTCAACGCCTTTGCCGGATCGCCCTATATCGATCCGACCATCAGCGATAACCGCCAGGCGCTGATCGGCAAGATGCAGGCCGGCGAGATCCGCGGCCTGGTGGTGATCCCGGTCGATTTCGCCCGGCGTATGGCGCGGCCGTTCGACAGCGCGCCGATCCAGGTGATCACCGACGGCAGCGAACCGAACACCGCCAACTTCGTACAGGGTTATACCCAGGGCGTATGGCAGATCTGGCAGCAGCAGCGCGCCGAAGATCGCGGGCGCGACGACAAACCGCTGATTGAGGTGCAGATGCGCTACTGGTTCAACCCGGCGGCCATCAGCCAGCACTTTATTATCCCCGGCGCCATTACCATCATTATGACGGTGATCGGCGCCATCCTCACCTCGCTGGTGGTGGCGCGCGAGTGGGAGCGCGGCACCATGGAGGCCCTGCTGTCGACGCAGGTGACGCGCAGCGAGCTGCTGCTCTCCAAACTGGTGCCCTACTATGTCCTCGGCATGCTCGCCATGCTGCTGTGCATGGTGGTGGCGGTGTGGGTGTTCGGCGTGCCCTACCGCGGCTCGCTGCTGCTGCTGTTTGTCATCAGCAGCCTGTTTCTCATCAGCACGTTGGGCATGGGGCTGCTGATCTCCACCATCGCGCGTAATCAGTTCAACGCCGCGATGGTGGCGTTGAACGCCGCCTTTCTGCCGTCCATCATGCTGTCCGGCTTTATCTTTCAGATCGACAGCATGCCGGCGGTGGTGCGCGCCGTCACCTATATCATTCCTGCACGCTATTTCGTCAGCACGCTGAAAACGCTGTTTCTGGCGGGCAATATCGGCAGCATGCTGCTGATCAATCTGCTGTTTTTAATCGCCTCCGCCGTGCTGTTTATCGGGCTGACCGCCTGGAAAACCCAGCGACGTCTGGACTAGGAGCCTGAGATGTTTCATCGCCTTTGGACACTGATTGTCAAAGAGATGCAGTCGCTGCTGCGCGACCCGCAAACCCGCGCCATTCTGGTGCTGCCGGTTATCTTGCAGGTGCTGTTGTTTCCGTTTGCCGCCACGCTGGAGGTGACCAACGCCACTATCGCGGTGTACAGCGAAGATAATGGCCAGGCCTCGGTTGAACTGACCCAGCGCTTCGCCAAGGCCAAGGCCTTTACCCACGTGCTGATGCTGCGCAGCCCGCAGGAGATCCGCCACGCCATCGACAATCAGCACGCGCTGCTGCTGATCCGCTTTCCGGCGCAGTTTTCACGCGATATCGCTAACGGCAACAGCGCACCGCTGCAGCTGATTCTCGACGGGCGCAACTCCAACAGCGCGCAGATCGCCGCCAACTATGTGCAGCAGATCGTGCAGGACTATCAGCAGGAGCTGCTGAACGGACGGCAAAAACCCAACAACAGCGAGCTGGTGGTGCGCAACTGGTATAACACCAACCTGGATTACAAATGGTTTGTCGTGCCGTCGCTGATTGCGATGATCACCACCGTCGGCGTGATGATCGTCACCTCGCTGTCGGTGGCGCGGGAACGCGAGCAGGGCACGCTGGAGCAGCTGCTGGTTTCGCCGCTCACCACCTGGCAAATCTTTATCGGCAAGGCGGTGCCGGCGCTGATCGTCGCCACCTTTCAGGCCTCGATCGTGCTGCTGATCGGCATCTTTATGTACCAGATCCCGTTTGCCGGTTCGCTGCTGCTGTTCTATTTCACCATGCTGGTGTACGGCCTGTCGCTGGTGGGATTCGGGCTGCTGATTTCAGCGCTGTGCGCCACCCAGCAGCAGGCGTTTATCGGCGTGTTTGTGTTTATGATGCCGGCCATCTTGCTGTCGGGTTACGTGTCGCCGGTGGAAAATATGCCGGTCTGGCTGCAGAACCTGACCTGGGCCAATCCGATCCGCCACTTTACCGACATCACCAAGCAGATTTACCTGAAAGACGCCAGCTTTGACATTATCTGGGGCAGCCTGTGGCCGCTGCTGGTGATTACCGCCACCACCGGCAGCGCCGCCTACGCCATGTTCCGGCGGAAAATCGCCTGACGGCTGGCGGGACGGCCCGTCACCGTCTAGGCTACGTGGGAGTTTTTATCTTTATCGCCAAAGGAGAGCGCGATTTGTCTCAGGAAACTGCCGTCAAGGTCAAGAATAACGAATTCGATAATATGGTCCGCTTTGCCTTTCGGCTGACCGGGGTCAATATACTGATTCTGGCTGCGGTCGGTCTGATCGGCCTGCTGCAGCCGGAAGAGATGACCGCCTGGCTGGCCTTGGTGGTGCTGGGTCTGATAGGCATCAACCTGTTCGCCAACCTGATAGTGTTTTACCTGTCGCTGGTCGGGCTGTTCAAATCGACGCTGAAATGGCGTGCGGCGCTGGCGTTGTTGTTTTCGCTGGTGCTGTTTGCGCTGTATCTGTTAATCATCGCAGTCACGATGGCAGGATAAACCCAAGAGGCCGCGAACACGGCCTCTTTTGTCTGCTTTACCCTTCGCGACGGGCGGCAATTTTCGCCGCTGAACGCTTGCTGAAGCCTTCAAACGGGTTCCAGCCCTGGATCCCCCGCACTTCCTTCAGGTAATAGGCATAGTTGGCCACCGTAGCGCAAAGACCGGCATAGCAAATATTCAACGCACGGTAGACCGAATCATAATGGCCGCCGTTCGCATACTCCACCATGGCGACAATCACGTTCAGCACACCAGCACCAACGAACAGCACCAGCCCCTTTTTCCACAGCCCCAGAATACACATATAGATAATGCCGAAGAAAAAGGCGAAGAAATTAAATATGTACTTCATGCGCCCAAAGAAGCTAATTTCTTTAATTTTCTTGCGGTATTCCGGGGAGGTAATATCGCCGCCGACGCTATCAAAAAAATCAAAACGCGCCCGCCACTTAGGGCTAAGCTCTTTATCCTGACTCATAAAATCCTCTTTCTATCATCACAAAATTTAATGATTACCATCCTGTAGCGCGATTATTCAACGCAATGACATAAGTAATGTCAATGTATTATTAATTATTCGTTTATATTATGTAACGCGGATGGGCGTAAAAAAGCCCTGTTGCCAGGGCTTTATGCAGAAAGACAGATAGCTCGCGATGGCCGCCGGCCATCCGGTGCGTTAGCGGCGGTTGCCGAAGATACGCAGCAGCATCAGGAACAGGTTGATGAAGTCCAGATACAGCGTCAGCGCCCCGACGATGGCGTACTTGCGGAAGCTGTCTTTATCATCAGCGTTCAGCTGTTCGCCCATCGCCTTCAGCTTCTGGGTGTCATACGCCGTCAGTCCGACAAACACCACCACGCCGATATAGGTGATCGCCCACATCAGCGCGCTGCTCTTCAGCCAGATATTCACCAGTGACGCCAGCACGATGCCGATCAGCGCCATAAACAGCATGCTGCCGAAACCGCTGAGGTCGCGTTTGGTGGTGTAACCGTACAGGCTCATCGCGCCGAACATCCCGGCGGTCACCACAAAGGTGCTGGCGATCGAGGTGTAGGTATAGGCGATAAAGATGCTGGACAGCGTCAGCCCGGTCAGCGCCGAATAGAGCATAAACAGCGAGGTCGCCACCGCGCCGCTCAGCCGGTTCACCATGCCGGAAATGACAAAGACCAGCGCCAGCTGGGCGATAATCAGACCAAAGAAGGTAATCTGGCTGGAGAAGATGAAGTTGAGAATCGCCGGCGTGTTGGCCGCATACCAGGAGACGAAGGCGGTCAGCAGCAGGCCGCAGGTCATCCAGCCGTATACCTGCGCCATATAGGCCTGAATGCCGCTGCCGGCGCGTTCGACGATCGAACCATTGGAGCGTGGATATCGGTCCATGACGGTTACCTTTTACTTGTGAAACAACTGTACGAGGGCTATTCCCCCCACCTGTAATAAGCGTATCACAGAATATCGGTGGCGGCCGTGAGCAAAAGTGTGGATTTATTGCCGCCGTTTACCGTTGATTTACCAACGTTTTGCCGCCTGCTGGTCGCTGTCGCGCGCCTCAACCCAGCGCTCACCCTGCTCGGTGGCTTCACGCTTCCAGAACGGCGCGCGGGTCTTCAGGTAGTCCATGATAAATTCGGCGGCCTCAAAGGCCATGCTGCGGTGGGCGCTGGTGACGCCGACAAACACGATCTCATCACCGGGGAACATTTCACCGATGCGGTGGATCACGCTGACCCGCTGCAGCGGCCAGCGCTCGCGCGCCGCCGCGACGATCTCCGCCAGCGCCTTTTCGGTCATGCCGGGATAGTGCTCCAGCGTCAGGGCGCTGACGTTGTCGCCCAGATTGTGATTGCGCACCTTGCCGGTAAAGGTCACCACCGCGCCGTCATCATCACACTGCGCCAGCCAGGCATACTCCTCGCCGACGTTAAATAGCGCGCGCTGGACGCGAATACGACTGTTGTCCACCCTCAGCCTCCGGTTACCGGCGGGAAGAACGCCACTTCATCGCCGGCGCTCAGCGGGTGTTCCGCCGCCACCAGCGACTGGTTCACCGCCATCAGCAAATTGTCGGCCGCCAGCGCCAGCGCCCAGCGATCGCCGCGCAGACACAGCGCCTGACGCAGCGACTCGACGGTGGCGAACTCCGCCGGCAGACGCAGCTTATCAGTGCCGACCAGCTCCCGCACCTGAGCAAAAAACAGAATATCAATCATGATGCCGCCTCAAAGTCGCCGGATTTGCCGCCGCTTTTCGCCAGCAGCCGCACCGGGCCAATGACCATATCTTTCTGCACCGCCTTGCACATGTCGTAGATGGTCAGCGCCGCAACCGACGCCGCGGTCAGCGCTTCCATCTCGACGCCGGTTTTGCCGGTCAGGCGGCAGCAGGTTTCAATCCGCACCCGGTTATGCTGCGGCTGCGCCTCCAGCGTGACCTCCACCTTGCTGAGCATCAGCGGGTGGCACAGCGGGATCAGCTCCCAGGTGCGTTTGGCTGCCTGAATGCCGGCGATGCGCGCGGTGGCGAACACGTCCCCTTTGTGGTGACGGCCTTCGACGATCATCGCCAGCGTCGCCGCCTGCATCTCGACAAAGGCTTCGGCGCGCGCTTCACGCACCGTTTCCGCCTTGGTGGAGACGTCCACCATATGGGCTTCGCCGGCGGCGTTAATGTGGGTTAACTGACTCATGGCGTTATTTCTTTAAATGGGGTTGGAAGTTGCAGGGACGGTTACGCGCGTCCAGCTGCGATTCAATAATACGCTCCCAGGCGGTGCGGCAGGCGCGGGTCGAGCCCGGCATGGCGAAAATCACCGTCTGGTTGGCGATGCCGGCCACGGCGCGCGACTGAATGGTGGCGGTGCCAATCTCTTCGTAAGACACCATGCGGAACAGTTCGCCGAAGCCTTCCACCTGGCGGTCAAACAGCGGCGTCAGCGCCTCCGGCGTGTTGTCGCGCGCGGTAAAACCGGTGCCGCCGGTGATCAGCACCGCCTGCACCTCGTCGCTGGCGATCCAGGCCGAAACCTGCGCACGGATCTGGTAGATATTGTCTTTGACCAGCGCGCGATCGACCACCTGATGCCCGGCCTCCTGCGCCGCCTGCTGCAGATAGTCGCCGGAGGTATCCTCCGCGGCGCTGCGGCTGTCGGAAACGGTCAGAACGGCGATACGCGCCGCAAGAAATTCACTGCTGGCATGACTCATAGAGGATGCTCCCTGAAGATACGGCCGGACTCAGCCGCCGATAAACGACAGATTCTGCGTAATGCCGCTGTCGCCCTGGTGCAGAAAATGCGTCTGCTTCTTACTGAGCAGGCCGCTCTGGATGCGCTGTTTAAGCATCTCCAGCTGGCGATCCTCCGCCAGCAGGTCGCGCAGCGGGATGCCCTGCTCGCCGAACAGGCACAGGTGCAGATTGCCGATGGCGGAAACCCGCAGTCGGTTGCAGCTGGCGCAGAAATCCTTCTCATACGGCATAATCAGGCCGATTTCTCCCTGATAGTCCGCATGGCGGAACACCTGCGCCGGGCCGTCGCTGCGGCCGCGCGGCTGACGCTGCCAGCCCTGCTGTTCAAGCTGCCGGCGGATCACCTCGCCGGAAACGTGGCGCTGGCGAAACAGCTCGCCGCCCTCGCCGGTTTCCATCAGTTCAATAAAACGCAGTTGGATCGGCCGCGGTTTAATCCAGGCCAGGAAAGTATTCAGCTGCTGGTGATTGACGTCGCGCATCAGCACCGCGTTCACCTTCACCTTGTCATAGCCGGCCTCGAAGGCGGCGTCGATGCCCGCCATCACCTGACGGAACTTGTCCTGACCGGTAATGGCGTGAAACTGGCGCGCATCCAGGCTGTCGACGCTGACGTTGATCGCCGTCAGGCCGGCGTCGCGCCAGCGCGCCACGTCGCGCGCCATCCGGTAGCCGTTGGTGGTGACCGCCAGTTGACGGATCGCCGGGTTTTCCCGCACGGCGGCAATGATCTCGGTAAAGTCGCGGCGCAGCGAGGGCTCGCCGCCGGTCAGGCGCACCTTTTCAGTGCCCAGTTCGGCAAACGCACGGCTGACGCGGCGGATTTCATCCAGCGACAGGAAGGTTTTGGGGCTGACGCTCGGCTGGTAGCCGTCCGGCAGGCAGTACGTGCAACGGAAGTTGCACACGTCGGTAATCGACAGGCGCAGGTAATAGAACTTGCGCTCAAAAGCATCGGTAAGTTGGGGCACCATAACACCTTTCCAAATACGGGAGATGCGGACATTTCTATCTCGCACCCTGGTGGCTGACTTCGCCACGGCCCGGGCGCCATATCGCAAAACGACGTAGGCGCAGGGGCTAGGAGTTGTGATCTCAACGCGAATTGCCGCAGCAACCGCAATGAAACCGTGGTTTTCAGCAAAATTCTAGCGCTAAACGCGGCGAATAGCCAACGCGCCGTTTCGCTATGTAATTGTGTATATAGCGCTTTTAGGCTATTTAACACCGTGCGCCTATCATAACCGCCGCTCAGCCAGCGAAATTGACTAAAATCACCCGAATCACACTCTTTTTCGCCTTTTTCACTCAGATCCGCTACTTTATGCCGATTATCTGTCCGTTATATATATCCTGAATAATTCGAGTTACAGGCAGGTGGCATCCCGATGCGCTTACTCAGGTCAGTGATGCGGGGGACTGCGCGCAGCCAACACGCCGGTAGCTTAAAATATGATGGGTATAAAAAATTAATATTACCTGCGGCGTCCACATAACGTCGGGGATAAGGAATGTTATGCGTAATCGTACCCTGGCCGATCTGGACCGCGTCGTCGCATTAGGCGGCGGTCACGGCCTTGGCCGCGTGATGTCATCGCTTTCTTCTCTGGGGTCGCGTCTGACCGGCATCGTCACCACCACCGACAACGGCGGCTCCACCGGCCGCATCCGCCGCTCGGAAGGCGGTATCGCCTGGGGCGATACCCGCAACTGCCTCAACCAGCTGATTACCGAGCCCAGCGTCGCGTCGGCGATGTTTGAATACCGCTTCAGCGGCAACGGCGAACTGGCCGGCCATAACCTGGGCAATCTGATGCTGAAGGCGCTGGATCACCTCAGCGTACGCCCGCTGGAGGCGATCAATCTGATCCGCAATCTGCTGAAGGTGGATGCGGCGCTGATCCCGATGTCGGAGCAGCCGGTGGATCTGATGGCGCACGATCACGAGGGCAACCACGTTTACGGTGAGGTAAACGTCGATCAGCTCACCGATATGCCGCAGGAGCTGATGTTGTCGCCGCACGTCCATGCCACCCGCGAGGCCCTTGACGCCATTGCGCAGGCGGATCTTATTCTGATTGGTCCGGGCAGTTTTCTGACCAGTCTGATGCCGCTGCTGCTGCTTGAGGATCTGGCCCGTGCCCTGCGCCGCAGCAGCGCCAGCATGGTCTATATCGACAACCTGGGCAAAGAGTTGAGCGTCGCCGCCGCCTCGCTGTCGTTGCGCGACAAGCTGGCGCTGATGGAGGCGAAAATCGGCCGCGTGATGGTCGACGCGCTGATCGTCGGCCCGCAGACCGAGACGCAATCGGTGCAGGATCGTCTGGTGATTCAGCAGAATCTGGAGGCCAGCGATATCCCTTACCGCCACGATCGCCAACTGTTGCGCCAGGCAATCGACCAAGCGCTGAGCCAGCTGGCGGCACGGCGTTAGCGGTCAGTCTTTCCCCTGATACCAAGGATTATCGCTGACCATATGGATATACAGCTCCTCCACCTGCGTGCGCGCCCACGGCGTGCGGCGTAAAAACTTCAGGCTGGATTTGATGCTGGGATCGTTGCTGAAGCAGTTGATGCGGATGCGGTCGGCCAGCTCTTCCCAGCCGTAGTATTCCACCAGTTTGTTCAGCAGCTGCTCCAGCGTAATGCCGTGCAGCGGATCTTTGGAATTGTGTGCGCTCATAGCGGTTGCTCGATATCTGTCGCCGGGTCAATGGGCCGCACACCATAATCAGCTTTGCCGGGCGCGACAAGGATTTTCATCGCCGGCCGCCACGGGCCGGCAATGCCTGCGTCAGGAGATGGCGATAAACTGCTCGCGCAGCTGATGGATTTCATCACGTAACGCCGCCGCCTGTTCAAACTCCAGGTTTTGCGCGTGGGTGTACATTTGTGCTTCCAGATCGCGGATTTTCTGCTCCAGCGCTTTCGGCGTAAGCTGCTGATACTGCGCCGCGCTCTCCGCCGCCTTGCCCTTCCCTTTGCCTTTGCCGCGCGACGACGGCTGGCCCAGCTGCAGAATATCGCCAATCTTCTTGTTCAGCCCCTGCGGCACAATGCCGTTGGCTTCGTTATACGCCTGCTGCTTGGCGCGGCGGCGTTCGGTTTCGCCGATCGCCTTCGCCATCGAGTCGGTGATCCTGTCGCCGTACAAAATGGCCTTGCCGTTCAGGTTACGCGCGGCGCGGCCGATGGTCTGAATCAGCGAGCGCTCGGAACGCAGGAAGCCCTCTTTATCGGCGTCCAGAATCGCCACCAGCGAGACCTCCGGCATATCCAGCCCTTCCCGCAGCAGGTTGATGCCGACCAGCACGTCAAACTCGCCCAGGCGTAAATCGCGGATGATTTCGACACGCTCGACGGTGTCGATATCCGAGTGCAGATAGCGCACCCGCTCGCCGTGCTCTTCCAGGTATTCGGTCAGATCCTCCGCCATGCGTTTGGTCAGCGTGGTGACCAGCACCCGCTCATTGATCGCCACGCGCTTGCGGATCTCGGATAAGAGATCGTCAACCTGCGTGGCCACCGGCCGCACTTCGACGATCGGATCCAGCAGGCCGGTCGGACGCACCACCTGATCGATCACGTCGCCGCCGGATTTTTCCAACTCGTATTTGCCCGGCGTGGCCGATACGTAGATCGACTGCGGCGCCTGAGCCTCAAATTCCTCAAAGCGCATCGGCCGGTTGTCCAGCGCCGACGGCAACCGGAAGCCGTACTCCACCAGCGTCTCCTTGCGCGAGCGGTCGCCTTTGAACATCGCGCCAATCTGCGGCACGGTGACGTGCGATTCGTCCACCACCAGCAGGCCGTCGGCCGGCAGGTAGTCAAACAGCGTCGGCGGCGGCTCGCCCGGCTGGCGGCCGGAGAGATAGCGCGAGTAGTTTTCAATGCCCGAGCAGTAGCCCAGCTCGTTCATCATCTCCAGATCGAACTGGGTGCGCTGCGACAGCCGTTGCTCTTCCAGCAGTTTGTTGTTGGCCAGCAGCACCTTGCGCCGCTCCGCCAGGTCGACACGGATCTCCTCCATCGCCTGCAGGATGCGCTCGCGCGGCGTCACGTAGTGCGACTTCGGGTAGATGGTAAAACGCGGCACCACTCGGTCCACCTGGCCGGTGAGCGGGTCGAACAGCGACAGGCGCTCCACCTCATCGTCAAACAGCTCGACGCGCAGCGCCAGCTCGTCGGACTCTGCCGGGAAGATATCAATCACCTCGCCGCGCACCCGGAAGGTGGCGCGCTGGAACGCCTGATCGTTGCGCGTGTACTGCAGCTCAGCCAGCCGGCGCAGGATCGAGCGCTGGTCGATCAACATGCCCTGGGTCAGGTGCAGCATCATCTTGAGATACAGATCCGGATCGCCCAGGCCGTAGATCGCCGACACCGAGGCCACCACCACCACGTCGCGCCGCTCCAGCAGCGCCTTAGTGGCGGAAAGACGCATCTGCTCGATATGTTCGTTAACCGAGGCGTCTTTTTCAATAAAGGTGTCGGAGCTGGGCACGTAGGCTTCCGGCTGATAATAGTCGTAGTAGGAGACAAAATACTCCACCGCATTCTCCGGGAAGAACTCTTTCATCTCACCGTACAGCTGCGCCGCCAGCGTTTTGTTCGGCGCCAGCACCATCGTCGGCCGGTTGAGATCGGCAATCACGTTGGCGATGGTGAAGGTTTTCCCCGAGCCGGTCACCCCCAGCAGCGTCTGGTGCGCCAGCCCGTCCTCCAGCCCCTCTTCCAGCTTGCGGATCGCTTCCGGCTGGTCGCCGGCCGGTTTGAAGTCTGAATGCAGTTTGAATAATTTGCTCATAGATACCCAAAGTCATTGGCGTTGCGGCAAGAAGACAGATGCGAGCGGCGTCGGCAAATCGGGTTGCGTGTGGCTACGTTGCAGAACGCCGCGTCGGCACGCCGGGCAGCCAATAAGTATGGAAAGCCGCGGCGTTTTTCGCCAGCCCCTATGATACTGGATATAAAACCAGCTTCAAGCGGATTCGTGGCATCGCCGCCGGGGGAATTAACGCCGTTGCACCGTCAAGATTACGCTTCGGTGACATTTTTATTGTCAATAACAGATTTATCCCCAGATCGCGCGACAAATTAACTTCTTGATAGCAGGATGGTGAAAAATCACACATACGACATTAAGCGCTTACACTACGTCTTGATTTTAGTTAATTTGTTGATATAAAGGTATTTTAATAAAAAGACGAGAATCCGGACAATGGGAACAGAAGCCGCGTCCGCTCTCGCTTCCCGCCGCTTTTCTAAATCTAATACACAAGGTTATCCACAGGAATAGTGGATAACTCACACCACCCCGCCAGCCACGGGAGTTACAGAAAAAACACTTTTTGCCCTTGAAACGATCCCAAATCGCTTTTTTAGTTATTTTTTGACACTTTTATAGCTTTGTTTATACCTATAAAGACTAACAGCCCCCATTGCCAACAACGCATTCGACCCGATCGCCGGGTGATGCCGCCGATAACCCCAACGCTATTGCACCATTAGATTTCGCCGCGGCACCGCCGTAGTGCAAAAAATGTCCACTTTAACCTTTGCCGCCATTTTATCCAGACGGGACAGGCCCGCCGCAGCGCGGGAAACGCTTAACATGACGATAACAATTATGCCTTTTCACGCCGGAGGAAAAAATTGGCCCGGGAGTTGCTATCTGAAATAACGGCCGGCCGATAAGGCCAGTCACCGGCCGGGAACATCGGGCCAACCGGCCTGCCGACTTCACGCAGTCCGGCCAACAGTAACGACAAACGGGGATAACAGCACAATAGAACGCTGAAAAACGCCCTTTTTGCCTGACTCCGGCGCCGTTTTGCCGCGTTTCGGGCGGCATTTTGTTCTGAACGTTAAAACACTCGGGAAAGCAAGCGTCAGTCGCGCAGGGCAAAGCCACAACTGTTGCCCTGATGGCATGAGTGAACAACCGACCGGTAAGGAGAATGCCGTATGTTGAGCCTGCGTTCAGTCAATCAATTTTATGGACAGAGCCACACCCTGTGGGATATCAATCTGGAGCTGCCGCGCGGCCAGTGCACCGCCTTGCTGGGGCGCAAGGGGGTCGGTAAAACCACGCTGCTTAACTGTATTGTCGGCCATCTGCCGGTAGTCAGCGGCAGCATGACCTGGCAACGCGCCGACGAAGCGCCGAAAAACCTGCTGCCGCAGGCGGTGGAGCAGCGCGCGGCGCTGGGCATCGCCTATGTGCCGCAGGGGCAGCAGATCTTCTCGCAGCTCAGCGTCGAGGAAAACTTGCAGGTGGCGCTGTTGGCCGGCAAACCGTCGCCGCAGCGTATCCCGCCGCTGATTTACCAGCTGTTTCCCACGCTGGCGGCGATGCGCCTGCGGCGCGCCGGCGATTTATCCGTAGGGGAACAGCAGCAGTTGGCGATCTCGCGCGCGCTGGTGCGGGAGCCGGAGCTGCTGATTCTGGATGAGCCGACCGCCGGCATGCGTCCGTCGATCGTCAGTGAGATTGGCGGCGCCGTACAGCGGCTGAATCGGGAATGGGGCATGACCATTTTACTGGTGGAACACCGCCTGACGCTGATCCGCCGTCTGGCCGATCGCTTTTTTCTGCTGGATCAGGGGCGCAACGTGGCGAACGGCACGCTGGCGCAGTTGGATGACGCTCTGATTGACGCCTATCTGACGGTATGATGCGATGGCGCGGGCGCATGGCCCGCCGCCGTTTACAATAATGACAGATCCAGATAGTGGCCCAGCGGCTGCTGCGCAATGCCTGCCAGATGGGGAATTTCCCCCAGCATCGGCGCCGGCAACAGGCGGCGCAGCGTCGCCAGATACTCCTGATGACGCCTGCCCGGCGGCGCGATATCGTTGGCGATCCAGCCGGCCAGCGGCAGCCCCGCCTGACGGACCGCCTGCGCGGTCAGCAGCGCATGGTTGATGCAGCCCAGTTTCATCCCCACCACCAGAATCACCGGCAGCTGCTCGCCCACCACCCAGTCGGCGAAGCTCTGCGTCGCCGACAGCGGCGTAAACCAGCCGCCCGCGCCTTCCACCAGCAGCCAGTCGGCGCACTGCTCCAGCCGCCGCAGCCCGGATGACATCACCGTAAATTCAATCGGCTGGCGCAGATCGGCGCTGACGATATGCGGCGACGTCGGTTCGGCAAAGGTGTAAGGATTCACTTCCTCGTAGGAGAGCGCCACGCCGCTGTGGCGCTGCAACGCCAGCGCATCCTCGTTACGCAGCCCCTGCGGCGTCATCTCGCTGCCGGACGCCACCGGTTTATAACCGGCGCTGCGGTAGCCCGCCAGGTTTGCCGCCTGCAGCAGCGCGCTGCTGGCGATGGTTTTACCCACTTCGGTATCGGTGCCGGTCACAAACCAACGTTTAATCACAATAAATCACTCCATAAACCACATGATAACTGAGCGGCAATTCGCCGCGTTGACGCGGGTAAGCCGCCTGCAGCGCCGTCAGACGGCGGCGCGACAGCAGCCCCGCATCACGTCCCTGATGCAGATGAGTGGCGCCGATGCCTTTTAATGAGCGCATCAGCGTCATCACATCCGGGTAATGCAGCGTCTGCCAGCACGCTTCCATACGGTGACGATACGGCGCGCAGGCGGTCTCAATCTGCGCGAGCGGCAGGAAATCATTCACATGGCGCTCGCCGTCGACCTGCTGCCAGGCATCCCCCAGCTGATGCAGCGACCCCTGCGCCAGGGTGGAAAACAGCACCAGCCCGCCGGGCCGCGTCACGCGGCGCAGTTCCGCCAGACCGCGCGCCAAATCGCTGCACCACTGCACCGCCAGGCTGCTGAAGCTGAGATCGACCGCCGCATCCGGCAGCGGGATATGCTCGATATCTCCCAGCAGATAGTGCTGCGCCGCCTGCTGGCTGCGGGCAAACGCCAGCATGCCCGGCGCCAGATCCAGCGCCGTCACCTGTCTGCCCAGTTCCCGCCAGCGGCGGCTGAAATAGCCAGTGCCGCACCCGGCGTCCAGCACCTGCCGCGCCGGATGCGTAGCGCCGATACCCAGTAAGCGCTCGCCAACCTCGCGCTGCAGCACCGCCGCGGCGTCATAGCTGTCCGCCGCGCGGCTGAAGGCGGAGGCGACCGCCTGTTTGTTAACCGCGTCATTCACTGACGGCATGCAGCACCTCCAATAACCGATCGATATCCTGCGCCTGATGCGCCGCGGTCAGCGTAATCCGCAAACGCGCCCCGCCCGGCGGCACCGTCGGCGGACGAATGGCGCTGACCCACAGCCCCTGCTCGCGCAAGCGCTGCGCCAGCGTCAATGCCCGCTGATTGTCCCCCACCAGCAGCGGCTGAATCGCGGTCTGCGAATCGCTCAGCGTCAGCGGCAGGTCGGCCGCGCCGCGGCGGAAACGCGCAATATGCTGCTGCAGCCGGCTGCGCAGCGCATCGCCCTGCTGCACGCAGCGCAGCGCCGCCTGCAGCGCGCAGGCCTGCGCCGGCGGCATCGCCGTGCTGTAAATCAGATGACGGGCGAACTGCAGCAGATATTCGGCCAGCGGCTCATCGCACAGGATGGCCGCACCGCTGACGCCGAACGCCTTGCCAAATGTCACCACCAGCGCTTCCGGCCGCACCCCCTGCTGCCAGCAGCTGCCGCGCCCCTGTTCGCCGTGGACGCCGATGCCGTGCGCATCGTCCACCATCAGCCAGGCGCCGGCCTGTCGGCTCAGCTGCTGCAGCTGCGCCAGCGGCGCGCTGTCGCCGTCCATGCTGAATACGCCTTCCGTCACCACCAACTGCTGGCCGCCGCAGGGTTTGGCCAGTAAATCAGCCAGCGCCGCCGGCTGATTATGGCGAAAACGCCGCAGCTGCGCCGGTGAGTGAGCGGCCGCTTCCAACAGCGAGGCATGGCTGAGTTTGTCCGCCAGAATGCGGTCATCCGCCTGCATCAGCGCCGCCAGCAGCGCCTGATTGGCGGCGTAGCCGGAGATAAACAGCAGCGCGCGCGGATAACCGAGCCACTGCGCCAGCTGCTGCTCCAGCTGCTGATGCGCCTCGCAAAAGCCGGTAACGTGGCCGGAACCGCCGCTGCCGACGCCGTACTGCCGCGCCCCCTGCTGCCAGGCGTCGAGCACCGCCGGATGCCGGCTCAGCCCCAGATAGTCATTGCCGGAAAAATTAAGGTAGCGCTGCTGATGCAGCTGGATATGGCGGCCGTTACCGCCCTGGTTAACCTGACGCGATCGATAAGCGGCGCTCGCGCGCCGCTCGGTTAACGCCTGCTCAATGCGTTGCTGCCAGCTCATTCAGGGCGCCGCGTTGTAAAACTCGGCGTTATCCGCCGTCAGCAGCTGCTGCGCCAGCACCTGCTGCTGCTGGTTGTCGCCGTGTTCGGTCGCGGTCTGCTCCGGGTTCAGCCCCAGCTTGCGGAACAGCAGCAGATCCTTGTCTTCTTCCGGGTTCGGCGTGGTCAGCAGCTTGCAGCCGTAGAAAATAGAGTTGGCGCCGGCCATAAAGCACATCGCCTGCGTCTGCTCATTCATCTGCTCACGCCCGGCGGACAGGCGTACGTATGAGCGCGGCATCATAATGCGCGCCACCGCGATGGTGCGGATAAAGTCGAACGGATCGACGTCTTCGTTATCCGCCAGCGGCGTTCCCTTGACCTTGACCAGCATGTTGATCGGCACGCTCTCCGGCGGCTTCGGCAGATTAGCCAGCTGTACCAGCAGGCCGGCGCGGTCGCGCACCGTCTCCCCCAGGCCGACGATGCCGCCGGAGCACACTTTAATCCCGGCGTCGCGCACGTTGTCCAGCGTATCCAGACGCTCCTGATAGCTGCGGGTGGTGATGATATTGCCGTAGAATTCCGGCGAGGTGTCCAGGTTGTGGTTGTAGTAATCCAGCCCCGCTTCCGCCAGACGCCCGGCCTGAGATTCGTCCAATGTGCCCAGCGTCATGCAGGTTTCCAGCCCCATTGCCTTCACGCCCTGCACCATCTGTTGCAGATACGGCATATCGCGCTCATGCGGGTTTTTCCACGCCGCGCCCATGCAAAAACGCGTTGAGCCGGCGGCTTTCGCCTTGCGCGCCGAATCCAGCACCTGCTCTACCTGCATCAGGCGCTCCGCTTCCAGCCCGGTTTTATAACGCGAGCTTTGCGGGCAGTATTTACAGTCTTCCGGGCAGGCGCCGGTTTTAATCGACAACAGCGTACTGACCTGCACCTGACGCGGGTCAAAGTGCCGGCGGTGTACGGTTTGCGCTTCAAACAGCAGCTCAAGCAGCGGCTTCTCAAACAGGGCTTGGGCTTGCCCCACTGTCCAGTGAATACGGTCGGCCATCACGGCGTCTCCAAAGCAAAAAAAGTGTCGTCAGTTTAGATATTGTGGATATACTGTCAACCATTCTGTAATTGATTTGGTTTACAACTTATGTCTCTGTCTCCCGCCGATCTCGACTTCGATCAGCGCCATATCTGGCACCCTTACACTTCGATGAGCCACCCGCTGCCCTGCTATCCGGTAGAGGCGGCGTCCGGCGTGGAACTTCAGCTGGCCGACGGCCGTAAACTGGTGGACGGCATGTCTTCCTGGTGGGCGGCGATCCATGGTTATAACCACCCGCAGCTGAACCAGGCCGCCGCCCGGCAGCTTGAAAACATGTCGCATGTGATGTTCGGCGGCATCACCCATCCGCCGGCCGTCGCGCTGTGCCGCAAACTGGTGGAGATGACGCCGTCCGCGCTGGAATGCGTGTTTTTAGCCGATTCCGGCTCGGTAGCGGTGGAAGTGTCGCTGAAAATGGCGCTGCAGTACTGGCAGGCGCGCGGTGAAAAACGCCAGCGCATTCTGACGCTGCGCCACGGCTATCATGGCGATACCTTTGGCGCGATGTCGGTGTGCGATCCGGATAACTCGATGCACAGCCTGTATCAGGGCTACCTGACGCCGCATCTGTTCGCCACGGCGCCGCAGTGCCGTTTTGACGATGAGTGGGATGAACAGGATATCGCCCCTTTCGCCGCGCTGCTTGAACAGCACGCCGGCGAGGTGGCCGCGGTGATCCTGGAGCCGGTGGTGCAAGGCGCCGGCGGCATGCGTATTTATCATCCGCACTATTTGCGCCGGGTACGGGAACTGTGCGACCGCTACGATGTGCTGCTGATCGCCGATGAGATCGCTACCGGCTTTGGCCGCACCGGCAAACTGTTCGCCTGCGAACACGCCGGCATTACACCGGATATTCTGTGCCTGGGCAAGGCGCTGACCGGCGGCTATATGACGCTGTCCGCCACGCTGACCACCCGCCACGTGGCGGAAACCATCAGCAACGGCGCCGCCGGCTGCTTTATGCACGGCCCGACCTTTATGGGCAACCCGCTGGCCTGCGCGGTGGCCCACGCCAGCCTGACGCTGCTGACGGAAAACCACTGGCAGCAGCAGGTCGCGGCGATCGAGCAGCAGTTGCAGCAGCAGCTGCTGCCGCTGAAGGCCGCGTCCAACGTGGCGGACGTGCGCGTGCTGGGAGCGATTGGCGTGGTGGAGATGAAGCAGGCGGTGGATGTGGCGCAGGTGCAGCGGGAATTTGTGGAACGCGGCGTGTGGATCCGGCCGTTCGGCAAGCTGGTTTATCTGATGCCGCCGTACATTATCCGGCCCGAACAGCTCAGCCGTCTGACCGATGCCATCACGGCCATCGCGGACTGAGTATTACCAGTGCTGGTCCAGATAACGGGCCAGCCAAACCAGCGCACCGATCCACAACAGGATAATCATTAACATCGCGAAACGACCGCGTGGATTATCGATACGCTGCTGTGCCTTGCGCCGCAGCTCCTCCATCAGCGGTTTCGGGATCAGGCGCACCGCCAGCATAATGCCCAGCGGCACCAGAATCACGTCGTCCAGATAGCCCAGCACCGGGATAAAGTCGGGGATCAGATCGATCGGCGATACCGCATAGCCCGCCACCAGCAGCGCGATCAGCTTGGCGCACCACGGCGTGCGACGGTCGCGTGCCGCCAGCCACAGCGCCACAATATCGCGCTTGATGCCTTTGGCCCAACGGCGCAGCCAGCCAAACCACGGCGTACGTTTTTTCAGTGAAATCATGATGACGTCATTACAGGATGGGCAGCCTTACGGTCTGTTAACGGTTTCGCCCGCACGGCCGGCGTGATCTCTTCGCGGCGGGCGTCAGACGGTAAATTCAGCGTTTAACTCTATGCACAATCCGCCAGGCACGCAACCGCCAATGTTGCCAAACTGTAAATCGTTGTTATCGGCGCCGGCTATCAGCGCCACGCCGGGGTTGTGCCGGGACGGTAAAACGGGCTAGTTTGAAGGTTCGCTTTATTCGTCAACAGGAAACCAGCATGACTTTTCGTTTATACAGCAATGACCTGCAGGACGGCGCCACCATGCCGGAGGCGCAGGTATTTAACGGTATGGGCTATCAGGGGGAAAACCTGTCGCCGCATCTGGCGTGGAGCGGCGCGCCGGCGGGCAGCAAGAGTTTCGTCGTCACCCTGTTCGACCCCGACGCGCCGACCGGCTCCGGCTGGTGGCACTGGGTGGTCGCCAATATTCCGGCCGACGTGAATGAACTGCCGACCGGCGCCGGCTCCGGCCAGCCGGGACTGCCCGCCGACGCGATTCAGACCCGCACCGATTTCGGCCAGGCCGGTTACGGCGGCGCGGCGCCGCCGCAGGGAGAACGCCACCGCTACCAGTTCACCGTACACGCGCTGGATGTCGAGAGCATTGAGGTCGATGCAAACGCCAGCGGCGCGATGGTCGGCTTCAACGTGCACTTCCACAGCCTGGGCAGCGCCAGCCTGACGGTGCACTACAGCTAATAGATCGCGGAGCGCGGCAGACGTGCTCCGCGCATACTCATCCAGAAAATAACTAATGCAGATATTTTTCAATTAATAAAGAACACAATGCATCAACATAAACAATAATAAAACCCCTTACATAAACCATTTAATTAAAACAATAACCATCAACCTAGATTATAAATAAACAAAAAAATATAAGCATTGAAAAAACATCCAACTAATTATATTAATCATTAAATTTTCAGACGGTAACAAGGATAGCTACCATGATTTATTGTTCGTTAAATCTCGATAAAACTAGGGATGCAGGCAAAACAGGAGACCTGATCTGTTATGGCATTGGCACTTTCTCAGTATTCTCCGGTATAGACCCCTATACGAATAAAGCAGGTTGTTCTGGAATAGATAAAGGTTCTATTCCCACTGGTAAATATTGGATTGTCGCGCGCCCTACGGGCGGCTTACGCTCTAAAATGCGGACAGCAATTCAAGACTGGTGGACAGGAAACGATCACTCAACTTGGTTTGCATTATATCGCCAAGATGGTGTCATGGATGATTGGACGTTTATTAATGGTATAAAACGCGGCAATTTCCGACTCCATCCAAACCGTCCAGATGGTCAAGGCGAGTCATGGGGATGCATCACCTTCTATAATCCGACTGAATTTAGTATTCTCAGGAACCGACTTCTGCGCACACAGCAAATCCACATTCGCGGAAGTTCAGGTCTTATGGCTTATGGGCAAGTCACGGTAACCGGAAACAGCGAGGCCAACTGCGATGTTTAAACGCTTTCTACTCTGGTTTTTATTCACCGTTATTTTCATTCTATTACTGCGTCTGCTGCCCTTCACATTTAACCTGCTGTCGTCGCTGGCCCGTACCATCGCTTCTCAGGAACGCTGGTATCAACTGTTGCATTGGCCATTAACAGCGGAAACCTACGGCGATATGGAGGCGTTAGCCCTGCTCACACTCTGCGCGATACCAGCGGCAATCATTGCCATGCTATGCATCACATTCGGCAGAAAAGCCAAAAATTAATCCCGGCCGGAGCCGGGATAATATATCAGCCTATAGAGGGTATCTTTAGCCATACTAAAAGCCGTCACTCCCCCTGCGGCAGGCTTACTTCGCCAGCACGCTGACCCACATCGGGCCTTTGCCTACCGGGTAACGAGCCAGATCCTTCAGGCTGCCGTCCGCCTGAATGGCATGCACCGCCAGGTGGTCGGATTTTTGCCCGACGGAAAGCACAAAGCGTCCGCTGTGATCGATATTGAAGCCGCGCGGCTGCTGCTCGGTCGGGTAGTGGCCGATAACGCTCAGCGTGCTGCCGTCCGCCGATACCGCGAAGGCGCTCAGAATGCTAGCGGTACGGTCGCTGATATACAGGAAGCGGCCGTCCGCCGTGAGGTGAATATCCGCCGCCCAGCAGGTACCTTCAAAGTCCGCCGGCATCGCGTTGATGGTCTGCACCGTGGTGTAGCGCTTGCCATCGTCCTCAATCGCCAGCACGTCCACCGTGCTGTCCAGCTCATTCACCAGGTAGGCGTAGCGTTGGTTGCCGTGGAACGCCATATGACGCGGGCCGGCGCCGGCGGCGGTCGCCACGCTCTGCTGGCTGTGCGGCGTCAGCTTTCCGTCCAGGCTCAGATCAAACAGGCGCACGCGGTCTTCTTTCAGGCACGGCACCAGCAGCAGCTGGTTGGTCGGATCGATATTGGCGGAGTGCGGCGCGGTCAGGCCGTCCAGCTGCTGCAGCGGCGCGGTCACCACGCCATCGTGGCCGATTGGACTGATAGTGGCGTTGTTGCCGCTGTAGGACACGGCGAACAGATAACGGCCCTGCAAATCGGTGGAGATGTGCGTCGGGCTGCCCGGCAGCGGCGCCATGCCCGCTTCCTGCAGCGTGCCGTCGTGCTCAATGCGATAGCTCACCACGCCAAACGCCGGGCGTACGCCTACGTACAGATGGGTGCGGTCCGGGTGAATCGCCATCGGCTGTACCTGTCCCGGCACCTCGACGGTTTGCAGCAGCGCCAGCGCGCCGGCGTCATCCAGCTGCCAGACGTGGATTTGCTGGCTTTCAGGGCTGGCGACATAAACGATTTGCTTCATGTTGGCTCCTTACGAGAAAAAGAGAAACCGGTTTCATCTCAATCGGTTTTCTCTAGCTTACCTGACAAATGAGACATAACAAGCCTGGCGAATCAGCAAATCTCCTGTGGTTTTATCCGTCGGTGATCGGGTGTACTATCGGATTAATTTCCATACTAATTATTCGAGACATCTATGACCTACCGCGTTATCGCCCTCGATCTGGACGGCACCCTGCTGGACACCCAAAAACGTATCTTGCCGCAGTCGCTGGAAGCTCTGGCGGCGGCGCGCGCCGCCGGCGTCAAAGTGGTGGTGGTGACCGGCCGCCATCACGTCGCCATTCATCCGTTTTATCAGGCGCTGGAACTGAACACGCCGGCTATCTGCTGCAACGGCACCTATCTGTATGACTTCCAGCAGCAAAAGGTGCTGGCGGCCGATCCGCTGCCGAAAGAGCAGGCCAAACAGGTGCTGCAGATGCTCAGACAAAGTGGGATCCACGGCCTGATGTATGTGGACGATGCGATGCTGTATCAGGAGCCCAGCGGCCATGTGACCCGTTCGCTGACCTGGGCTGAGAAGCTGCCGCCCGCACAGCGCCCGACGCTGCTGCAGGTCGACAGCCTGACCCAGGCCGCCGACGACGCGCGCTCAATCTGGAAATTCGCCACCTCGCATGCCGATACCGCGGCGCTGCGCGAGTTTGCCGAAACGGTGGAAAAAGAGCTGGGGCTGGCCTGCGAATGGTCGTGGCACGATCAGGTGGATATCGCCAAGAACGGCAACAGCAAGGGCAAACGCCTGCGCCAGTGGGTGGAATCTCAGGGGCTGACGATGGACCAGGTGGTGGCCTTCGGCGATAACTACAACGATCTGAGCATGCTGGAAGCCGCCGGCCTCGGCGTGGCGATGGGCAATGCCGACGAGGCTATCAAACAGCGCGCCGATCTGACCATCGCCGATCACCTGCAGCCCGGCATCGCCGAGGTTATCCGCAGCCGCGTCCTGGCCTGACACCGTGCGCCCTCTCCGCCCGGAGAGGGCTTAACGCGCTTCGCGGCTGATTGAGACGCTTTTTACCTGCGCATACAGCCACTGGCCCGGCTTAATCGCCAGCTCATCACGCGCCCACGGGGTAATACGTGCCCACAGCACGCTGTCGCCGACCAACAGTTTCACCTCTATCTGCCCGCCGACTTCCAGGCACTCTATCACCTTGGCCGGCAGGATATTGCGGATGCTGCTGTTATGCGGCGCCTGCAGCACCAGCGAAACGTCGGCGGCATTGATACGGATACGCAGCTGCGTGCCGATCGGCGCATCCACCGCGCTGACCCACAGGCGTTGATCCCCCAGCCGCAGCGCGCTCATCGCATAGCGCTCATGGTGTTCAATCACGCTGACGTTCAGCACGCTGCTTTGATCTTCCCGCTGCAGCCACGGCCGCAGCGCATTGCTGGCCCACACCGCCTCCAGATCGCCGCAGGCCAGCACCTGACCGCGGTCCAGCACCATCACCTGGCCGGCCAGCCGCAGAATTTCATCCATACTGTGGCTGACGTACAGAATCGGGATATTGACGTCCTGCGCTAGCCGCTCCAGATACGGCAGCAGCTCGCGCTTACGCGGCAGATCGAGCGACGCCAGCGGCTCATCCATCAGCAGCAGCTCTGGCGCGGTCAGCAGCGCGCGGCCGATCGCCACCCGCTGTTTCTCGCCGCCGGAAAGAGTCAGCGGCAGGCGACCCAGCAGCGCGCCGATACCCAGCAGGTCGACGATATTATCGAACTGGGCGCGCATCGACGCCGCCATGCCGTACTGCAGATTACCGCGCACCCGGTAGTGCGGGAACAGACGCGCATCCTGAAACACATAGCCGATATGGCGTTTTTCCGGCGGCAGACACAGGCCGCGTTCACAATCCACCAGCGTGCGTCCGTTCAGGACAATGCGCCCGCTGTCCGGCCGGGTCAGGCCGCCGATCGCGTTGATCAGTGAGGTTTTCCCCGCGCCGGACAGGCCGAAAATTGCCGTGATGCCCTGCGCCGGCAGGCTCTCTTTGACCTGCAGTTGCAGATCGCCGAGGCGCTGGCTGAAATCCAGTTCTAACATTCAGCCTCCCATCCGCTTGCGGCCCCAGCGGGCCAGCCACTCGGACGCCATCAGCGAACACAGCGACAGCACAATGGCAATCACGCACAGGCGCGCGGCGGCGCCCTCCGCCCCCGGCGTCTCAATCAGGGTGTACATCGCCAGCGGAATGGTGCGGGTTTCACCGGGAATATTGGAGACAAAGGTAATGGTGGCGCCAAACTCCCCCAGCGAGCGGGCGAAGGCCAGCACCACGCCGACAATCACCCCCGGCAGCGACAGCGGCAGGGTTATGGTGAAAAACACCCGCCACGGGCTGGCGCCCAACGTGCGCGCCGCCTGTTCCAGGCGCCGGTCCACCGCCTCCAGCGCCAGGCGGATCGCCCGCACCATCAGCGGAAACGCCACTACCGCCGACGCCAGCGCCGCGCCGCGCCAGCTGAAACTGAAGCTGAAGCCGAACCAGTCATACAGCCACTCACCGATGACCCCGCGCCGCCCCATAGCAATCAGCAACAGGTAGCCGACCACCACCGGCGGCAGCACCAGTGGCAGATGGATAATGCTGTCCAGCAGCGATTTGCCGGGGAAATTACGGCGCACCAGAATCCAGGCGGTCAAGATGCCCAGCGGCAGGCTGCAAACCACCGCCAGGCTGGAGACCTTCAGGCTCAGCGCCAGCGCCTGCCACTCATACTCGCTCAGAATCATTGCCGTGGAGAGAATCCGTAACGTTTAAACACCGCCGCCGCCTGCGGGCTTTTCAGGTAGGTATAGAACGCGCTGACCGTCGGGCTGTCGTGGCCTTTGACCATCGCCATCGGGTATTCCACCGGTTTGTGGCTGTCCGCCGGGAACACGCCGACCACCTTCACTTTATTACTGGCCAGCGCATCAGAGCCGTAAACAATACCCAGCGGCGCTTCCTGCCGCTCCACCAGCGCCATTGCGCTGCGCACATTGTTGGCGCGCGCCAGTTTCGGCGCCAGCTGCGGCCAGGCTTTCAGGCTCTGCAGCGCTTCTTTAGCGTAAATACCGGCCGGCACGTGATCCGGGTCGCCCACCGCCAGACGCTCGCCATTGAGCAATTTCTGCCAGTCGGTGTGCGGCGTGATCGCCACCTTATCCAGTTTGCTGTCTTTGGCGGCAATCAGCACCAGATCGTTGTCCAGCAGCGTATAGCGGCTGTCTTTGACCATCTGTTGCTTGTCGATGGCATAGTCCATCCACTGCTGGTCGGCGGAAATAAACAGATCGGCCGGCGCGCCCTGCTCAATCTGCCGCGCCAGCGTCGAAGAGGAAGCAAACGAGGAGACGACCTGCACGTCTTTGCCCTGCTGATACTGCGTGGCAATCTCCTGCAGCGCGTTAGTCAGCGATGCCGCGGCGAATACGGTCACCTTGTCCGCCGCAGACGCCTGCATCACCAGACCGGACGCCAATACCGCACCGCCCAGCCACCGAGTCCATTGCTGTTTCATTGTTAATTATCTCCCCCGTCGCAGGACGGATTGCATTCGTTATATAAAAAATAATATAACGACAGACTGCGGCTTGTCATGCGCTTTGTCGGCCCGGTTCCGCGGTGGTCGTCAAGAGATATCGGCAATAAGGAAAAAAACTTGAACTCCCCGCCACGCATCGCGCGGCAGGGAGTGGAGAAGGGAGAATCAGCTGCGTTTTTCTTTCGCCGGACCGGCTTTGGAGAAGATGTTGAACACTTCCGCCAGACCATAAATTAAACCGAGGATCACCGCCATGACTACGGGAACCATAACTACAGCAAATACTAAACTTTTCAATAATTCCAACATACTCGCCTCACTTGTACTGCCTTGCTGAACGACGGCCTGAACCCGGTGGCTGACACGTTTGCGGCTGTCGCTTTACGGTATCGGAAATTCACGTTAAAAACAGGGTTATTGTAGCGGCTGTGGCCGCGAAGTCCTCAGCCAAACGTGCTGAAATATTCGGCTATGTTACCTCAACGCGGGAAAAAATAATGCGATATTTGGCGCATTGTCGTCAGATCGGTGACAATAGCGCATCATATATCGCGCCAGCGCCGCCTCTCCGCCCTATAACCGGAAGCCCGCACCGCGGCGGATAGCCACTTTTTTGCAGCCTACGGAACGTACCATGCAGGCCGAAATACTTCTGACATTAAAACTGCAGCAAAAACTGTTTGCCGACCCGCGCCGCATCGCCCTGCTCAAGCAGGTGGCCCATACCGGCTCCATCAGCCAGGGCGCCAAGCTGGCGGGCATCAGCTATAAAAGCGCCTGGGACGCCATCAATGAGATGAATCAACTGGCGGAACAGACCGTGGTGGAGCGCGCCACCGGCGGCAAAGGCGGCGGTGGCGCACAGCTGACCCATTATGGGCAGCGGCTGATCCAGCTGTACGATCTGCTGGGACAAATTCAGCAGAAAGCCTTCGACGTACTGCAGCAGGATCGGCTGCCGCTGGACAGCCTGTTGGCGGCCATCTCACGCTTCTCCCTGCAAACCAGCGCCCGCAACCAGTTTTTCGCCACCGTGACGGCGCGCGAGCAGCAACAGGTGCAGCAACACATTCAGCTGCTGCTGGCCGACGGCCACACCCGACTGATCGCCGCCGTCACCGAACAGAGCGCCGACCGCCTGCAGCTGGCGCCGGGCAAAGAAGTGCTGGCGCTGATTAAGGCTCCCTGGGTGACGCTCAGCACCGATGACGTCTGCAGCGACGCGGCGGATAACGTACTGCCAGGCCGGGTCGCCCATATTCAGCCCGGCGAGGCGCACAGTGAAGTGCTGGTTACCCTCGCCGGCGGTGAAACCCTGTGCGCAACGCTGGATAACCACCAACTGCAACGGCTGAAACTGCAGCCGGAAATGCCGGTTAACGCCCTGTTCAATGCCGATCGGGTGATTATCGCGACGCTGTGCTGAATGCAATGTATCGTTGCATTTTTGTCAATTGACATCCGCTGGCGATGCGCTTATTTCTAAACCAAAGAGTTGCAAAAAAAGGAATAAGTGATGTCGTCATTGCGCATTTCGCAAGGTTCATTTCGTTTAAGCGATACCCGCACCCTGTCGCTGGAGACGCTAGAGATCCGCGCCGGCGACAGTTGGGCGTTCGTCGGCGCCAACGGCAGCGGCAAATCGGCGCTGGCCCGTGCGCTGGCCGGTGAGCTGCCGCTGCTGCGCGGCGAACGCCACGGCGACTTTCAGCAGCCGGTGCGCCTCTCTTTCGAACAGCTGCAGAAGATGCTGAGCGATGAGTGGCAGCGCAACAATACCGACCTGCTCAGCCCTGACGAAGAAGACACCGGCCGTACCGCCGCCGAGATTATTCAGGAAGAACATCCGCACCCGGCGCGCTGTGCACAGCTGGCGGCGCAGTTCGGCATCAGCGCGCTGCTTGAGCGCCGTTTTAAATATCTCTCCACCGGCGAAACCCGCAAAACGCTGCTGTGCCGCGCCCTGATGGGGCAGCCGGACCTGCTGATTCTGGATGAGCCGTTTGACGGGCTGGACGTCGCTTCGCGCGCCCAGTTGGCCGAACTGTTGGCGCAGCTGGCACAACAGGGCCATACCCTGGTGCTGGTGTTAAATCGCTTTGACGAGATCCCCGAGTTTGTTCAGCAGGTCGGCGTACTGGCCGACTGCACGCTGGCCAGCCAGGGCCCGCGCCAACAGGTGATGGCCGACGCGCTGGTGGCGCAGCTGGCGCACAGTGAAAACCTCGCCGGTCTGGCGCTGCCGGAAAGCGAGGATCCGCAACAGCAGCCCGCCCTGCCGATGGATCAGCCGCGAATCGTACTGCGCGATGGCGTGGTCAGCTATAACGATCGCGCCATCATCGATCGTCTCAGCTGGCAGGTGGATCCCGGCCAGCACTGGCAGATCGTCGGCCCGAACGGCGCCGGCAAATCCACGCTGCTCAGCCTGATCACCGGCGATCACCCGCAGGGCTACAGCAACGATCTGACCCTGTTCGGCCGTCGCCGCGGCAGCGGCGAAACCATCTGGGAGATCAAACGCCATATCGGTTACGTCAGCAGCAGCCTGCACCTGGAGTACCGCGTCAGCAGCAGCGTACGCAACGTGATCATTTCCGGTTTCTTTGATTCGATCGGTATCTATCAGGCGGTGTCCGATCGTCAGCGCCAGCTGAGCGAACAGTGGCTGCAGCTGCTGGGGCTGGGCGGCGCCCAGGGCGAAACGCCGTTCCACAGTCTCTCCTGGGGGCAGCAGCGTTTGGCGCTGATCGCCCGCGCGCTGGTGAAGCACCCGGCGCTGCTGATCCTGGATGAGCCGCTGCAGGGACTGGATCCGCTTAACCGTCAGCTGGTGCGCCGTTTTATTGATGTGCTGATCGGCGAAGGCGCCACGCAGCTGCTGTTTGTCTCGCACCACGCGCAAGACGCGCCGCAGTGCATTACCCACCGCTTAAGCTTTGTCCCCGCCGAGAACGGCTATCGTTATCAGCAAGAACAACTACACTGATCCCTATCAGGCGGGGTTCGCCCCGCCAACGTCCTTCTGTACGGCGATAAGGCAGCCCGACACGTATTTTTACTGACTGCACCGACCTTTACCGGCATTAGCTTGTGTTACTATCCGCCTAACCCCCATTTAGCCGGTCGTATGATAGGTTGACGGAACAATGGCGGTCTTTAAAAGCGGTGTCACATATTTATGTTAAAGGGATAATTGTTATGTGGGGCGTACTGTCAACTGCACTATTTTTCTTGCCGTTTAACCGTCTGATCGCCTGGGTAATTCTGGCGGCATCGGCCGGTATGGGCATCTATCATCAGATTCTTACGCCGCTGGGCGCGACGTGTCTGGCCGTCATCGCTCTGGCCGCCGGACTGCGTCATCGCTATCACGCCCACACCGGACTGTCCGTCACGCTGGAAGTTCTGCTGGTTGCCAGCAGTCTGGCGCTGTTTCTGCACCTGGTGCCCGGCATCAACAATCAACTGATCGTGGACGGCAGTAAGGCCGGGCCGCTCAGCGCGCCTTATACGCTGCGCTACAACTTTGATAAGGCGCTGCTGCCGTTTCTGCTGTTCGCCTGTCTGCCGACGCTGTTCAACAGCGGCAAGGCGGCGAAAAGCGTCGGTAACCTGGCGTGGATCCTGCTGATTCTCTGTGTGCCGCTGTTGCTGCTGCTGGCGGTGGCGCTGGGCGGTCTGAAACTGGAAAGCCATTTCCCTGACTGGATTCTGCCTTTCATGATGGCCAACCTGTTCTTTGTATCGATGGCAGAAGAAGCACTGTTCCGCGGCTACCTGCAGCAGCGGCTGACCCAGTGGCTGGGCGCCTGGCCGGCGCTGGTGATTGCCGCCCTGTTGTTTGGCGCGGCGCACTTCCCGTCCGGCATGCTGATGGCGATCTTCGCTACGCTGTCAGGGCTGCTGTATGGCCTGGCCTGGATGTGGAGCGGACGCCTGTGGGTGCCCATCGCGCTGCACTTTGGCCTGAATATGACGCATCTGCTGTTCTTTACCTATCCGTTCTATCAGCACCCTTAATCCCCTTCGCCGGCAGCGCTCGTCTGCCGGCGGAAACTAATGGATGGAAACGCTACCACATACCTGATTTATCCATACGAAAAAAACCTTTCCATTACGTCGCTTCCTCCGTCGGTAAAGATTCCTACTTTAATGTAAACGATTCCATTTTTCGCTCTGGATCACCTTTTCCTGCCCCCAAGTATGCTATCTTTTAGCCATTATTTAGCTTGATGCTATCCAATGAATGCCGAATCATACGCAGTGTAATCGTTACCACACTGTGTACAAGATGCCGAAGGAATGACTATGACGGATTTTAATCCTATCGATCACCCTCATCGCCGCTTCAATCCGCTGACCGGCCAATGGGTGCTGGTTTCCCCCCACCGCGCCAAGCGTCCCTGGCAGGGGCAGCAGGAGGCGCCCGCACAGGAAAGCCTGCCGCAGCACGATCCCGACTGCTTCCTGTGCCCCGGCAATACGCGCGTTACCGGCGACCAAAACCCGGATTATCCCGGCACCTACGTATTTACCAATGACTTCGCCGCGCTGATGAGCGATACGCCGCAGGCGCCGGAAAGCGACGATCCGCTGATGCGTTGCCAAAGCGCACGCGGCACCAGCCGGGTGATCTGCTTTTCGCCGGATCACAGCAAAACGCTGCCGCAGCTCAGCCTGCCGGCGCTGGAGCAGGTGGTGGCAACCTGGCAGGAACAAACCGCCGAACTGGGCCGCGACTATCCCTGGGTGCAGGTGTTTGAAAATAAAGGCGCGGCCATGGGCTGTTCCAATCCGCATCCCCACGGACAAGTATGGGCCAACAGCTTCCTGCCAAATGAAGTCGAGCGTGAAGACCGGCTGCAGTGCGACTATTATCGGCAACACAACAGCGCGATGCTGCTGGACTATGCCCGACGCGAACAGCAGGACGGCAGCCGCACGGTGGTGGAAACCGATCACTGGCTGGCGGTGGTGCCCTATTGGGCGGCATGGCCGTTTGAGACCCTGCTGCTGCCGAAAAGCGCACGGCAACGGCTGACCGACCTTGATGCGGCGCAAAGCGCCGATCTGGCCGTGGCGCTGAAAAAGCTGACCAGCCGCTATGACAATCTGTTCCAGTGCTCTTTCCCTTATTCGATGGGCTGGCACGGTGCACCGTTTAACGGCGCCGATAACCGCCACTGGCAGCTGCACGCCCACTTCTATCCGCCGCTGCTGCGCTCCGCCTCGGTGCGTAAATTTATGGTGGGCTATGAAATGCTGGCGGAAACCCAGCGCGATCTGACCGCCGAACAGGCCGCCGAACGCCTGCGGGCGGTCAGCGATATCCATTACCGTGAAGCCGGAGCCCAATAATGCGTTTGCAAGCATTGACCCAGAACGTTTTTACCCAGCATTTCGGTTACGCGCCGACCCTCACCGTACAGGCGCCGGGGCGCGTCAATCTGATCGGCGAACACACCGACTATAACGACGGCTTTGTACTGCCCTGCGCCATCGACTATCAGACCGTGATCAGCATCGCCAAGCGCGACGATCGTCAGATCCGCGTACTGGCGGCCGATTATGATCATCAGGTAGATCAATTCGCCCTCGACCAGCCGATCGTGCCGCATGAGCGGCTGCAGTGGGCCAACTACGTGCGCGGCGTGGTGAAGCATCTGCAGCAGCGCAACGGCAAGTTTGGCGGCGCCGACCTGGTGATCAGCGGCAACGTGCCGCAGGGCGCCGGCCTCAGCTCTTCCGCCTCGCTGGAGGTGGCCGTCGGCCAGGCCTTACAGACGCTGTATCAGCTGCCGCTCGACGGCGTGGCGCTGGCCCTGAACGGCCAGGAGGCCGAAAACCAGTTCGTCGGCTGCAACTGCGGCATTATGGATCAGCTGATTTCCGCGCTCGGCCAGCCGGATCACGCGCTGCTGATCGACTGCCGTTCGCTGGCGACCCGCGCGGTGCCGCTGCCGGACGACGTGGCGGTGGTGATCATCAACTCTAATGTCAAACGCGGGCTGGTCGACAGTGAATACAATACCCGTCGCCAGCAGTGTGAACAGGCCGCCGGATTCTTTGGCGTCAAGGCGCTGCGCGACGTCAGCCAGCAACAGTTCAACGCCCGCGAACATGAGATGGACCCGCTGGTCGCCAAACGTGCGCGCCATATTATCAGCGAAAACGCCCGCACGCTGGCCGCCGCCGAGGCGCTGGCCAGCGGCGATTTAACCCGGATGGGGCAATTGATGGCCGAGTCGCACGCCTCCATGCGCGATGACTTTGAAATCACCGTGCCGCCGATCGACGCGCTGGTGGAGATTGTCAAAGCGGCGATCGGCGAACACGGCGGCGTGCGTATGACCGGCGGCGGCTTCGGCGGCTGCATCGTCGCGCTGATGCCGCAGCGGCTGGTTGAACCGGTGCGTGCGGCGGTGCAACAGGAATACCCGTTGCGGGCCAACGGCCTGCAGGAAACCTTCTATGTCTGCACCGCATCCGCAGGAGCCGGCTCATGCTGAACACCACTGAAGAACAACGTGCGCCGGACGGCCGGCCGTTTACCTTAACCACCCTGCGCAACGCCGGCGGGATGACGGTAACGCTGATGGATTGGGGCGCGACCTGGCTCTCGGCGCGGCTGCCGCTCAGCGGCGGCGAAACGCGCGAGGTGCTGCTCGGCTGCGCCACGCCTGCCGACTATCTGCGGCAAAGCGCTTATCTCGGCGCTACGGTAGGCCGCTACGCCAACCGCATCGCCAACGCCAGCCTGCCGCAGGACGGCGGCGCGCTGGCGCTGCTGGCCAATCAGGGGCCGCACCAGCTGCACGGCGGGCCGGAGGGCTTCCACGCCCGCCGCTGGCACATTGCCCAGCAGGATCGGCAGCAGGTAACGTATCAGCTGCATTCGCCCGACGGCGATCAGGGCTTCCCCGGCAATCTGCAGGTCAGCGTCCGCTTTCGCCTGACGGACGACCACCAGCTGGAGATCGACTACCAGGCGCAGACCGATCGTCCCTGCCCGGTCAACCTGACCAACCATGCCTATTTCAATCTGGACGGCGCCGGACAAGATGCGCGTCAGCAGACGCTGCAGCTCAACGCGGATCATTACCTGCCGGTCGATGAGCAGGGGATCCCCAGCGCGGCGCTGACGGCGGTCGACGGCAGCGGCATGGATTTCCGCCAGCCTAAAACGCTGGCGCAGGATCTGCTGCGCGATGCCGCCCAGCAGCGGGTGAAGGGTTACGATCACGCCTATCTGCTGCAGCGCGACTGTCTGGCGCTGGATAAACCGGCGGCGCGGCTGTGCTCAGCGGACGGCCGGCTGGAAATGCGTGTTTTCACCACTGCGCCGGCGCTGCAGCTGTACAGCGGTAACTATCTTGCCGGCACGCCGGCGCGCGACGGCGGCAGCTACGGCGATTACGCCGGCGTGGCGCTGGAAAGCGAATTTCTGCCGGACAGCCCGCACCACCCGGAATGGCCGCAGCCCAGCTGCTGGCTGCAACCGGGGCAAAACTATCACAGCATCACCCGCTATCAGTTTTCCCCGCGTTAACCGACGTCCCGCGCCGCAGCGCGGGACGTTTTGTTATAAATGCTTACCCTTTTCCTGCCGCCCTGTTCCTTCCTTTATACCCGTACGCGCACTAAAATCAGCCTACCGTGATAAGCACAACGTCCTGTGCCGCGTCACAATTTTCGGCCATTCCGGCCGGTTAATAGCTGAAGGAACACCTATGCGACTGATTACTGCACTTCCGTTACTGGCAGGTTTGCTGCTGAGCGCCAACCTGATGGCTGCAGAAGCCCCGGCCAAAAAAGCCCCGTCTCCTGCGCAGGCCGCCCAACAAAAACGTATGACCGACTGTAATCAACAGGCTTCTTCCAAATCGCTGAAGGGCGCCGATCGTACCACCTTCATGAGCACCTGCCTGAAAGCCGAAGGCCATCAGGCTGCCGGCAAGGCGCTGACGCCGCAACAGCAGAAAATGAAAGGCTGTAATGCCGACGCCGCCAAGCAAAGCCTGAAGGGCGACGCGCGTAAAACCTTTATGAGCAGCTGTCTGAAAAAAGCCGCCTGATTGTCGGCTTTTCCCACGGCGCGCCGCATTTTTCCCGTGCGCGCCGCACTCCCCGCCCCGCTTGAACGATTCAGCTTTTTCATCCTTTCAGATCTTACTTAACGGCAATAAATTGGCTATGGTTAAGCACTATCGATTGCCGAGCCACCGGCCGCGGCAATATAATGATTTTCGTTATCATTGAAATGTCAGATTATTAAGGAGTTAAGCTATGGCTGTAACTAAGCTGGTTCTGGTGCGTCACGGCGAAAGCCAGTGGAACAACGAAAACCGCTTCACCGGTTGGTACGATGTTGACCTGTCCGATAAAGGCCGCACCGAAGCGAAAGCAGCAGGCAAACTGTTGAAAGATGAAGGTTTCAATTTCGACTTCGCTTACACCTCCGTACTGAAGCGCGCGATCCACACCCTGTGGAACATCCTGGATGAGCTGGATCAGGCCTGGCTGCCGACCGAAAAATCCTGGAAACTGAACGAACGTCACTACGGTGCGCTGCAGGGCCTGAACAAAGCGGAAACCGCAGAGAAATACGGCGACGAGCAGGTAAAACAGTGGCGTCGCGGCTTCGCGGTAACGCCGCCGGAGCTGACCAAAGATGACGAGCGCTACCCTGGCCACGACCCGCGTTACGCGTCCCTGAGCGAGCAAGAGCTGCCGCTGACCGAAAGCCTGGCGCTGACCATTGACCGCGTTATCCCTTACTGGAACGAAGAGATCCTGCCGCGCATCGAGAGCGGTGAGCGCGTGATCATCGCTGCCCACGGCAACTCCCTGCGCGCGCTGGTGAAATACCTGGATAACATGAGCGAAGATGAGATCCTCGAACTGAACATCCCGACCGGCGTGCCGTTGGTGTATGAGTTCGACGAGAACATGAAGCCAATCAAACACTACTACCTGGGCAACGCGGACGAAATCGCCGCTAAAGCCGCGGCGGTAGCCAACCAGGGCAAAGCGAAGTAATTGCCGCCCTGACGTAAAAAAGCCCCCGGTTTGCGCCGGGGGCTTTTTTTATCCGTCAGCCTGCGGGTTTAGCGGGCGCGGCGCGCCTTCACCGCCGCCGCCAGATCGCGCAGCACGGTTTCGGTATCTTCCCAGCCGATGCAGCCATCGGTGACGCTCTTGCCGTACACCAGCGGTTCACCGCTTTCCAGGCTCTGGTTGCCTTCCACCAGATGGCTCTCGATCATCACGCCGATAATCGCCTTTTCACCGCCGCTAATTTGTTGGCAAACGTCGGCGCTGACGTCCAGCTGCTTCTTGAACTGCTTGCTGCTGTTGGCATGGCTGAAGTCGATCATCACATTGGCCGGCAGACCGGCCTTGCTCAGCCCCTCTTTCACCGCTTTAACGTGTTCCGCGCTGTAGTTCGGCTCTTTGCCGCCGCGCAGAATAATATGGCAGTCGCCGTTGCCGCCGGTGTTGACGATCGCCGAATGGCCCCACTTGGTGACAGACAGGAAGCAGTGCGCGGCGCCGGCGGCGTTAATGGCGTCGATCG
Source organism: Serratia rhizosphaerae (assembly GCF_009817885.1). NCBI lineage: Bacteria > Pseudomonadati > Pseudomonadota > Gammaproteobacteria > Enterobacterales > Yersiniaceae > Serratia > Serratia rhizosphaerae. Next base: position 820,297 of record NZ_CP041764.1, read on the forward strand.
CCACCTTAATGGTGCCGTCGGTGCCGTTTTTGAAGCCCACCGGGCAGGAGAGACCGGAAGCCAGTTCACGGTGCACCTGCGATTCGGTGGTGCGCGCGCCAATCGCGCCCCAGCTCATCAAATCCGCCAGATACTGCGGCGTAATCATGTCCAGATACTCGCCCGCCGCCGGCAGACCGCTGTCGTTGATATCCAGCAGCAGCTTACGTGCCAGACGCAGGCCTTCGTTGATCTGGAAGCTGTTGTCCATCAGCGGATCGTTGATCAGCCCTTTCCAGCCCACGGTGGTGCGCGGTTTCTCAAAATAAACCCGCATCACCACTTCCAGTTCGCCGTTCAGCTCCTGGCGCAGCTGCAGCAGACGCTGCGCGTACTCTTTCGCGGCGCGCGTGTCGTGAATGGAGCAAGGGCCGATCACCACCAGCAGGCGGTCGTCGCTGCCTTTAAGAATGTTGTGAATCGCATTGCGCGCCAGCGACACCGTCTCTGCCGCCTGTTCCGTGGCCGGAAACTTCTCCAGCAACGCGACAGGGGGTAAAAGTTCCTTAATATCTTTGATGCGTAAATCGTCGTTTTGGTAATTCATAACTTTTCCATTCGGTATCAAGAAGGGGTATATCGCAATGCGCGGATCCAACCAATCTAGCCTGTGCGGCAGGCGCTGTAAATCACTTTGCCCTGCTGACTTTTAACCACCGATTTGGCAGCAGATTGTGCTGTCAGATAACGGCGGCGCAGGACCTCCTTTTTCGCTATGCTACTCCCAGGCCCCTGCTGGACAATAGACGAACATGACGATGCTTTCCCTGTTACTGGTTGACGATCACCCGTTGGTTCATGTCGCACTGGAAGCGGCGCTGATAAAATCCGGCCATCCCTACGTCCTGACGGCGCAGCCGGACGATAGCCAGGCGCTCGCCTGGCTCAGCCGGCAGCGCTGCGACGTGCTGATTCTGGATATCGGCCTGCCGCAGGTTGACGGCCTGCAGCTGTTGAAGAAGATCCGCCGCCACTACCCGCAACAGCGTATCATCATCTATACCGCGCAGGAGGAAGCGCTGTATGCGCGTCTGGCCTACCAGTCCGGCGCCAACGGTTTTGTCCATAAGGGCGCATCGCTGGAACAGCTGGTGCACTGTATTGAACAGGTGATGCAGGGGGAACGCGTTTTCCCGCCGTCGCTCGGCGACGAGCAGGAAGAGAACGGTTCCAGCCCGTCGTTAACCGCCAAAGAATTGCAGGTGCTCGCCCTGCTGAGCAAGGGACTATCAAACCTGCAGATTGCCGAGATGCTGAATATCAGCAATAAAACCGTCAGCACCCACAAGAAAAATATTCTGCGCAAAACCGGTGCGGCAAATCTGCTGGAGCTGGCGGCAGTGTTTAAAGAGCTGGCGCCGTGAAACGCCTGATTCTGCTGTTCAGCCTGTTGGCGCTGTGCGCCTCGGCGCTGGCCGCGCAGCCGCCCCGCTATCATCTGGTCAGCAATCTGTCGCTGCCTAATGACATGCTGCTGGCGCGGGAGAAAAACCCCTGGCGCGGTAAGATGCTGCGCGTAGGCATTATCAGCGAAAACACCAGCCCTTATAACATCATCGTGGATGATGATCTGTATGGGCTGAACGCCGACTACCTCGACTACATTCAGCAGGTGACCGGCATCCGCTTTGAGGTTCTCGGCTTTGCCAACCTCGCCCGGCTACAGCAGGCGCTGCAGCGCGGAGAGATCGACCTGCTGTACGGCATACCCCGGCAGGCCATATCCGGCCCGCTGCAGCTGTCGCACCCCTATTACGTCAGCAACCTGCGGGTGCTGCGCGATCGCAATAATAACCGGCCGGTGATGCTCAACTCGGCAACCGCGCGCGTCGCCATCGGCGCCCTGACCGATATGCAGGCCGGCACGGCGCTGCAGGGCGTCACCTCTCAGGTACAGCGCTATGACAATAATTTTCAGGCGGTCTACGCCCTGCTTAACGGCAGCGATGATTACTTTATTGCCGATGACGCCAGCGCCAGTTTTATTATCGATCAGCTGCAATTAGGGCAACTTTACCAGGTGGAAAGCGCCATCAACCTGGGCAGCCTGTCATTTGTCTTCGCCGCGAACGACGCCAGGCTCATTGATTCATTGAATAACGCCATCGCCGATACGCCGATGGAGTTGATGAACAGCCTGCAGAGCCGCTGGAGTAAAAAAATCCCCAGCTATCTGGATACCGGCAACGCCGATCTGACGCCGATGGAGAAAAACTGGGTCGCCGCGCACCGCAGCGTGCCCTATGCCGCCGTTGAGAATAACTTCCCCTTTGTCTATCGCGACGCCGATAACCAGCCGCGCGGCTATCTGGTCGATATTCTTAATACCATCGGTCAAAACAGCGGCCTGCAGTTCACCCCGGTCTGGGCACGCAACGCCGAGCAGGCCGACGCGTTGGTCAACAGCGGCCAGGCGCTGATGCGCGCAGTGCTGCCGCTCACCGGTGACGCCAAAGCCCATTACAGCGCCAGTATGCCGGTCCATCGCGCGTTATGGGGCGTCTACGTCGGTCGCTACGCCGAAAATATCGCCGGCTGGGCCGCGCTGCAGGGCAAGCGCATCGGCTTTGTGCAGGGCGACCTCGGGCGCAGTCTGATCCCTGCCGGCAATCAGGCAATCGCGTTCAGCGACGCCAAAAGCCTGTATGACGCGCTGGCGAACGGCCGGGTGGACGCGCTGGTGGACAATGTCATTTCCGCCAACTTCCTGGCGCTGTCGCGCTATTCCGGCGCCATCCGGCTGGCCTTTCCCGCCAATAATATCGCCTATCCTATCGCCTTCGGCGTACGTCCCGATCGGCCCCTGCTGCTCGGCATTCTGGATAAGAACCTGATGCAGATCCCGGCGGAGACGCTGCGGTCGCTGCGTGAGACCTGGATTGTCGACCGCAGCAGCCTGATCGACGCGGTGAACGATAACCGCATGCCGCCGCAGACCACCTGGCTGCTGACGCTGCTGGCGATCATTATTCTGCTGCTGTTGCTGTGGATCGTGCGCCGCTACCGGCAGCAGCGCCGTGAGCAGCGCGAGCACCGCCGGCTAGAACAGGCGCGCCGTCAGGCCGAAGCGGAAAACCGCAGGAAGAGTAAATTTCTGGCGACGGTCAGCCATGAACTGCGCACGCCGATGCACGCCATCCTCGGCCTGCTGGAACTGGAGCTGAAAAAAACGCCGGCACCGGCAGGACTGCCGGTGATTTACAGCTCCGCCGCCTCACTGCTGAATCTGCTGAACGATCTGCAGGACTACGCCAAGCTGGAAAGCGGCTCGCTCACCCTGGCGCCCAAGCCGCTGGCGCTGCGCCCGTGGGGAGAACATCTGCAGGCGCTGTACCGGCCGCTGCTCGGCAACAAGGCGCTGACCTTCCGCGTCCGTCTCGATGAGAGCTTGCCCGACGCCGTCACTATCGATGGTGAGCGTTTACTTCAGATCGCCAACAACCTGATAAATAACGCCATTAAGTTCACTACGCGCGGCTACGTTGAGGTGAGTCTGGCCTGGCAAGACGGCACACTGCACCTGAGCGTCGCCGACAGCGGCTGCGGCATCGCCGCCGATGAGCTGGACAAGCTGTTCCAACCCTTTTACCGGGCGCGCGGCGCACAGCGTATTTCGGTGCAGGGCACCGGGCTGGGATTGTCGATCTGTAAAGAGATTGTCGAGCAGATGGGCGGCGCGATTGTCCTGCGCTCGCAGCCAGGCGTGGGTACACAGGTTGATGTGACGCTGCCGGCCGCCACGGCGCAGGCCATCACGCCGCCGCAGGACGCCGCGCCGGCGCGACGTTTTTCACCGTCGCTGCGGGTCGCGCTGATTGACGACCATCCGACCAATCTGTTGCTGATGGAACGTCAGCTGCGCCATTTCGCTCTGCAGCCGACACTGTTTGAACACGGTTACCCGCTGTTGCAGGCCCACCGCCAACGGCCCTTCGAACTGTTGTTTATCGACTACAATATGCCGCGCCCGGACGGCCTGACGCTAGCGCGCCTGATCCGCCGCGATGAACGGCGTCGTGGGTTGCCTGCCTGCCGCATCGTGCTGTGTTCCGCCGACGTGCAGGAGTTTACCCGCATTCCCGCCGGGCAGGTGCATATTGACCATTTTCTCACCAAGCCGATTTCCCTGGCGGCGATTGAACAGGTTTTAGCCGAAAACAGCCGGTTTACCCAGCCCCAGTTAGCCCTTACTGACCTAAAAAACCCGCTAACGGCACTCGGCGGCGATAATGTAGCCATGCAACAGCGGCTGGCATCCACGCTGCGCACTACCCTGCAGGCCGATCGCCAACGACTGCAGGCGGCGGCGCAACGGCAGGATTGGCAGGCGCTGGGCCAGGCGGCGCACCGTATTAAGGGCAGCCTGCTGATGCTGCAGCTCGGCATACCGGCGCAGCGCTGCCAGCAGGCGATCGACGCCGCCAGGCGCGGAGAATTCGCCGCAGAGGCCTATACTGAGATCGACGCCGCCGTGGCGCAGCTGTTAACGCTGCTGGACGACGCCGCGCCGACGATGAATGATTGAGTATCACGTTAAATAAGGACATAAGATGTCAGAAACCCCACACGTTCATCTGCCGAAAAACAGCAATAGTAAACGCCTGCTAACCGCTTTTTTAGTCACCGCCGGGTTTATGGTGGCCGAAGCCATCGGCGGCCTGCTTTCCGGCTCGCTGGCGCTGCTGGCCGATGCGGGGCACATGCTGACCGACGCCGCCGCACTGCTGGTGGCGCTGATGGCGGTGCACTTTTCACAACGTAAACCCAACGCCCGCCACACCTTCGGCTACCTGCGGCTGACCACGCTGGCGGCGTTTCTTAACGCGGCGGCGCTGCTGGCGATCGTTATCTTTATTCTGTGGGAGGCCATCCGGCGTTTCTTCGAACCGCAGCCGGTTATGGGCACGCCGATGCTGATTATCGCCGTCGCCGGCCTGCTGGCGAATCTGTTCGCTTTCTGGCTGCTGCACCGTGGCAATGAAGAGAAAAATATTAACGTGCGCGCTGCGGCGCTGCATGTACTGGGGGATCTGCTCGGCTCGGTCGGCGCCATCGCCGCGGCCATTGTGATCCTCACTACCGGCTGGACGCCGATTGACCCCATTTTATCGGTGCTGGTGTCCTGTCTGGTGGTGCGCAGCGCCTGGCGCCTGCTGAAGGAGAGCTTCCACGAGCTGCTTGAAGGTACGCCACAGGAGGTCGATATCGTCAAACTGCAGAAGGATTTGTGTCTGAATATCGCCGAGGTGCGTAATATTCATCATGTTCACGTCTGGCAGATCGGCGAACAAAAACTAATGACGCTGCATGCTCAGGTGATTCCGCCTCACGACCACGATGGCCTGCTGCGCCGCATTGAAGCTTATCTGCTTAAGCATTATCAGATTGGTCACGTGACCATCCAAATGGAATACCAACACTGCGATACGCCGGACTGCGGCATCAACCGGGCGCCGGAAGCGAGTGAGCACACACATTCACACTCGCACCTGGGTCATCACCACTGACGAGGGCGCTCCTGCACCGGCCGGCGCGGGAGCGATAAGATCAAGAGTGGGAGGAAAGCGGCCGTGACCCTCGGTCGGCCGCGCTGCGGATCCACAGCCAGGAACCGTTCAGTGCGATCAGAGTCAGGATGACATACTCCAGCGCCATGGCATACACGCCCTGGTAGGCAAAAATCGCCACGCTGATCACGTCAATCACCACCCAGAGCAGCCAGTTTTCCACATACTTGCGCGTCATCAGAATCATCGCCACGATCGACAGCACCATCATCGTCGAATCCCAGAACGGGAAAGCGTCCGGCTGCAGCGTCGGCGGCTCCACCGGCAGCCCCAGCGCCTGCATCACCGTCACCGCCGCCTGCGTCAGCCAGGCGAAGACGCGGTCGATGTTAAAGGTCATCAGCAGAATGCCCGCCACACACGCCGCTCCCCAGCCTAACGCCTTCGGCAGCGGCATCCAGCGAATCTGTAGCTCGGCCTGGCGATCCGCCGTCTGCCGGCTCCAGGCATACCAGCCATAGATATTGGCGCCGAAGAAAAACAGCTGCAGCAGCAGGCTGGCGTACAGCTGAATCTGGAAGAAGATCACCGCAAACAGCGTCACGTTGATCAGACCAAACAGATAGTTGATGATTTTTTCCTGGCTGGCGTACCAGATGCACAACAAACCGAACAGCGTGCCTATCGCCTCAATCCAGGACAGGTCATAGCCACCCGCCCCCAGCGGGATATGCACCATGATGTTGCTGGTACTAAAAAAATTCATCGGGCCTTCCTTTTTATCGGGTTAACTTAGGCGTTTCCTTTTACCTGCATCTTCAGCGTGGCGGCAAAATCCAGCATGCGGTTCAGCGGCAGCAGCGCTTTTTGCCGCAGCGCGCCGTCGACAAAAATTTCGTGCTGCGCCCCACCCTGCTCCAACCCGTCGGCAATCGCCTTCAGGCCGTTCATCGCCATCCACGGACAGTGCGCGCAGCTGCGGCAGGTCGCCCCTTCACCGGCGGTCGGCGCCTCAAACAGCTCTTTGTCCGGGCATGCCTGCTGCATCTTATAAAAGATGCCGCGGTCGGTGGCGACGATCAGTTGCCGCTGCGGTAAATTCTGCGCCGCCTGAATCAGCTGGCTGGTGGAGCCGACCGCGTCGGCCAAATCAACCACCGCCTGCGGCGATTCCGGATGCACCAGGATCGCCGCCTCGGGATAGAGCGCCTTCATGCGCATCAGCGCCTGGGTTTTAAACTCATCATGGACGATGCAGGCGCCCTGCCAGCACAGGACGTCGGCCCCGGTCTGTTTTTGCACATAGTTGCCCAAATGGCGATCCGGCGCCCAGATAATTTTCTCCCCGAGGCTGTCGAGATGTTCAATCAGCTCAACGGCAATGCTGGAGGTGACAACCCAGTCGGCACGCGCTTTTACCGCCGCTGATGTATTAGCGTAGACCACCACGGTGCGATCCGGATGACTATCGCAAAAGGCGTTGAACTCCGCCTCCGGGCAGCCGAGGTCGAGTGAACATTCAGCATGCAGCGTCGGCATCAGCACCCGCTTTTCCGGGCTGAGAATTTTCGCCGTTTCCCCCATAAAGCGCACCCCCGCCACCAGTAAAGTTGAGGCCGGGTGGTTGCTGCCGAAACGCGCCATCTCCAGCGAATCGGCAACGCAGCCGCCGGTTTCTTCCGCCAGCGCCTGAATTTCCGGGTCGGTGTAATAGTGAGCCACCATCACCGCATCGCGCTGCTTCAACAGCGTTTTGATTTTCTCACGGTAGAAGGCTTTTTCCGCCTGGTCGAGCGGTATCGGTTTGGCTGGGAACGGGTAGATTGCCGCATTGGCGTCAAACATTTCACTCATCACTGTCATCTCTGTGCTAGTCTGGAGAACCTGTTGCAACCGCCGCCTGCGGTTGTCCTGCCCCAATGTTTTATATACTAAACAAAATACCCAAACAAAAGACAAAAGTCGCTCTAATTTTCGTCTATAGACGATTTTTGTTTAACCGTTGAAACTTTGAGGGTCAATGAATATGAGCGGGGAACGGAAAACGCCAGCTGTCACCGGCGCTTGCCGCTTTTCTTGCTGCCGTTACTTTCTGCGGCGCGACATCACCAACTTGTCCTTCGGCCGCGCCTGCCAGTCCTCAACCTGATTATTGAAGTTGTCCGCCAGCAGGTAGGCCGGAGTTTTCGCCAGCCAGTCGGACAGAGAGATGTCCTGATAGATGCCGTTATCCAGCACTATCAGCACCTTCAGATCGCCGTCGCCGAGATTTTCAATGTAATGACCGAACCCTTGCGGCACATAGCCGACGTCGGAAGGCACGTACTCCTCGGTTTGGACATGACCGTGCGAACTGAATACCGTCATACGCCCCTTGCCGGAAATATAATATTGCCATTCATTGGCGTTCGGGTGCCAATGCAGTTCGCGTACTGCACCGGGTTTGACGATCTCGATAATGCCGGTCATGGTGGTGGAAATAGGAAATTCTTTTGACGACACCAAATGCACGCTGCCGGCGTCATTTTCAAAGAATGGTTTCTGTTTCATTAATTGATAACGGTGCGTTAACGGCGAATTATTCAGGCCTCCGTCATTTTTAGCTAACGGCAACGCCGGCGGTACCGCTCCGCCGACAATATAAGCCTCGCCCTGTTTGGCCTTGGAGAATATTGATGCCGGTATATTAACGCTTTTTTCTAATATTTCTTTCGGCATATGCGCCACCCAGTCGGTAATACTGAACGTGCCGAATTCGGAGAAGTGACCATTATCGAAAGCCAGAATAAAATGCGCGCCCTCAGCCAGCGCCTGAATGGAATGGCCGTAGCCCTTCGGAAAATACCACACATCACCGGGGCCAAAATCCGCCACCTCACATTTTCCTTCTGGATCGATAATGGTAATGCGCGCCCGTCCCTCCAGCATAAAGGCCCATTCAGCGGCGATAGCGTGCCAGTGCAGCTCGCGTACGCCGCCAGGCTCCAGCGTCATATCAACCCCGGCTACGCCTTCAGAAATCGGGAACTGTTCAACGGTGGCTTCCCGCGCCCAGCCGCTGGGCAGGCTGCGCTTTTTACTGTCGGTGAATTTGTATTTATACACGCCCCGCGCATCGGCGGGCGGCTGGTAGCTGCTGGGCGGCACAATATTGCGGTGATCATCGGCAACGGCGGACTTCACCATGCCGCCGATCATACCGGCGGCGGCCGCGCTAACGGCGGAGGCTTTCAAGATATCACGACGCGATAACATATCATCTTTCTCCAAAGCAATGGCGAACGCCTGCAGAATACCAGGCGCTGCAGCAATAAGATCGGAAGTAAAATAAGGCGTGTCACGCAATAGAATTTTCGGCGACCATTAAAGCGTAGTAATGAATGAAGCACTTCCCGCCTTTTGCTTTGTTTCTTTTTGTTAATAAGTGAGTGCGATTTTTATTATTTTATGCATTTTTAAATAATCACCAAATGGAAATTACTTATCTGAAGCGGAAATATAAATAAACCATCAACGAGATTAAATTATATTTGTTAGCTAGGTTGTTTTTATTGCCATATGGGAAATTACGTGAATGAAGCGACAGATAATAAGAAAGAGATGCACGACATAAATTTTAGAAATAGTGGGGTGTGTTGAATTGATGGCCTGCGGGCAACGCTGCGCGTTGTCGTCTCGCTTCGCTTATTACTCGTCTCATCCATGAGACTCACCCTACGGGCCAGCGCAAGCGCTGTTCAAAATCACTCCCGGCGATTTTGTCGAACCTGAACGCAGGTGACTCGTCTCTTCGAGACTCGCCCTTCGGGCCAGCGCAAGCGCTGTTCAAAAGCGTAAACGCTTTTGTCTCACCTACACGACTCGTGCACTATGCGATGACATTGCTGAGATATTTAAGATTGGGAATACTTTCTAGAAATGGTGGGTCGTGCAGGATTCGAACCTGCGACCAATTGATTAAAAGTCAACTGCTCTACCAACTGAGCTAACGACCCACTGATGTGGTGTACTGCTGAACGGCCTGAGATGTGATGCCGGTTTACTGCTTGCCCATTCTTTAAGAATGGTGGGTCGTGCAGGATTCGAACCTGCGACCAATTGATTAAAAGTCAACTGCTCTACCAACTGAGCTAACGACCCACTGACGTGGTGTACTGCTGAACGCTATAAAGCGTGATTCCCATTTTACTGCTTACCCATTCGTTAAGAATGGTGGGTCGTGCAGGATTCGAACCTGCGACCAATTGATTAAAAGTCAACTGCTCTACCAACTGAGCTAACGACCCGCAGTGGTGGGTGATGACGGGCTCGAACCGCCGACCCCCTCCGTGTAAAGGAGATGCTCTACCAACTGAGCTAATCACCCACTAAAGTGGTTACTGCACTACTTCTGGAAATTGGTGGGTCGTGCAGGATTACTCGGCTTGCGCCTCGCCCTTCGGGCCATCACTGCGTGATGTTGTCTCGCTACCGCGAGACTCGAACCTTACGGTTCTCATCCTGTCCGATTCCACTTTACTACCAATTCTTTAGAAATTGGTGGGTCGTGCAGGATTCGAACCTGCGACCAATTGATTAAAAGTCAACTGCTCTACCAACTGAGCTAACGACCCAATTTCCCTGCTGCTTTAACATCTTGCGAGATGTCTGGGCAACGGCGGCATATATTACTGTTTTATCTCAGCAGCGCAACCTAAATTTTTACGCATCAGGTTCAACTGCTGGTTCTTCATGCGATCAAGCCCAAAAATCGGTCGTATCGACCAACTTCTGGGCTTATTTTCTGCCAAATTAGCCAGCAATACGCTTTTGCGCCTGTTTGGCTGCGCTGCTGTTCGGGTACTGTTTAACCACCTGCTGGAACACGGCTTTGGCTTTATCAGCCTGCCCTTTTTCCTGCATGATGATACCGACCTTGTACATCGCGTCAGAGGCCTTTGGCGATTTCGGGTAATTTTTCACCACCACCGCAAAATAGTAGGCCGCATCGTCTTTCTTACCCTTGTTGTAAAACAACTGCCCCAGCCAGTAGTTGGCGTTCGGCTGGTAAGTCGACTTGGGATACTGCTTTACGAAGCTCTGAAAGGCTGGGATAGCCTGATCGTACTGCTTTTTCTCCAGCGCCAGCGAAACAGCGGCGTTGTAATCGCTGTTTTCATCGCCCTTACCGGCAGGCGCTGCAGAAGAAGCCGCAGCGCTACCCGCGCCTGCCGCAGCGGATGCTGCCGGTGCAGAAGCGCTCTGGCCGCCGCCTTGCCCAAGGCTGTCTATTTGTTCATAGATTTGCTTTTGGCGTTCTACGACCTGATTGAGCTGATATTGACTCTCCTGGATTTGACCACGGAGCGAGTCGATATCACGCTGGTTATCGGAGGCTTGCTGCTGGAGTTGGTTCAAGAGCTGGCTCTGAGCATTGGCGATACGCTCAAGCGTGGTGACACGGTCTTCGACCGAGCCGGAGCCGACATTACTGATTGGCGCTTGGGCAGTAGCGGCCCAGGGGGCCGCTACGCCAACCAGCAACGACAGACCCAACAGATGACGTCTGAAGTTACTGTTCATGCGATTCTCTTAGTAAACCAGAACGGCACGACGGTTTTTAGCGTAGGCCGCTTGGTCGTGACCCAGTACGGCTGGTTTCTCTTTACCGTAAGAAACGATAGAGATCTGGTCAGCGGAAACGCCTTTACCTTGCAGGTACATTTTCACGGCGTTAGCACGACGCTCGCCCAAGGCGATGTTGTATTCCGGCGTACCACGCTCATCCGCGTGACCTTCTACGGTCACTTTGTAAGATGGGTTGTTACGCAGGAAAGTCGCGTGCGCATCCAGCATCTGAGCGAACTCAGAAGAGATGTCATACTTGTCCAGACCGAAGTAAACGATGTTGTTTTTCTGCAGTTCTTGCATCTGCAGACGCGCTTGCTCTTCGGAAGACAGGTTGCTGCTGCCGCTTTCCATACCGGTAGTGCCGTTCGCGCCCATACCAGACTGATCGTTATCGGCGCTTTTGTTAGAACTACAAGCTGCTACAGCCAGAACTGGCAGTGCCAGCAGAAGCCCTTTCAGCACTTTGTTCAGTTGCATTTCTTTGATCCTTTTATAGTTTGCCATACATATTTACACATGCATCACAGATACGGCGACCAGGCAGGCGATTTTACCTGTCCATCAGTGGCCGGAAGACGCGCTTTGAAACGCCCATCGGTCGATACCAGCTGCAATACAGAGCCCATACCTTGCGTGGAGCTATAGATCACCATAGTGCCGTTTGGCGCGATACTTGGCGTTTCATCCAGGAACGTGTCCGTCAATACTTGAACGGCTCCCGATCCGAGATCTTGTTTGGCGATGTGCTGCACACCGTTATTGGTGGTCACCATCACCAGGAATTTACCGTCTGCACTGACTTCAGAGTCCTGATTCTGAGCGCCTTCCCACGTCAGACGCTGCGCGGCACCGCCGCTGGCGCTCATTTTATAGATCTGCGGACGACCGCCCTGGTCGGAGGTAAACGCCAGCGACTGACCGTCCGGGAACCAGGCCGGTTCAGTATTGTTGCTGCGGCCGTTGGTCAGTTGGGTCATCTGCCCGGAATTCAGATCCATCACGTACAGATTCAGGCTGCCGCTTTTCGACAGGGCAAACGCCAGCTTGCTGCCATCCGGCGAGAAGGCCGGCGCGCCGTTGTGGCGTGGATAAGAAGCAATCTGACGCACTGCGCCGTTAGACAGCGTCTGCACCACCAGTGCGGAACGACCGCTTTCAAAGGTGACATACGCCAGCTTGCTGCCGTCCGGCGACCAGCTTGGCGACATCAGCGGCTCTGGCGAACGGTGCACCACGAACTGGTTGTAGCCGTCATAGTCGGACACGCGCAGCTCATACGGGAATTTCCCGCCGTTGGTCTGCACCACGTAGGCGATGCGCGTACGGAAGGCGCCCTTGATGCCGGTCAGCTTCTCAAACACTTCGTCGCTGGCGGTATGCGCGGAATAACGCAGCCACTGCTTGGTCACTTTGTACTGGTTTTGCGCCAATACGGTGCCTGGCGCGCCGGAGGTATCCACCAGCTGATAAGAAATCAGATAGCTGCCGTCCGCCCCTGGCTGAACCTGGCCCACCACCACGGCGTCAATACCCAGCGCAGTCCAGGCCGCCGGCGTCACTTCAGACGCGGTGGTCGGCTGCTGCGGCATGCGCGCAGTGTCGATCGGGTTGAATTTGCCGCTGTTGCGTAAATCCGCCGCAACAACCTTGCCAATATCTTCCGGCGGCGTGCCCGGACCTGCCCACTTAAACGGCACCACGCCAATAGGCCGCGCGGAGTCGACCCCTTGGGTGATTTCAATGCGAACTTCCGCGTGCAACACGGAGGCCCACAGAATCAAAAAACCTAGCGCTACTCGAAATGCCTGCTTCATCTCATCTCCCTTATCCAGGCGGAATGCCTGCGATAAATTAGCAGAATTTTAACAAACCAACGCAAACAAAACTACATGATCCCTGTTGGTTACCTTAGTACATCCTTGCAAGATTACGCACGTACTCCACCGTTATTGCGGCTTGAATTCAAGGGTCGAATTCTTAAAGTGCTGGTAAACGGCGTCGCTCGGCGGTTTAGGAATCCGCGCCTGACGTGCCGCTGCGACCGCCGCCTGGCACAGCGCAGGGTCGCCGCCAGCAGACTGTACGCTGATCAGCAGGCCATCGGGCGCCAGCTTGATACGCAGATCGCAGGTCTTGCCAACGTAGGAGCTGGCGTCATAGAACTTGCTCTGGATCGCCGCCTGAATCTGCCCCATATAACCGCTGATATCCGCGCCGCTGGCGCCGGCGGTTTTGGCGTTGCCTTTACCGGCAGCCTTGCCTTCGCCCTGCTGCTTGCCGCTGCTCTTCGGCGCGTTCTTGCCGTCCGCCAGGCCACCGAACAGGTCTTCAACCTCAGACGACTGCTTGGCGGCTTCCGCTGCGGCTTTCTTCTTGGCTTCCGCCGCTTTCTTGGCGGCGGCGGCTTTCTCGGCCGCAGCTTTTTTCTGTGCTTCGGCGGCGGCTTTCTTCTCGGCTTCCGCTGCGGCTTTCGCTTCTGCCGCTCGCTTGGCCTCTTCCGCTTTTTTCTTCGCCGCAGCATCGGCAGCGGCCTGCTTCTTGGCTTCCGCTTCGGCTTTCTGCTTCGCGTCCGCCTGCGCCTTGGCTATCTTGTCCGCTTCGGCCTTCGCCTTGGCGGCGGCCTGCTCCGCCACTTTCTGCTGCTCTCTGGCCTTCGCCGCCGCGCTTTCCGCCGCCTTTTTCTGCTCGGCCTGTGCGGCTTTTTCTGCCGCCGCTTTTTCCTGCGCCGTCAGACGCTCCTGTTCCAGCGCCTTCAGGCGCTGCTGCTCTTCAGCCTGCTTCTGCTGCAGCTCTTCGGCCTGTTGCTCCGCCTTTTTCTGCCGCTGCTTCTCCGCACGCTGGGCGTCGTTGCTCTGCTGTTGCTGCCGGTTGTACTGTTCCACCACCGCACCCGGATCAACCATCACGGCGCCGACCACGGCGCCATCGCCGCCGCCGCCGGCGCTCATTTCGGCATTTTCGTGCAGCGATCCCCAAATCAACAGGGCAATCAATACAATGTGCAGAACGACCGAAACAATAACGGCGCGGTTCAGCTTATCGTTTTGCTCAGTTGCCTTTACCAAAATAGATTCCCAAAAACGGGCGTCTGGACAAGACACCTGCCCCGCAGGACAGGAGCCGGATTATCCATCGCCCTATGCTCAAATTGGCTGGGTCATCAACCCAACGGAAGCGACGCCCGCCTGATGCAGAATATTCAGCGCTTTGATAATCTCATCGTACGGCACGTCCTTCGCCCCACCGATCAAAAAGACGGTTTTCGGGTTGGCGGCCAGCCGCGATTTAGCCTCTGCCGCCACCTGTTCCGGCGGCAACAGTTCCATGCGGTCATGATCGGCCACGATGGTGTATTGCCCGACGCCCGAGACTTCCAGGATCACCGGCGGGTTATCATCGCTGGACACCGTTTTGGAATCGGTGGCGTCCGGCAGATCGACCTCCACGCTCTGCGTGATGATCGGCGCCGTCGCCATAAAGATCAGCAACAGCACCAGCAACACGTCCAGCAGCGGAACGATATTGATTTCCGACTTCAGCTCCCGACGGTTACGGCCACGTACTCTCGCCATACAACCCCCTACTTATTTGCTGTCGCTGGAGAAGGCCTGACGATGCAGAATGGCGGTGAACTCTTCCATAAAGTTGTCGTAATTCTGCTCAAGCTTGTTCACGCGCTGGTTAAGGCGGTTGTACGCCATCACGGCCGGGATGGCGGCAAACAGACCGATGGCGGTGGCGATCAGCGCTTCGGCGATCCCCGGCGCAACCATCTGCAAGGTTGCCTGCTTCACCGCGCCCAGCGCGATAAAGGCGTGCATAATCCCCCACACGGTGCCAAACAGGCCGATATACGGGCTGATGGAGCCGACGGTGCCGAGGAACGGGATATGGGTTTCCAGCGTTTCCAGCTCGCGGTTCATTGAAATGCGCATCGCACGCGACGCGCCGTCAATCACGGCTTCCGGCGCATGGTTGTTGGCACGGTGCAGACGGGCGAATTCTTTAAAGCCGGAGTAGAAGATCTGCTCCGAACCGGTCAGGCTGTCACGGCGCGCCTGGCTTTCCTGATACAGGCGGGAAAGCTCGATGCCCGACCAGAATTTGTCTTCGAAGGCTTCGGCATCGCGCGTCGCCGCATTCAGAATACGGGTGCGCTGGATGATGATTGCCCAAGAGGCCACTGAAAAGCATATCAGAATCAACATGATAAGCTTAACCAGCAGGCTCGCCTTCAAGAATAGATCAAGGATGTTCATGTCAGTCACTGCTTAAACTCCGCGACAATAGACTTAGGAAGCGCTCTCGGCTTCATTTGGTGTGGATCAATGCATGCAATCAACACATCGGCCTGACTCAGCAGCATGCCTTCTGAATTGACTATGCGTTGGGCAAACGTAAGGGAGGCCCCGCGCAGCTGGGTGATTTCACTCTGCA
This sequence comes from Serratia rhizosphaerae, assembly GCF_009817885.1. Lineage (NCBI taxonomy): Bacteria > Pseudomonadati > Pseudomonadota > Gammaproteobacteria > Enterobacterales > Yersiniaceae > Serratia > Serratia rhizosphaerae. The sequence goes on from NZ_CP041764.1 coordinate 835,890, forward strand.
CTTCCAGCTGCTCATCGAGCCGCGCCGGCAACAGATAATCCACCGTCATACGCCGGACCACAAAAGCGACATGTTCGCTGAGCAGCTGCTGTTGATGAAAGTCATGTTGACGCAGCATTTCGGTGCGCGCTCTTTCAAAAAAAGCGACATAGCGGGCATGATAAACCACGCCACTGGCATCGGTATCTTCGTAGTAAACGCGTACCGGCCATCGAAATAACGTATTACTCACTCTACTTCCCAGCAAGGCAATTTAACGCTGTTACTATACGCAAGTGAGATCGGGTTGGGAATGGGTTGCAAGGAGGGAACGAAAATAATTATGGGCCTCAGGGGCCCATAATCAAAGGAATGACAGCAGTTTATAAAGAAACGTAAAGTAATCCTGCCGCCAGGATGATAAGCGCCGGCAGCGGCGCGAAAAACGCCCGCCAGCGCATGCGCTGAGGCCGGAAACCGACGCCGTGAACCATGCCGGCGCAAACCGCCCAAATCAGCAGCAGCCCTTGCCAAATCTCCAGTGAACTGGTGCGCGCGGCGAAGCGCGTCGGATCCCAGAACACGCAGCCGGCCAGCGCCAGTGCCAAGACCAGGGAAAGGACCCGAACCGGGCCCTTGTCAGCGATGGCGTACAGTTTATCGGTTAACGAACTCATTACTCACCGTCTTGCTGTGCTTTCGTTTTTTCGCTCTGTTCAAGCGCCAGCGCCGTAATAATGCCAAAAGCGCAGGCAAGAAGCGTGCCGAGAATCCAGGCAAAATACCACATGATTTAGCTCCTTATCCTTAGTACAGCGAATGCTTGTTGTTTTCGATAAAGTTCTTATCGAGGCGACCAAACATTTTGTAGTACGACCAACTGGTGTACGCCAGAACGATAGGCACGAAGATAATCGCCACTACGGTCATCACCTTCAGCGTCAGCAGGCTGGACGTTGCATCCCACATGGTCAGACTCATGCTCGGGTTAGTGCTGGAAGGCATCACAAACGGGAACATGGTCACGCCGGCGGTCAGAATCACACAGGCAATGGTCAGCGATGAGGCGATAAACGCCAGCGCGCCCTTTTCCATCCGCGAGAACAGGATGGTAAACAGCGGCAGAATCACGCCCAGCGCCGGCAGCGCCCACAGCAGCGGATGGTTGTTGAAGTTAATCAACCATGCACCAGCCTGATGCGCCACTTCTTTACGCAGCGGGTTGGACTCCGCAGCGGTATTCAGAGCCGAGGTAATCACGTAACCGTCGATGCCTTTCACCAGCCAGATACCCGCCAACAGGAAGCATACCGCCATCACCAGCGCCGAGATCTGTGCCGCCGTGCGGGAGCGCAGATGGATTTCGCCGGTGGTGCGCATTTGCAGGTAAGTGGCACCCTGAGCAATCAGCATTGTCAGACTGACCACGCCCGCCAACAGACCGAACGGGTTCAACAGCTGGAAGAAGTTGCCGGTGTAGAACAGACGCAGGTACTCATCGATGTGGAACGGCACGCCCTGCAGCAGGTTGCCGAATGCCACGCCGAACACCAGCGCAGGCACAAAGGAACCCACAAAGATGCCCCAGTCCCACATGTTGCGCCAGCGCGTACTTTCCAGTTTGGAGCGGTAGTCGAAACCGACCGGGCGGAAGAACAACGCCGCCAGCACCAGGATCATCGCCACGTAGAAACCGGAGAACGCTGCGGCATACACCATCGGCCAGGCGGCAAACAGCGCGCCGCCGGCGGTGATCAGCCACACCTGGTTACCATCCCAGTGCGGAGCGATAGAGTTAATCATCACGCGGCGTTCGGTATCGGTTTTCCCGATCAGCCGCACCAGGATGCCGACGCCCATATCGAAGCCATCGGTGACGGCGAAACCGATCAGCAGTACGCCAACCAGCACCCACCAGATAAATCGCAGTACTTCATACTCAAACATACGTGGACTCCTGTTTAGCGCGCCTGCTGCACGGAGGCAGTCGGTTGTTCAAAGTGGTAGCGGCCGGTTTTCAGGCTGCTTGGCCCCAGACGTGCAAACTTGAACATCAGGTACATTTCAGCCACCAGGAACAGAGTGTACAAGCCGCAGATCAGCCCCATGGAGAACAACAGATCGCCGACGGTCAGGGAAGAGTTCGCCACTGCAGTCGGCAGCACCTCACCGATGGCCCACGGCTGACGGCCGTATTCCGCCACAAACCAGCCCGCTTCTACCGCAATCCATGGCAGAGGAATACCGTACAGCGCCGCACGCAGCAGCCATTTTTTCTGGCCGATGCGACCGCGCACCACGCTCAGGAAAGACAGGCCGATAATAGCCAGCATCAGCACGCCGCAAGCCACCATGATGCGGAAAGCGAAGTACAGCGGCGCAACGCGTGGAATGGAGTCTTTGGTTGCCTGCGCGATCTGCGCTTCCGTCGCGTCGGAGACGTTCGGGGTATAGCGCTTCAGCAGCAGACCGTAGCCCAGATCCTGCTTGGTCTTGTCAAATTCGGCGCGGATGTTAGGGTCGGTATTGCCGGCGCGCAGCTCTTCCAGCAGCTGGTAGGCTTTCATCCCATTGCGGATACGCACTTCATGCTGCGCCATCAGATCTTTCAGGCCGGTGACCTGGGTATCGACGGAGCGCGTTGCAATCAGGCCCAGCGCATACGGGATCTGAATGGAGAAGGCATTTTCCTGCTTGTCCTGATTGGGGATGCCGAACAGCGTAAAGGCCGCCGGCGCAGGCTGCGTTTCCCACTCCGCTTCGATAGCGGCCAGCTTGGTTTTCTGCACGTCGCCCATTTCATAACCGGATTCATCACCCAGCACGATAACGGACAATACTGCAGCCATGCCGAAACTGGCGGCAATGGCGAAGGAGCGTTTGGCGAACGCCACATCGCGACCTTTCAGCAGATAGTAAGCGCTGATGCCCAGCACGAACATGGCGCCGGTGGTGTAACCGGCGGCAACGGTGTGAACAAACTTCACCTGCGCGACCGGGTTCAGCACCAGCTCCGAGAAGCTGACCATCTCCATACGCATGGTTTCGAAGTTGAAGTCCGAAGCGATAGGGTTCTGCATCCAGCCGTTGGCGACCAGGATCCACAGCGCCGACAGGTTGGAGCCCAGGGCGACGAACCAGGTGACCGCCATGTGCTGCACCTTGCCCAGCCGATCCCAGCCGAAGAAGAACAGACCGACCAGCGTCGATTCAAGGAAGAACGCCATCAGACCCTCGATGGCCAGAGGGGCCCCGAAGATATCGCCGACGTAGTGGGAGAAATATGACCAGTTGGTCCCGAACTGGAACTCCATGGTCAAGCCGGTGGCCACACCCAGGGCAAAGTTAATTGCAAATAACTTACCCCAGAATTTGGTCATATCTTTATAGATTTGTTTGCCAGACAGCACATATACCGTTTCCATAATTGCCAGCAGAAACGCCATGCCAAGCGTTAATGGGACAAATAGGAAGTGGTACATCGCCGTTAAAGCAAACTGTAAGCGCGACAGTTCGACAATATCAAACATCTTGACTCCTTGCTCCTCGCAGGAAGACTCCGAATTGCGGCTATTGCTATTACGCCCGATGACGCAGCAAACAATAACGCCCCGCAGTGAATGCCATAAAAAACAACAATTTCGATCCCAGGGTTCCGCTTTCAACCGCATGCTGAAAACCGACAATGGGGAACAAATACAACAAGATCAACGATTCATAATGACAGTATGATGATACTCGCCCAAACCCACACAATAAATAGGATTTTACGTGACGCGGGTTGGAATTTTGGCTACAGGTCAAAAGCTAGCCAAAATGAGTATGCAGCTTTAATTTGATCTGGAACAATTTAAGCCTATCTGAACTTTATTTCCAGATTCATCACACGATTTCGCATATTTTTCTTGGGGGTATGTTACGCAATGGTTTAATTGTTTTTTATTGATATTTTTGTGTTAAATAAATGTAACCCACAAAGAGGCTTATTGTATTTTTAGCTATTATATTGCGATTTATATTAACCTTTTATTTCCATTAAAAGTGTAGCAGTGAGTTTCGTTATCCATTGCGCTTTAGTTAATTAATCATAGACTAAATTGAGACATTGATCGCAGATTCGGCGGTTTTTACCCGTCGAGCAATAAAAAAGGCCGCCTAAAAGGCGGCCAAACATGTCGAGATAGTAGAATACGGTGGCAGATTAGCGCTTCAGAACCGCTTTCACTGCATCGCCGATATCCGCCAGGCTGCGTACGGTTTTCACACCGGCAGCTTCCAGCGCGGCAAATTTCTCATCCGCAGTGCCTTTACCACCGGCGATGATCGCACCGGCATGGCCCATGCGCTTGCCTTTCGGCGCGGTAACGCCGGCAATGTAGCCCACAACAGGCTTGGTCACATGATCCTTGATATACGCGGCCGCTTCTTCTTCCGCGCTGCCGCCGATCTCGCCGATCATCACAATCGCTTCAGTCTGCGGATCTTCCTGGAACATTTTCAGGATGTCGATAAAGTTGGAGCCCGGAATCGGGTCGCCGCCAATACCCACGCAGGTAGACTGGCCCAGACCGGCATCGGTAGTCTGTTTTACCGCTTCATAGGTCAGGGTGCCGGAGCGGGAAACGATACCCACTTTACCTGGCAGGTGAATATGGCCCGGCATGATGCCGATTTTGCATTCGCCTGGGGTGATCACGCCCGGGCAGTTTGGCCCGATCATGCGCACGCCGGCTTCGTCCAGCTTCACTTTCACCGTCAGCATATCCAGCGTCGGGATACCTTCGGTGATGGTGATGATCAGCTTGATGCCTGCATCAATGGCTTCCAGGATAGAATCTTTACAGAACGGCGCCGGTACGTAGATAACGGACGCGGTCGCGCCGGTGGCTTCTACCGCTTCACGCACGGTGTTGAAGACCGGCAGGCCCAGATGCTGAGTACCGCCCTTGCCCGGAGTTACGCCGCCGACCATTTTGGTACCGTAAGCGATAGCCTGCTCGGAGTGGAAGGTCCCCTGGCTACCGGTGAAGCCCTGGCAGATTACTTTGGTGTTTTTATCGATTAAAATGGACATTATTTACCCTCCACTGCCGCAACAACTTGCTGAGCCGCATCAGTCAGGCTGGTCGCAGCAATGATATTCAGACCGCTGTCCGCCAGTTTCTTGGCGCCCAGTTCGGCATTGTTACCTTCCAGACGCACCACCACCGGGACATTAACGCCCACTTCGGCCACTGCGCCAATGATACCGTCGGCGATCAGGTCGCAACGCACGATACCACCGAAAATGTTCACCAGAACCGCTTTCACCTTGTCGTCGGACAGGATGATTTTAAACGCTTCGGTCACGCGCTCTTTGGTTGCGCCGCCGCCCACGTCCAGGAAGTTGGCCGGTTCGCCGCCGTGCAGTTTCACGATGTCCATGGTGCCCATCGCCAGACCTGCGCCGTTAACCATGCAGCCGATGTTGCCATCCAGCGCCACGTAGTTCAGTTCCCACTGCGCCGCACGTGATTCACGCTCATCTTCCTGAGACAGGTCGCGCATTTCACGCAGTTCCGGCTGACGGAACAGTGCGTTGCCGTCCGCGCCCAGTTTGCCGTCCAGGCACACCAGGTCGCCCTGCTTGGTGATCACCAGCGGGTTGATCTCAACCATCGCCAGGTCACGCTCCAGGAACAGGGTCGCCAGACCCATGAAGATTTTGGCGAACTGGCTGACCTGTTTGCCGGTCAGGCCCAGTTTGAACGCCAACTCACGGCCCTGGTAAGGCTGCGGGCCCGCCAGCGGATCGATAGTGGTTTTGTGGATCAGTTCCGGGGTCTCTTCCGCCACTTTCTCGATTTCCACGCCGCCTTCGGTAGACGCCATGAATACGATGCGACGGGTTCCGCGGTCAACCACCGCGCCCAGATACAGCTCTTTGTCGATATCGGTAGCAGCTTCAACCAGGATCTGGTGAACCGGCTGGCCCAGCGCGTCAGTCTGGTAGGTCACCAGACGCTTGCCCAGCCAGGCTTCAGCGAAAGCACGGATATCTTCTTTGCTGTTTACCACTTTAACGCCGCCGGCTTTGCCGCGGCCGCCAGCATGAACCTGACATTTAACTACCCACGGACCGGCACCGATTTTGGATGCGGCTTCTTCTGCTTCACGCGGTGTAGTACAGGCATAACCGGTTGGTGCCGGCATACCATACCGAGCAAACAACTGTTTTGCCTGATATTCGTGTAAATTCATGATGTTCTATCCATTCAAGTCTGAAGTTTTAGCCGGGTCACGGACGCAAAGGCGAGCATGACGGAACGGCCACATAGCACAGAGTGTGGGCGCGGCGTACCGCGCCCAGGCAAGGGTTACTACACGTCCAGCAGCAGACGAGCCGGATCTTCCAGCATTTCTTTCACCGTCACCAGGTAACCCACGGACTCTTTGCCGTCGATCAGGCGGTGGTCATAAGAAAGTGCCAGATACATCATTGGCTGAATCACAACCTGGCCATTGACCGCCATCGGACGATCCTTGATGGCGTGCATGCCCAGGATGGCGCTCTGCGGTGGGTTGATGATCGGCGTAGACATCAGAGAACCGAAGACGCCGCCGTTGGTGATGGTGAAGTTACCGCCGGTCAGTTCTTCCACTTTCAATTTGCCGTCACGGCCTTTGACCGCCAGCTCTTTGATTTTTTTCTCGATCTCAGCCATCGACATGGTGTCTACGTCGCGCAGAACCGGGGTCACCAGGCCGCGAGGCGTGGATACCGCGATGCTGACGTCGAAGTAGTTGTGGTAAACCACATCATCGCCGTCGATAGACGCGTTCACTTCCGGGTAACGCTTCAGCGCTTCTACCACTGCCTTGATGTAGAAGGACATGAAGCCCAGACGCACGCCGTGACGTTTTTCGAACGCTTCACCGTACTGCTTACGCAGATCCATAATCGGCTGCATGTTGATTTCGTTGAAGGTCGTCAACATGGCGGTGCTGTTTTTCGCTTCCAGCAGACGCTCGGCTACGCGCTTGCGCAGGCGAGTCATCGGCACGCGCTTCTCAGAACGGGCGCTCAGCGCCGGCTGAGGCGCGGCTTCTGGGGCTGGAGCCGATTTCTTGCCGCCGTTCGCCAGGTGAGCTTCCACGTCTTCACGCGTGATACGGCCGCCGACGCCGCTGCCTTTGATGGCGCTGGCGTCCAGGTCGTGCTCGGCAATCAGACGGCGAATCGCCGGGCTGAGAGCATCATTGCTTTCTTCTGCCGCAGCGGCTGGAGCAGCCTGCGCTGCCGGAGCGGCTTCCGCCGCTTTAGCCGGTTCTGCTGCCGGTTTGTCGCCGCTGGCGCCCGGACGGATACGGCCCAGGATCTGGCGAGAAAGCACGGTGGCGCCTTCTTCTTCCACGATGGCGTCAAGCACGCCCGCTTCACTGGCCGGCACTTCCAGCACCACCTTATCGGTTTCGATTTCCACCAGAACTTCGTCACGCTCGACGCTGTCGCCCGGTTTTTTATGCCAGGTCGCTACCGTCGCATCAGCAACCGATTCAGGAAGGTCAGGAACCAGAATATCTACGCTACTCATTAGCTTTCCCTTAAATTTTTAATCAATATTCAGCGCATCATTAACCAGAGCCTGCTGCTGCTTCTGGTGTACGGACATATAACCCACTGCCGGAGAAGCAGAGGCCGGACGTCCGGCGTAACGTAAAGAGGCTCCGAACGGAATCACTTCACGGAAATTGTGTTGGCTGCAGTACCAGGCGCCCTGGTTCAGCGGCTCTTCCTGACACCAGACGAAGTCATGGACGTGCGAATACTGCTCCAGTACCGCCTGCACCGCCTGGTGCGGGAACGGATACAGCTGTTCGATACGGACAATGGCGACGTCTTTCTGGCCATTTTTGCGACGCTGTTCCAGCAGGTCGTAGTACACCTTGCCGGAGCACAACACCACGCGTTTCACCGCCTTCGGATCCAGCTCGTCGATTTCGCCGATCGCCGGCAGGAAGGTGCCGTTCGCCAGTTCATCCAGCGAAGAGATCGCCAACGGATGACGCAGCAGGGATTTCGGCGACATCACCACCAACGGACGGCGCATACCGCGCAGCGCCTGACGACGCAGCATATGATAAACCTGAGCCGGCGTGGACGGGATGCAGACCTGCATATTCTGTTCTGCGCACAGCTGCAGATAACGCTCCAGACGCGCGGAGGAGTGCTCCGGCCCCTGGCCTTCATAGCCGTGCGGCAGCAGCATCACCAGGCCGCACATACGGCCCCATTTCTGCTCGCCGGAGCTGATGAACTGGTCAATCACCACCTGAGCGCCGTTGGCGAAGTCGCCGAACTGCGCTTCCCAGATGGTCAGAGTGCGTGGTTCTGCCGTAGCGTAACCGTATTCGAACGCCAGCACCGCCTCTTCAGACAGCACGGAGTCCCAGACTTTGAACTCGCCCTGGCCGGCGTGCACGTTAGACAGCGGCACATAAGAAGAGCCGTCTTTCTGGTTGTGCACCACCGCGTGACGGTGGAAGAAGGTGCCGCGGCCGGCATCTTCGCCCGACAGACGAATTGGGATGCCTTCATCGACCATCGTCGCGTAGGCCAGCGTTTCCGCCGCGCCCCAGTCAAACGGCTTGTTGCCCGCCGCCATTTCGGCGCGATCGGCGTAGATTTTCGCCACGCGCGACTGCATCTCTACCGATTCCGGCGCGCTGCTGATGCGTTTTGCCAGATCCTGCAGACGCTTGGTTTCCACCTTGCTCGGGTATTCTTCGTCCCACTCGTGGTTCAGATACGGCGACCAGGTGAAGGAGTGCAGATTCATCGGACGCCACTCTTCCACCACGCACTCGCCGCGGTCCAGCGCATCGCGATACAGATTGACCATTTCCGTGGCATCTTCCAGCGTCGCGACTTTCTGTTCGGTCAGCACGTCGGCATAGATTTTACGCGGCGTCGGGTGTTTCTTGATCTTCTGATACATCAGCGGCTGGGTTGCGCTCGGCTCATCGGCCTCGTTGTGCCCATGACGACGATAGCAAACCAGATCGATCATGACGTCGCGTTTAAAGGTGTTACGGAAATCCAACGCCAGACGGGTAACAAACGCCACCGCTTCCGGATCGTCAGCATTAACGTGGAAAATCGGCGACTGCACCATCTTGGCGATATCGGTACAGTACTGGGTGGAGCGCGCATCCTGCGGATTGGAGGTGGTGAAACCAATCTGGTTGTTGATGACGATACGCACCGTGCCGCCCACTTCATAGCCGCGCGCCTGGGACATGTTCAGGGTTTCCTGCACCACGCCCTGGCCGGTAATCGCGGCGTCGCCGTGAATGGTGATCGGCAGCACCATGTTGCTGCGCGCTTCATCCAGGCGGTCGCGACGGGCGCGTACTGACCCCATGACCACCGGGCTGACGATCTCCAGGTGCGACGGGTTAAACGCCAGCGCCAGGTGAACCATGCCGCCTTCGGTTTCCACGTCGGACGAGAAGCCCTGGTGATATTTCACGTCACCGGTGCCGAGGTGTTCTTTATGCTTGCCGGCGAACTCGTCGAACAGGTCGGCCGGTTTTTTACCCAGCACGTTGATCAGCACGTTCAGACGGCCGCGGTGAGCCATGCCCAGCACCACTTCGCGCGTGCCGTTCTTGCCGGCGTGACGCACCATCTCTTTCAGCATCGGCACCAGCGCGTCCCCGCCTTCGAGGGAGAAGCGCTTCGCCCCCGGGAACTTGGCGCCCAGGTAGCGTTCCAGGCCTTCCGCAGCGGTCAGCTCGTTCAGGAAACGGCGTTTCTCATCGCTGCTGAAATTGGCATGGCCAACCACCGATTCGATACGCTGCTGGATCCAGCGTTTTTCTTCGGTATTGGTGATATGCATGTATTCCGCGCCGATAGAGCCGCAGTAAGTCTGCTTCAGCGCTTCATACAGATCCGCCAGCTTCATGGTGTCTTTGCCGATGGCGAAAGAACCCACGTTGAAGGTTTCCTGGAAGTCGGCTTCGGTCAGGTTGTGGTAAGCAGGATCGAGGTCAGGGACTGCGTCCTGTTTCCACAGGCCAAGCGGGTCAAGGTTGGCATGCTGATGTCCGCGAAAGCGGAAGGCGTTGATCAGCTGCAGGACCTTCACCTGTTTGGCATCGGTGTCCGGATCGTTGATGCTGCCGTTGTAACGCGCAGAATCTTTCGCCAGACGGCGGAAGTATTCACGAGTTTGGGAGTGAAGTTGATCGGGTTTGACACCCGCGGTTGGGAGCTGTTGGAAAATGGAACGCCAGCTATCTTCGACAGAGCCCGGATCGGTTAGGTAGTCTTCATAGAGCTGCTCTATGTAAGACTGGTTCGCGCCCGCCAGATAGGAGGAATCCAGCCAGGCCTTCATTGCGCCGTTCTGCATTATGATCCCTTAAGCTTTAAAGCTTCAGTTTTCGCCGTGGTTAACATAATTACCGTGATTAAAACGGTTTGCCGTAAAACGGTTCACTCGACGTATCTTCCCTCGTTACGGCGCAAGCGCCGGCACTCGGGGATTGTTTACGTTCTGTTTGGACCTTGCGGTCCCTTACAAGGAACCTCTAAAAACCGGCGGGAGGAACCTGACTGCATGTTGCCGCAGTCACGGGTCAGTTTTTAGAGGCTTCCTGCCAATATTGCGCCGGGCCAACGGCTCCGGCGCGATATCACTTGCCTGTTATGCGCTGCGTTGCAGCAGCATCGACTTGATATGCCCGATTGCGCGGGTCGGGTTCAAGCCTTTAGGACATACACTGACACAATTCATGATGCTATGGCAGCGGAAAACACTGAAAGCGTCGTCCAAATCGTCTAAACGTTCTGCCGTTTCGGTATCGCGGCTGTCGATCAGGAAACGATATGCCGCCAGCAGGCCGGCAGGGCCGATGAATTTGTCCGGGTTCCACCAGAACGACGGGCAAGAGGTCGAACAGCAGGCGCACAGAATGCACTCATACAGGCCGTCCAGCTTGGCGCGCTCGTCCGGCGACTGCAGGTGCTCGCGCGCCGGCGGATTTTTGCCGTCGTTAAGCAGATAAGGCCGGATTTTTTCATACTGGGTATAGAACTGGCTCATATCCACCACCAGGTCGCGCACCACCGGCAGACCCGGCAGCGGACGAATAACGATTTTGCCGCTGCCCTTGCGCAGCGACGAAATCGGGGTGATGCAGGCCAGGCCGTTTTTGCCGTTCATGTTCAGGCCGTCGGAACCGCACACGCCCTCACGGCATGAGCGGCGGAACGACAGCGTCGGATCCTTCTCTTTCAGTTGGATCAACGCATCCAGCAACATCATATCGCGACCTTCTTCCGCCTCAAGCGTGTAGTCCTGCATGTGCGGAGCGTCGTCGACATCCGGGTTATAGCGATATATTGAGAATTCGAGTTTCATCCATCGATCTCCGCGAATTAGTAAGAACGCACTTTTGGCGGGAATGCCGGGCGCAGTTTCGGTTGCATGTTCACTTCACGACGCGCCATGCTTTCCGATTGCGGCAGATACAGCGAATGGCACAGCCAGTTGGCGTCATCACGTTCCGGGTAGTCGAAGCGGCTGTGTGCGCCACGGCTCTCGGTACGGAAGTTGGCCGACACGGCGGTGGAATACGCGGTCTCCATCAGGTTGTCCAATTCCAGGCATTCGATGCGCTGGGTGTTGAACTCGCGGGAGGTATCGTCCAGGCGTGCGTTCTTCAGACGTTCACGAATGACTTTCAGTTCTTCCAGACCCTTCGCCATCGCATCACCTTCACGGAACACCGAGAAGTTGTGTTGCATACAGGCCTGCAGCGCCTTGCGGATCTCTACCGGATCTTCGCCGGAACGGGTGTTGTTCCAGCGGTTCAGGCGATCCAGTGACGCTTCCACGTCGGATTCGCTGGCGTCGCGGCTTGCGCCCTGCTCTTCCAGAGACTCCTGCAGATGCATGCCGGCGGAACGGCCGAACACCACCAGGTCAAGCAGCGAGTTGCCGCCCAGACGGTTGGCGCCGTGCACCGATACGCAGGCGATTTCGCCAACGGCAAACAGGCCGGGAATGACGACGTCTTCGCCTTTCTCGTTGACGGTCAGCGCCTGGCCGCTCACTTTGGTCGGGATGCCGCCCATCATATAGTGGCAGGTCGGGATAACCGGAATAGGCTCTTTCACCGGGTCGACGTGCGCAAAGGTGCGCGACAGCTCCAGGATGCCCGGCAGGCGGGATTCCAGCACGTCTTTGCCCAGGTGGTCCAGCTTCAGCTTGGCGTGCGGGCCCCACGGACCGTCGCAGCCGCGGCCTTCGCGGATTTCAATCATGATCGAGCGCGCAACCACGTCGCGGCCCGCCAGATCTTTGGCGTTCGGCGCATAACGCTCCATAAAGCGCTCGCCGTGTTTATTCAGCAGGTAACCGCCTTCGCCGCGGCAGCCTTCGGTCACCAGAACCCCGGCGCCGGCGATGCCGGTCGGGTGGAACTGCCACATTTCCATATCCTGCACCGGTACGCCGGCGCGAATCGCCATGCCGACGCCGTCGCCGGTATTGATGTGGGCGTTGGTGGTGGACTGGTAAATACGGCCTGCGCCGCCGGTGGCCAGAATGGTCGCCTTGGCTTTGAAATACACCACTTCACCGGTTTCGATGCAGATGGCGGTGGTGCCGACCACGGCGCCGTCCTGGTTTTTCACCAGATCCAGCGCGTACCACTCGGAGAAGATAGTGGTATGGTTTCTCAGGTTCTGCTGATACAGGGTGTGCAGCAGGGCGTGGCCGGTACGGTCAGCCGCCGCCGCGGTGCGCGCCGCCTGCTCGCCGCCGAACTCTTTCGACTGGCCGCCGAACGGGCGCTGATAAATACGGCCGTCGTCCAGACGGGAGAACGGCAGGCCCATGTGTTCCAGCTCCAGAATCGCTTCCGGGCCGGTTTTACACATGTATTCAATAGCGTCCTGGTCGCCGATATAGTCGGAGCCCTTGACGGTATCGTACATATGCCATTCCCAGTTATCTTCGTGGCTGTTGCCCAGCGCGACGGTGATGCCGCCCTGTGCGGACACGGTATGGGAACGGGTCGGGAAGACTTTGGACAGCAGGGCACAGGTTGAGCCCGACTGGGAAATTTGCAGCGCCGCGCGCATACCTGCGCCACCAGCACCGATAACAACTGCATCAAACTCTCTGACTGGCAGTTTCATTTTTTACGCACCCCACACTACGATTGTTCCGTACAGTAAATAGACCAGCAACACGACGACCACCGCCAGTTGCAGCACCAGGCGTAACGCCAACGGCTTGATATAATCCGTCAGCACCTGCCACAGACCGATCCAGGCATGCGCCAGAATCGACAGCAAGGTCAACACGGTGAAGACTTTCGTAATAGAGGTGGCGAAGAAACCACGCCAGATTTCATAGGTGATGTCCGGAGCCGTGACGACAAAGCCCAGGATATAGAGGACATACAGGGTGATGACGATAGCGGAAGCACGCAGTAACAACCAGTCGTGTACGCCGCTGCGCCCTAATGCGGAAGCATTGTTTACCATACGAGGACTCCAGCCAGAATTGACAGCACAACGGTCAGAACGAATGCCACCTGGGCAGAACGCTGACCAGCCGCTAAACTCTCTTCGATATAGCCAAAATCCATTAACAAGTGACGAACGCCACCGCAAATGTGATAGGCCAGCGCAGTGAGGATTCCCCAAAATATGAACTTGACGAAGAAGCTATTCATGATGGCGGCGGCCTGCAGGAATCCCTCTTGGGAAGAGAGAGACGTGCCCAGCAGCCAGAGGAGAATACCCACGGCAACGAAGGTAATTACGCCAGAGACTCGGTGTAAGATGGACGCTATCGCAGTTACGGGAAACCGGATCGTTTGCAGATCCAGGTTGACAGGTCTTTGTTTTTTCACGGTTTTGCCCACACAGCTCTTATTATTTTCCTTCCTCCGGGCCTGGGTGGGGATCAGACAGCGTTAAGAGCCAAAACCCTTACACGTCACGCGCTCAAACATCGACATCCTCTGTGCTTAAACGGCGCATTGTTATAACGCTGGGTGCTCCTACTTCAGGGTAATCCGGAGACCTGGCGGCAGTATAGGAGGATCACATTCTGATTACAATTCCCATACAATCCCTTTGGGGACATTTCCCCCGAACAGTGATTTAGATCACGATTTTCACATTTAGTACAAAATTAATTATCTGATTTGACAAGAGATCAACATTTCCATTACATATAGGGGCACAAAAGGTCCTATGATGCGCTATAGGTCGCCGGATACACTTCCCCCCACGTAGAAGTTATGCAACAGTGTATTCGGTTAAAAAACCCCGAACACGTCGTAGGTAATGATCAACAGAAAATAACGAATTCAATAAATCGTTAACAACCGGCCACCCGTCTCGTTCGCCTGGTCAGCCCAGCAATTTCTGTTTCGCCGCCTATTATGCCGCAAAACGAAAGCGCCGGGGTCACCGCTCTGTACCCTAACCGCATTATTGCGCAGTTGCTCACAGAGTTTATGTCCGCATACCATTTTTGCGGGCAACGTGCGGAGAATTAAGGTATTTCGGTTGTTAGTGATTATTAAAATAAGGCGCTAAGGAGACAGTAAATGACTGATAAGAAAGCGACGCTAACCGTACCAAACGGTGACGCTCCCATTGAGCTCGGCGTACTAAGCCCAACCCTGGGCCCTGATGTCCTTGATGTTCGCACCCTCGGTTCCAAAGGTTATTTCACATTCGATCCCGGCTTCACCTCCACGGCTTCCTGCGAATCCAAAATCACGTTTATCGATGGCGACAAAGGCGTGCTGCTGCACCGCGGCTTCCCTATCGAGCAGCTGGCGAAAGAATCCTCTTATCTGGAAGTGTGTTACATCCTGCTGTACGGCGAAACGCCGACGCCGGAAGAGTTTGAAACCTTCAAAACCACCGTTACCCGCCACACCATGATCCACGACCAGATCACCCATCTGTTCCGTGGCTTCCGTCGCGACTCACACCCGATGGCGGTGCTGTGCGGCGTGACCGGCGCGCTGGCGGCCTTCTACCACGATGCGCTGGACGTCAACAACGAGCGTCACCGTGAAATCACCGCCTACCGTCTGCTGTCCAAAATGCCGACCGTGGCGGCGATGTGTTACAAATACTCCCTGGGCCAGCCGTTCGTTTACCCGCGCAACGACCTGTCCTATGCCGGCAACTTCCTGCATATGATGTTTGCCACGCCGTGTGAAGAGTACGTGGTGAACCCGGTGCTGGAACGCGCGATGGATCGCATCCTGATCCTGCACGCCGACCACGAGCAGAACGCCTCCACCTCCACCGTGCGTACCGCCGGCTCCTCCGGCGCTAACCCGTTCGCCTGCATCGCGGCCGGTATCGCCTCCCTGTGGGGGCCTGCGCACGGCGGCGCCAACGAAGCCGCGCTGAAAATGCTGGAAGAGATCAGCACCGTTGAGCACATTCCGGAATTCATCAAACGCGCCAAGGACAAAAACGACTCCTTCCGCCTGATGGGCTTCGGACACCGCGTGTACAAGAACTACGATCCGCGCGCCACCGTAATGCGTGAAACCTGCCACGAAGTACTGAAAGAGCTGAACAAGAAAGACGATAACCTGCTGCAGGTAGCGATGGAGCTGGAACACATCGCGTTGAACGACCCGTACTTCATCGAGAAGAAACTCTACCCGAACGTCGATTTCTACTCCGGCATCATCCTGAAGGCAATGGGCATTCCGTCTTCCATGTTCACCGTTATCTTCGCCATCGCGCGTACTATCGGCTGGATCGCACACTGGAACGAAATGCACGACGAGGGCATCAAAATCGCCCGTCCGCGTCAGCTGTACACCGGCTACGCCGAGCGTGATTTCAAATCCCAGCTGAAATAATGCCGCTTTACCCTACATAAAGCAGCACGGCGCCGCCCTTTCGGGCGGCGCTTTTTTTTGCGCTGCGCTAACGCTGGCAGACCGGACAGAAATAAAACGGCCGCGACGACAGCATCGTTTTTTCAATCATCGCGCCGCAGCGCGGGCACGGCTCGCCGCTGCGGTGGAACACCTTAAAACTGAACAACGCGCCGTGGTGACGATCGTCATTCACCTGTCCGCGCGTGTGGTAAGAGAGACGCGGAACCGCCAGCAGCGCCTGCGCCAACCGCTGCAGCGCCTCCGGCGTCAAATCCTGCGGCCGGTGCTGCGGCGCCAGCTGCGCCTGCCAGAGAATTTCCGCCCGCAGATAGTTGCCCAGCCCGGCCAGAAAGGCCTGATCCAGCAGCATGCCCCCCAGCTGACGCCGGCGGAACGGCGGCGACAGCAGCCGTTCCGCCACCTGCTGCGCCGTCAGTCGTTCATCCAGCACGTCAGGCCCGATACGTTGTAAAAAGGGATGCTGCTCAATCTCGCCGCGCGGCCCCAGGGTGATGTCCGAGGCGCTGTACAGCAAAATCGCCTGCTGCGCCGTCTCCAGCCGCACGCGTAAATCACGTTTGGTGGCCGGCGTTTCCCCCGCCGCCGCCACTTTCCACACGCCGTACAACTGGTTATGGCTGTACATCGTCAGTCCGTTGGAAAAATGGGTCAGCAACGCCTTGCCGCGCGTCTCAATGGCGGTCACCCGCTCGCCGATCAGCTCGGTCTGATAGTGCTGCAACTGGGGGAAGGCGAACCAGACATCACGCAACGGCTGATTGAGAATCGCCGCCGCCAGCGTGTCCGCCGCCCGACGTATTTCCGGTCCTTCTGGCATACACTGCTCCTTGGTTTACGGTAACGGGCGCCGCTGAGGACGCCCTGATGCTATCACTGCGCTTAGTGCGTGGCGCCGCCCGACACTTTCAGATCGTGCTCCACCTGCAGGGCGACGGAGATCGCCAGCTCCAGCGCAAACAGCACGGTGCCGGCCGCCATGCTCGGCTGGCCCGGATGCGCCGCCGCCTGTTCCGGCAGGTAGGGAATATGAATAAACCCGCCCTTGATCGCCGGCTGGCCGCGCAGCCGGTGCAGCAGGCCGTACATCACGTGATTGCACACATAGGTGCCGGCGGTTTGCGATACCGAGGCCGGAATGCCGGCCTCGCGCATACTGTCGACCACCGCCTTGATCGGCAGCGTGCTGAAATAGGCCGCCGGCCCGTCGGCGACGATCGGTTCATCGATCGGCTGCTGCCCCTGATTATCCGGAATGCGCGCATCATTGATATTGATCGCCACCCGCTCCAGCGAAATATCGCAGCGTCCGCCGGCCTGGCCGACCGCCAACACCATCTGCGGCGCCAGTTCATCAATCGCCGCATTCAGCACATCCAACGCTTCGCCGAATACGCACGGCAGCTGGCGCGCCACCACGCGCACGCCGCCCAGCGCCATATCATTAAGCTGCTTCACCACTTCCCAGGAAGGATTGACATGCTCACCGTCAAACGGCTCGAAACCGGTAATCAATACTGTATGTTGCATGCGTTCTCCTACAGGAACATCAGGAAATAGAGCAGAAATACGTTCACCGTCAGCAACAGGACGCCGGTCGGCACCTGCACCTTAATCACCGCATTTCTGTCCGGCAGCTCCAGCAGCGCCGCCGGTACGATATTAAAGTTGGCCGCCATCGGCGTCATCAGCGTGCCGCAGTAGCCGGAGAACATCCCGATGGCCGCCATCACCGCCGGGTTGCCGCCGTGCTGCAGCACCAGAATCGGAATGCCGACGCCGGCGGTGATAATCGGGAATGCGGCGAACGCGTTGCCCATCACCATGGTCAGCAGCGCCATACCGACCGCGTAGACCGCCACGGCGATAAAACGGTTATCCACCGCCAGGTATTCCTGCGTCAGGTGCGCTATCGCCGTGCCTACCCCGGCGCTGGTAAACAGCAGCCCCAGCATGGCGAGGATCTGCGGCAAAATAAACGCACAGCCGATGGAATCCAGCAGCCGGCGCGCTTCCTGCAGCGGCTGCGCCACGCGTTCATGGGTCATTTTCACCGCAATAACGCCGCCGAGGATCACCCCCGCCGCCATCGAGAACAGCGTAATCAGTGTTGAGTGGTTGCCGGGACCAAACACCGCGCTTTGCAGCGCCGGAATATTGTTGAACAGCAGCACCCCGATCACCGTCACTACCGGGATCGCCAGCGCCGGTACAAACAGCCGGTTGCCGAGGCGTTTGGCGCTCTCTTCGCGCTGCTGCTGCGTGCGCTGATGGTAACTGCCCAGACGCACCCCGCCGAGGCCGGCAATCAGCGCCATCAGCACCACCAGCGCGCCGATGACGATATGCAGCAGTCGCCGGGCTTCTTCGCCGGCGCCGAACAGATCATAGGTCCAGTCGCCGACCATAAACACCAGGCCATACAGTCCCCAGAATAAGCCGGTGGTAAAACGACGCGGGTTGGCGCGGTCGCGCAGCGACATCACGGCGACAATCAGCAGGATAATCCCGGCCAGCCAGTAGAGATATTGCAGTTGGAAGTTCATTGCGCCTCTCCTTTGGCCTGCAGCGCAGCCTGATTAAGCTGCGCCAGCTCGGCACTGAGCCGCTTATCCATGCGATACAGACGGAAGGCGTGGATCAGGAAGGCGAAAATCGCCGTCGGTATGCCCCACAGCGCGATATGCAGCGGTTCGGTCTGAATGCCGCCGGACTCCAGCATAAAGTTATGCATAAAAATAATCGCGCCGAAGGCGACGAAAATATCCTCGCCGAAAAACAGCCCGACATTATCGGTCGCCGCCGACATGGCGCGCAGGCGGTAGCGCACGCGCTCCGGCAGTTCACCATAGCGGTTTTCCGTCGCCCCTTCGGCCATCGGCGCCAGCAGCGGACGCACCATCTGCGGGTGGCCTCCCAGGCTGGTCAGCCCCATCGCCGCGGTAATTTCACGCACAAACAGGTAGACGATCAGCAGACGGCCAGCGGTGGCGCTTTTGATCCTGGCGATCCAGGCCTGCGCCCGCTCTTTCAGCCCGTGGCGCTCCAGCGTGCCGATCACCGCCAGCGGCAGCAGCAGGATCAGCGACAGGTTACGGGTGTTGAGAAACCCTTCGCCCATCCTTTCCAGTATTTCCGTCAGCGGCATCATCGCCGCCAGCCCGGTAGCCAGGCCGGCAACGATCACCACCAGCACCGGATTAAAACGCAGAATAAAACCGACCACGATCACGGCAATGCCGATCAGCGGCCAGTAATTAACAACCTGATCCATTGTGTATTCCCTCTTGCCCAGCACTCCGCCCACAGCCAAAAGGCTGCGGGTCGAAGGCCTGTGTTTGTTGTGTTGTGTTAGTTTTTTTATTGTTATTCTGCGCTGACGCTGATGCCCTGTTCGGCAAAGCTGGCGCGCAGTTTGCGGGCATACTCCAGCGCATGCTCGCCGTCGCCGTGCAGACAGACAGTTTCCGCCTGCACCGCGGCCCATTTGCCGTCAATGCTGCGCACCCGATGATGGCGCACCATTTCCAGCGTTTGTTGCAGCGCCTGCTGTTCGTCTTCAATCAGCGCTCCGTTTTGCCCGCGCGGCACCAGCGTGCCATCGGCCAGATAGCCGCGATCGGCAAACACTTCCTGCCGGGTCGTCAGCCCCAGGCGCTCCCCGGCGCGGATCAGCTCACTGCCCGCCAGCCCCACCAGCCGCAGCGCCGGATCGACATCCTTGACCGCCCGGGCGATCGCGTCCGCCAATGCCGGCTCCACCGCCGCCTGGTTGTACAGCATGCCGTGCGGCTTCACATGCACCATCGCCCCGCCCTCCGTCCGGGCGATCGCGGCCAGCGCCCCCAGCTGATACACCACCTGCGCATAGACGGTTTCCGCCGGCAGTTGCATACGTGTACGGCCAAAGTTTTCCCGGTCAGGAAAGCTGGGATGCGCGCCAATCGCCACGCCATACTGCAGCGCCCAGCGCACCGACTGGCGCATGGTCTGCGCGTCGCCGGCGTGGAAACCGCAGGCGATATTGGCCGAGCTGACCAGCTGCAGCAGCGCCTGGTCGTTAACGCAGCCTTCCCCCAGATCGGCATTTAAATCAACGATCATGTAGCCCCCAGGCAATTTGTTGGATAAACAGATCCTGCTCCTTTTTGGCGCGCTGCGCGTCTTCCAGAGAACAGGGAATAAAGTGCACCGGCTCCCCCAGACGGATCTGCGCCAAATGATAGAGATCGGCTTCGATCACACAGGCAATGCGCGGGTAGCCGCCGGTGGTCTGCGCATCCGCCATCAGGACGATCGGCTGGCCGTTATGCGGCACCTGCACCACGCCCGGCTGCAGGCCGTGCGACAGCATTTCCCGCGTGGTGGCGCGCGTTAACTCCGCGCTGCCCTGCAGGCGGTAGCCCATACGGTTACTCTGCGGGCTCAGCTGCCACGCCGTACGCCAGAACGCCTCCCGTGCTGCCGCGCTGAACTCCTGATACTCCGGCCCCGGCAGCGCACGGATGCGGTTATTAAACAGCAGCTGCTTGACGCCGAACGGCTTGCTCGGCAGGTTCTCGCTCTCCCCCAGCGGCAATTGGTCGCCGTCCTGCAGTTTTCGCCCTGCCAGACCGCCAAAACCGGTTCTCAGATCGGTGCTGCGCGAACCCAGCACCTCCGGCACCGCAATGCCACCGGCGATCGCCAGATAGCTGCGCATGCCGTGTCTGGGCTTATCCAGCACCAGCTGCTGGCCCTTTTTCACCGGATAACGCCAGCCGGTCCACAGCGGTTTGCCGTCCAGCAGCGCGTCGCAGCCGGCGCCGGTCAGCGCGATCCAGCCAGGCTGCGTAAATTCAGCGCTGAACTGCCCCAGCGTAATCTCCAGCCCGGCGCTGTCCGCACGGTTGCCCACCAGCAGGTTGGCGATTTTCAGCGCCGGCGTATCCAGCGCTCCGCCCTGGCTGACGCCCAGGCTGCGGAAGCCGTTTCGCCCCAGATCCTGTACCGTGGTATAGATGCCGGCACGCAATACTTTTAACATACGCCCTCCCGCTGCGGCACAAAACGCACGCTGTCTCCCGGACGCAGCAGCGTCGGCGGCGTGTCCTGCGGATTAAACAGCGCCAGCGGCGTACGGCCGATCAGCTGCCAGCCGCCCGGCGCAGCCTGCGGATAGATGCCCGTCTGGCTGCCGCCGATGCCGACCGAACCGGCGGGCACGCTCAGGCGCGGTTCCGCCCGGCGCGGCGCCGTCAGCTGCTCCGGCATACCGCCGAGATAAGGAAAACCCGGCTGAAAACCGAGGAAATACACCACATACGCCGCTGCGGCGTGGCACTCCACCACCTGCTGCGGCGTCATGCCGGTATGGCGCGCCACCTCATCCAGATCCGGCCCCATCTCCCCGCCGTAAATCACCGGAATCGCCACTTCCCGCGCCTGCGGCACCAGCGTTTCACTGCTCTCCCAACCCTGCCGCAGCAACTCCAGCAGCGCGGCGATATCCGCCTGTGGCGTCTGTAGCAACAGCGTCAGGTTATTCATACCCGGCACCACTTCCTGTACATGTGGGTGATGGGCAAATTTTTCTGCCAACGCCCAGATCCGCTGCTGACTGGGCAGCGTCACCGGCGGTGCCAATTCAAGCACGATCGCCCTTTCACCCAATAGGTAATATTGTGCGCGTTGCACCATTACTCTCCTTATTATTGTTTGCAAAACGTATCAGTTATGCGCGAGCGCAGGCCGGCTGTCAACACAACAACCCCTTTGAAAATAAGGATATATAGCTGTCATACATCAAATTGCAGGTGCGTTGGCGGTGCTCAGTCACCCGAATTACTGACCTGAGTCAGCTCATCGGGATTCCTCCCCTTGCCGTCTTTCTGCAACTCGAATTATTTAAGGTATAGAGAAAAAGAGGGTTCAGCATGCTGAACCCTGGGGGAAAATCAGGCGGGATTCGGGATATCGATAAAGGTCACATCAAGGCCATGGTGTTCGGCCAGCCACTCGCCCAGCGCCTTGACGCCGCCGCGCTCGGTGGCGTGATGCCCGGCGGCGAAAAAGTGAATGCCCATTTCACGTGCGCTATGAATGGTCTGCTCAGACACTTCGCCGCTGATAAAGGCGTCGACGCCAAAACGCGCGGCGCTGTCGATAAAGCCCTGACCGCCGCCGGTGCACCAGGCAACGCGACGGATTTCCGCCGGCGCATTGTCGCCGCAGTGCAGAACCGGACGTCCCAGACGCGCTTCAAGACGCTGCTGCAGCTCTGCGCCGCTGAGCGGCTGTTCAAATTCGCCATGCGGCACCAGCGGCTCAACCTCACCGAGCACGCGGATATCCAGCAGCTGCGCCAGTTGGGCGTTATTGCCCAGCAGCGGATGCGCATCCAGCGGCAGGTGGTAGCCGTACAGATTGATATCATTGCCCAGCAGCGTCTTCAGCCGGTTACGCTTCATACCGCGCACCACCGGCGCCTCGTTCTTCCAGAAATAGCCGTGATGCACCAAAATGGCGTCGGCCTGGTGTTCCACGGCCGCATCCAGCAATGCCTGGCAGGCGGTCACGCCGGTGACGACGCGCTGTACGTTTTCCCGTCCTTCGACCTGTAGGCCATTTGGCGCATAGTCCTGAAACGCGGCGCTGTTAAGTACATTGTTTATCAAGCTTTCCAGATCGAGGTTATGCATACTCATCTCTCTTCAACATAGTGCGTGGGTCCCAACGCCGGCAGTCCCGGACAATGGGGAGCGACGTTAAAACTGTTGGCGATCGCCCTGCGCCATAAAAATAAATTTAACACCCAGATCGTTGGCCTGCTCCAGCTGTTGCTGAATCATCGCACGCCGGTCTTCGCCCTGCTGCAGGCTCGGTTTAATGTGGCTGATAACGATCGGCAGTCCCGCCAGCGAACCGTCGCCACCGCTGTATTTTTGCAGATTTTTCAGCTCTTTCAGCAGCCAGGTCGGGGTGAGATGGCCATAGAGTTTGCTGTCTGACACCTCATTGGGGTAAGAGGTTTCAATAATCATGCCCTTCAGCTTTTTACTGGCGACCAGCGGCCCCAGCGCCCGCCAGACGCTGTCCAGCTGGCGCGACTGTTCCAGCGCGTCCGGCCCGGTATCGCCAAAGTAGGCGAAAGCGCCCGTGCGATCGGCAAGCAGCACCATCGAAGAGTGATAACCCGCGTGGCTGAGCGGATACATCACCCCGCTCAGCCCGGTGGTGCCGAAGGTGAAGCGCTGCTGTTCACGCACCGGCTGCAGCCGGTAGGTGCCAAGCCGCTGGCCGTTGCCGGAGTCGCTGAAGTTCGGCCAGCTCTTCCAGTTGAAATAGTGGTTGCGCAGCGTCAGTACCGTATCATTCGAGGCATACACCGTTTTTTTACCGTCTTCCGGCGACGCGATAACCAGCCCGGCCAGATGGTCAAGATGCGCATGGCTGATAAAATAGGCGCCAATCAGCCGCCGGAAAATATGGCCCTGCGGCGTATACGGCGCCGCCGCTTCCGGCGTCACCTGCGGAAAACTGCCTTTTTCCAGCCCCTTGCCGATGCCGGGCAGCAGCGAGCCGGCGTCCAATGCCACGTACTGCGTCTGACTGTCGCTGCGGATAAGATAAGAGGTCAGGTTGCCATCGCTGACGCCGCCGTCGACGCCCAACGCCACCACATCAAACCCGGCCAGCGCCAGCGCCGAATAGCCGCTCAGACAGACGGCCAGTATTTTCTTCAACATAAGCTTGCTCCTTGCGGTGACCGTTAATCCCCTCCGCGTTTCGCCGCCTCAAACGCCGCCAGCGTCGTCAGCCGCGCCTGGCGGTGGTCGACGATCGGCGGCGGATACGCCAGCGCAATACCCTGCTTTTCCGCCCAACGGTGGGGATGATGAAGTTCATTGTCCGGTACATCCGCCAGTTCGGGCAACCATTTACGGATAAAAGCGCCTTGCGGATCAAAACGTTCGCCCTGCGTCGTCGGATTAAAGATGCGAAAATAAGGCGCCGCGTCGGTACCGGTCGACGCCGCCCACTGCCAGCCGCCGTTATTGGCGGCGAAATCGCCATCCAGCAGCTGGCGCATAAAATAGCGCTCGCCGGCTCGCCAGTCGATCAGCAGATCCTTCACCAAAAAACTGGCCACGATCATCCGTAAACGGTTATGCATCCATCCGGTGTTATTCAGTTGCCGCATGGCCGCATCGACAATCGGGTAGCCGGTGCGCCCCTGCTGCCAGGCCTGTAGCGCCCCGGCGTCCGGATTCCAGCGAACGGCCTCCGTCCAGCCGATAAAGGGGCGATGGCGGCACAGGGCCGGATAAGCCACCAGCAGATGGCGGTAAAATTCACGCCAGACTAACTCATTCAGCCAGGTAAACGCGCCGCCGTCCGGCTGCTCCAGCAGGTCAGGGCAGGTCAGCCGCAGGCGATTGACGCACTGACGCGGCGATAACACGCCTATCGCCAGATACGGCGACAGGCCGCTGGTGGCGTCCAGCGCCGGAAAGTCGCGCTGCTGCCGGTAGTCCTGCACCTGCTCGAGGCAAAAAGTGCGCAGCCGGCGCAAGGCGTGTTCCTCACCCGGCGGGAATGCCGCCGCATCCCATGCGGCATCAGGATCAACAAACGGAACCGGCGGCGCCGGCGGCGAAATCGCACCGCTCGCACGCACCGCTGGCGCCGGCAGGGAGCGTACATCGGCGCTGTACAGACGCTGCAAAAACGCCTTACGAAACGGCGTATAGACCTGATACATCTCGCCTTTGCCGGTCTGCACGCTGCCCGGCGGCAGCAACAGCGCGTCATCAAACGCGTGACAGGTCAGCGTATCCGCCAGCGCGGTTTCAACCTGCCGGTCACGCCGCCGCTCATTCAGTTCATACTGCCGGTTGTAAAACAGCGCATCGACGCCGGTGGTGCGGCAATAGTCCGTAAGCCAGCGCACCGAGTCGGCAAAATCATCGCACTGATGCACCACCAGCGGAATACCGCGCTGCGCCAGCTGCGACTGTAGCGGCAGCAGGTTGGCGTAAATAAAGGCCGCCTGCCGCGGCGCCATCTCGTGCTGCCGCCACTGTTGCGGCGTGGCGATAAACAGCGCCACCACCTGCGCCTGCGGATCGCTGCAGGCGGCGTGCAATGCCTTGTTGTCCGTGATGCGCAAATCATTGCGCAGCCAGACCAAATGGGTGGTCATAACCATCCTTTTATCAATACCATCAATTACGCGCGACGCCGGACGGCATAACAACCGAACGAGCGGTTACCGCTGCGTTAAACAATACTAAAAGTATAGAAGAATTCGGCGGTTAAGACGATGACGCCTGCCGGCTGCGGACATAAAAAAACCTCGCCAAGGCGAGGGTTGCAGGGGAAAAGCGCGGCTTAGTAAAAATCGCCGGACGCCAGCTCCGCCTGTTGCAGCCAGACCGGCTTATCGCTGGTTTTTGACCAGACGCGGTGCAGATAGCTGTAAAAACGCGCGCGATCGGAGCGGAACAGCATCACCGGCAGGGCCAGCACGCCGGCCAGGATCACTGCGCCACGGCGCAGGAGAATCCGATGCAATGAATAAGCTTGATAAGTAGACATGCGAACCTCCTTAAAACACGCCGGCTGCATAGCGTCAGGCACAGCGACGACGTAAAAACAGATAAACGGATGATTTGGTAACTGCGCAAAATTTTAGCGCACCTGATGAAAATTTACTACTCATCCGACCACTAAATTACACGAAAAAAGCGCATATTGCTCTTTATACTGAAAGTTTGTTACAGGATGGTTAATTATTAACTAAACATTGGTTACCTTATGGTTATCTGACACAACGATGACGCCTCGCTCTCCTCCTGACCCGCCCTATGCCGCAAAAGCGCCGATTATTCAGACGTTTTTATACTTTTTTTACAGCCTGCAACGCGATTTTTTCATCTTCTTTCTATCCACCTTCCTACACTGCCGCTATCAAAAATCGTCACCTGTGGAGGTGTCCCGTGAGTATCAGCGTTATCGCCGGCACGCTGTTGGTTCTGCTGCTGTTGGGCTATCTGGTTTACGCCCTGTTCAACGCGGAGGAGTTCTGATGGCTGCGTCAGCCTTTCTGTTTATCGCCAGCTTCCTGCTGGTTCTGCTGCTTCTGTCACGCCCGCTGGGCTATTTTCTGGCACGCCTGATTGAAGGCGAGCCGCTGCCCGTGCTGCGTCACAGCGAACAGTTTATCCGCGGCTGCAGCGGTAGCCGCGGGGAGGAGATGAACTGGCGCCAGTATGCGCTGGCGATCCTGCTCTTCAACCTGCTCGGCATCATCCTGCTGATGACGCTGCTGATGGGGCAAGGCGCGCTGCCGCTCAACCCGCAGGGCTTCCCGGGGATGTCCTGGCATCTGGCGCTGAACACCGCCGTCAGCTTCGTCACCAATACCAACTGGCAGGCCTACAGCGGTGAAAACACCCTGAGCTACCTCAGCCAGATGGCCGGCCTGACGGTACAGAACTTCCTGTCCGCCGCCAGCGGCATCGCAGTCGCATTTGCGCTGATCCGCGCGTTCAGCCGCCGTTCCAGCGCCACCATCGGCAACGCCTGGCTGGATATCTGGCGTATTACGCTGTACCTGCTGCTGCCGCTTTCGCTGCTCATCGCGCTGTTTTTTGTCAGCCAGGGCGTGCTGCAGAACCTGTCGCCCTATCTGCATCTGACCACGCTGGAAGGCGGTCAGCAGGTGTTGCCGATGGGGCCGGTGGCGTCTCAGGAAGCGATAAAAATGCTCGGCACCAACGGCGGCGGCTTCTTTGGCGCCAACTCGGCGCACCCGTTTGAAAACCCCACCGCGCTGAGCAATATGGTGCAGATGCTGGCGATCTTCCTGATCCCCAGCGCGCTGTGCTTTGCCTTCGGCCAGGCCGCCGGTGAAAACCGTCAGGGCCATACGCTGCTATGGGCGATGTCGCTGATCTTCGTCGTCGCGGTGGTGGTGGTGATGTATGCCGAACTGGCGGGCAATCCGCACCTGAGCGCCGCCGGCGCCGACAGCGTTATCAATATGGAAGGCAAAGAGTCACGCTTTGGCATCCTCGCCAGCAGCCTGTTCTCGGTAGTCACCACCGCCGCCTCCTGCGGTGCGGTCAACGCCATGCATGATTCCTTTACCGCGCTGGGCGGCATGGTGCCGATGTGGCTGATGCAAATTGGT
Organism: Serratia rhizosphaerae; assembly: GCF_009817885.1. Classification (NCBI taxonomy): domain Bacteria; kingdom Pseudomonadati; phylum Pseudomonadota; class Gammaproteobacteria; order Enterobacterales; family Yersiniaceae; genus Serratia; species Serratia rhizosphaerae. Next base: position 862,993 of record NZ_CP041764.1, read on the forward strand.
GAAGTGGTGTTCGGCGGCGTTGGCTCCGGGCTGTACGGCATGCTGCTGTTCGTCCTGCTGACGGTGTTTATCGCCGGCCTGATGATCGGCCGCACACCGGAGTACCTGGGGAAAAAGATCGACGTCTATGAAATGAAAATGACCGCGCTGGCGATCCTGGTGACGCCGACGCTGGTGCTGTTGGGCAGCGCGCTGGCGCTGGCGACCGCAGCCGGACGCAGCGGCATTCTCAACCCCGGTGCCCACGGGCTGAGCGAAGTGCTGTACGCCTTCTCCTCTGCGGCCAATAACAACGGCAGCGCCTTCGCCGGGCTGAGCGTCAACACCCCGTTCTATAACCTGCTGCTGGCCTTCGCCATGCTGGTCGGCCGCTTCGGCGTGATTCTGCCGGTGCTGGCGATAGCCGGTTCACTGTGCGCCAAAAAACGTCAGCCGGCGGGGAACGGCACTCTGCCAACCTACGGACCGCTGTTTGTCGGCTTGCTGATCGGCACCGTGCTGCTGGTCGGCGCCCTGACCTTTATCCCTGCGCTGGCGCTGGGCCCGGTGGCCGAGCATTTACAGATTTGGCTGGCCCATTAACGGCTTCTTAGAGAGAAATAGTTATGACTCGCAAACAACGCGCGCTATTTGAACCGGCGCTGGTGCGTAACGCGCTGCTGGACGCCGTGAAAAAGCTGAACCCGCGCACCCAATGGCGTAACCCGGTGATGTTCGTGGTATACCTCGGCAGCCTGCTCACCACCCTGATCTGGCTGGGCATGCTGGCCGGCTACAGCACCGGCGATGCCGCCTTTACCGGCAGCGTGGCGCTGTGGCTGTGGTTTACCGTGCTGTTCGCCAACTTCGCCGAAGCGCTGGCGGAAGGCCGCAGCAAAGCGCAGGCGGAGAGCCTGAAAGGCAGCAAAAAAACCAGCTGGGCCAAGAAACTGGCGCAGCCGCAGCGCGAGGCGGCCCAGGAGAAGGTCGCGGCGCAGAGCCTGCGTAAAGGCGACGTGGTGCTGGTGGAGGCCGGCGACACTGTCCCCTGCGACGGCGAAGTGCTGGAAGGCGGCGCATCGGTGGATGAAAGCGCCATCACCGGCGAATCCGCGCCGGTGATCCGCGAATCCGGCGGCGACTTCTCCTCGGTCACCGGCGGCACCCGCGTGCTGTCCGACTGGCTGATCGTCCAGTGCAGCGTCAACCCGGGGGAAACCTTCCTCGACCGGATGATCGCCATGGTCGAAGGTGCCAAACGACGTAAAACGCCGAATGAGGTGGCGCTGACCATTTTGCTGGTGGCGCTGACCATCGTCTTCGTGCTGGCAACCGCAACCCTGCTGCCGTTCTCGCACTACAGCGTCACCGCCGCCGGCAGCGGCGCGGTGGTCACCATCACCGTGCTGGTGGCGCTGCTGGTCTGCCTGATCCCCACCACCATCGGCGGTTTGCTGTCGGCGATCGGCGTGGCGGGCATGAGCCGCATGCTCGGCGCCAATGTGATCGCCACCAGCGGCCGGGCGGTGGAGGCCGCCGGCGACGTGGACGTGCTGCTGCTGGACAAAACCGGCACCATCACCCTCGGCAACCGTCAGGCCTCCGAGTTTCTGCCCGCTCCCGGCATCGAAGAGCAACAACTGGCGGACGCCGCGCAGCTGTCATCGCTGGCGGATGAAACGCCGGAGGGCCGCAGCATCGTGGTGCTGGCAAAACAGCGCTTCAACCTGCGCGAACGTGATTTACAGACGCTCAACGCCACCTTTGTGCCCTTCTCGGCGCAGACCCGCATGAGCGGCGTCAATGTACAGCAGCGGGTTATCCGCAAAGGCGCGGTAGACGCCATCCGCCGCCACGTGGAATCCAACAACGGCCATTTCCCGCCGGAGATCGACGCGCTGGTGGAAGGCGTGGCGCACACCGGCGGCACGCCGCTGGTGGTGGCGGAAGACGCGCGGGTGCTGGGCGTGGTGGCGCTGAAGGACATCGTCAAAGGCGGCATCAAAGAACGCTTTGCCGAGCTGCGCCGCATGGGGATCAAAACGGTGATGATCACCGGCGACAACCGGCTGACCGCCGCCGCCATCGCCGCCGAGGCCGGGGTAGACGATTTCCTGGCCGAAGCAACGCCGGAAGCCAAACTGGCGCTGATCCGCCAGTATCAGGCGGAGGGCCGGCTGGTGGCGATGACCGGCGACGGCACCAACGATGCGCCAGCGCTGGCGCAGGCCGACGTGGCGGTGGCGATGAACTCCGGCACTCAGGCGGCGAAAGAGGCCGGTAATATGGTCGATCTGGACTCCAACCCGACCAAGCTGATTGAGGTGGTGCATATCGGCAAACAGATGCTGATGACGCGCGGCTCTCTGACCACCTTCAGCATCGCCAACGACGTGGCGAAATATTTCGCCATTATTCCGGCCGCCTTTGCCGCCACTTACCCGCAGCTGAACGCGCTGAATATTATGCATCTGCATTCGCCGTCGTCGGCCATTATGTCGGCGGTGATTTTCAACGCGCTGGTGATTGTGTTCCTGATCCCGCTGGCGCTTAAAGGCGTCAGCTACAAAGCCATGAGCGCGGCGGCGCTGCTGCGCCGCAACCTGTGGCTGTACGGGCTGGGCGGCCTGCTGGTGCCGTTCGTCGGCATTAAGCTGATTGACCTGCTGCTGACGCTGCTGCATATCGCCGGTTAACCGTTAAGGAGAAACACCATGTCTTATTTACGTCCTGCGCTGGTGATGCTGATTTTGCTGACGCTGCTCACCGGTATCGCCTATCCGCTGCTGACCACCGGCCTGGCGCAGCTGCTATTTTCCCAGCAGGCCAACGGCTCGCTGCTGTACCATGGCGACAAACTGGCCGGTTCGGCGCTGATCGGCCAGAATTTTACCCAGCCGCGCTATTTCTGGGGCCGCCCTTCCGCCACCGCCGATTCGGCCTATAATGCCGAAGCGTCAGGCGGCAGCAATCTGGCGGCGTCAAACCCGGCGCTGGATAACGCCTTCGCCGAGCGGGCCGCCCTGCTGCGTCAGGCCAACCCGACCATGCGCGGCCCGATCCCGGTCGACCTGCTGACCGCCTCCGGCAGCGGCCTCGACCCGCAGATCTCCGTCGCCGCCGCGCAGTACCAGCTGGCCCGCGTCGCCGCCGCCCGCCATCTGCCGCCGGCCCGGGTGGCGCGGTTAATCGCCGAACACAGCGAACGACCCGCGCCGGGCTTTCTCGGCACGACCACGGTCAACGTGCTGCAGTTGAATATGGCGCTGGACGCGCTGTAATAAACGCGACAGGCATGTCCCTTTCTGTACGGGTTCGCCACGGCGAACCCATTTTGCGTTGCCAGACAAGGAGTTTTCATGGTTGATGATGAACAGCAGCGCCCCGATCCGGACAGCCTGCTGGCGGTCGCCAACGAAAAACCACGCGGCCGTCTGAAAGTATTTTTCGGCGCCTGCGCCGGCGTCGGTAAAACCTACGCCATGCTGCAAGAAGCCCAGAGGCAACGCGCTCTGGGCCTTGACGTTCTGATCGGGGTGGTGGAAACCCACGGCCGCAATGAGACCGCCGCGCTGCTGGACGGGCTGAGCGTGCTGCCGCAAAAACGGATTCAGCACCGCGGCCGCGTGGTGCGTGAGTTCGATCTGGATGCCGCGCTGGCGCGCCATCCGGCGCTGATCCTGATGGATGAACTGGCCCACAGCAACGCCCACGGCTCGCGTCACCCCAAACGCTGGCAGGATGTGGAGGAGCTGCTGGATGCCGGCATCGACGTACTGACCACCGTCAACGTACAGCACCTGGAAAGCCTGAACGACGTAGTCGGCGGCATTACCGGCGTGCGGGTGCGCGAAACCGTGCCCGACCACGTCTTCGATCAGGCCACCGAAGTGGTGCTGGTCGACCTGCCGCCGGACGACCTGCAGCGGCGGCTGAATGAGGGCAAGGTCTACCTGCCCGGCCACGCCGAGCGCGCCATTGAGCACTTCTTCCGCAAAGGCAACCTGATCGCCCTGCGCGAGCTGGCGCTGCGCCGCACCGCCGACCGGGTGGACGACCAGATGCGCGCCTTCCGCGATACCCAGGGGCAGGAGAAGGTCTGGCACACCCGCGACAGCATTTTGCTGTGCGTCGGCCACAACAGCGGCAGCGAAAAACTGGTGCGCATTGCCGCCCGTCTGGCGGCGCGGCTCGGCTGCCACTGGCACGCGGTCTATGTGGAAACCCCCAAGCTGCACCGGCTGCCGGAAAGCCGTCGGCGCGCCATTCTGCGCGCGCTGCGTCTGGCGCAGGAACTGGGCGCACAGACCGCCACGCTGGCCGCACCGTCGGAAGAACGCGCGGTGCTGCGTTACGCCCGCGAGCATAATCTGGGCAAAATTATTATCGGCCGGCGCGGTGAACAGCGCTGGAAGTTCCGCAGCAGTTTCGCCGACCGTCTCGGCCAGTTAGGACCAGACCTCGATCTGGTGATCGTGGCGCTGGAGGATGAGCGCCCGCCGAGCGTGCTGAAAGAACCCGATAACCGCAGCTTCAGCGATAAGTGGCGCATGCAGCTGCGCGGCTGTGCGGTGGCGTTCGCGCTGTGCGCGCTGATCACCCTGCTCTCCCAATGGCTGCTGCCGGGGTTCGATCAGGCCAACCTGGTGATGGTGTATCTGCTCGGCGTGGTGATTGTCGCGCTGTTTTTCGGCCGTTGGCCGTCGGTGCTGGCGGCGGTGATTAACGTCGCCAGTTTCGATCTGTTCTTTGTCCAGCCACACTGGTCATTTGCCGTCAGCGATGTGCAGTATCTGCTGACCTTCGCGGTGATGCTGACCGTCGGTATCACCATCGGTAACCTCACTGCCGGCGTGCGTTATCAGGCGCGCGTGGCGCGCTACCGCGAACAGCGGGCGCGACACCTGTATGAAATGTCGCACGGCCTGAGCCAGGCGCTGACCGCCGAAGACGTCGCCAGCACCAGCCGTCACTTCCTTTCCAGCAGTTTTCACGCCAAAACCGTGCTGATGCTGCCGCAGGAAGACGGCCAGCTGCGGCAAATGGTCGGCCAGGACGGCGGTCTGCTGTCGGTGGATGAGGCCATCGCCCGCTGGAGCTATGACAAAGGGCAGCCCGCCGGCGCGGGCACCGATACGCTGCCCGGCGTGCCTTACCAACTGCTGCCGCTGAAAACCTCGCAGCACACCTTCGGCCTGCTGGCGATCGAGCCGAACAACCTGCGCCAGCTGATGGTGCCGGAACAGCAGCGGCTGCTGCAAACCTTCAGCGTGCTGATCGCCAGCGCGCTGGAGCGTCAGCAACTGGCGCGCAGCGCCGCGCAGGCGCGGCTGGATACCGAACGCGAGCAGCTGCGCAACTCGCTGCTGGCGGCGCTGTCGCACGATCTGCGCACGCCGCTGACGGTGCTGTTCGGCCAGGCGGAAATTCTTACGCTGGATCTGGCGGCGGAAGGATCCCGGCACGCCCCGCAGGCCAGCCAGATCCGCCAGCAGGTGTTGAGCACCACCCGGCTGGTGAATAATCTGTTGGATATGGCGCGCATTCAGTCCGGCGGTTTTATCCTGCGCAAAGAGTGGCAGTCGCTGGAGGAGATCGTCGGCGCGTCACTGCATATGCTGGAGCCGATCTTCAACCAGCATGAGGTCAAGGTGGAGCTGCCCGATGAAATGGTGCTGATCAACTGCGATGGTAGTTTATTGGAGCGTGTATTCACCAACCTGTTGGAAAATGCCGATAAATATGCCGGACAGGATGCTATTATCGGTATTCGCGCCCGCACTTTGCCGGAGTGGCTGGAGGTGGAAATCTGGGATAACGGCCCCGGTATTCCCGCCGAGCAAAGGCAGCATATCTTCGACAAATTCTCTCGCGGCGATAAAGAATCCGCCATTCCCGGCGTCGGTCTGGGGCTGGCGATCTGCCGCGCCATTATCGAGCTGCACGGCGGGCGTATTTGGGCGGATAACGGCAGCCACGGCGGCGCCAGCTTCAAGTTTCTGCTGCCGCTGGAAAGCATGCCGGAAATGGACGGCGCAGACTTCGATTTATAACCGAGGACAATGTTGAGCATGACCCCGATTAACATTCTGATCGTGGAAGATGAGAAAGAGATCCGGCGCTTTGTCCGCAGCGCGCTGGAGACGGAAGGACTGCGGGTGTTTGAAAGCGATACGCTGCAGCGGGGTCTGATTGAAGCCGGCACGCGCAAGCCGGACCTGATTATCCTCGATCTGGGGCTGCCCGACGGCGACGGGCTGAGTTTTATCCGCGATCTGCGCCAGTGGAGCAGCATCCCGATCATCGTGCTGTCCGCCCGCCTGGCGGAAGAGGACAAAATCTCTGCGCTGGACGCCGGCGCCGACGACTATCTCAGCAAACCTTTCGGTATCGGCGAGCTGCTGGCGCGGGTGCGCGTGGCGCTGCGCCGCCATGCCGGCAGCCAGCAGGAAAGCCCGCAGGTCAGCTTTGCCGACGTCAGCGTCGATCTGCTTAACCGCCAGGTCACGCGCGGCGGCGAAGAGCTGCATCTGACGCCGATTGAGTTCCGTCTGCTGGCCGAACTGCTGGCCAACGCCGGCAAGGTGCTGACCCAGCGCCAGCTGCTCAGCCACGTCTGGGGGCCGAACTACGTCGAACACAGCCATTACCTGCGCATTTATATGGGGCATCTGCGGCAGAAGCTGGAGGCCGATCCGGCGCGCCCCAAGCATCTGCTGACCGAAACCGGCGTCGGCTACCGCTTTATGCCCTGAGCCGGCTATTCCCCGGCCTGCGGCCCTTTTTTCAGACCGACCATAAACGCTTTGAATGCGTCGCGCAGCGGCGCAAACACCGCATGTTTACGGTTTTCGATCATCACCTCGGAAAACAGTTTCAACCCGACGGCAAAGGCGGCGCTTTTTTCCTTGCCGAAGGCCAAATCCTCCCGCCCCTGAATGCGTTCGACAATTTCCAGAATGTCGTCATGATTTTCCACTTCAAACACCAGCGGCGTCTTTTCTACCGGCGCGCCTTTACGGTCGCTCAGCGCCTCAACGGTAATACGAAAACGGTGTCCTGGCATCAGGCTTGCTCCTCTGCGTTGTCATGTGTGGCCACTTCGGACTCGATACGGCTGACCGCCTCGATCAGCGCCTGGTTAATGCGTTCAACCTGCTCCTGCGTCAGATCGGCGCGCATCATATTGCCGCGCAGCACACGCTTCAGGCGTTGCATGGTGTCGGCAATGCCCTCGGCCAGGTTCCCTTCGCGGCGGCGGCCGGCATCGGCCAGGCGGGCGAAAATCACGTCCACCGCGGTCTGATGCTGCGCCAGCTCCGCTTTACCGGCATCGGTAATCTGGTAGCTCTTACGCCCTTTGCCCGAGGTTTCCGCTTCCAGGAAATCCTGCTCTTCCAGCAGCGTCAGCGTCGGATAGATCACGCCGGGGCTCGGCACATACAGGCCGGAGGAGGCCTCTTCAATCGCCTTGATTAATTCATAGCCGTGGCTCGGTTTGCGCTCTACCAGCGCCAGCAGCACCATACGCAGATCGCCGTGTTCAAACAGACGATGCAGTTTACTGCCGCGCCCGCGACCGCGGCCGTGCTCTTCGCCGTGGCCGCCCATCGCGTGGCGCCCGGCCCGGCGGTGATGGCAGCGACGTTCGCGCGCTTCACCGTGACGATCGCAGAAGCGATCCGAACGGAATCGATGAAACATAATGCTTACCTCTCAGGTGGTTTTAGATATATCGAATCAAGTCCGATATATCTAATCTAGATCGATATATCTAAATCGGCAAGGAAAATATCGTGATTAGATATATCTAAATTGCGGACATAAAAAAAGCGCTGTAAAAACAGCGCTTTTTTCTATTACTGCGGGGGATTATTTTGCGGAGGCCAGCACTTCGCTGACGATCTCCACCGCTTCCTGCTCGATTTTCTGGCGGTGTTCCGCCCCGAGGAAGCTCTCGCAATAGATTTTGTAGGCCTCTTCCGTACCGGACGGACGCGCCGCAAACCAGCCGTTGTCGGTCATCACCTTCAGGCCGCCGATCGACGCGCCGTTGCCCGGCGCTGCGGTCAGACGTGCGGTGATGGCATCGCCGCCCAGCGTGTCGGCCAGTACCATCTCTGGAGACAGCTTGGACAGCGCCGCTTTCTGCGCGTGGCTCGCCGGCGCTTGCAGACGGTTGTAGCTTGGCGCGCCGAAGCGGGCCGCCAACAGGTCATAATGACGCTGCGGGTTCTCACCGCTCACCGCGGTAATTTCCGCCGCCAGCAGGCACATAATGATGCCGTCTTTGTCAGTAGACCACGGCTTGCCGTCGAAACGCAGGAAGGACGCGCCGGCGCTCTCTTCGCCGCCGAAGCCGAAGCTGCCGTCGTACAGACCGTCAACGAACCATTTGAAGCCGACCGGCACTTCCACCAGTTTACGGCCCAGATCGGCCACCACGCGGTCAATCATCGCGCTGGACACCAGTGTTTTACCAACGGCAACGTCGGCGCCCCACTGCGGACGGTGCTGGAACAGGTAGTTGATCGCCACCGCCAGATAGTGATTCGGGTTCATCAAGCCAGCCGGCGTCACGATGCCATGGCGGTCGTAGTCCGGGTCATTGGCAAACGCCAGATCGAACTTGTCGCGCAGCGCCAGCAGACCCGCCATTGCCGATTCGGAGGAGCAGTCCATGCGAATCACGCCGTCGTGGTCCAGGCTCATAAAGCGGAAGGTCTGATCGACGGCGTCGTTCACCAGCGTCAGATCCAGCTTGTAATGCTCGGCGATACGCTGCCAGTAAGCGATGCCGGAGCCGCCGAGCGGATCGACGCCCAGCTTCAGGCTGGCATTCTGAATGGCCGGCATATCAACGACGTCCACCAGCCCTTCAACATACGGCTGCACCAGATCCTGCGCGTGCAGATGACCGCCGTTCCAGGCCTTCTCCAGCGACTGACGCTGTACGCCCTGCAGTTTGGCGCTCAGCAGTTCGTTGGCGCGTTTTTCAATCACCGAGGTCAGATTGGTGTCGGCCGGGCCGCCGTTAGGCGGGTTGTATTTGATGCCGCCATCTTCCGGTGGGTTGTGGGAAGGCGTGATAACGATGCCGTCCGCCTGCGCGCCGCCTTTGCTGTTGTAGCTCAGGATGGCGTTGGAAATCGCCGGCGTTGGCGTGTAGCCGTTGTTCTCCTGGACGATAACATCCACGCCGTTGGCGGTCAGCACTTCCAGCACCGAGATAAATGCCGGTTCAGACAGGGCGTGCGTATCCTTACCCACGTAGCACGGGCCGGTGATGCCCTGCTGGCGACGCACTTCGGCAATCGCCTGAGCGATCGCCAGAATGTGCGCTTCATTAAAACTGTGGCGCTGGGCGCTGCCACGGTGACCGGACGTGCCGAATTTCACCGCATGGGCGGCATTGCCGGCTTCCGGCTGCAGCACATAATACTGCGACGTCAGCTGCGCCACGTTAATCAGATCGCTTTGCTGAGCCGGTTGCCCGGCACGTGGATGGTTCGCCATCAACATCTCTCCCTTTCTCTTCTCAGGAGCCGGGTGCAATCGCGCCGCGGCCGCCGAGACGAGCAGTTCGCTAAATCAAATAGTCCCGCAAACCTTTTCTGTCAGCTCCGTCGGGAACTGCATAGCCAGCATGATGTGCTCGATCATGCTGCGTTTACGGCCGGTATTGGTATTGGTGATCACCCAGTAAGGCGTACCCGGAACGTGTTTCGGTTTGGTGTGCGTTCCATTTGCCAGCAACGTTTGCTGATCGCCGGCAAAATAGGTGCGGGTACGGCCATGCAACGCGTCGGTCGCCATGGCGAAACCGGCCGCATCCAGGGTGTACAGCGTAGAAAGTACCAACATAAAGCGATTTACGGCTTTGTTCTGCTCGGCGTATTCATCCGACAGCAGCAGTTCGCGCATGGCGCGTACGCGATCGCGCGGGCGTGGCGCCGCCGCTTTTTCCGGCTCCTGACCCTGGGCCACTACGCTTGCGCTACGCACAGGTTGCCCTGCGGAAAACTTCAACATACGCCGTAAAATATCGGACGCACTTTCCCCGATATGTTGCGTGTGGCTGGCAATATAACGGTAAAGTTCTTCGTCGACTTCAATAGTTTTCATCTTTATCCAGTACTGTGTTTTCTACTTAAAGCCCGAAGCCAGGTTCTGTCTTCAAGCCGAGGGATTATAAAGTTAAAAGCGTGGGGGCAGACACAACAAAGTGCCGTTCTCAGGCAAAAGCAGACTATTACCTATATCCCCGTCATTTTTTATCCTGCCCTCGCCGGCCGGCGCGCGGGAAATACGGTGGATAGCGGGATGCGTCCGCACTGCCAATCCATCACCTTTGCAGATAATGAGTATGATACCCTATCAGAACCTCTCAAGATCATGAACTTCGCGATGAAATTACATTATCAATTGCTGGCCGCACAGGCGGTGAACGCCGATACCCTTCCTATCCTGCTGATCCACGGCCTGTTCGGCAATCTCGACAACCTCGGGGTGCTGGCGCGCGATTTGAATCAGCAGCACAGCGTCATCAAAGTGGACCTGCGCAACCATGGCCTGTCGCCGCGTTCCGATGAGATGAGCTACGCGGCGATGGCGCAGGATCTGCTGACGCTGCTGGACGACCTCCGGATCGAGCGCGCCATCGTGATCGGCCATTCGATGGGCGGCAAAGCCGCCATGGCGATGACGGCGCTGGCGCCAGAGCGCATCGCGCGGCTGGTGGTCATCGATATCGCCCCGGTGGGCTACCAGACCCGGCACCATGATGACATCTTCGCCGCTCTGACGGCGGTCAGCGACGCCGGCATCACCCAGCGCCAACAGGCGGCGCAGCTGATGCGCGACTATCTGGATGAAGAAGGCGTCATCCAGTTCCTGCTGAAATCCTTTCATCAGGGAGAGTGGCGCTTCAACCTGCCGGTACTGATCGCCAACTACGCGGCGATTATCGGCTGGCACGACGTGCCCGCCTGGCCGCATCCGATTCTGTTTATCCGCGGCGGGCTGTCGGCGTACGTGCAAAATAGCTACCGTGACGCCATTGCACGCCAGTTCCCGCAGGCACGCGCCTATGAGGTGGCCGGCACCGGACACTGGGTGCACGCGGAAAAACCGCAGGCCGTACTGCGCGCTATTCACCGCTTTTTGGCCGAGCCATAACGCAGGTGGCGAAAAAACGCGCTAAAGATAACGGCTTAGCGCGTTTGCGCCTCAGTTAGGCATTGTCGTTGCGACGCCTGCTGGGGTAAGATGGCGCGCTATAATTTTTGCCGCCATCCCCAGCGTGCTGTCCGGCGCCAGATTGGGGGCAAAGTTGGCTTAGGTTGTAACGACCTGAACGGTATTAACCACAGCGTCCGGAAGCAAACCATCGCTTTTTGAGGCTAATTCCCTTGCAGTACCGCTACCTATGGCAAAAGAAAACACGGATCGCACGACGCTGGATCTGTTCGCAGATGAACGCCGTCCGGGGCGCCCGAAAACCAACCCGTTATCCCGTGATGAACAGCTTAGAATTAATAAGCGTAATCAGTTACGGCGCGATAAAGTACGTGGATTACGGCGTGTGGAACTGAAAATCAACGCGGAAGCGGTGGAAGCGCTGAACAAGCTGGCCGAACAGCGCAATATCAGCCGCAGCGAACTGATCGAGCAGATGCTGCTGGCGCAGCTGGCGGAAGAGCAGCCGTCGCAATAATAACGTGCGCCTGCCGCACACGGCGTAAGGATGATGCTCGCTTAACGCCGCCTTACTTTCCGGCATCGCATGAACGCGATAAAACCCCGGAGCAAATTTCTGGCATGATAGGCGTTTACCGGTAGGACCCAGGTCTTTACCAAGACGCCACTTTACAACGATACCGATGCGATCAGCAGGCGAAACGTATTGTAATTTATTGAATTAAAAGGTTATACGCAATATGGCTAACGTAGGCATTTTCTTTGGCAGCGACACGGGCAATACCGAAAACATTGCCAAGATGATTCAAAAGCTCCTTCGCAAAGATTTCGGCGATGATGTTGCTGAGATTCACGACATCGCCAAAAGCAGCAAAGAAGATCTGGACGCATTTGACATTTTGCTGCTGGGCATCCCGACCTGGTACTACGGTGAAGCACAATGTGACTGGGACGACTTTTTCCCGACGCTGGAAGAAATAGACTTCAACGGTAAGCTGGTTGCGCTGTTCGGCTGCGGCGATCAGGAAGACTATGCCGAGTACTTCTGTGACGCGATGGGCACCATCCGCGATATTATCGAACCACGCGGCGCTGCCATCGTCGGCCACTGGCCAACCAAAGGCTACCATTTCGAAGCCTCCAAGGGTCTGGCGGACGATGACAACTTTATCGGCTTGGCCATTGATGAAGACCGCCAGCCGGAACTGACCAACGAACGCGTGGAAGCCTGGGTCAAACAGATTGTTGAAGAGCTGAGCCTGGCCGATATCATCGGCTGATTCAACGCTCCGCAATGCTGCGATAGGTGGCCCTGCTGAGCGGCGGGGCCGTTATCGGCATCACGGATTGAAGCAATAGAAGCTACATATTAGTAACTTCCCTCCCCGTCACGGTAGACTTTGGCCCCGGTTTATCCCATTCATCAAGATGTTGCACGCGCAACATGTAACGGCGCAGTAGGCTTTTGTTAACAACCGGCGGTTTCCATTTAGGGCAACCGGTTCTATAATGAGACGCTATTAACGCTTTGTGCCGACCGATGCCACAGGCAACAATGCCTCAACTGATTAGCATAGTAACAGGACTGAATCCGCATGACTGACAACAACACCGCATTGAAGAAGGCCGGCTTAAAAGTCACGCTTCCGCGACTCAAAATCCTGGAAGTGCTGCAAGATCCGGCTTGCCATCATGTCAGTGCGGAAGATTTGTATAAGAAACTGATCGACATGGGCGAAGAAATTGGTCTGGCGACGGTTTACCGCGTACTGAACCAGTTCGACGACGCCGGTATCGTCACGCGCCATAACTTCGAAGGCGGCAAGTCAGTATTCGAACTGACCCAACAGCATCATCACGATCACCTGATCTGCCTGGACTGCGGCAAAGTGATCGAATTCAGCGATGAGTCTATCGAACAACGTCAGCGCGATATCGCCAAACAGCACGGCATCAAACTCACCAACCACAGCCTGTACCTGTACGGCCACTGTGCCAGCGGTGACTGCCGTGAAAACGACACGCTGCATAACAAGAAGTAAAGCTGGCCTGCCAGCGTAAACAGGAACCGCCGCACGGCGGTTTTTTTATGCCTGCCGATCGTGGGTGAGCTGCGGCGCCCGCCGTTATACCGTTCGGGCGCCGCAGACGTTGACTTAAGCCGCTACCGGCTCCGCGCGGCTAAAGCGCTTGCCATCCGGGCTTGCCGAACGAATCTGCACTTCGCCCTGCACCGCCGGCCTGGCGGCATCATCATAACGCTGCCAACGCTGGCCGCCGTCGGTCGAATATTCGATCGTCAGGCCCGGCAGCGCAATATTGGCCTCCAGCCTGCCGCCGACAATACGGGCGCCCGGCACCGGCAGACGGTAACTGATTCCGCCCGCATCCAGCTTGGCCAGTTCGCGCTGCCCCAGAATATTGGCAAAAATCAGCCACTCCTGCGCCAGCTTTTTGGTATCGACAAACTGCGTTTCACCGCCCTTATATTCGCGGCCCGCCTGATAGTCCAGCTCCCATTCGGCACGGTGCCAGGCGCGTTCGGCCACCGACAGCGCGCGCGGGAAGATCATATACTCCATCTGCGGATCGGTGCGCACCACCTCGCTCCACAGCTGGGCGGACAGACCATACGCTCCCGGCCACGGCTTATCGCTCTTGGCGGTAAAGGCGTTGCCGTCGCGGTCAACCGAGGTTTCCGCGTTTTGCGGCATATTGTCCGGCGCAAAGCTGAAGATTTTCCGTTCGTCGCTGAAGCGGGTGCCCCAGTAATAGCCGCTGTCGTTCGGGTTCACTTCATACGGGAAGTCCAGATAGACATAGTCCGGGTTGGAAACCACCACTTCATAGCCCTTGTTGGCCCAGTCGTTCACCGAGTCAAAACCGCCCCAGTACAGAGTATCCCAGAAGTTGACGCCCACGCGCGAGGTGGCGAACGCTTTGGCGTCTTTGGCATCTTTCAGGCCATCCTGCCAGGCCTGCATCCGATCGATGCCGTGCGCCTTCACCAGCTTGCTGACTTCCTGACCGAAGTAGCTCGGCAGATGTGCCATATCCGCCACTTTGCCGCTGTCGATAAGCCGTTGGCAGGCCTGTGACTTCGCCCATGGCTTGTCTTCTTTGTTCAGGTCAAGCATGCCCTTGCCCGCTTCCGGCTTCTTCACATCGGTATAGCCGGCGCCCAGCCGGATGTTTTTCGCCTCGTCGCCGCCAAAGTGCCAGGTGCCGATCGGCTGCCCCGCCTGCTGATGCATCTTGGCAATTTCCCCCATCACTTTGTCAACAAAGCGGGTGGAAGAGTCCAGACATGGGTTCAGGTAGCTCTGGCGGTTGAAGAACTGCACCGAGGTGGTGTTCGAGGTGTCGGTCGGATCCACCAGCCGGTACTCCTGCGCTTCTTGCTGTTTGCCCTGCGCATGCAGTTTCTTATAGCGCGCCTCCATGGCGATCACCGCCGCACGGGCATGCGCCGGCATGTCGATTTCCGGAATCACCTCAATATGGCGCGCCTGCGCATAGTTGAGAATGTCGATGTAATCCTGACGTGAGAAGAAACCGCCGTACACATCCGGCCCCTGACCGTACTGCGGCAGCAGGCAGGTGGTTTCGCTCAGGTCATGGCAGCGCTGTCCGCCAACCTCCGTCAGCTCCGGCAGGCCGGGGATTTCAATACGCCAGCCCTCATCGTCGGTCAGATGGAAATGGAATTTATTCAGCTTATAGGCCGCCATTTGATCCAGCAGGCGCAGCACCGCATCTTTATGGTGGAAGTTACGCGCCACGTCGAGGAACAGGCCGCGATAGGCAAAGCGCGGCGCGTCGCGCGCTTCCAGCGCGGCAATCTTTTTATCGCCGTGCAGCGGGATCAACGACAGAATTGACTGCAGGCCGTAGAACACCCCGCTCTGATCAAAGCCGGTAATCCGCGCCTCTTTCTCGCCCAGCGTCAGAATATAAGCGCCGGGCTGCGCCATTTTTCCGCTGAACGACGCCGGATTAACCTCCGTCTTTATCGGGTAGCCCGCCGCCGCGCTCGGCACGCCAAGCTGTGCAAAACGGTCGCGCACCACGTTCGCCGTCGCCTGATCCAAGGCGTCAAGCGCCAGCGCCACGCCGTTGCCAAGATCGATATCCTGCGCATGAACCTGCACCGACATCGGCGTCGGGATGATCTGGCCACGCAGCGAGGCGGCCGGCAACGTCTGCAGGTCCGCGTTACGCGTAAAGCGCGAGGCCGGCGTCATCAGCACGTTTTTATCCTCTTTGGTGCGCTTCCATTGATCGCCGGTAAACGGCGCCACGAACCGATCCAGATCCTCGGTATCGGTGTTGGTCAGCACTTTCGGCTTGGCATCGCCGGAAGTCGCATACCAGCGCGGCAGGAAATCCGTCTTAAACAGCTGCCAGTATTCGGCCACGATGGGAATGTCCACCGCCTGGTTGGCCGGGAAGCCCCGGAACGCGTCGGTCGGCTCCAGCTTGTACAGATCGCCGGTCAGGTGAGTGATGCGGAACTGTTGGTTGCCCACCTCCAGCGTCTGCCGCGGGCTGTGGAAATAGATCGCCCAATCTTTGGCGGTAATCGCCTGGCCGTCGTTGGCCAACGTGATCAGCACCTTGTTGCAGGCCGCCCAGTCGGCGCCCAGCCTGGCGCAATCCACGCCGCTGTCGGCCGCGCGGTTGTCCAGTATTTTGATATTCAGCTTCAGCTGGCTAAGGCGATCCACCAGCGGTTGATCCGCCATGGCGTTGCCGATCGCGCCGAACATGCCGGCGGTCGCCGCCAGTACGGCCAGGGCACTCAGTTTAAATCTGTTCATCTTCAGCCTCCTTGGTCATCGTGGTTATTGGCCCGAATTTCTTGCCACAGCTTGCCGCAGCGCTCGTGATACGCCTGGCCGTCGCCGCTGTGCAGCGCCTGAATGCATTTTTGGTAATCCATCACGCGTACCGTTTCCTGTTCAGCAAACGGCTGGTGCCGTTGCTCTTGCCGCAAGACATCCAGTACCGCCTGGCAGGAGTACAACTTTTCCGGCGAGCCTTCTGCGGTATTGATGCAGGCGGCGTATGCCTGCCGTAAGCGGCCGTCTTCCGGCGCCGCCTGCGGCTGTACGCAGCCCGCCAACCCTACCGCTACGGTTACCGCCAACATGCGTTTCTTCATGAAACTGTCCCCTGTCATCCCGCCCCGGCCGCAAAGCCGAGGCAGCGATTAAAAAATGGTGAACGGTGCGATAACCATAAATTTGACGTCGCGTTCATCCTGGAAGATGTTGCCGTAGCCGCCGCCCCAACTCGGAATATCGGAATGGTTGTCATACTGCGTGAAGTGCAGCTTGAATAACGTGCCTTTGGCGCGCCCTTCCTGCACGGTGTACATCGCATCCAGACTGTAGGCGCTCTCTTTCAGACGCTGGTTCTGATCGTAAATCGGGTTAGTGCTCGGTTTGGCGTCCCAGGCGTAGACGTAAGAGCCGCCGACCGCCCAGCCCGGCAGGTTCCATTTGCTCAGGTCGTACATCACTCCGGCGTAGAGCGCTTTCTCACCGTTGGCGTTAAAGTCGGAACGGTTGTCCCACCACACATCCAGGCGGCCGTTCGAGGAGGCATAGGTCGGCGTCATACGCTGCAGGAAGTAGCCCTGGTTACCTTCGGCCTTGACCATGGTGCCTTCCAGACGCCAGGTAAACTGGCCGGTGGTGTAGCCGAAGGTCAGCGCCTGCAGCCAGGCCAGCCCGTCGTAAATGCTGTTAGGATCGTGCTTATCGCTGATGCGGTCTTCAGCGCCGTAGAATTGATAGCTGGTGGTGAGCGGGTTGCCGAACAGTTCAAATTGGTAGGCGGCCTTGGCGAAATACTGGTTCACATAGCCTTGCGCCTGACCAAAGGCCGCTTCCAGCACCAGATCGTTTTTAAAATCATATTTGGCGCCGATAGAGTGCAGATAGGAAACCGACGTTTTCCTGTCATTCTGGCGGAAGTCATCCATCTCAATATGCCATGGAGCCTTATATTTATCGGTCCACATATAAGAGAAGCTGAGAGCACCGGCATCACCGTAGTCGAAATTGGCGCCGGCCTCCGCGCCGCGATAGGTGCCCGGTAAAAAGCTCCAGTGCGGCGCCAGCAGCGTTTGGCCGCTGGGTTGGATATAACCGGCGCGCGCCCAGAGCGGACCATATTTGAATTTGGCGGCGGCTTTGTACAGACTCACCCCGCCCTTATCCCCCTGATACGTTTCGTCATAGGTGCGGTTGCTGCTGGAGAACGAGATTTCGTTCGGGTGGCCGCTGTCTTTGCTTTCCGCAATTTCAATCGCGCTGAAGGCGGCAATATCCAGACCCAGCATGTCCCAGGCGTAGCCGGAACTGAAATCCAGGCTCAGGTTGGCGGTTGCATGCGACAGATTGGTGGTATAGCTGTTGTAATCGGGGTTATTGACCGTGACGCTGCTGCCGTCCGGCCTGGTCATCTCTTTGGTTTTATTTAAATCTTTACGATCGCGTTCGCGCTGCCAGTAATACACGCCGCCGCTTAGCGTGGAATCCTCGATAAATCCTGCTGCCTGCGCCGCCGGGGGCATCGCCAACCCTGTCCCCAACAGCGCGCCCGCGACAGCAAGCGTCAGCGTATTACGCCGAACACCGTGCGTAGCCATAATGAAATTCCTCTTTGACATAAAAAGCGCGGCCACCGCTGCCCATCACTGCCTCGAACGACCGCTAATAAAAAACCCTGAAACGGGTAAAAAGTGTTGCCGTCGGAAAAACCCCACAGCATTTATTGCTAATTACAGACTATTTTTCGCGATGCGAATTATCAAATGAAAAATACAACAAGTTTGTCAAAGTATGACAAGGAGCACATATTGATGAGGATTTGTTACTCAGTGAAAAAATAGCGAGGGATGATACAAAAACACAATAAAATCAAAAATAAAAATAGATATTCGACAAACAGCCGGCTAGTTGAATGGTTTCAGCGCTGGCAAGTTCACAAAACAACAAAGGTCAGAGAGCGCTCTCTTATTTTTATTATTTTTCATCACGAATATATAAATTTATTTTACATCTAACAAAGAAAATGCGACGAATAAAAAATAGCAGGCACTGTTTACGCCTGAGTGGTACTGTAAAAAATAAAACGACGCGCAATTACTGCAATAATATTAATGTATCGGCGGAAAAGGCAAAAAAAAGCGCAACCGAAGTTGCGCTTTAATCAGCGAAATGGCCGTAATAGCGGTTTACGCGCCCACTTTAGCCCAGGTGTCACGCAGGCCCACGGTGCGGTTAAACACCAGATGCTCAGCCGAAGAGTCGCGGCTGTCGGCACAGAAATAGCCTTCGCGCTCAAACTGGTAGGCGTGCTCAGGCTGCGCCTGAGCCAGGCTTGGCTCGACAAAGCCCTGCTTGACCACCAGCGATTCCGGATTAATGGTGGCCAGGAAGTCTTCCGCCGCCCCCGGGTTTGCTACGCTGAACAGACGGTCATACAGGCGGATTTCCGCCGGCACGGCATGCGCCGCCGACACCCAGTGAATCACGCCCTTCACCTTGCGGCCGTCGGCCGGATCTTTGCTCAGCGTCTCTGCATCGTAACTGCAGAAAATGGTGGTGATATCGCCGGCATCGTTTTTCTCAACGCGCTCTGCCTTGATGACATAAGCATTGCGCAGGCGCACTTCCTTGCCCAATACCAGACGCTTGTACTGCTTGTTGGCTTCTTCACGGAAGTCAGCGCGGTCGATATACACTTCGCGGCTGAACGGCACTTCACGGCTGCCCATTTCCGGCTTGTTCGGATGGTTAGGCATCGTCACCGTTTCCACCAGATCCGCCGGCAGGTTCTCGATCACCACTTTGACCGGATCCAGCACCGCCATGGCGCGCGGCGCGTTCTCATTCAGATCGTCACGGATGCATGACTCCAACGCCATCATTTCAACGTTGTTATCCTGCTTGGTCACGCCGATACGCTGACAGAATTCGCGGATAGAGGCGGCGGTATAGCCGCGGCGGCGCAGACCGGATACGGTCGGCATACGCGGATCGTCCCAGCCTTCCACGACCTTCTCGGTCACCAGCTGGTTCAGCTTGCGCTTCGACATGATGGCGTACTCAAGGTTGAGTCGCGAGAATTCATACTGACGCGGGTGGCAAGGAATAGTGATGTTATCCAGCACCCAGTCATACAGACGACGGTTATCCTGGAACTCCAGCGTACACAGCGAGTGAGTAATGCCTTCCAGCGCATCGGAAATGCAGTGGGTGAAGTCGTACATCGGATAGATGCACCACTTGTTGCCCGTCTGGTGGTGTTCAGCAAACTTGATCCGATACAGCACCGGGTCGCGCATCACGATAAACGGCGAGGCCATATCAATTTTGGCGCGCAGGCAGGCGGTGCCCTCGGCAAACTCGCCGTTACGCATTTTTTCGAACAGCGCCAGGTTCTCTTCCACCGTACGATCGCGGTACGGGCTGTTTTTGCCCGGCGCGGTCAGGGTGCCGCGATATTCGCGAATTTGCTCCGGCGTCAGTTCATCAACGTAGGCCAGGCCTTTGCCGATCAGTTCAACGGCATACTGGTGCAGCTGGTCGAAATAGTCAGAGGAGTAACGAACGTTGCCGCTCCATTGGAAACCCAGCCACTCTACGTCATGCTTGATGGAGTCAACGAACTCGAGATCTTCCTTCACCGGGTTGGTATCGTCAAAACGCAGGTTGCACTGCCCTTGGTAATCCTTGGCGATGCCAAAGTTCAGGCAGATGGATTTCGCATGGCCGATGTGCAGATAGCCATTAGGTTCAGGCGGGAAGCGGGTATGAACCGTCGTATGCTTCCCTGACGCCAGATCTTCATCGATGATCTGACGGATAAAATTGGTTGGGCGGGCTTCAGCCTCACTCATTTCACTATTCCTCAAATGCAAAGTGCTTCACATAACCGCCTATGATCCAACAAGCCACGCTTGGAAACAACCGTTAGTTTCAGCAAAAAAGATGATAACTGCCCCATCATGCGCCATTGCACCGGGAAAGTGCAACCAGTCCCCGGACACCCAATAAAAAAGCGGGAAGAGATTGCTCTCTTCCCGCCAAACGTCGGGTGCGTCCCGTCATGACTCGTTGGCACCCAATCAGGTACTACTCAGGTAAACCGTTATTTTTTGATTACGTACAGTCGGGTCTGGCCGGCAACCACGTTACCGCTTGCCAGTTCATCCAGGCCGGCGTAATCATCCACGTTGCTGACTACTACCGGGCTGATCATCGAGCGCGCATTGGCATTCAGGAACTCAAGATCCATCTCCAGCACCGGCTCGCCGGCTTTCACCTCGGCGCCTTCTTCCACCAGGCGCTTAAAGCCCTGGCCGTTCAGCGCCACGGTATCAATGCCCATATGCACCACCAGCTCAACGCCCTTGTCGGTTTCCAGGCAGAAGGCATGGTTGGTGTTGAAGATTTTCACTACAGTGCCGTCTGCCGGCGCCACTACGGTGCTGTCGGTTGGTCGGATTGCCACGCCGTCTCCTACCGCTTTGCTGGCAAAGGCTTCGTCCGGCACCTGATCCAGCGCCACGACCTCGCCGCTGACCGGCGCGACCATCGCTTCCAGCACCACGGTCTGCGGCGCATTAGGCACCGCCTGCGGCTTCGCGTCAGCCTGCGGCGTCGTCGGCACGCTGGCGGCGGCTACCGGGCCGGCAGCCACAACGCCGCGCATCGCGCTGGCGATCAGCTCGGCCTGCGTTCCCACAATCACCTGGACGCTCTGTTTGTTCAGGCGAATCACGCCGGAGGCGCCCAGGCGTTTCGCCAGCGCATCGTTCACCAGCGCAGAGTCTTTCACATTCAGACGCAGGCGGGTGATGCAGGCGTCAATCCCGGTCAGGTTATCGGAACCGCCAATCGCGCTCACATAGCGGCGGGCCAGCGTGGTGGTGGCGTTTTCATCTTTCCCGGCGGCGGCGTCAACATCGTAACCGTCGGTTTCATCACCGGCGACCGCCAGCTCGCGGCCCGGGGTCATCAGGTTGAACTTGGTGATGGTGAAACGGAACACCGCATAGTAGATAACGAAGAACACCAGCCCCTGCGGGATCAGCATGTACCAGTGGGTGGCCAGCGGGTTGCGGGAGGCGAGCGCCATATCCACCAGGCCGGCGCTGAAGCCGAAGCCGGCAATCCAGTGCATGCTGGCGGCGATAAAGACGGAAATACCGGTCAGAATAGCGTGGATCACGTACAGCACCGGCGCCACAAACATAAAGGAGAACTCCAGCGGCTCGGTGATGCCGGTGAAGAAGGCGGCAAACGCCGCGGCCATCATGATGCCCGCCACTTTGGCCTTGTTCTCCGGACGCGCGCAGTGGTAAATCGCCAGCGCCGCACCCGGCAGGCCGAACATCATGATAGGGAAGAAGCCCGCCTGATAACGGCCGGTAATGCCCACTACCGCCTTGCCGGCTTCAATAGACTGCTGGCCGCCGAGGAAGTTAGGAATATCGTTGATGCCGGCCACGTCAAACCAGAACACCGAGTTCAGCGCATGGTGCAGGCCGACCGGAATCAGCAGCCGGTTGAAGAAGGCATACAGACCGGCGCCGACCGAACCCATTTTCTGAATATATTCACCGAAGTTCACCAGACCGTTAAAGATAAGCGGCCAGACGTACATCAGGATAAAGGCGACCAGAATCATCAGGAAGGAGATCAGGATCGGCACCAGACGGCGGCCGCTGAAGAACGACAGCGCCTTCGGCAGCTCGACGCTGCTGAAGCGGTTGTAGATTTCGGCGGAGATAATCCCCACCAGAATCCCCACGAACTGGTTTTCAATTTTACCAAATGCGGCAGGCACCTGATCCAGCGGGATTTTCTGAATCATCGATACCGCAGCCGGCGAACAAAGGGTAGTCAACACCAGGAAGCCGACAAAGCCGGTCAGCGCAGCGGCGCCGTCCTTATCCTTCGACATCCCGTAGGCGACGCCAATGGCGAACAGCACCGACATATTGTCGATAATGGCTGAACCAGACTTAATAAAGAAAGCGGCGACCGCGTTGTCGCCGCCCCAGCCTACCGGGTCAATCCAGTAGCCGACGCCCATTAATATCGCGGCGGCCGGCAGCGTGGCGACCGGCACCATCAAGGCGCGCCCCACCTTTTGTAAATAACTAAGAATGTTCACCTTTTCCCCCTATTCATCCGCGAACGGACCCTATTGGCAGTTTATTGAGAAGCCTCACTGCCTTTTTTAAAAATACGCATGGCACACATTACTATGCGGAGTGTAAAAAAATTAATTCGTATCGCAAATTAAAACCTCCCCTTTTGTGATTTAAATCACCAAAAAGGTCAGATTAACGGCGGCATTGCTAGCCATCGCACAAAACTTATTTTATCATTAAAAAAATCGATACTGAGGCTCCCTAACGCAGAAACAACAAAGCTGAATTAGGCTTAAGCCTTCTGACAGGGCTCGTTCAGTATAGCCATAGTTTACTTACCCAAGAGGTGTATGATGAGACTTATCCCACTGAAAGATACCGCACAAGTAGGCAAATGGGCCGCCCGCCATATCGTACAACGCATCAATGCCTTCAACCCTACGTCGGAGCGTCCGTTCGTGCTGGGCCTGCCGACCGGCGGCACCCCGCTGGAAGCCTACAAACATCTGATTGCGATGCACAAAGCAGGTGAAGTAAGCTTTAAGCACGTTGTGACGTTCAATATGGATGAATATGTTGGCCTGCCGCAGGAGCACCCGGAAAGCTATCATACCTTCATGTATCGTAATTTCTTTGATCACGTTGATATCCCGCGTGAAAATATCAACCTGTTGAACGGTAACGCACCGGATGTCGACGCCGAATGCCGCCGCTACGAAGAGAAAATCAAAGCCTACGGCAAAATTCACCTGTTTATGGGCGGCGTGGGGATTGACGGCCATATCGCCTTTAATGAGCCGGCCTCTTCGCTGGCGTCCCGCACCCGCATCAAAACGTTGACCGAAGATACCCGCATCGCCAACTCGCGCTTCTTCGGCGGCGACGTCAGCCAGGTGCCGAAATACGCCCTGACCGTCGGCGTCGGTACCCTGCTGGATGCGGAAGAAGTGATGATTCTGGTGACCGGCCACGCCAAGGCGCAGGCGCTGGAGGCGGCGGTAGAAGGCAACGTCAACCATATGTGGACCATCAGCTGCCTGCAGCTGCACGCCAAAGCCATCGTGGTGTGCGACGAACCGTCCACCATGGAGCTGAAGGTTAAAACCGTTAAGTACTTCCGTGAACTGGAAGCGGAAAGCGTGAAGAATCTTTAATTTTTTGTTTGTAGGGGGCTACATGTTCGCTTTAACCCACGGCCGTATTTACACCGGCCACGACGTACTTGATGACCATGCGGTAGTGATTGCCGACGGCCTGATTGAACGAGTCTGCCCGCTGGCCGAACTGCCGGCCGGCATCGAAACGCGCGACCTGGGTGGCGCCCTGTTAGCCCCCGGTTTTATCGATGTTCAGCTGAACGGCTGCGGCGGCGTACAGTTTAACGACGCGCTGGAGGCCATCTCTGAAGAGACGCTGGAGATCATGCAGCGCGCCAATGAGAAATCGGGCTGCACCAGCTACCTGCCGACGCTGATCACCAGCAGCGACGAATTTATGAAGCACAGCATCGAAGTGATGCGCGCTTATCTGAAAAAACAGCACAATCAGGCGCTCGGCCTGCACCTGGAAGGGCCTTACCTGAGCCCGCAGAAAAAAGGTACCCACAACCCGGCCTTTATCCGCCGCGCGGACAAAGAGATGGTGGACTATATGTGCGCCAACGCCGATGTCATCACCAAGGTGACGCTGGCGCCGGAAATGGTGGAGCCGCACTTTATCACCCAGCTGCGCGACGCGGGCATCATCGTCTCCGCCGGCCACTCCAACGCCACCTATGAGCAGGCGCGCACCGGCTTTGCCGCCGGCATCAGCTTCGCCACCCACCTGTATAACGCCATGCCGTATATTACCGGCCGCGAGCCGGGGCTGATGGGCGCGATTTTCGATACGCCGGAAGTGTATACCGGGATCATCGCCGACGGCCATCACGTCGCCTGGGCGAGTATCCGTAACGCCAAGCGCATGAAAGGTGATAAGTTGGTGCTGGTTACCGACGCCACCGCGCCGGCGGGCGCCGATATTGATCAATTTATTTTCGCCGGTAAAACCATATACTATCGTGACGGGCTGTGCGTGGATGAGAACGGCACCCTGAGCGGTTCTGCGCTGACGATGATCGACGCGGTGAAAAACAGCGTGGAGCATGTCGGCATCGCCCTGGATGAGGCCCTGCGTATGGCCACGCTCTATCCGGCGCGCGCCATCGGCGTAGACCAGCGTTTGGGCAGTATCGAAGCCGGTAAAGTGGCGAACCTGACCGTCTTTACCCGCGATTTCACCATTACTAAAACGCTCGTTAACGGTAACGAGGTTTAATCAGACAGCGAGTAACTTTATTAATGAGCACTGGCGGACAGGCACAGATAGGCAACGTAGATTTAGTTAAACAGCTTAACGGCGCAGCAGTATATCGCCTGATTGACCAGCAAGGGCCAATCTCGCGCATTCAGATCGCCGAACTTAGCCAACTTGCCCCCGCCAGTGTGACTAAAATTACCCGCCAGCTGCTGGAGCGCGGGCTGATCAAAGAGGTCGATCAGCAAGCCTCCACCGGCGGCCGCCGCGCTATCTCCATCGTCAGCGAAACCCGCCAGTTTCACACCGTCGCCGTGCGTCTCGGCCGGCACGATGCCACCATCACCCTGTATGATATGAGCGGTAAATCGCTCGGTGAAGAACACTACCCGCTGCCGGAACGCACGCAGGAGACGCTGGAAAACGCCCTGTTCAACGCCATCGAGCAGTTTATCGCCAGCTATCAACGCAAACTGCGCGAGCTGATCGCCATTTCGGTGATCCTGCCGGGGCTGGTCGATCCGTCGCTCGGCGTGGTGCGCTATATGCCACACATCGGCGTCGATAACTGGCCGCTGGTCGATAACCTGCAGCAGCGCTTCAACGTCACCAGCTTCGTCGGCCACGATATCCGCAGCCTGGCGCTGGCCGAACACTACTTCGGCGCCACGCGCGACTGTGAAGACTCCATTCTGGTGCGGCTGCACCGCGGCACCGGCGCCGGCATTATCGTTAACGGCCAGATCTTCCTCGGCAATAACGGCAACGTCGGCGAAATCGGCCATATTCAAATCGACCCGCTCGGTGAACGCTGCCACTGCGGCAACTTCGGCTGTCTGGAAACCGTCGCCGCCAATGCCGCCATTGAACAGCGGGTGCGTCAGCTGCTGGCGCAGGGCTATCCCAGCAAGTTGCTGTCGCCGGACGACTGCGGCATCAACGCCATTTGCAAGGCCGCCAACCGCGGCGACCTGCTGGCCGGCGAAGTTATCGACCACGTCGGCCGCTACCTGGGCAAAGCGGTGGCGATCGCCATCAACCTGTTTAATCCGCAAAAAGTGGTGATCGCCGGCGAAATTACCGAAGCGCACAAAGTCCTGTTGCCGGCGATACAAAGCTGCATCAATAATCAGGTACTGAAAGATTTCCGTAAAAACCTGCCGGTAGTGACCTCGGAACTTGACCACCGTTCGGCGATCGGCGCCTTCGCCCTGGCCAAGCGCGCCATGCTCAACGGCGTGCTGCTGCAGCGCTTACTGGAAAGCTGACCCTATTTTCAGGCGGATGGCATCACGCCCTCCGCCCTCTTGATGAGATCCCCCCACCATGACGATTAAAAACGTAATCTGTGATATCGACGGCGTACTGATGCATGACAACACCGCCGTTCCCGGCGCCGACCGCTTTCTGGCGCGCATTCAGGAGCAGGGCATGCCGCTGGTAGTGCTGACCAACTACCCGTCGCAGACCGCGCAGGATCTGGCCAACCGCTTTGCCGCCGCCGGCCTGGACGTGCCGGAAAGCGCGTTCTATACCTCGGCGATGGCCACCGCCGACTTCCTGCGCCGTCAGGAAGGTAAAAAAGCCTATGTGGTCGGTGAAGGCGCGTTAATTCACGAGTTGTACAAAGCCGGCTTCACCATCACCGATATCAACCCCGACTTTGTGATTGTCGGCGAGACCCGCTCCTACAACTGGGAGATGATCCACAAGGCCGCCTATTTCGTCAGTAACGGCGCGCGCTTTATCGCCACCAACCCGGATACCCACGGCCACGGCTTTGTCCCGGCCTGCGGCGCGCTATGCGCTCCGATCGAAAAGATCACCGGCCGCAAACCGTTTTACGTCGGTAAACCCAGCCCGTGGATTATTCGCGCCGCGCTGAACAAGATGCAGGCCCATTCGGAAGAGACGGTGATCGTCGGTGATAACCTGCGCACCGACATTCTGGCCGGCTTCCAGGCCGGCCTGGAAACCATTCTGGTGCTGTCCGGCGTCTCCACGCCAAACGATATTGAAAGCATGCCGTTCCGCCCGACCTATATCTTCCCGTCGGTTGCCGATATCGACCTGTTCTGATCGTCACGA
Organism: Serratia rhizosphaerae; assembly: GCF_009817885.1. NCBI lineage: Bacteria > Pseudomonadati > Pseudomonadota > Gammaproteobacteria > Enterobacterales > Yersiniaceae > Serratia > Serratia rhizosphaerae. The sequence goes on from NZ_CP041764.1 coordinate 889,730, forward strand.
CGGCGGGTTCCCCGCCGTCGTATCATGTAACCCCCGCCAGTACGTTGAGTTTTATTTAGCTCCGATAGCCTGTTTACTGCTTCATTTTTCCCGCTGCGACACGCTGCAAAAACCACCAGCAACGCGATTTATTTAACGAATCCTCAAAAAATAGCGCTTAAATATAAATATCCGCTAATTTTCACCCCATCACCGATAACTATTTTTCTCCTGAATATGAAAACGCTTGCGCCCGACGTCGTTTTTGGCGCATTTTCATAAACACCCCGCAGCCATCGTCCCGGCTGCGTATAACAGCAAAAACAACATCACAGTCCCAGAAAAGTCGTTTAGGAGAGTTTGTATGTGTTCTATTTTCGGTGTGCTCGATCTGAAGTCCGATCCTGCTGAGCTGCGTAAAAAAGCGCTCGAGCTGTCTCGTTTGATGCGCCACCGCGGCCCGGACTGGTCCGGCATTTACGCCAGCGATAAAGCCATTCTGGCGCACGAGCGTCTGTCGATCGTCGATGTTAATAACGGCGCGCAACCGCTGTATAACGCGGCACATACTCACGTTCTGGCGGTAAACGGCGAAATCTATAACCACCAGGCGCTGCGCGACGCATTGAGCGACCGCTATCAGTTCCAGACCGGCTCCGACTGTGAAGTGATCCTGGCGCTGTATCAGGAAAAAGGCCCGGCGTTCCTCGACGATCTGCAGGGAATGTTCGCCTTCGCGCTGTATGATGCGGAAAAAGACGCCTACCTGATCGGCCGCGATCATATCGGCATTATCCCGCTGTATATGGGCTTTGATGAGCACGGCAACCTGTTCGTCGCCTCGGAAATGAAGGCGTTGGTGCCGGTCTGCCGCACTATTAAAGAATTCCCCGCCGGCAGCTACCTGTGGAGCCAGGACGGCGAGATCCGCCAATACTACCAGCGCGACTGGTTTGACTACGACAGCGTTAAAGACAGCGTCACCGACGCCAATGCGCTGCGCAATGCGTTGGAAGAATCGGTAAAAAGCCACCTGATGTCCGACGTGCCTTACGGCGTGCTGCTGTCCGGCGGCCTGGACTCGTCGGTAATTTCCGCCATCACCAAAAAATACGCCGCGCGCCGCGTGGAAGATCAGGAGCGCAGCGAAGCCTGGTGGCCTCAGCTACACTCCTTTGCCGTCGGCCTGCAAGGCTCGCCGGATCTGCGCGCCGCGCAAGAGGTGGCCAACCACCTCGGCACCGTGCACCATGAAATTCACTTCACCGTGCAAGAAGGCCTGGACGCCATCCGCGACGTGATCTATCACATTGAAACCTACGACGTCACCACCATCCGCGCCTCGACGCCGATGTATCTGATGTCGCGCAAGATCAAGGCGATGGGCATCAAGATGGTGCTGTCCGGCGAAGGCGCCGACGAAGTCTTCGGCGGCTACCTCTACTTCCATAAGGCGCCGGACGCGCACGAGTTCCACGACGAGACGGTGCGTAAACTGCTGGCGCTGCATATGTTTGACTGCGCGCGCGCCAACAAGGCGATGTCCGCCTGGGGCGTTGAAGCGCGCGTGCCGTTCCTCGACAAGAAATTCCTCGACGTGGCGATGCGCATCAACCCGCAGGATAAAATGTGCGGCAACGGCAAAATGGAAAAGCACATTATTCGCGAGTGTTTTGAGTCCTATCTGCCGGCCAGCGTGGCCTGGCGCCAGAAAGAGCAGTTCTCCGACGGCGTGGGCTACAGCTGGATCGATACGCTAAAAGAGGTGGCTGCACAGCAAATCAGCGACCAACAGCTTGAAAACGCACGTTTCCGTTTTCCGTACAACACGCCGACGTCAAAAGAAGGCTACCTGTACCGTGAGATTTTCGAAGAGCTGTTCCCGCTGCCAAGCGCCGCCGAGTGCGTGCCGGGCGGCCCGTCGGTGGCCTGTTCGTCAGCCAAGGCGATTGAGTGGGACGAATCATTCAAAAAAATGGACGACCCGTCCGGCCGCGCCGTCGGCGTACACCAGTCCGCATATCAGTAAACGGCTATATATCAACATGACGGCGAACCTGCGGGTTCGCCTTTTTGTTGATGTTTTAAACCATAAATTGAATGAATTGCCGATTTTATCGCCATACTGTTCACAACCCAGACAAACGGCACCCTGCAACGCTTTTTCGGCAAAAAACTTGTTGACGCAAATCGGTCATATACGCATAATGCGCCCCGCAACGCCGATGAAGGTAGCGCGAAAAAAGATGGCTACGTAGCTCAGCTGGTTAGAGCACATCACTCATAATGATGGGGTCACAGGTTCGAATCCCGTCGTAGCCACCATCTTTTTTGCGGGAGTGGCGAAATTGGTAGACGCACCAGATTTAGGTTCTGGCGCCGCAAGGTGTGCGAGTTCAAGTCTCGCCTCCCGCACCACTCTCTTCATCGTCGTCGGCTCTGCTGATGGGGTATCGCCAAGCGGTAAGGCACCGGTTTTTGATACCGGCATTCCCTGGTTCGAATCCAGGTACCCCAGCCATCTTCTCTCTGGGAAGGCGGTCAGCAGGAAAGATTTGTAACGGTTGTTGGGGTATCGCCAAGCGGTAAGGCACCGGTTTTTGATACCGGCATTCCCTGGTTCGAATCCAGGTACCCCAGCCATACAAACAACCTGCAAGTCGATAAAGCAATATTTAGCGCGGCTACGTAGCTCAGCTGGTTAGAGCACATCACTCATAATGATGGGGTCACAGGTTCAAATCCCGTCGTAGCCACCATTGCTAAGTTTGCTTTCAACAATTGGGGTATCGCCAAGCGGTAAGGCACTGGATTCTGATTCCAGCATTCCGAGGTTCGAATCCTCGTACCCCAGCCACATTTAGAAAAGCCCACTTCGGTGGGCTTTTTGCTTTTCTGTTGCTGCCTTTAACATGCAAATAAAGAAAAAGGCCGGGAGTCCCGACCTTCTGTTTATCACGCCGTACGGTGCCGGCCCGACAGCTTATAAGCCCAGCGCATACTTCAGCGCTTTTTGTTTCAGCCCCCCGGCGCGTTCGGCGGCCATCAGCGCCAGATTGCGCGCTACGCCAAGCGGCGCCAGGCGATTGCTGAAGGCGGTATAAAACAGATCCATCCCGCTCTGCATCAGCAGGTTGTCGGCGCGGCGCCGGCGCTGATAGCGCTGCAGCACCGCCTCGCTCGACCATTCCTCACCCCGCTCGCGCGCCTCCAGCAGCACATTCAGCAACGCGTCGACATCGCGGTAACCCAGGTTAACCCCCTGCCCGGCCAGCGGGTTGATGGTGTGCGCCGCGTCGCCGACCAACGCCAGACCCGGCAGGACGTAACGCTGGGCATGGCGGCGCACCAGCGGGAACGAGCCGGCGGCATGCGCCTTCACCGCGCCGAGCCGCGCCGGAAACGCCGCGGCAATCTCCTGCTCCAGCTGCGCCATCGGCATGCTTTGCAGCTGACGAATGCGTTGCGGGCTGTCGTACCACACCAGCGAAGCCCAGTCGTCATACAGCGGCAGGAAAGCGCGCGGCCCGGAAGGGAAGAACTGCTGCCAGGTGGCATCCTGTTGCGGCGCGCCGGTCTGCACGGTAATCAGCATGCAGGACTGACGATACTGCCAGCCGCTGACGCCGATATCCGCCAGCGTGCGCACCTGCGAGTGCGCGCCGTCGGCGCCGACCACCAGCCGCGCCGTCAGCGTCTCTCCGTCATCCAGCGTCAGCCGCCATGCGTCTTCCCCACGCTGCAGCGCCTGCAGCCTGGCCGGACAATGCAGCGTCAGCGTGTCGCAGTGCTGCAGTTGCTGCCACAGCGCCAGCTGCAGCAGGCGGTTTTCCACCATAAACCCGAGTTCGGGCAGGCCCAGCTCGGCCGCGTCGAACGCCACCCGCGCCGATTCCCACTCCCAGGTTTCCAGCCGGCGGTACGGCGCCGAGCGCATCTGCGCCAGCGACTGCCAGGCGCCCAGCTGTTTCAACAGAGCGACCGAGGCACAGCCAATGGCGGAAATCCGCAGATCCGGCGCGCTGTGCGGATCAAACGCCGCCGGCGCCTGATGCTCCAGCAGCGCCACGCTAAATCCGGCCTGCGCCAGCCCCAGCGCGGCGGCCGCGCCGACCATGCCGCCGCCGACCACGGCGACGTCGTACTCTGTTTGAGAAGTCTTCATGTTGGTTATGCTTGTTGGTTGGTGAGCGCCGCTCCACCCTGCGCGGCGTGTTGCCCTTAGTGTACCGGATTTTTCATCCGGCTTCAGGTCGCAGAAGCGTTTCCCCACGCTGGTCACCGCCGCGGCAAGTGTTTACAATGCCCCTCTGCAATGTCGCTATCCCCGTCATAAGAGAGGCGCAGGCTCACGGCAGCCGCGCACGGTACGCTCCCGGGAATTCGCTGCGTTGCCGTCTCCCTGCAGCCTGAATGATTTTGGGTATAATGCAGCTTAATTTCGCTTCGCACTGATAATGGCTATTCGATGACCAAGAAACTACATATCAAAACCTGGGGCTGTCAGATGAATGAATACGATTCATCCAAAATGGCAGACTTACTGGGAAGCACGCACGGTTACCAATGGACCGAAAACGCCGAAGAGGCGGACGTGCTGCTGCTGAATACCTGTTCAATCCGCGAGAAAGCGCAGGAAAAAGTTTTCGCTATGTTGGGCCGCTGGAAGCAGCTAAAAGAAAAGAACCCGGACCTGATTATCGGCGTAGGCGGCTGCGTCGCCTCACAGGAAGGCGACCATATTCGCCAGCGCGCGCCCTGCGTCGACGTGATTTTCGGGCCGCAGACGCTGCACCGCCTGCCGGAGATGATTAACCACGTTCAGGGTACCCGCAGCCCGATCGTCGATATCAGCTTCCCGGAAATCGAAAAATTCGACCGCCTGCCGGAACCACGCGCCGAAGGCCCGACCGCCTTTGTGTCCATCATGGAAGGCTGCAACAAATACTGTACCTTCTGCGTGGTGCCTTACACCCGCGGCGAAGAAGTCAGCCGCCCGAGCGACGACGTGCTGTTTGAAGTTGCACAGCTGGCGGCGCAAGGGGTACGTGAGGTCAACCTGCTGGGCCAGAACGTCAACGCCTACCGCGGCGCCACCTACGACGGTGAGATCTGTACCTTCGCCGAACTGCTGCGCCTGGTGGCGGCCATCGACGGTATTGACCGCATCCGCTTCACCACCAGCCACCCGATCGAGTTCACCGACGATATCATCGCGGTGTATGAGGATACGCCGGAGCTGGTCAGCCACCTGCACCTGCCGGTGCAGAGCGGTTCAGACCGCGTCCTGACCATGATGAAGCGTGCGCATACCGCACTGGAATATAAGGCGATTATCCGCAAGCTGCGCAAGGCCCGGCCAAATATCCAGCTCAGCTCCGACTTTATCATCGGCTTCCCGGGCGAGTCTCAGGCCGATTTCGAGCAGACCATGAACCTGATCGCCGAGGTTAACTTCGACACCAGCTTCAGCTTTATCTACTCATCGCGCCCCGGCACGCCGGCCGCCGACATGGTGGACGACGTCAGCGAAGAAGAGAAAAAACAGCGCCTGTACATTCTGCAGGATCGTCTCAGCCAGCAGGCGCGGCAGTTCAGCCGCCGTATGCTGGGCAGCGTGCAGCGCATTCTGGTCGAAGGCACCTCGCGCAAGAATGTGATGGAGCTGGCGGGCCGCACCGAGTGCAACCGGGTGGTCAACTTCGAAGGCACGCCGGACATGATCGCCCAGTTTGTCGACGTAGAAATTACCGAAGTACTGGCAAACTCGCTGCGCGGCGTCGTGGTGCGAACCGAACAGCAGATGGATCTGCGCGTGCACGAATCTCCGCAGTCGGTGATTGCCCGCACCCGCAAGGAAGACGAGCTGGGCGTCGGCACTTATCAGCCTTAATCGCCCAATGCGGTAACGGTAACCTGGCCGGGCGTTTGCCCGGCTATTTTATTGTGCATGCCGATAAGCTTTCTCACCGCTCACGCGGCGAAGTGGGCCGCATTTTTCATCATTTCCCCTTGAATTCCTGCGCTGGCGCACAGATAGATCAGGGGTAAACTTGCGCGCTTGCCGCGCACCATGAATAATTCATCGTATATCCGTCTTACTTCGGCTTCGCTGCCGGAGACGTTATTCAGGATATATGTGACTCAGGCTTTGCCCTGAACGCGCGCGTCCCGTACGCGCAACGTGACATCAACAGGCCCGATGTGACCTAGAGGAATAGTTTGAACGTCGCAACACAAGAAATTCTGTTAGAGCCCGCAGACAATCAGCGTTTGCTCAGCCTGTGCGGCCCGTTTGATGACAATATCAAACAGCTCGAACGCCGGCTGGGGATTGAAATCAGCCGCCGTGACAACCGGTTTAAACTGGTTGGTAAAAACCCCTGCGTGGTGGCCGCTGCGGATATTCTGCGTCATCTGTATGTGGATACGGCGCCGATCCGCGGCGTGATCCCCGATATCGACCCGGAACAGATTCATCTGGCGATCAAAGAAAGCCGCGTGCTGGAACAGGTCGCCGACAGCGTGCCGGATTACGGCAAAGCGGTGAACATCAAAACCAAGCGCGGTATGGTGAAACCGCGTACGCCGAATCAGGCGCAGTACATCGCCAATATTCTCGACCACGACATCACCTTCGGCATCGGCCCGGCCGGTACCGGTAAAACCTACCTGGCGGTGGCCGCCGCCGTCGACGCGCTGGAGCGTCAGGAAGTGCGCCGCATTCTGCTGACGCGCCCGGCGGTCGAAGCCGGCGAGAAGCTCGGCTTCCTGCCGGGGGATCTCAGCCAGAAGGTCGACCCTTACCTGCGCCCGCTGTACGACGCCCTGTTTGAAATGCTGGGCTTTGAGCGCGTTGAAAAGCTGATCGAACGCAACGTGATCGAAGTCGCGCCGCTGGCCTATATGCGCGGCCGTACGCTGAACGATGCCTTTATCATTCTGGATGAGAGTCAGAACACCACCATCGAACAGATGAAGATGTTCCTGACGCGCATCGGCTTCAACTCCAAAGCGGTAATTACCGGCGACGTGACGCAGATCGATCTGCCGCGCAACCAGAAATCCGGCCTGCGCCATGCGGTGGAAGTGCTGTCCGCGGTGGAAGAGATCAGCTTCAACTTCTTCCACAGCGAAGACGTGGTGCGTCACCCGGTGGTAGCGCGCGTGGTCATCGCCTATGAAGCCTGGGAAGCCGAAGAGCAAAAGCGCAAAGAGGCGCTCGCCGAACAGCGCAAGCGCGAGGCGCAGCTGACCTCCGAGCAGGAGACGCCATGAGCCAGGTGATTCTCGATTTACAGATTGCCTGTGAAAACGCCGCCGGCCTGCCGGAAGAAGCCGCTTTCCAGCGCTGGCTGGAGAGCGTGCTGCCGCAGTTTCAGCCCGAGTCGGAAGTCACCATCCGTCTGGTGGACGAAGCGGAAAGTCACGATCTGAATCTGACCTACCGCGGCAAAGATAAACCGACCAATGTGCTCTCCTTCCCGTTTGAAGTGCCGCCGGGCATCGAACTGCCGCTGCTGGGCGATCTGATCATCTGCCGGCAGGTGGTTGAACAGGAAGCGAACGAACAGGGCAAAGCCCTGGAGGCGCACTGGGCGCATATGGTTGTTCACGGCTGCCTTCATCTGCTAGGGTATGACCACATCGACGATGATGAAGCCGAAGAAATGGAATCTTTGGAAACCGACATCATGCAGGGGCTGGGCTATCCCGACCCCTATCTGGCGGAAAAAGATCCCACTTAACGTTAGCTGCTTACCCCACAGCCCCGTCCGCGGGGCTGTCGCTAACCCCTTACTCTGACATGAGTGATATTAACTAAAACGCCATGAGCGACGACAATTCACAAAGCAACGACAGCCCCAGTAGCAAGAAGGGTTTTTTTACTCTGCTCCTTAACCAGTTATTCCACGGCGAACCGAAAAACCGTGACGATCTGGTCGAACTGATCCGCGACTCCGAACAAAACGATCTGATCGACCCCGATACCCGCGACATGCTGGAAGGGGTGATGGATATCGCCGAGCAGCGGGTGCGCGATATCATGATCCCCCGCTCCCAGATGGTCACGCTCAAGCGCAACCAGCCGCTGGAGGAGTGTCTGGACGTGATCATCGAGTCCGCCCACTCGCGTTTCCCGGTGATCAGCGAAGACAAAGACCATATTGAAGGCATCCTGATGGCCAAGGACCTGCTGCCGTTCATGCGCGCAGCGTCCGAGCCGTTCAGCATCGATCGGGTGCTGCGCCCGGCGGTGGTGGTGCCGGAAAGCAAGCGGGTCGACCGCATGCTGAAGGAGTTCCGCTCCCAGCGTTACCACATGGCGATCGTCATCGACGAGTTCGGCGGCGTTTCCGGCCTGGTAACCATTGAAGACATTCTGGAGCTGATTGTCGGTGAAATCGAAGACGAATATGACGATGAGGAAGATCGTGATATCCGCCAGCTCAGCCGCCATATGTACACCGTGCGCGCGCTGACCGCGATTGAAGACTTCAATGAGGCCTTCGATACCCACTTCAGCGATGATGAGGTCGATACCATCGGCGGCCTGATCATGCAGGCCTTCGGCCATCTGCCAACCCGCGGGGAAACCATTGAAATCGAAGGTTACCTGTTTAAAGTTGCCATGGCCGACAGTCGACGTATCATCCAGGTTCATGTAAAAATTCCGGACAACGCTCCGCAACCGAAACTGGAAGACTAAATTTCACATGGCCAACGCCTCTTTATTCGATCGCCAGCGGGTTCGCGCCCTGCTGGCGCTGTTGACCGGCGCCTGCGGCACGCTGGCGTTTTCTCCTTATGATATCTGGCCGGCGGCCATCGTTTCCCTGTGCGGACTGCTGGCGGTCACGCTTAACCGCAGCGTGCGGCAGTCGGCGCTGCTCGGCTTTATCTGGGGGATGGGGCTGTTCGGCAGCGGCATCAACTGGGTGTACGTCAGCATCGCCGACTTCGGCGGGATGCCGTTCGCCGTCAATATCTTCCTGGTGGCGCTGCTTGCCGCCTACCTTTCCCTGTACACCGGGCTGTTTGCCGGCCTGCTGACGCGCCTCTGGCCGCAAACCCACTGGCTGCGGCTGGCGGTCGCCGCCCCGGCGCTGTGGCAGGTCACCGAGTTCCTGCGCGGCTGGGTGCTGACCGGCTTCCCCTGGCTGCAGTTCGGCTACAGCCAGATCAACGGCCCGCTGAAAGGCCTGGCGCCGCTGCTGGGCGTCGACAGTATCACCTTCGTGCTGATGTCGCTGAGCGGCTTGCTGGTGTACGCCGCCGCACGGCGTCGCATCCTGCCGGCGGCGATCGCCGTCGCCATGCTGCTGCTGCCGTGGCCGCTGCGTCAGCTGCACTGGTTTACCCCGCAGCCCGACAAGGCGGTCAACGTTGCTATGGTACAGGGCAACATTGCCCAGTCGCTGAAGTGGGATCCGCAGGCGCTGGTCAGCACACTGCAGGTCTATCTGGATGCGACCCGTCCTTATGTGGGCAAAGCGTCGATGATTATCTGGCCGGAGTCGGCCATTCCCGACGTGGAAAGCAACCAGAACGGTTTTCTGACCATGATGGACGATCTGGTGCGCGCCAAACACAGCAGCCTGATCACCGGCATTGTGGACGCCCGCGCCACCCGGCAGGGCACGGAATACTTTAACAGCGTGATCGTGCTGGGTGAAAAAGAGCCGTACCGTTACCCGGCCGCCGACCGCTACAACAAACACCACCTGGTGCCGTTCGGTGAATTCGTACCGCTGGAAACGCTGCTGCGGCCGCTGGCGCCGTTCTTCGATTTACCCATGTCCTCCTTCAGCCGCGGCAATTATGTCCAGTCGCCGCTCAAGGTGCAGGGCTACAATCTGACGGCGGCGATTTGCTATGAAATCGTGCTGGGCCAGCAGGTGCGCGACAACTTACGCCCGGATACCAACTTCCTGCTGACCATCTCCAACGACGCCTGGTTCGGCCACTCTATCGGCCCGTGGCAGCACTTCCAGATGGCGCGCATGCGCGCCCTGGAGTTGGGACGGCCACTGCTGCGCAGCACCAATAACGGCGTCACCGCCGCGGTTGGACCAACCGGCGACGTCACTGCCGAGATCCCGCAGTTCACCCGTCAGGTGCTGGAGGTGAAGGTGATCCCGACCACCGGCATCACGCCGTACGCCCGCTTCGGTGGCCTGCCGCTGTGGGTGATTACCGTCCTGCTGGGCGGCCTGGCGCTGTTGTTCGGCCTGCGCCGCCGTTAACCTGCCCCACGGGGGACGCCGCCGCGCGTTCCCCCTTTTCTTCAGTCCTTCTCCCTCTCCTGGCATGCTCCTTGCTTTGTTTCTTCTGCCTGCGCACCGGCGTTACCTGAGATGACGCGGCCTGGCAAATCCGCCGCACCATAACGGTGCCGCCGGATTTTATTGCATCTATTTGGTGCGCGTGATGTCTCAAATTACGAAACATATTGGTTTCATTTTGTTCACAATCGGCTATTTTCTAACGGTAATCTGTTCTAAGACTATCTTTATAATGTGAGCAATAAACAACCATTTTCACTCTGACGCGCTTTCGTCAGAACCACCACAACAGCAAGGAGTTGGACCATGCACATGCGTAAACTGGCGTTATCGTTACTGCTGATTGGGATGGCAGGCAGCGTAGCCCACGCGGAAGAATTGACCGGTACGCTGAAGAAAATCAAAGACAACGGCGTGATCGTTGTCGGTCACCGTGAATCTTCAGTTCCTTTCTCCTATTACGACAACCAGCAGAAAGTGGTGGGCTATTCTCAGACCTACTCAAACCAAATCATCGACGCCATCAAGAAAAAGCTCAACGCTCCCGACCTGAAGGTGAAGCTGCTGCCTATCACCTCGCAAAACCGTATTCCTCTGCTGCAAAACGGCACCTATGACTTCGAGTGCGGCTCCACTACCAACAACGTCGAGCGCCAGAAACAGGCCGCCTTCTCCGATACCATATTTATCGTCGGCACCCGCCTGCTGGCGAAAAAAGGCTCCGACGTGAAAGACTTCAAAGATCTGGCCGGCAAACCGGTGGTGGTCACCTCCGGCACCACCTCCGAAGTGCTGCTGCACAAGCTGAACGATAAGGATCAGATGAAAATGCGCATCATCAGCGCCAAAGATCACGGCGACTCTTTCCGCACGCTGGAAAGCGGCCGCGCGGTGGCGTTTATGATGGATGATGCCCTGCTGGCCGGCGAACGCGCCAAAGCCAAGAAGCCGGACCAATGGGAGATCATCGGCACGCCGCAGTCGAAAGAGGCTTACGGCTGTATGATGCGTAAAGACGATGCCGACTTCAAAAAGCTGGTTGATGACACCATCGCCCAGGCGCAAACCTCCGGCGAAGCCGCCAAATGGTTTGATAAGTGGTTCAAACAGCCTATCCCGCCAAAAAATCTGAATATGAACTTTGAACTGTCCGACGATATGAAGCAGCTGTTCAAAGCCCCTAACGATAAGGTTCTGAACTAATAACAACAAAGCGGGCACGGCGGCAACGCCGAACCCGCCCCGTTGACGGCGGGACAGACAGGTATACGGCAGGTCGTTCCCCTGCCGTATTTTCCCCCGACGCAGGACTGCCTAACTGAGCCAGACTAACTGGCCGCGGCGCCCGGCGTCAGACAGCCGTCAATGTTTCATACCCCCACACGTTACCGCCCCGGTAACGCGAATGGTGACGGGTAGATCGGCTTATCGGAGTTTTTTATGTCAATAGATTGGAACTGGGGGATCTTCCTGCAGCAGGCGCCGTTCGGCAATACCACCTACCTGGGCTGGATCTGGTCCGGCTTTCAGGTGACGGTCGCCCTCTCCGTCTGCGCATGGATCATCGCTTTCTTTGTCGGTTCGCTGTTCGGTATTCTGCGCACCGTTCCCAACCGTTTCCTGTCCGGTATCGGCACCGTCTACGTTGAGCTGTTTCGCAACGTACCGCTGATCGTGCAGTTCTTTACCTGGTATCTGGTGGTGCCGGAACTGTTGCCGCCCGATCTCGGCATGTGGTTTAAAACCGAGCTTGACCCGAACGTACAGTTTTTTGTCTCCTCCATGCTGTGCCTGGGGCTGTTTACCGCCGCCCGCGTCTGCGAGCAGGTGCGCGCCGCGATTCAATCGCTGCCGCGCGGGCAACAGGCCGCCGGACTGGCGATGGGACTGACGCTGCCGCAAACCTACCGCTATGTGCTGCTGCCGAACGCCTACCGGGTGATCGTACCGCCGATGACCTCGGAAATGCTGAACCTGGTGAAAAACTCGGCCATCGCTTCAACTATCGGTCTGGTGGATATGGCCGCACAGGCCGGCAAACTGCTGGACTACTCCGCTCACGCCTATGAATCATTTACCGCAATTACGCTGGCCTATATCGGCATCAACGCCGTCATTATGCTGATCATGCGCATAGTGGAACGTAAAGTGCAGTTGCCTGGCAATATGGGGAGTAAATAATGTACGAATTTGACTGGGCATCGATTGTGCCAAGCTTCCCCTATCTGCTGCAGGGCATGGTGATCACCCTGAAAATCACCGTAACGGCGGTTATTTTCGGCATCATCTGGGGAACGCTGCTGGCAGTCATGCGCTTATCGCCGTTTAAGCCGATAAGCTGGTTCGCCACGCTCTATGTCAACCTGTTCCGTTCAGTACCGCTGGTGATGGTGCTGCTGTGGTTCTATCTGGTCGTACCTAGCCTATTACAAAAGGTCCTTGGGCTGTCGCCGCAAACCGATATTCGTCTGATTTCGGCGATGGTAGCCTTTTCGCTGTTCGAGGCCGCCTACTACTCGGAGATTATCCGCGCGGGGATCCAAAGCGTATCGCGTGGCCAGTCCTCCGCCGCGCTGGCGCTGGGCATGAGCCATTGGCAGTCGATGCAGCTGGTGATTCTGCCGCAGGCGTTCCGCGCCATGGTGCCGCTGCTGCTGACGCAGGGCATCGTACTGTTCCAGGATACCTCGCTGGTTTACGTGCTGAGCCTGGCTGACTTCTTCCGTACCGCGTCGACCATCGGCGAACGTGACGGCACGCAGGTGGAAATGATCCTGTTCGCCGGCTTTGTCTATTTTGTCATCAGCATTGCCGCCTCGGCGCTGGTAAGCTATTTGAAGAAAAGGACTGTTTGATGATTTCCCTGAAAAATGTTTCCAAGTGGTACGGTCACTTTCAAGTGCTGACCGACTGCTCCACAGAAGTGAAAAAAGGCGAGGTCGTCGTGGTCTGCGGTCCTTCAGGCTCAGGCAAATCGACCTTGATCAAAACCGTTAACGGGCTGGAGCCGATCCAGCAGGGAGAAATCCGCGTCAACGACACCCAGGTGAACCTGAAATCCACCAATCTGGCGCAGCTGCGCGCCAAAGTCGGCATGGTATTTCAACATTTTGAGCTGTTCCCGCACCTGTCGATCATCGAAAACCTGATCCTGGCGCAGGTCAAAGTCCTGAAGCGCGACAAGGCGGCGGCACGTGAAAAAGGCCAGGCGCTGCTCAAACGCGTTGGGCTGACCGCCCACGCGGATAAATATCCGGCGCAGCTTTCCGGCGGCCAGCAGCAGCGCGTGGCGATTGCCCGCGCGCTGTGTATGGACCCAATCGCCATGCTGTTTGACGAACCGACGTCGGCGCTGGATCCGGAGATGATTAACGAAGTGCTGGACGTAATGGTGGAACTGGCGCAGGAAGGCATGACCATGATGGTGGTCACCCACGAAATGGGCTTCGCCCGTAAAGTAGCCAACCGGGTTATCTTTATGGATGAAGGTAAAATCGTTGAGGACCGTGATAAGGACGAGTTCTTTAACAACCCGCAATCCGATCGCGCCAAAGACTTCCTGGCGAAAATTCTGCACTGATCTCCCCCATGCGCCCCGTCCGGGGCGCATTAAAAGTCCTTGTATCCCGCCTGGTTTGATCCGATGCTCGGAGTAAATCCAAAAGAGCAGAGAAAACACGATGCCACGCCCTATTATTATCGATTGCGACCCCGGACTTGATGACGCCATTGCGCTGGCGATGGCGCTGCGCGCGCCGCAACTGGACATCAAGGCCATCACCACCTCCGCCGGCAACCAAACGCCGGAGAAAACCCTGCATAACGCCCTCGGCCTGCTGGCGCTGATGCAGCGGGAAGATATCCCGGTCGCCGCCGGCGCCGCCAAACCGCTGCTGCGCGAGCTGGTGATCGCAGAGCACGTACACGGTAGCACCGGTATGGGCAACACCCATTTACCGACGCCGGGCATCAAACCGGCGCCGCACACCGCGGTTGAACTGATCGCCAGCCTGCTGCGCACCAGCCCGGAACCGATCACGCTGGTAGTGACCGGGCCGATGACCAATATCGCCCTGCTGCTGGCGCAGTATCCCGACCTCAAGCCCCGCATCGAGCGCATCGTCTTTATGGGCGGCGCGCTTCACGGCGGCAACGCCACGCCGGTGGCCGAATTTAATATCTACGTCGATCCGGAAGCGGCGGAAATGGTGTTGCAGTCCGGCGTGCCGTTGACCATGGCGGGCCTCAACGTCACCCATCAGGCGTTTGTGCTGCCGCAGGAGGCAGAGCGTATCCGCGCCATCGCCAACCCGGTGGCGCAGGCGGTAGCCGAGATGCTCGACTTCTACCTGCCGATATACCTCAACCACCCGCGCGGGCTGCCGGGCGCCGCGATGCACGACCCGTGCACCATCGCCTGGCTGCTGGCGCCAGAGCTGTTTGACAGCCGCGACCGCTGGGTCGGCGTGGAAACCAAAGGCGAATATACTCTGGGACAAACCGTGGTGGACGATCTGCAACAAACCGGCAAAACGCCCAACGTGCAGGTGCTGACCAATATCGATCGGGCCGGCTTTATTGATCTATTGCTGGACTGTCTGACGCGTTATTAATTCCTCTCGTATAACGAAGAAATAAATAGCGCTATTTAACCGGGCCGCAGATGCGGCCCGGCTTGCTATTTCCGTCGTAGTGATAAAAACAGCTAACACGTTCCGCTATTGACGCTATGGCGTAAAAATAGTTTTATCCGCTTTTATTATGGACAGGGAGTCCCAAGAGTGGAGCAAGCAACATATATACAGGAAGGCATTAGTCGACCATTGACACTCGGCGAGATAATATTGGCCCGTTCAATATTTGGCAACTCAATTAGTTATAATACCGTGAGGGTTCACTGTGACAGCTACCTCCCCTTTGGCCTGCAGGCCAGCCATACGGCGATGGCGCCAAATGGTGAACTTTGGTTTCGACAAGCCTTGTATCGCCCAGATTTTTCAGCTGCGCCAATAAACAGACAACACATGTTTATCCACGAACTCGCACACGTATGGCAATATCAGCATGGTATGTGGGTACGAAGCCGTGGGCTTTTCAGCTGGATTGCGGATTATACTTACCGACTGGATGGAAAAAGATTACTCAAGGACTACCCTATGGAACAGCAAGCCTCTATCATCGCTGATTATTTTTACCTTAAGAATCGTGGTTATAATGAGTGGCTATCAAAAATTGGTGATAATATAAACTTCCGTGGGGTCACCGATAAATACATTGTTTATAAGTATAACTACACCCTATCTGATTTTTTAAACAACGGTGATAACGGTGAAAAATTCATTATTTGTTTTTATTTTACCCTTCTTTCTCAGCGGGTGCTTCCACCTTGGAGATCCGCGAGCAAAGCTCTATAACGCCTCAGCAATGGTCGTTGCCAATAATATTTGCGTATTAACTCAGCCCAAGGGAGATGAAAAAATGGTCTCCCTCAGTATTGATGAAGCAGGTAATAAGGAAAGCATATTCAACAAATTTTATGATGGTGACGGCTTGGCAGTTTCATCTGACAAATGCATACCGACATACAACTATCCGTTTAGAGCTGGCCATACTTACAATGTTTCCATTACCCTGCGTTCGCAAGATAAAAAGAGCAAAGGCATCGTGCCAACAGCGCGTTTATACGACGTCAGCTTCACCTTAACGGGTAAGAATGACGAGCTGGTTATAAGCTCTATCAATTAAATCCATGCAGATAATACAAAGGACTTTAATCACCGCGATATCGTTACTCACCGGCTGCATGCACCTCAACGATCCCAGGCCAAAGCACTATAAAGCGCCGATCGCTACCGGGCAAACAAGGTGTGCGTGATTGTTCAGCCCGAAGCGGATGAACAGATCGTAACGATACGTATTAATGAAGTCGGCAGCGATAACAATACGTTAGAAAAATACGGGCTGGCGGTGAGCGCGTCAGCAGAACGATGCGTTACTGATTTCGGTTACGCATTTGCAGCGGGAAAAGCCTATAACTTTATGGTTATTCTGGAATCACCGGAGAAAAAGAAACGGGGCATTCAACCTTCTGCCCGAATATACGACGCAGATTTTTCGCTATGGCGTCTCAACGGCAAGCTACAAGCCACGCCGCTTTATTAGAGGTGTTGCCAGAGCGGCCCTTCAACCTGCGGGCCGCTGACGCTATCAAGGCTCAAACGGCCGACGCTGAAACTGGTCATGCCCGCACTTCGGACAGCGCGGCAGCACTTCCGGCGTGTAAAACGCCAGATGGTGGTGGCACTGCTCACACACCAGATTACCCAGCCCGACCACCTCGCCGCTGTGGTACACGCCGTGATGGCTGACGTCCTTAAACACTTCGCGCCACTCCAGCTGGGTTTTATCGGTGATGTCCGCCAGCTCCTGCCACAGGCTCTCTTTGATCACCCGCATAAACACGCTGTCGGTGAACTCCTCGCGGCTTTCCTGATAGCTGCGGGCAAACTCTTCCAGGTCGCGCCGCACCGCCTGCTTCAGCTGCGCCACCTCATCGCGCGTCAGCTCTCCGGCTTCATTCAGCCGTTTTTCGGCGCTGGCGACCAGTTGGTCAATGTCTCGTTCGCCATTTTTCAAGCGTTCGGTCAGCGACGCCAACAGTTCGCGGTAATACTGAGCAACCTTGTTCATAGCTTCTCCTCAATGAACCCAGTGACAGGATTTCCCCTTAAGCCATCTTTTCTTATTTTAGCCGTAAACGGCTGATGTCTCTTGGCTAATGGCGGGATTTTCGCGACCGGTGTCCGGATGTCGCTTTCTTTTTGCGAAATACGCGCCAACGGCGGCGCTTGGAGTTGTTGCCAACAGGTCTTATCAGCTATGCTATGCGGATCTAAATACTAAACAAAATGCTACGGACGTAGCTGCTTTCTTAACAGGACCACCAGCCGCCATGCAAGAGCAATACCGCCCCGAAGAGATAGAATCGAACGTACAGAGCCACTGGCAAGAAAAACAGACGTTTAAAGTGACCGAAGACGCCGGCAAGGAGAAATACTACTGCCTCTCCATGCTGCCTTACCCTTCCGGTCGCCTACACATGGGCCATGTGCGTAACTACACCATCGGCGACGTGATCTCCCGTTACCAGCGCATGCTGGGTAAAAACGTGCTGCAGCCTATCGGCTGGGACGCCTTCGGCCTGCCGGCGGAAGGCGCCGCGGTAAAAAACAACACCGCGCCGGCGCCGTGGACCTACGACAACATCGAATATATGAAGAACCAGCTGAAACTGCTGGGCTTCGGCTACGACTGGGATCGCGAAATCGCCACCTGCAAGCCTGACTACTACCGTTGGGAGCAGTGGTTCTTCACCAAGCTGTATGAAAAAGGCCTGGTTTACAAGAAAACCTCGGCGGTGAACTGGTGCCCGAACGATATGACGGTGCTGGCCAACGAGCAGGTGATCGACGGCTGCTGCTGGCGCTGCGATACCAAAGTCGAGCGCAAAGAGATCCCACAGTGGTTTATCAAAATCACCGATTACGCCGACCAACTGCTGAATGACCTGGACCAGCTCGAAGACTGGCCTGAGCAGGTCAAGACCATGCAGCGTAACTGGATTGGCCGCTCCGAAGGGGTGGAAATCACCTTCGACGTCGACGGCAGCGACGAAAACGTCACCGTCTACACCACCCGCCCGGACACCTTTATGGGCGCCACCTACGTCGCAGTCGCCGCCGGCCACCCGCTGGCGCAGCAGGGTGCGCTGAATAATCCGGCGCTGGGCGAATTCATCGAAGAATGCCGCAACACCAAAGTGGCGGAAGCCGATATGGCGACCATGGAGAAAAAAGGCATGGCCACCGGCCTGTATGCCATCCATCCGCTGAGCGGCGAAAAACTGCCGATCTGGGTCGCCAACTTCGTGCTGATGGAATACGGCACCGGCGCAGTGATGGCGGTACCGGCGCACGACCAGCGCGACTGGGAGTTCGCCACCAAGTACAGCCTGCCGATCAAAGCGGTGATCCTGAACCTTGACGGCAGCCAGCCGGACATCAGCAGCGAAGCCATGACGGAAAAAGGCGCGCTGTTCAACTCCGGCGAATTTGACGGCCTGGATCACGACGCCGGCTTTAACGCCATCGCCGATAAGCTGGTGGAAAAAGGCGTCGGCCAGCGCAAAGTCAACTACCGCCTGCGCGACTGGGGCGTATCCCGTCAGCGTTACTGGGGCGCGCCAATCCCGATGGTGACGCTGGAAGACGGCACCGTGATGCCGACGCCGGAAGATCAACTGCCGGTGCTGCTGCCGGAAGACGTCGTGATGGACGGCATCACCAGCCCGATCAAAGCCGACGCCGAGTGGGCGAAAACCACCGTCAACGGCCAGCCGGCGCTGCGTGAAACCGACACCTTCGATACCTTTATGGAATCTTCCTGGTATTACGCGCGCTATACCTGCCCGCAGTACGATCAGGGCATGCTGGATCCGGCCGCGGCCAACTACTGGCTGCCGGTCGATCAATATATCGGCGGCATCGAACACGCCATCATGCACCTGATGTACTTCCGCTTCTTCCACAAGCTGATGCGTGACGCGGGTCTGGTGGATTCTGACGAGCCGGCGAAACGCCTGCTGTGCCAGGGCATGGTGCTGGCGGATGCCTTCTACTACACCGGCAACAATGGCGAGCGCAACTGGGTTTCTCCGGTAGACGCCACCATCGAGCGCGATGAAAAAGGCCGTATTACCAAAGCGACCGATCCGCAAGGCCGTGAACTGGTCTATGCTGGCATGAGCAAAATGTCGAAGTCGAAGAACAACGGCATCGACCCGCAGGAAATGGTGGAAAAATACGGCGCCGATACCGTGCGTCTGTTTATGATGTTCGCGTCACCGGCGGAAATGACGCTGGAATGGCAGGAATCCGGCGTGGAAGGCGCAAACCGCTTCCTGAAGCGCGTGTGGAAACTGGCCTATGACCACGTGGAAAAAGGCGCGGTACAGCCGCTCGACGTGGCATCCCTGAACGACGCGCAGAAAGCGCTGCGTCGCGACGTCCACAAAACCATTGCCAAAGTCACCGACGATATCGGCCGTCGTCAGACCTTCAACACCGCGATCGCCGCCGTGATGGAGCTGATGAACAAGCTGGGCCGTGCGCCGCAGGACAGCGAACAGGATCGCGCGCTGCTGCAGGAAGCCCTGCTGGCGGTGGTGCGTATGCTGTATCCGTTCACCCCGCACGTCTGCTTCAGCCTGTGGCAGGCGCTGGGCGGCGCAGGCGATATCGACGTCGCGCCATGGCCGGTTGCTGATGACGCCGCAATGGTGGAAGATTCCAAACTGGTGGTGGTGCAGGTTAACGGCAAAGTACGCGCTAAAATTACCGTGCCGGCCGATGCCAGCGAAGAACAAGTGCGTGAACGCGCCGCCGAAGAGCATCTGGTGGCTAAATATCTGGACGGAGTCACAATTCGTAAAGTGATCTACGTTCCTGGCAAATTGCTTAACCTGGTTGTGGGTTAACACAAGGAGGGGTTGTGCGACTTCGTATTACAACGTTGTTGCTGGGGCTGGTGGTGCTGATCACCGCCGGCTGCGGTTATCACCTGCGTGGCACCACGCAGGTACCATCAGAGATGAAAACGCTGATGCTGGACAGCTATGACCCATACGGTCCGCTGACCCGCGCGGTGCGCGCACAGCTGCGCGCCAACGGCGTGACCATTGTGAAAGACGCGACGCGTAAAGATGTGCCGTCGCTGCGCATCGTCAACTCCTCACAGGGGCAGGATACCGTGTCTATCTTCCAGGACGGTAAGACTGCCGAGTATCAGATGGTGATGACGGTGGATGCGCAGGTGTTGATTCCGGGTCACGATATTTATCCGCTCAATGCCAAAGTTTTCCGCTCGTTCTTCGATAACCCGCTGACCGCGCTGGCGAAAGACTCCGAGCAGGAGATCATCCTGCAGGAAATGCGCGAGCAGGCGGCGCAACAGCTGGTGCGTAAGCTGCTGACGGTGCATGCTGCGGAAGAAGAAGCCCAGCAGCAGGCCGCGGCGGCCGATAAAAACGCGGAAAGCCGCCCAGCGCAATGACCCGTCTCTATCCTGAACAACTTGCTGCGCAGCTCCGAGAGGGGCTGCGCGCTTGTTATCTACTGTGCGGCAATGAGCCGCTGCTGCTGCAGGAAAGCCAGGACCTGATCCGTCAGGCGGCAACGGCGCAGCAGTTCAGTGAACATTACAGCATCTCCCTTGACGCCCATACCGACTGGGACGCCATCTTCAGTATCTGTCAGTCGATGAGCCTGTTCGCCAGCCGGCAAACGTTGTTGCTGATCCTGCCGGAAAACGGCCCGACCGCCCCGATCGGCGAACAGCTGGTCAAACTGGCGGCGTTGCTGCATGAGGATATCATTCTGATGCTGCGCGGCCCGCGGCTGACCAAAGCGCAGGAAAACAGCGCCTGGTTCAAGGCGCTGGGCACAAACGGCGCCTACGTCACCTGCCAGACGCCGGAACAGACGCAGCTGCCGCGCTGGGTCGCCAAGCGCGCCAAAGCGATGCAGCTGGAGCTGGACGAGCCGGCCAATCAGCTGCTGTGCTACTGCTACGAAGGTAACCTGCTGGCGCTGGCGCAGGCGCTGGAGCGTCTGGCCTTGCTGCATCCGGACGGTAAACTGACGCTGCCGCGCGTCGAACAGGCGGTCAATGACGCCGCGCACTTTTCTCCGTATCACTGGCTCGATGCCCTGCTGGCCGGCAAAAGCAAGCGCGCCTGGCATATTCTGCAGCAGCTGCGTCAGGAAGATGTCGAACCGGTGATCCTGCTGCGCACGCTGCAGCGCGAACTGATGCAATTACTCACCCTGCAGCGCCAGATGGCGACAACGCCGCTGCGTACGCTGTTCGACCAGCATAAGGTGTGGCAAAACCGCCGTAACCTGGTGACCCAGGCGCTGCAGCGCCTGTCGGCCGCGCAGCTGCAGCAGGCGGTACGGCTGTTGGCGCACATAGAGGTCACCCTCAAGCAGGATTACGGCCAGTCGGTCTGGCCGGAACTGGAATCCCTGTCGATGTTGATCTGCGGTAAACCGCTGGCTACGAGTTTTTCCGATGTCTACTAACACACCCGCAGCCGACGGGCTGCACGCGCTGTTCGGCGGTACGTTCGATCCCATCCATTACGGCCACCTGCGTCCGGTCGAGGCGCTGGCCCGGGAAGTGGGCCTGAATCAGGTCACTCTGCTGCCGAACCACGTTCCGCCGCACCGCCCGCAGCCGGAAGCCAATGCCCGGCAGCGGCTGAAAATGGTTGAGCTGGCGATCGCCGGCAACCCGCTGTTTGCCGTTGACGACCGCGAGTTGCACCGCACCACGCCGTCGTATACCGTCGAAACGCTGGAGGCGATTCGTCAGCAACGCGGCCCGACTCAGCCGCTGGCGTTTATTATCGGCCAGGATTCGCTGCTGAGCCTGCATAAGTGGCAACGCTGGCAAGACCTGCTCAGCCTGTGCCATCTGCTGGTGCTGGCCCGCCCGGGTTATAACGACCGTATGGAGACGCCGGCGTTACAGCGCTGGCTGGATACCCACCGCGTCAGCGCCCCGACGGCGCTCCGCAGCCGGCCGCACGGTTCGCTGTATCTGGCGGATACGCCGCTGCTGGAAATTTCTGCCACCGAAATTCGCGAACGTCGCCATCAGGGCGTCAGTTGCGATGACTTACTGCCGCGTTCGGTGCAGGGTTATATCGAATTACAGGGTTTATATCGTTAACGATAGGCGCATGATATACTGCGCCGCTATTTTTCAAGCTCACCATCCCAGGGGGAACCTTTGCAAGGTAAAGCGCTCCAAGACTTCGTTATCGACAAGATCGACGATCTTAAAGGCCAGGATATTATCGCTCTGAACGTTCAGGGTAAATCCAGCATCACCGACTGTATGATCATCTGCACCGGCACATCCACGCGTCACGTGATGTCGATCGCCGACCACGTAGTGCAAGAGTCCCGCGCCGCAGGTATGGATCTGCACGGCATGAAAGGCCAGGAGGCCTCCGACTGGATCGTTGTCGATCTGGGCGAAGTTATCGTGCACGTCATGCAGGAAGAAAGCCGCCGGCTGTATGAACTGGAAAAACTCTGGAGCTAAGCGGTGAAATTGCAACTGGTTGCAGTTGGCACCAAAATGCCGGACTGGGTGCAGACCGGCTTTATGGATTATCTGCACCGCTTTCCGAAAGATATGCCGTTTGAACTGACCGAAGTCCCGGCGGGCAAACGCGGCAAAAATGCCGATATCAAACGCATCCTGGACAAGGAAGGCGAACAAATGCTGGCGGCCGTCGGCAAAGGTAATAGAATTGTTACGCTGGATATCCCCGGTAAGCCGTGGGATACGCCGCAGCTGGCGCAGCAGCTGGAACGCTGGAAACAGGACGGCCGCAACGTCAGCCTGCTGATCGGCGGGCCTGAAGGGCTGGCCCCGGCATGCAAAGCCGCGGCGGAGCAGAGCTGGTCGCTCTCACCGCTGACGCTGCCGCATCCGTTAGTGCGCGTTCTGGTGGCGGAAAGCCTGTACCGCGCCTGGAGCATTACCACCAATCATCCTTACCACCGGGAGTAAACCGGTGGTGATCGTGACAGAGTGAAATAAAGCAGCGGGATGAAAATAGAACGTAACCCTTTTCGCGACTATTCGGCTGAATCAGCCCTGTTTGTACGCCGCGCCCTAGTGGCGTTTTTGGTCATTCTGGTGCTGAGCTGCATCCTGATTGCCAATATGTATAATTTACAAATTGTCCGCTTTGAGGATTACCGCACCCGCTCTAACGAAAACCGCATCAAACTGGTGCCCATCCCGCCCAGCCGCGGCATTATTTACGATCGCAACGGTACGCCGCTGGCGCTCAACCGCACCATCTATCAGCTTGAGCTGATGCCGGAAAAAGTCGATAACCTGGAGGCCACGCTGCAGGCGCTGCGCCCGGTGGTCGATCTGACCGATGACGATATCGCCAACTTTAGAAAAGAGCGTAAGCGCTCGCGCCGCTTCGTCTCTATCCCGGTGAAAACCGCGCTGACCGAAGTGCAGGTCGCACGCTTTGCCGTCAACCAGTTCCGTTTCCCCGGCGTTGAAGTCAAAGGCTACCAGCGCCGTTACTACCCTTACGGTTCGGCCCTGACCCACGTTATCGGTTATGTATCGAAAATCAACGACCGCGACGTCGCGCGCCTGAACAAAGAAGAAAAGCTGGCCAACTATGCCGCCACCCACGATATCGGCAAGCTGGGCATCGAACGCTATTATGAAGATACGCTGCACGGTAAAACCGGCTATGAAGAGGTCGAGGTCAATAACCGCGGCCGGGTGATCCGCCAGTTGCATGAACAGCAGCCTTCCGCCGGCCAGGATATTTACCTGACGCTGGATCTCAACCTGCAGCGCTATATCGAACAACTGCTGGTCGGCAGCCGCGCCGCCGTGGTGGTCAGCGACCCGCGTACCGGCGCAATTCTGGCGATGGTGTCCAACCCAAGCTACGACCCGAACATGTTTGTCGACGGCATTTCCAATAAAGAGTATCAGGGTTTACTGAATGACCCGAACCGGCCGCTGATCAACCGCGCCACGCAGGGCGTCTATCCGCCGGCTTCGACGGTAAAACCCTATATCGCCGTATCGGCACTGAGCGCCGGCGTCGTCACCAAAAACACCATTGTGTTCGATCCCGGCTGGTGGCAGCTTCCCGGTTCGGAAAAACGCTACCGCGACTGGAAAAAGTGGGGGCACGGCCGTCTGAACGTCACCAAGGCGCTGGAAGAGTCCGCCGATACCTATTTCTATCAGGTGGCTTATGATATGGGCATTGACCGCCTGTCCAGCTGGCTGACAAAATTCGGCTACGGCCAATATACTGGCGTCGATCTGTCCGAAGAGCGCTCCGGCCTGATGCCGACCCGCGAATGGAAACTCAAACGCTATAAAAAACCATGGTATCAGGGCGACACCATCCCGGTAGGCATTGGTCAGGGGTACTGGACCGCAACGCCGCTGCAGATGTCAAAGGCGCTGAATATCCTGATCAACGACGGAGTAATAAAAACGCCGCACCTGCTGCACAGTAAAAAAATAAATGGTTCACTGGTGCCTTTCCGTCAGGAAGCTCAGGCACCAATCGGAGATATCCACTCCGGCTTCTGGGAAATTGCCAAAGACGGTATGTACGGGGTCGCCAATCGCGCCAACGGCACGGCGCGCAAGTTTTTTGCCGGCACCCCCTATAAAGCCGCGGCGAAATCGGGTACCGCACAGGTATTCGGTTACGAAACCTATAACGCCCACAAACTTGCGGAACATCTGCGCGACCATAAGCTGATGACCGCGTTCGCCCCTTATGACAACCCGACGGTGTCGGTGGCGATCATCCTGGAAAACGGCGGCGCCGGCCCGGCGGTCGGCACCATAACCCGCCAGATCCTCGATCATATCCTGCTGGGTGACAACAATACGCAATTACCGGACACGCCGCCGGCGGCGCCCGGCTCAGAAGGTGACTAACAGACCATGACCGAAAGCCAAAAAAAGGGCTCGATCTGGACCAAGATCCATATAGACCCGACGTTTCTGCTGCTGATTCTCGCCCTGCTGGTGTACAGCGCCTTCGTGATGTGGAGCGCCAGCGGCCAGGATCTCGGCATGATGGAGCGCAAGATCGGCCAAATCGTGATGGGGCTGATCGTGATGGCCGTGATGGCACAAATCCCGCCGCGCGTCTATGAAAGCTGGGCGCCCTATCTGTATATCTTCTGCGTCATCCTGCTGATACTGGTCGACGCCTTCGGCCAGATCAGTAAAGGCGCACAGCGCTGGCTTGATCTGGGCTTTGTGCGTTTTCAGCCGTCGGAAATTGCCAAGATCGCCGTGCCGCTGATGGTGGCGCGCTTTATGAACCGCGACGTCTGCCCGCCGTCGCTGAAAAATACCGGCATTGCGCTGGTGCTGATCTTCCTGCCGACCCTACTGGTCGCCGCACAACCCGATCTGGGCACCTCAATTCTGATCGCCGCATCCGGCCTGTTTGTACTGTTCCTCTCCGGCATGAGCTGGAAGCTGATCGCCATCGCCGCGCTGCTGCTGGCGGCGTTTATTCCAATTTTATGGTTCTTCCTGATGCACGGCTATCAGCGCGACCGCGTGATGATGTTGCTCGATCCGGAAAGCGATCCGCTGGGGGCGGGCTACCACATTATTCAGTCGAAAATCGCTATCGGCTCCGGCGGCCTGTCCGGCAAAGGCTGGCTGCACGGCACCCAGTCGCAGCTTGAGTTCCTGCCGGAGCGCCATACCGACTTTATCTTCGCGGTGCTGGCCGAGGAACTGGGGCTGGTCGGCGTGCTGGTGCTGCTGGCGCTGTACCTGCTGGTGATTATCCGCGGCCTGATGATCGCCGCCAAAGCCCAGACCACCTTCGGCCGGGTGATGGTCGGCGGTCTGATGCTGATTTTGTTCGTTTATGTATTTGTTAACATTGGCATGGTGAGTGGAATTTTACCGGTAGTTGGCGTACCTTTGCCTCTGGTCAGTTACGGCGGATCGGCGCTGATCGTACTTATGGCTGGGTTCGGCATCATCATGTCGATTCACACGCACCGTAAAATGCTGTCTAAGAGTTTATAAGAGGTGAGTAATGCGTAAGGAATGGCTTTGGATCGGCGCAGCAGCGGTATTACTTTCCGCCTGTGCCACCACTGATGAGCAACAGGCGCCGCCCGCCGCGCCCTATAACGGCCCGGTGGTCGAGATCAGCGGCGTGGAGCCTCATTATGAACCTTATAACCCGGGCACGCTGCAGGATTATAAAGTGAACGGCGACAGCTACCGCATCGTTAAAAACCCGCAGAATTTCTCACAGACCGGGCTGGCAAGCTGGTACGGCGAAGAGTCCAGCGGCAACCGCACCGCCATCGGCGAAACGTTCGATCCCTATGCCCTGAGCGCGGCGCACCCGACGCTGCCGCTCCCAAGCTACGTGCGCGTCACCAACCTGGCCAACGGCCGTCAGCTGGTGGTGCGCGTCAACGATCGCGGCCCTTACGTGAAAGGGCGCATTATCGACCTGTCGAAAGCCGCCGCCGACCGCCTGAATCTGTCGAATAATACGCGGGTGAAAGTTGATTTTATCAACGTCGCTCCGGACGGTACGCTGAGCGGGCCAGGCACCGTCGGCACTACCGTCGCCAAACAGAGCTATGCCCTGCCCGCACGGCCGAATCTGAGCAGCGGCGCCATGGGCACCCCGGTGCAACAAGACGCGCCGGGGCTCAATAACAATGACGTTCGCGCCATTGATAACAGCAGCCTGACCAACGGCCAGGCCAGCGCCGAACCAGGCAGCAACGGTGGTCTGACCGGTGCGACGCCTGACAGCGTCCAGGCCGGCAGTAGCGTCGCAGCGTCCTCGTCAGCACCGGTAGCCGCTGCAGCAGCCGCCACGACCGGCGCAGCAACCGCTGCTTCCGCGTCAACCGCTGGCTATGTTGTTCAGGTCGCCGCGTTAAGCGACGCCGCACGCGCACAGGCATGGCAACAGAAACTCAGCCAACAGTTCGGCGTGCCGGGCAGCGTATCCGCCAACGGCGCCGTACACCGCGTGCAGCTCGGCCCGTTCAGCGATCGCCAGCAGGCGCTGGCGCTACAGCAGCGGCTGGTCTCGGAAGCAAAACAACAGTCATTTGTCACCGCCGCACCTTAAGCGTGGCATCCGGCAGGCTCGCACCGAACGGCCGTTTTAGCGGAAACATTTTCTTGCAGCTAAGAATGTAAAAACCGTGATCGGTCAGAGGATTGGCTAATGCCTGCCGAGATCCCATCTGCTATAGTGAGGCACGTTTTTAACTTACTTTCACGGATGTTGTAGTCCAGATCATGAAACATGTAACCTCTTTTCGCTTAATCAAGGGCATCGCGCTCAGCACCGTTATCGCCATGGGCGCCGCCAGCAGCGCGCAGGCCGAAGACGCTAATCTTAAAACCATGATCCCGGGTGTTCCGCAAATTGACGCGGAATCTTACATCCTGATTGATTACAACTCCGGTAAGGTTCTGGCGGAATCCAATGCGGATGCGCGTCGCGACCCAGCCAGCCTGACTAAAATGATGACCAGCTACGTCATCGGCCAGGCGCTGAAAGCCGGTAAGATCGGCCAGGACGATCTGGTCACCGTCGGGCAAGACGCCTGGGCGACCGGCAACCCGGTGTTCAAAGGCTCTTCACTGATGTTCCTGAAGCCGGGCGATCGCGTACCGGTCTCCAAACTGACGCGCGGCATCAATCTGCAGTCCGGTAACGACGCCTGCGTGGCGATGGCCGACTACGTGGCGGGCAGCCAGGATTCGTTCGTCAATCTGATGAACAACTACGTCCAGCAACTGGGCCTGAAAAACACCCACTTCAAGACCGTACACGGTCTGGATGCCGACGGGCAGTTCAGCTCCGCGCGCGATATGGCGCTGATCGGCCAGGCGCTGATCCGCGACGTGCCGGACGAGTACGCCATCTATAAAGAAAAAGAGTTCACCTTTAATAACATCCGCCAGGTCAACCGTAACGGCCTGCTGTGGGATAAAAGCCTGAACGTCGACGGCATCAAAACCGGCCACACCAACGCCGCAGGCTACAACCTGGTGGCCTCCGCCACCGAAGGCCAGATGCGTCTGATCTCCGCCGTGCTGGGCGGTCACACCTATAAAGGCCGTGAAACCGAAAGTAAAAAGCTGCTGACCTGGGGCTTCCGCTTCTTTGAAACTGTCGCACCGCTGAAGGCAGGTAAAGAGTTCGCCTCTGAGCCGGTATGGTTCGGCGACGCCGACCGCGTTGAGCTGGGCGTCGACAAAGACGTTTACCTGACCATTCCGCGCGGCCGGATGAAAGATCTGAAAGCCAGCTACGTGCTCAACACGCCGGAAATCCACGCGCCGCTGACCAAAAATCAGGTCGTCGGCAGCATCAACTTCCAGTTGGACGGTAAAACCATCGACCAGCGTCCGCTGGTGGTGCTGAATGAAGTGAAAGAAGGCGGCATCTTCGGTCGTCTGGTGGACTACATCAAGCTGATGTTCCATCACTGGTTCGGCTAACGCTTGAAACCGGCAAAAACGCCCCCATATGGTAAATAACACTAACTCCCGCTCCGGCGGGAGTTATAATTTAGAAAAGATGTCACGCTGGAGCGCCCGCACATGCAAAAAACGAAACTGAACGAACTGCTCGAATTCCCTTGCTCATTTACTTACAAGGTGATGGGGCTGGCACAGCCTGAGCTGGTTGACCAGGTAGTTGAAGTGGTGCAGCGCCACGCGCCCGGTGATTATAATCCGCAGATTAAACCGAGCAGCAAAGGTAACTACCACTCCGTCTCCATTACCATCAACGCCACCCATATCGACCAGGTGGAGAAGCTGTATGAAGAGCTGGGCAACATTGAAATTGTCCGTATGGTGCTGTAATCACCACATACACTACGACTGACCAACCCGGGTCCGACGCCAGTCCGCCCGGGTTGCGCATTTCTGGAGCGCTAAACGCTGGTCGCCGGCCGGAGCGCCCGATATAATGGCCGCACCACTTCCGTAACCTGACGATGCCCGTGCAACACGATAAGATCATAGTCCGTCAGCTGGGGCTACAGCCCTATGAGCCAGTCTCTCAGGCCATGCACAACTTCACCGATCGCCGCAGCGAAAACACCACGGACGAACTGTGGCTGGTACAGCACTCCCCGGTATTCACCCAAGGCCAGGCCGGCAAAGCGGAACACGTGCTGATGCCCGGCGATATCCCGGTCATTCAAAGCGATCGCGGCGGCCAGGTCACCTATCATGGCCCCGGCCAGCAGGTGATGTACGTGATGGTCGATCTCAAGCGCAATAAAATTGGCGTGCGCCAACTGGTCAGCACGATTGAAGACACCGTCGTCCAGACCCTCACCCACTTTCATATTGATTCACGCGCGCGCCCTGACGCGCCCGGCGTATACGTCGGCGACCAGAAAATCTGCTCGCTGGGGTTGCGCATCCGCAAAGGCAGCTCCTTCCACGGTCTGGCGCTCAATGTGGCAATGGATCTTGGCCCGTTCCAGCGCATCAACCCCTGCGGTTACGCCGGCATGCAGATGACCCAGGTCAGCGCGCTGGCACCCGCTGTGTCACTGGAGGACGTGGCGCCGGTTCTGGTACAGGAGTTTGTTCGCCTGCTCGGCTATCAGCAGGTTGAAACGGGCAGTTGGACTTTAGATGATTATCTGTAGCTTTCCCTGACCGCACGGGATGCACCCGCTTAGCTACGGCAAAGCCGTAAGAACGCGTATAATGGTGCACACGCCCCAGCGCGATACAGGGGCTGAATGGATCGCGGTAAAAGTGGTATAGTATCGCCAAGTTTTTACCTACTTCTTACTACGGCTTTTTAATTTATTGATCTTAAAAGATAAAAACAAAAGTCGAGTTTCGTAACTGGAACCTGCACGACTATGAGTAAACCAATTCAGATGGAACGCGGCGTCAAATACCGCGATGCAGACAAAATGGCGCTGATCCCGGTCAAAACGGTGGTCACCGAACGGCAGGAGCTGTTACGTAAACCCGAGTGGATGAAAATCAAACTGCCCGCCGACTCAACGCGGATTCAGGGCATCAAAGCCGCAATGCGTAAGAATGGTCTGCATTCGGTCTGTGAAGAAGCCTCCTGCCCTAACCTGTCTGAATGTTTTAACCACGGTACCGCCACCTTTATGATCCTCGGCGCTATCTGTACCCGTCGCTGCCCGTTCTGCGACGTAGCTCATGGCCGTCCTGTTGCACCCGACGCCAACGAACCGGAAAAACTGGCGCAAACCATCGCCGATATGGCGCTGCGCTATGTGGTGATCACCTCCGTTGACCGCGACGATCTGCGCGACGGCGGCGCCCAGCACTTTGCCGACTGTATCAGCGCCATTCGCGCCAAAAATCCGGACATCAAAATCGAAACCCTGGTGCCGGACTTCCGCGGCCGCATGGATCGCGCGCTGGATATCCTGACGGCGACGCCGCCGGACGTTTTCAATCACAATCTGGAAAACGTGCCGCGTGTTTACCGCCAGGTGCGCCCGGGCGCCAACTATGAGTGGTCACTGAAGCTGCTGGAGCGCTTTAAAGAAGCGCACCCGGATATTCCGACCAAGTCGGGCCTGATGGTCGGGCTGGGAGAAACCAACGCAGAAATCATTGAAGTGATGCGCGATTTGCGCCGTCACGGCGTCACCATGCTGACGCTGGGCCAATACCTGCAGCCAAGCCGCCACCACCTGCCGGTACAGCGCTACGTCAGCCCGGCGGAGTTTGAAGAGATGAAAGAAGAAGCGCTGGCGATGGGCTTTACCCATGCGGCGTGCGGTCCGTTTGTCCGCTCTTCTTATCACGCCGATCTGCAGGCGAAAGGTATGGAAGTCAAATAACGCCGCTGCAGGGTAACGTTTTGTTACGCTTTAGCTGACTGACAGCGCAAAAAACGGATGCCCTGCGGCATCCGTTTTTTTATGCGGTCTCAGACGTCTTTCTTCTCGACATTCTGCTGGCCTGCGGCGCTACTGTCCGCCGTATTCTGCACCGGCGGGGTATCGTCACCCACCGCTTTTTTAAAGCCCTTCAGCGCCGCGCCCAAGTCAGCGCCCAGCGTACGCAGTTTGCTGGTACCGAACAATAAGACGATCAACACCGCAATCACCAACAGTTTGGTAATACTGATTCCTTCCATATTCACCTTCTTTAATACATATATGCCGCAGGACGCAGCGAAAGAGATAAACCTTGCCTGCGCTTAGTTATCCGCTTTCTGACAAATAAAACAACGGCAAGCTGTAACAGAGTAAGATCGCCGATCGTCGGCGTAATTTGCCGCCGGGGCTACAAAACCGTCTGCGCAACGTGTAACATCGACACCATCGATAGTTACAGTTTATCGACCACGGAGATGACATTCCTCCAGCCCCGATAAGGGATAAACCGCCTGACCGGCTGATGATGTCTACGTAACCTCAGAGCGAGGTGCGTAGCATTGCGCCCGTACCCTTCTGAGCATCCTACTCTTCTGTTTGAAAGGGCTTTCTGACCATGTTGAATTCTTTACTGGCCGTATTTATCGGCGGCGGCTTAGGCAGCGTACTGCGCTGGAGCATCAGTCTGCGGCTCAATCCGCTGCACGCTGCAATTCCGCTGGGCACCCTGACCGTCAACCTGCTGGGTGGCTTTATTATCGGCCTGGCGATGGCGCTGATGGCCCGCGCCAGCGCTATCGATCCCACCTGGCGCCTGCTGCTGACGACCGGTTTCTGCGGCGGCCTGACCACCTTTTCCACCTTCTCGCTGGAAGTGGTATCCCTGCTGCAGGACGGGCGTTTTTTGTGGGCGCTGACCAACGCCATGCTGAACCTGGCCGGCTCGCTGCTGATGACCCTGTTGGCGTACCTGCTGGTCGCCTGGATCACCGGGCAGTAACCCGCGCTTAATGTTTTCTTAATCTTGCATACGGATAATCCTCATCCAGTGTTATAAAAACCGGATGAGGATCGCTATGTGGAATATGCCGAAAACCGCCGCTGAATTTGCCGCCGCCGCGCTGTGCGTCGCCACGGTCGCCGCATTTATCCACCTTTATCTGTTCAGCTAAACGGGCCGCCGTCGGCCCGCGTAAAAACTTTCACAAATAATTCCGCCTGCGCTACAATTGAGAATGAACGTTCGCACTCAAACTGCGTTTCTTCCCTTGTCAGTGATAGGATTGGGACATGTCATCCCCAGCAGAAAGCAGGCAGGCGAAAGCCGAACTGCGCCGCAACCAAATCGTCGCAGCCGCGAAAGTCTGCTTTCGTCAATATGGCTTTCATGCCGCCAGCATGGCGGAGATCGCCCAGCGTTCAGCCTTGAGCGTCGGGCAGATTTACCGCTACTTCGTCAATAAAGACGCCATTATCGCCGAAATTGTTGACCGCATTATTAACGATAAAATGCGGCGTCTTGAGGATCTCAGCGACCACATCAACCTGATTGCCGGTACGCTCGCCACGCGGACTCTGTATCAATTACCGGGACAAAACGAAGACGACCACCTGCTGATGCTGGAAGTGACCGCCGAAGCCACGCGCAACCCGGCGGTGGCCGCCATGCTGAGCGATGCCGAAGCGCGCCTGTTCCGTCACGTCTGCCGCAATCTGCAACAGCTCTATCCGTCGTTCAGCGACGAAGAAATCGCCGCGCGCGTCGAATTTATCGCCGTGCTCAGCGAAGGCACCGGTTACCGCCTGCTTACCACGCAAAAAGCCGACCCCAAACTGCTGGAAGGTTTATACCAGCAGGCTATCTCCCATCTGTTCCGTGAGTCCGCTACACCTAATGAGTAAACAACACGCCCGCCAACGATTAGTCTATGCCGCCGTACTTGGCCTTCTGGCCGCACTGGGGCCATTGTGCATCGACCTTTACCTGCCGGCGCTGCCGGAAATGACCGCCGAGCTCAACACCTCAACCGCCACGGCGCAGCTGAGCCTGACCGCCGGCCTGCTGGGGCTTGGCCTCGGCCAGCTGATCTTCGGCCCTTACAGTGACAAGCTGGGACGTATCCGTCCCTTACTGCTGTCGCTGCTAATTTTACTGGCAGCCTCGCTGTGGTGCGCCTTGGCCACCAGTATCGACCAACTGTTGATCGCCCGTCTACTGCAAGGGCTGGCCGGTTCCGGCGGCGCCGTAATCTCCCGCGCCATCGCCCGTGATATGTATTCAGGCCATGAGTTAACGCGCTTTTTCGCGCTGCTGATGCTGGTGAACGGTCTGGCGCCAATCGTCGCGCCGGTGCTGGGCGGCGCGCTGTTGAAGTTTATGGACTGGCGCGGCATTTTTGATGCGCTGGCGCTGATCGCCCTGCTGCTTTTCACCCTGTCGCTGCTGAAACTCAGCGAGTCTCTGCCGCAGGAGCGGCGCAGTCAGGGCGGCGTGCTGTCGATGTTGCGATCGCTGGGGGGCTTGCTGCGCCAACGGCAGTTTATGGGGCTGTGCCTGACGCAGGGATTCGTGATGGCCGGGATGTTTGCTTATATCGGCGCTTCGCCTTTTGTTCTGCAGCAGATCTACGGCCTCAGCCCGCAGATGTTCAGCCTGTGTTTTGCGATGAACGGCATCGGGCTGGTGATTTCCGCCCAGACGGCAGCGCGTCTGAGCCGACGCTTCGGTGAACTGCGGGTTCTAAAGTGCGGGCTGACGCTGGCGGCGGTCGCTTCGCTGCTGCTGCTGCTAGCCGGCTGGCTGCATGCGCCGCTACCGCTGTTGCTGGCGCCGCTGTTCTTCGCCATTGCTGCTGTCGGCAGCGTCGGCCCGACGGCTTCCTCGCTGGCGATGCAAAGCCAGGGTGATAAAGCCGGCAGCGCTTCCGCCCTGATTGGCGTATGTATGTTCGCACTCGGCGCCTGCAGCGTTCCGCTCACCGGGTTGGGCGGCACCTCCAGCGTATCGATGGCACTGACGATTTTCGGCTGCTATTTCATCGCCATCATGCTGTTTACCCTGCTGGTGCCCAAGGCCCCACGCTGATCGGCAGCAATAAAAAACCCGCTCATCAGGAGCGGGTTTTCAGCAAAGCGGCTAGTGTCGCTTAAAGCGCGGTAACGTTAGCTGCAGATGGGCCTTTAGCGCCATTGGTGATTTCAAATTCTACCTGCTGGCCTTCAGCGAGCGTTTTGAAACCATTGCTAACGATGGCAGAAAAGTGAACGAAAACGTCCTTGCTACCATCTTCCGGAGTAATGAAGCCGAAACCTTTAGATTCATTAAACCACTTAACGCTACCTTTAATCTTAGACATCAAACTTACCTTTAACGTGAATGTAAGACACAAATCGTGTGTCAGATACAGTACAGCAACTGCCCGGCTTTTTGTCCACTGCTCAGATCACATAACGCGGATAAAAAGTGCAATAGCCGGCATCTGGCGGCGTAAAGTGTCCGTTCCACCCATAAAATCCGCAATTTCCAGGATTATCCGCTCAGAGCTCCGCCGAATGGCGATGAGCCGCGCATTTTGCCGCACGGCAGACACAGGAAAACCGAATAGCTATGAAATATAACCAGATAATCTTTTTGCTTCCGCCGTCGCTGGACTAGGGTTAAGCATAACCGCAGCTAAACGAGAGAAGCCTATGCCCTGTCAACTGGCCGACCAAATCGTCGCCTACCGCCGTGAACTGCATCAGCATCCCGAACTGTCCAATCAGGAATTCGCTACCACTGAACGCATTACCCGCTGGCTGCAGCAAGCCGGTATCCGCATCCTGCCGCTGGCGCTGACTACCGGCGTCGTGGCCGAAATCGGCAGCGGCGACGGGCCGCTGATCGCCCTGCGCGGCGATATTGACGCCCTGCCGATTGCGGAACTCGCCAACGTGCCTTTCGCCTCGCGCCATCATGGGGTAATGCACGCCTGCGGACACGATTTCCACACCGCGGTAATGCTCGGCGCCGCCCACCTGCTCAAAGCGCGTGAATCGTCACTCCCGGGCCGGGTACGTATCTTTTTCCAGCCGGCGGAAGAAACCTGCGACGGCGCGCAGCAGCTGATTGACGCCGGTGCGCTGGACGGCGTCGCGGCCGTGTTCGGCCTGCACAACGCGCCGGAATTGCCAACCGGCACCTTCGCCACCCGCGCCGGTCCCTTCTATGCCAATGTCGATCGCTTTCAGATCCGTATCACCGGCAAAGGCGCGCACGCCGCCAAACCGGAACAGGGCATTGATACCATCGTTACCGCCAGCCATATCGTAAACGCCCTGCAAACCCTGCCGAGCCGCAGTTTCAGCTCGCTGGAAGCGGTGGTGGTCAGCGTTACGCGCATCGAAGGCGGGAATACCTGGAATGTGCTGCCGCAGACGGTGGAGCTGGAAGGCACGGTGCGCACCCACAACGGTGACGTACGCCGTCAGGTACCGGATAAAATTCGCCGGGTGATTGACGGCGTAGCCGCCTCTCTGGGCGCTCAGGCCGAACTGTGCTGGCACCCCGGGCCGCCGGCGCTGATTAATCACCCCCGCTGGGCGGCCTTCAGCCAAACGGTGGCGAAGGAGTGCGGCTATCAGGTCGAAGAAGCTGAACTGCAGATGGGCGGCGAGGATTTTGCCATTTATCTGCATCATGTGCCCGGCGTGTTTGTCAGCATCGGCTCAGCCAGCGAATTCGGCCTGCATCATCCGCGCTTTACCCCCGATGAACAGGCAATTTTCCCGGCGTCGCAATATTTTGAACGCCTGGCGGAGCGCGTCCTGCAGCAGCTGGCTCAAGTTCCGCAACAGGCCGTCAGTCTCGCCTGACTCTCTCCGTTCCTCTTCCGCCGCGCCGGCGCGGCGTAAAGCCGGACATCATCATCCCGGCGCGCCGGCGCCTCTGTTGCTGCACGGCATTACGCGCTATCATAGGCGTTGTATTGAACGAATTAATGAGAATGATGATGAACGGCAAGATAACGACTTTTTTTGCAGAACAAGGTTTTGGATTTATTACCGATGAAAATGGGGAGAATCGCTATTTTCACGTGGTGAAAGTGCAAAACCCCGATCTGATTAAGAAAAACGCTGCGGTAACGTTTGAGCCGACCAACAACGCCAAAGGCCCCTCCGCCTATGCGGTGAAAGTGTTGGCCCCAAGTAAATACATCATCATCGCCAATGAACGTATAAAAATCAGCAGCATCAAATCCTTCCACACCTTCACCAAAGAAGTACCGGTGCAGAATCAGGTGGACAAAGAAAACACCGTATTGTCGGTTGGCCTGCTGATGAACCGTATTCGCCCGCAGACGGAAAGCGCCCCGGAGATGCAGACGCTGCGCATGCTGTCGGTGGTCACCTTCCAGAACGTGACCCATACATTCTCCGAACACGAGATCGATCTGGACGACACGCTGCAGGCGCTCCAGCGCCTGTAAACGTCAGGTGCGTGAGCCGGCCAAGGCTCACGCTGCCGCTATTCTTTAAACCAGATATGGTCGACGCTGCTGCCGCTCACCGTATTGAAAGACTCAACCCGGTTACGCCCCAGCGATTTGGCGCGATACAGCGCAATATCGGCCATATTCATCAGCTGCTCCCAGGATTTAACCTCTTTCATCGCCAGGCTGGCCACGCCGACGCTGATGGTCACTTTAAGCGCCTTATGACCGATTCTCACTTCGCTCTTTTCCACCTGCTGGCGCAGAAACTCGCCTAACGCCACCGCCTGAGCCGCCAGCGCGCGCGGCAATACCACGGCGAATTCTTCACCGCCAAGACGTCCGAGGGGTTGATCGCGACGCAGCTCACGCCGCAATACATGCGTAACATGCGTCAAGACCCTGTCGCCGACGGTATGCCCATGGGTATCATTAATCAGCTTAAAGTGATCAATATCAATCAGCAGCAGCGATACCGCCTCTTTGGAGCGACGCTTGTGTTCCAGCAACTCCCTGGCCTTACGCGTCAGCGCGCTGCGCGTCAGCGTTCCGGTGAGAAAGTCATGATTGCCGCTATGTTCCAGGCGGCGCACCAGTTTGCGGTTGGCCACCATTGAGCTGGAGAGGATCAGCGGTCCCATCACCAACATGGCGATCCCCAGACGTGCAGACATCAGAGTATCCAGCAACGCGCCGCGGGAAGCCGGCGTTTCGTATAGCATCACATTGGCGGAAATAGCGCTGATCTCCACCACCCCGGTCAGCAGGGTCAACAGCGTCACACTAAACAGCTGATAACGCACCGCGCACCACAGCAACGCCGGAATCGGGAACGCGATAGCGCCGGGGCCGCCGATATAGATGCTAAACAGCAACGACCCCAGCAATGCCAACAGCGGCAGGCTGTCGCGCAGACTCCAGTGATACTGCATACGCAGCAGCGTTTTTAACCGCGGCGCCGCCAGCAGTACGGGTAAAATCAGCAAGGTCGTGGAGAATTGTTCGCTGAACCACGCCAGCCAGGCGGTCAGCACCGAATTATTATACAGACTGTCATTACGCAGTATCGACAGTGTCGACGCCACCACGGCACCGGCCAGGCAGGCAGCAAACAGGTACAAAATAGCCTGCGGGTTACCCATGCGCCGCTGAGACTGCGGCAACAGCTGCATCACGCAATACCCCGTCGCCACCAGCGACATATTGCACAGGTTCAGCCACAGCGCCAGTATCCAGCCTTCTCCGGTGGTCAAATCCGCGCCGATCATAGCGGTATAGGTCACCAGCCAGCCTAACGGCCTGGCATAGGCCGGCTTGCGCAACAGTACGCCCAGCAGAATGGCGTTTACCGGCCAGAATAATGACAGGGAATCAACGGGACGGGAAAAGATGCCGACTAAAGAAAGGAAAAAAACCAGCAAAAAAAGATTAATCAGTCGCACTGCGCCAGGCAGCCCATGCTTAGAAATTATTCTGGCGTTCATAGCCTGAACCACGCAAACATCATAACCAGAACAGTTGTATGCATATCATTCCATGCCCCAGCAAAATAAGGAGAATATATAAACCAGATTGCGACGGGAAAAACCAGACGGTTCAAAGACAAAAAGACATTAACCTTTATTTAACAGAATCATCCTATATCTGCCTGCGTATAGGTCCGTTTCCCACAGAAGCGCCTCTTTGGTTAATAGCATAGCGCAACCTACTGTATTGAGGAACAAACATAAAACCACAATAATAGTGTGAGATAATCACATATAACTATTCAGAAAATGTCCTTTAGCATTATTTAATCGTAGGAATAATAACGCGTAGCACTCCCTTCTCCGGGAAGCTTTCGGCCATGATGCCGTCGTCAGATGGATGTCACGCCGGCACCTCCTCCCTGGAGACGCAAATAAAAAAAATCCCGCACAAGGCGGGATAAACTCAATGGGGATAGGTAATACACTACAGGAAAGGAATAACACACAACATCATCGGGTGAGTTAACACTATCAACTTGAGTGTATAGATTTGTCATCCTTGGGTAAGTTTGCTCAGGCAGATGTAACGCTGGATGGAAATAATAGACATCGCAGCCGCCCCGCTTCCCTCTGGCTACCGTTGGCGATACTGCTCGTCGCTAACCTGTTCCAGCCACGTCACCGGACTGCCGTCGAGCGATTCAGCAATGGCAATATGCGTCATGGCTGTATCAGCCGTAGCGCCATGCCAGTGTTTTACGCCCTGCGGGATCCAGACAATATCCCCCGGATGCATCTCCTGGACTTTATCCCCCCACGCCTGCACCCAGCCGCGCCCTTGCGTCACGATTAACGTTTGACCCAGCGGGTGCGTATGCCAGGCGGTGCGCGCGCCCGGCTCAAACGTTACGGTTGCGCCGCCGACGCGGGCATCATCACTGCCCTGGAAAGGCGCGTCAATCCTCACCCGTCCGGTAAAATAACTCGCCGGTCCCGCCTGAGAAGGCAGTGCGCCACTGCGC
This sequence comes from Serratia rhizosphaerae, assembly GCF_009817885.1. Taxonomy (NCBI): domain Bacteria; kingdom Pseudomonadati; phylum Pseudomonadota; class Gammaproteobacteria; order Enterobacterales; family Yersiniaceae; genus Serratia; species Serratia rhizosphaerae. The sequence continues at coordinate 928,512 of NZ_CP041764.1, forward strand.
TGTACATTGACTTTATCCTCTTCGGCAACAGAAACCGACGGTACGAGCATAGACAGCATCATGGTTGAAGCAGCAAAAAATTTCATAGCGTCCCCTTAGTCATGGCAGGTTGTTTGCAATGACTAAACGGTAACGGGATTCTTTTAGCTGAAAAAGTAGGTAAACAGGCAAGGAGATATGAACTGAATTCATTAATATACTGCAGCGCCGCTGCGCCGACACTACAATGGTAATACCCAGGTGTGTACAGCGCAGGCCACAAAAACAATGTTAAGAGAGAATGTTAACGATTTAATCTCATTTCTGATGGTGGCGCAGGAGCGCAGCTTCACCCGAGCCGCCGCCAAACTGAACGTATCTCAATCGGCGCTCAGCCATGCCGTCCGCGGTCTGGAAGAACGCCTTGCCGTGCGATTACTCACCCGAACCACGCGCAATGTCGCGCCAACCGAAGCCGGCGAACGTCTGGCTGACGCCATCGGCCCGCACTTCACCGCGATTGAAAGCGAGCTGCTGGCATTAGGAGAAATGCGCGACCGCCCCGCCGGCAATATCCGTATCTCCGCCGGCGAGCATGCGCTTGACGCGGTGCTGTGGCCGGCGTTGAAGCCTTTCTTGCAGCGCTACCCCGATATCAAGGTAGAAATCATCGCCGACGACAGCCTGACCGATATCGTCAGCGAACGCTTTGATGCCGGTATTCGCCTCGGCGAACAGATCGCCAAAGACATGATCGCCGTGCGTATCGGCCCGGATATCCGTCTGGTGGTCGCCGGATCGCCGGATTATCTGGCGAAAAATGGCATCCCCGCCACCCCGCAGGCGCTACAGCGCCACCGCTGTATCAATATGCGTCTGCTGACGCTGGGCGGCATCTATGCCTGGGAGTTTGCAAAAGACGGGCAGGAAATTAAAGTGCGCGTTGACGGACAGGTTACCTTCAACAGCCTGCGCCAGCGCATCGACGCCGCCAGCGAAGGATTAGGGCTGACTTTCGTACCGGAAGACGCGATACAGGAGGAAGTTGCCAACGGCAGGCTGATGACCGTACTCGACGAGTGGTGTCCGCCTCTTTCCGGCTATTATCTGTATTACCCCAGCCGCAAACAGCACACTACCGCGTTCTCTCTGTTGCTTGAAGCATTGCGCTATCCGCCTCCGGCAACAGGCGGATAGCGCTTAGCCTGTACGCGCTCTCAATCATTAACGACATGCTGACGAGATCCGTCGGTACTATCAGGGCGTTGTTTAAAGTCAGTGCGCAGATGCTTGGGCTGCACGGCCCGCCCCGCAGAGCGGAATATCACTAACTATATAGTGGTTCCCAAATTGCGAGAAACGGACCGGGCGCCGCGTGTGATAACCCAAATGCACGATGCCGTGTAGCCCCCTGCACATCTCCTCTCCCGTGCATCACGATGTCATTCGGGGTATTATTGCCGCCTCACTGCCGCCATGGTGGCAATATGGCCTTTATATATATCACCAGAAGATATGACCTTCTGGTGTAGTGTGGAGCTTTTGGTTAAGATCAAAGGACTGCGGATAAATGCGATTTTTCATCGGTTTTCTTATCATCATGAGCCCGATACTGTGGCTTACTGATACGCTTGGCAAGTTTGCCATTGTTGCCTGGCTGGCAAACAGCGTAATTCTTACCTGTATCGCCAAATATATCGTAAACAGCAAACCCAAAGAGTATAACGAGGATCAGGATGTATTTTGATGTCTTTATCTCAATATTTAGTTAACAATAGCTCAGCATAAGCAAGAACAAGTTTCTCGTGAATACGCCGGTACGCTTATCCATAAACAATGCATTAGCTTATCACGTTAATGACAAGTAACCCGCCTAGGGTTTTCCATGTCTAATCTCCTGGTCTATACATGGAGCAGAAAAGCATGAAAATATTTACGTTCTTAGGCATTGTTTCGGAAATACATTAGATACCATCCCTATCTGACTCAGCGAGCCGACTGAAACGGTTTTACTGGTACCACGGGAAGAAAGGGGAAACTTGACTCAGCTGACAACAATTACCGGTGTTTTATAAAGGAGAAACGTTTCCGTCCAGGCAACTCTTAGCCATCTTGGTACAATAACCCATAGTCTGCAATAATCTGCACTTGTTGTTCTATCGGGTAATTTTGCAGCCGTTTCCTATCCAGTTTATAACTGTAATTAGCTGCCCAACTGAAAAGGCCTCACATTTTACCCACATACCATGCTGATGATACCAAACATGTACCATTTCATGGATAAATAGGTGCTTATCTCTTAGGTTTGGCGTTGCGGAAAAGTCAGGAAAATACAATTTTCTCTGAACCAGAACTCATCGTTAGGGGCCATCATAACACGCTGAGCTTATAGTCCGAATGGCAAACAACTGTCGCAATGTACCCACACTCGAGAGTATATGATAGTTCATAGAAAGACTTCATACGCCAGAGCGATTTCACCCAACGTAAATAGACTTAAGCTTCCCTCATCTACTTCCATATTTCCCCATCAAACAGTCATCCTTATAAAATAAACATCACTTCACGCAGACGTAGCCAAACCCAGATTACTCCAAAAATAAAAATGCCGGAATTTACCGGCATGAGTTTACCTGATTAAGGTTTTTCAGCTATTTTTCGCAGATATTCGTTATTCTTAAAGGCAATAATAACCATCTCGAATGCCACACGGACAAATACGCCGCCAATCAGGATGCCAAGCAGACCACTAAGCACCCCGCTGTACGTCATGACGCCAATCCCGCTGATTACCACGCCTAACAGCGTTAACCAATAAATCACAGTGATGATTTTTGGCGTAAGCATCGAATCAAAGAATAAAATATTTCTCATTAACTCCACCTTGTTTTTATATATACCATTCCATAAATTCCACACCTGTGTAGCTGTTCTATTTTGTCATATTAATAAGGCCAGCGGCTAATCATATATATGCATAGATGGCTCAGAAATCACACTTCTGATATGCAATAGGGGAATAGATTTATTGCTACTGATACGAGATAACGTTTTTAACGCACAATGACACGCTTGGTTCATTCATACTCAGATAAATCGAACATCAACGGAACGAAGAAAATATTTGCTTAAGGGGAAGGCAAAAAACCGACATGGTACGCCCTGTAGGACTCGAACCTACGACCTACGGCTTAGAAGGCCGTTGCTCTATCCAGCTGAGCTAAGGGCGCATTGCAGAGATGCGGCAACCCGGAACCCGGGGTTGCGGCTTGGATTATACGGCCCGAAGAGAGTGAGTCAATGCCTTTTCATTGTGTCGCCGCCGCCAGCGCGTTTTATGCTGATTTTTCCACCAGCATCGGATGCTAACATCCTGATCTCTTAGCGCTAATCAGGCGTTTTACTGATGTGAAAACATGCGTATTGCACGGTCTCACGCCCTCTCGCCTTCACCGCGCATGTGACATTAACACGATTCAGCGCCTGACAGCGCGCTCAGCTTCTGACAAAATAGCGCCATCCCCCGCTTTTTCTTAAATGATGGATTTCCACACCGATGGCAGCAAAGATTATTGATGGTAAAACGATTGCGCAGCAGGTTAGAAGCGAAGTGGCTGAGCAAGTTAAACAACGTCTGGCCGCAGGAAAACGCGCGCCGGGTCTGGCGGTTGTGCTGGTGGGCGAAAACCCGGCCTCACAGATTTATGTCGCCAGTAAGCGCCGCGCCTGCGAAGAAGTCGGCTTTGTTTCCCGCTCTTACGATCTGCCGGCCTCCACCAGTGAAGCAGAGCTGCTCCAGCTGATCGACCAGCTGAATGCCGACGCGGAAATCGACGGGATTCTGGTGCAGCTGCCGCTGCCTGCCGGCATTGATAACGTCAAGGTGCTGGAACGTATCCATCCGGACAAAGACGTCGACGGCTTCCACCCGTACAACGTCGGTCGTCTGTGCCAGCGCGCGCCGAAGCTGCGCCCGTGCACCCCGCGCGGCATAGTCACCCTGCTGGAGCGCTATAATATCGATACCTACGGCCTGAACGCGGTAGTGGTCGGCGCATCCAACATCGTCGGACGCCCGATGAGCATGGAACTGTTGCTGGCCGGCTGCACCACCACCGTGACGCACCGTTTTACCAAAAACCTGCGCCATCACGTGGAAAATGCCGACCTGCTGGTGGTGGCCGTCGGTAAACCGGGCTTTATCCCGGGCGACTGGATCAAACCGGGCGCTATCGTGATTGATGTCGGCATCAACCGTCTGGAAAGCGGTAAAGTGGTCGGCGACGTCGACTTTGACGCCGCCAGCGAACGCGCCGCCTATATTACGCCGGTTCCCGGCGGCGTCGGCCCGATGACCGTCGCCACGCTGATTCAAAACACCTTGCAGGCCTGCGAGGAATATCATGACGTTCAACCTAAATAAGTAAGGCAGTATGGAAATTTTTAATCTGGATACCCACCCGCACGTCGAACTTTGCGATCTGCTGAAGTTTCAAGGCTGGTGTGAAAGCGGCGGCGCGGCGAAAGAAGTCATCGCCGATGGCCTGGTCCACGTTGACGGCCAGGTGGAAACCCGCAAGCGCTGCAAAATCGTCGCCGGACAGCAGGTCAGCTTTTCCGGCCGGACGGTCACCGTTCAGGCTTAATCACCGCGATTAAAAAAACCGGGTTGCACACGCGCAACCCGGCTTTCTCAGGTTCCCCTTTCCGTCCCCCTCGTATGCAGCTTCCTGCCGTCTATTTCTCGATCATCGTCAAAGAATTACTTTTTCCTCTGGCTGAATGTAAAAATTAAGTTGCACGCCCTACCGAGTTGCCAGACGATAAGTAGAACGTTCTACTAGAACGTTCTACTTACAATAACAGCGCCATTTTCCGCGCATCCAGGGTCTCACATCGGGGGAAAACAGCATGAGTCTGTTCTCAGGGTTTGTTAAATCGTTATCCAAACTATCCATGATTGGCCGCGCGCTGATGCTGCCGATCTCACTGTTGCCGGCTGCCGGCCTGCTGCTGGCATTCGGCGACAAATTCCATCTGCCGCTGATGATGAATGCCGGCGGGGTGATTTTCGATAACCTGCCGATGCTGTTCGCCATCGGCTCGGCGGTGGGGCTGGCGTCAGAATCAGGCATTGCCGCACTGTCCGCCGCCGTGTCGGTGTTCGTCACCAATATCACCATCGGTACGCTACTCGGCATCACGCCGGAGATGGCCGCCCAGGGCGGAAAATATGCGTTGGTGGTCGGCATTCCCACCCTGCAGATGGGCGTATTCGGCGGCCTGATCTGCGGCATTCTCGCCGCCTGGTGCTATAACCGCTTCCACGCTATGCAGCTGCCGGAGTTCCTTGGTTTCTTCTCCGGTAAACGCTTTGTGGCCATCGCCACCGCTTTTTTGTCGTTCATCATGGGCCTGCTGCTGCCCTACGTCTGGCAGCATATTCAGTCGGGCATTGATGCGCTCTCGGTGGTGGTCAACGGCGATAATCAGGCGGCCTCCACCTTTATCTTCGGGCTGGTGGAGCGCGCGCTGATCCCGCTTGGCCTGCACCATATCTGGTATCCCTCCTTTTGGTATTCGTTTGGCGACTACACCACCGCCGCCGGTCAGGTGATCCACGGCGATCAGACCATCTGGTTCAAAATGCTGGAAGAAGGCGTGAAATCCTTCAGCAGCGACAGCTATCAGGACGCCGGTAAATTTATGCAGGGCGAATTCCCGCTGATGCTGTTCGCCCTGCCGGCGGCCTGCCTGGCGATGTATCATGAAGCCCAGACGGCCAACAAAAAAATCGCCGCCGGCATTCTGTTTTCCGCCGCGCTGACCTGCTTTTTGACCGGCATCACCGAGCCGGTGGAGTTCACCTTTATCTTCGTGGCGCCAATTTTGTACGTCTTTAACGCCATCATGGCCGGCCTGGCGTATATGACCATGTATCTGCTGCATGCGCATATCGCCAAGTCGTTCTCGGCCGGCTTTATCGACTACCTGTCATTCGGCATTCTGCCTTCGTTCAACGGATATCAGACCCACTTCCTCAGCGCCGTTATCGTCGGTATTCCGATGGCGCTGATCTACTACTTCACCTTCCGCTTTGTCATCCGCCGCTTCGACGTCAAAACGCCGGGCCGCACCAACGTAACCGCCAATGCGGATGACAAGACCGACAGCGAGCTGGCAACGGAAATCATCGGCCTGCTGGGCGGCGCACAGAATATTGACTCCGTCGGTTCCTGCATCACCCGCCTGCGTCTTGAGGTGGCGGACAGCAAAGCGGTGGATAAAGACGGCCTGAACGGCCTCGGGGCGCGCGGCGTGGTGTTCGTCGGCGATAGCGGTATTCAGGTGATTTTTGGCGCGCGGGCGCAATTTATTGCCCAAACCATGTCGACGATGATTGGCAAATAAGCGGAAGATGGTAGGCTGTGAGCGTCTCCGTCATCGTTCGGAGACGTTGTTTTATCTCGCTGATTACGGCGGATTTTTCCGGGAGCAGGTTTGAAGAAAGTCAGCATTATCGACGTGGCAAAACAGGCGGGAGTTTCCGTCTCGACGGTGTCGCTGGTTCTGCGCCAGAAGGGCAAAATCTCCGACGCCACCATCGCCAGGGTGCAGGCCGCTATCCGCCAGTTGGGCTACGTGCACAACGTGGCGGCAGCCAATTTGCGCGCCAGCACCTCAAACCTGATTGGCCTGATCCTGCGGGATTTCAGCGACAGCTTCTCCATCAAGGTGATGGCCAGCATCGTGCAGGAACTGGAAGCCCAGGGCTATATGGTGTTTCTCGGCCAGCCGCAGGATGAACAGGAGCACCTGGAGCGCTGTCTGCTCTCTTTCAAGCAGCAGGGAGTGGCCGGGGTGATTTATCTGGCGTCCGACGCCGCCCGCCCGCAGCTGCCCGCGCTTATCCGCCAGTGTCCGCTGCCGCTGGTGGCGGTTTCACAATCGCTGCTGGAGGAAGAGTGTAACCTGGTGATGCGTGATAACCGCCAGGCCGCGGGGCTGGCCACCCGCTATCTGATCGAACGCGGACACCGCAGCATCGGCTATATTGGCGGGCGGCAGGATTCACTGATTCGCCAGCAGCGGCTGCTGGGATTTCATGGCATGCTTGCCCAGCACGGCATCGCCTGCAAAGAAGAATCCGTCCCCGCCTGCAGCGATGATACCCAGGCCGCCAGCCAGGCCACCCGTCGTTTGCTTGAACAAAACAATACCATCACCGCCCTGCTCTGCCACTCGCCGGACGCCATGCTTGGCTGTATCAACGGTATTCATCAGGTGGGACGCACCATCGGCAAGGATGTGTTTCTGACGCAGCAGGTGGCGCTGATTGGCTTTGAGGACATGCTGCACGTCAACCTGACCTCGCCGTCGTTTACCTACGTCTCTTCCGCCAGTGAAGAGACCGGCCGCCAGGCCGCCGCGCTGATGCTGCGCCAGCTGAAGGAGCCGGCGTTACAGACCCAGCGCATCACGCTGTCCGGCCAGTTGGTCAGCCGGGAGTCGGCATAAAAAAAGCCGGGGAGTGAAACACTCGCCCGGCCTGAGAACCGCTTTATAGCGCTTACTTACGGCGCCAGGTGGTGCCCTGCGGGCCGTCTTCCAGCACGATACCCATTTCGTTCAGCCGATCGCGGGCTGAGTCCGCCAGCGCCCAATCTTTCGATTTACGCGCGTCGTTACGCTGCTTAATCAGCGCTTCAATCTCTGCCACTTCACCGTCATCGGCCTGCGCGCCGCTCTGCAGGAACGCTTCCGGCTCCTGCTGCAGCAGGCCCAGCACTTTCGCCAGTTTGCGCAGCTCGGCCGCCATGGCGTTGGCCGCCGCCATATCTTCGCTTTTCAGGCGGTTGACTTCGCGCGCCAGATCGAACAGCGCCGAATAGGCTTCCGGCGTATTGAAGTCATCGTCCATCGCCTCGCGGAAACGTGCCTCAAAGGCTTCGCCGCCGGCAGGCTGTGCCGCCGGGTCGGTGCCGCGCAGCGCGGTATACAGACGCTCCAGCGAAGCGCGCGCCTGTTTCAGGTTCTCTTCGCTGTAGTTCAGCTGGCTACGGTAGTGGCCGGACATCAGGAAGTAACGCACGGTTTCCGCATCGTAATAGCCCAACACGTCGCGAATGGTGAAGAAGTTGTTCAGCGACTTGGACATTTTCTCGCGGTCGATCATCACCATGCCGGAGTGCATCCAGTAGTTGACGTACGGGCCGTCGTGAGCGCAGCTGGACTGGGCGATTTCGTTTTCATGGTGCGGGAACATCAGATCCGAGCCGCCGCCGTGAATATCGAAATGGGTGCCAAGCTGTTTGCAGTTCATCGCCGAGCACTCGATGTGCCAGCCCGGACGGCCTACGCCCCACGGTGATTCCCAGCTCGGTTCGCCCGGCTTGGACATTTTCCACAGCACGAAGTCCATCGGGTTGCGTTTAACGTCGTCAACCTCTACCCGCGCGCCGGCCTGCAACTGTTCCAGATCCTGACGCGACAGCAGACCGTAATCCGCATCGCTGTCGATAGAGAACATCACGTCGCCGTTGCTGGCCACGTAGGCGTGATCGCGATCCAGCAGGCGCTGGGTAATCTCGATAATCTCGGCGATATGCTGCGTGGCGCGCGGCTCCTGATCCGGACGTTCAATCAGCAGCGCGTCAAAATCGGCGTGCATCTCCGCCAGCATGCGGCCGGTCAGCTGATCGCAGGTTTCGCCGTTTTCCGCCGCCCGGCGGATGATTTTGTCGTCCACGTCGGTCACGTTGCGTACGTAGTTCAGATCGTAACCGAGGTAGCGCAGGTAGCGCGCCACCACGTCAAAGGCGACAAAGGTGCGGCCGTGGCCGATATGACACAGATCGTAAATGGTTACCCCGCACACATACATACCGACCTTTCCGGCATGAATTGGTTTGAATTCCTCTTTTTGACGACTCAGGGTATTAAAAATCTTTAGCATCGGGACATTCCGTGGTGTGCGTTGTAACAATATTAATAACAGGGATCCGCGTATTGAACCCCGAAGACCGCAGTAATGCAAGGTTAAGGCCAAGGAATGCTGACATCCTCGGCAGAAAACCCGGCGCCGCGCGCCGCCTTCCGCTGTTATCTTATAACAAAAATCAACGGGCAGACAGCGCAAGCCAAGCCCGCTGCTGACTCGCTAATAGAGATATGTTATAAGGTCGGTCTGATTGTTTACAGTCCGCTGTAGCATCTCACTTCACCTTGTTAGGATTAAAACTATGGTTACTTTCCACACCAATCACGGCGACATCGTCATCAAGACCTTTGCCGACAAAGCACCGGTCACCGTTGAAAACTTCCTGAACTACTGCCGCGCAGGTTTCTACGACAACACCATTTTCCACCGTGTTATCAATGGCTTTATGATTCAAGGCGGTGGTTTTGAACCTGGCATGAACCAGAAAAGCACCCAGGCGCCAATCAAAAACGAAGCCAACAACGGCCTGCAGAACACCCGCGGCACGCTGGCAATGGCGCGCACCAACGATCCGCACTCCGCCACCGCACAGTTCTTCATCAACGTGGTTGATAACGACTTCCTGAACTTCCGCGGCGAAAACGCGCAGGGCTGGGGCTACTGCGTATTTGCTGAAGTTGTCGAAGGCATGGACGTGGTCGACAAGATCAAAGGCGTGAAAACCGGCCGCAGCGGCATGCACCAGGACGTACCGGTCGAAGACGTGGTCGTCACCAGCGTTACCGTCAGCGAGTAATTGCGACGGCATGCACACGCTGTTTATCGCAGATCTGCATTTATGCGCACAGGAACCGGCAATTACTGCCGGTTTTCTGCATTTTTTGCAGCGCGACGCCGTTCACGCGGACGCGTTATATATCCTTGGCGACCTGTTTGAAGCCTGGATCGGCGACGACGATCCTGAACCGCTGCACGCCGAGATCGCCGCCGCGCTGAAGGCGCTGCAGCAGGCCGGCGTCCCCTGCTATTTCATCCACGGCAACCGCGACTTCCTGCTGGGCAAACGCTTCGCCCGCGCCAGCGGCATGACCCTGCTGCCGGAAGAGCAGGTGCTGGAACTGTACGGCCGCCGCATTCTGATCCTGCACGGCGACACGCTGTGCACCGACGATCGTGACTACCAGCACTTCCGCCGCCGCGTGCATAATCCGCTGATTCAGAAACTGTTTCTGGCGCTGCCGCTGCGCTGGCGTCTGAAAATCGCCGCCGGTATGCGCGCCCGCAGCCAGCAGAGCAATCAGCACAAAACGCTGGATATTATGGACGTGAATCCGCAGGCGGTTGAGCAGACGATGGCGCGCCACAACGTGCGCTGGATGATCCACGGCCATACGCATCGTCCCGCCATCCACGAACTTTCGCTGCACGGCGCAGCGGCGCATCGCGCGGTATTGGGCGCCTGGCACCAGGAAGGCTCAATGATCAAAGTCAGCCGTGACGACGTCGAGCTGATCGCCTTCCCATTCTGATACAGCGCTAACTTCCTGACTTCAGGCGCGAGTGGAAAAATTCGCGCTTTTCACGGTGAAAACCGGCCACGCAACCGTTTTCCTTGCCGTGCGCCCGTGGTATGCTCTACGCCCTCAAATGGCTTGCCGCCTCAGGCAATTGGCCAACGCTTGTACAATGACAGGAGCCTTACACCCATGGGAGCCAACGCCGCTTCAGCCACCACCGCTGGCGCTAAAATCGCAATTGTAATGGGATCGAAAAGTGACTGGGCCACCATGCAATTTGCGGCCGACGTCCTGACCACGCTTGATGTCCCTTTCCATGTTGAAGTCGTCTCCGCTCACCGCACGCCGGATAAACTGTTCAGCTTCGCCGAACAGGCCGACGCTAACGGTTTCGATGTGATCATCGCCGGCGCCGGCGGCGCGGCGCACCTGCCGGGCATGCTGGCGGCGAAAACGCTGGTGCCGGTGCTGGGTGTGCCGGTGCAGAGCGCGGCGCTAAGCGGCGTAGACAGCCTGTATTCCATCGTCCAGATGCCGCGCGGCATTCCGGTGGGTACGCTGGCGATTGGCAAGGCAGGCGCGGCCAATGCCGCGCTGCTGGCGGCGCAGATCCTGGCGCGCCACGATGGCTCCCTGGCGCAGCGGCTGGCCGACTGGCGTCAGGCGCAGACCGACGAGGTGCTGGGCAATCCGGATCCGCGGGAGGAAGCATGAAGCCGGTTTGCGTACTGGGCAATGGCCAGTTGGGCCGCATGCTGCGCCAGGCCGGCGAACCGCTGGGGATCGCCGTCTATCCGGTCGGTCTGGATGCCGAACCGGAAGCGGTGCCGTATCAAAACAGCGTGATTACCGCCGAGATCGAACGTTGGCCGGAAACCGCACTGACGCGCGAACTGGCGACCCACGGCAGCTTCGTCAACCGTGATATCTTCCCGCGTCTGGCCGACCGTCTGACGCAAAAGCAACTGCTTGACCAGCTGAACCTGGCGACCGCACCGTGGCAACTGCTGGCTGACGCGGCCGAATGGCCGCAGGTGTTCGCCAAACTGGGTGAACTGGCGATCGTCAAACGCCGCGTCGGCGGCTACGATGGCCGCGGCCAGTGGCGCCTGCGCCCCGGCCAGGAAGCCGAACTGCCGGCCGACGCCTATGGCGAATGCATCGTCGAGCAGGGCATCAATTTCTCCGGCGAGGTGTCATTGGTAGGCGCACGCGGGCACGATGGCCAGTGCGTGTTTTATCCGCTGACCCATAATCTGCACGAAGAGGGCATTCTGCGCACCAGCGTGGCGCTGCCGACGCCGAATCCGGCGCTGCAGCAACAGGCGGAGCAGATGCTGTCAGCGATCCTCAACGCCCTGAACTATGTCGGCGTGATGGCGATGGAGTGCTTTATCGTCGGCGATCGGCTGCTGATCAACGAGCTGGCGCCACGGGTGCACAACAGCGGCCACTGGACGCAAAACGGCGCCTCCATCAGCCAGTTCGAGCTGCATCTGCGCGCCATTCTCGGCCTGCCGCTGCCGACGCCGGTGGTCAATACTCCGTCGGTGATGGTGAACCTGATCGGCACCGACGTGGACAGCGCCTGGCTGGGACTGCCGCTGGTGCATCTGCACTGGTATGACAAAGAGGTGCGCGCCGGCCGCAAAGTCGGGCACCTGAACCTCAACAATCCCGACGCCGGCGCGTTGCGGCAGGCGTTGCAGCAGCTGGAACCGCTGCTGCCCGCCGAGTACCAAAGCGGCCTGAACTGGGCACAGCAGAAACTGGCGTAATCCGCGCTGCGGCAAAAAAAGGGTTCGGCACTGCCGAACCCTTTGTTATTGGTGCTAACCGTCATAGCGGCGGAACAGCGCCTGCCCGCGCAGTAACCGCACGCCCAGCCAACCGCCGCACAGCGACAACAGCAGCGCGCTGAGCAGCGGCAGCGCCCACCACAGCAGCGGCGTCGGCTGCCACGGGAAGTCAAACACCCGGCTCTGCAGCTGCCACAGCGCGGCTTCGGCCCCCAGCGCTGCCGCAAACCCCGCGGCCAGCCCCAACAGCGCAAACTCGCACCACAGCGTACGCCGCAACAGGCGCTTGCTCGCTCCCAGCGTGCGGTACACCACCAGTTCCTGACGACGTTGGCGCATGCCCACCTGCACCTGAGCCAACAGCAATAAGCCGCCGCACAGCACCACCAGAATCACCATCACCTCCAGCGCCCGGCTGACCTGCTGCAGCACACCGCCGACCTGATGCAAAATGGCGCCGATATCCAACAGGCTGAGCGTCGGGAACTGCCGGTTCAGCTGGGTCAGCATGCTGCCGTCACCGCCGTAGCGGAAACTGGTCAGCCAGGTCTGCGGCTGGCCGTCCAGCGCCCCCGGCGGGAAGATAAAGTAGAAATTAGGCCGCAGGCTCTCCCAATCCACCTGCCGCAGGCTGGTGACTTTCGCCTGGAATGACTGGGTATCGCCGCTGAAGGTCAGCGTGTCGCCCAGTTTTACCTTCAGCCGCTCCGCAATGCCGGCATCCATCGATACTTCGCCGCGCTGCGGCGGCCACTGGCCTGCGGTCAGCGGATTGTGCTGCGGCCGCTGCGCCAGCCAGGTCAGATTCAACTCACGGTTGACCGCCTCGCCGCCGGGATCGTCCTCACGCACCAGCTCGGTCGCCGCCTGCTGATTAATCTCCGTCAGGCGTACGCGCACAATCGGATAGAAAGTTTCCGGCGCGATCTGATGCTGCTGCAGGAAACTGCGTACCTGCGGCACCTGCTGCGCCGTCATATTCATCAGAAAGTAGTTCGGCGCCTCCGGCGGCAGCTGTTGCTGCCAGCGCTCCAGCAGATCGCCGCGCAGCACCAGCAACAGCGCCAACAGCATAAACGACATGGAAAAGGCCGCCAGTTGGCTGACGGTAACCCACGGCTGGTGCAGCAGCCGGTTGACCGCCAGCCGCAACGCCAGGTTGCGCAGCCTGATGCGGCGCAGCAGCGCGATGCAGCCCCAACCGATCGCGCCGAGCAGCAACGCCAGCACCACCGTGCCGGCCAATACTGACCACAGCAGCGTACTGCCCCCCATCAACAGGCTCAGCAACGCCACCACGATCAACAGCGCCGCCGGCAGGAAGTAACGCAGCGGCCAGACGTTGGCCACCACATCGCGCCGCAGCACGCGCAGCGGCTGGGTCGCCAGCAGTTGCCGGTAAGGGCGCAGCCCCACCAGCAGGGAGATCATCACCAGCGCACCCAGCGCCCACAGCCACGGCCAGCCGCCAGCGGCCGGCAGCGCCTTGGGCAGCACCGGCGCCAACAGCCGGATCAGCAATGCCTCAAACGCCAGCCCCAGCAGGCTGCCGCACAGCGCCGCCAGCAGCAACACCGCCAGCCATTGGCCGACAATCAGCCGCCGCAGCGCCTTGCGGCCGGCGCCCAGCGTTTTCAGCACCGCCATCAAATCATGACGGCTGCGGCAATAGTGGCTCATCGCCACCGCTACCGCAGCAACTGCCAGCAACAGCGTCAGCAATGCCGACAGCAGCAGAAACTGCTGCGAACGCTGCAGCGATTTGCCCAGCGCGCCGCCGGCGTTCTCCGTATCAAACCAGCGCTGATCGGCCTTCAGCTGCGGCGTCAGCGTCGCCGCGTAACGGTCCAGATCCGCCTCGGCACCGGCAAACATATAGCGATAGGTCAGGCGGCTGCCGGGTTGCACCGCGCCGGTTTTCTCGACGTCCGCCATATTGATCAGAATACGCGGCGCGGTCTGGAAAGGATTAAACCCGGAGTCCGGCTCCTGCAGTATTTCCCCGGCGATGCGCAGCGTGGCGTCGCCGACGTCCAGTTCATCGCCCACTTTGACGCCCAGCAGCGCCAGCAGCCGCGGCGCCACCAGCACCGTGCCCGGCTGTGGCTTGACGTTCGCCGGGCGCGTTTCCAGCTTGCCGTACAGCGGATAAGCCAGATCGGTCGCCTTAACGTTGGCCAACTGCGGCCGATCGCCGGCGTAGGTCATGGTGGTAAAAGAGAGCTGGCGGCTTATCTGCAGGTTTTGCCGGCTGGCGTCAAGCAGCCAGCCTTCCGGCACCGGATGCGCGCTGCGCAGCACCCGGTCACCGGCGATAAAATCGCGGCTCTGCTGGCTCAGGCCTTTTTCCATCCGGTCGCTGATGCTGCCGAGCGCCAGCACGCAGGCCACCGCCAGCGTCAGCGCCAGCCAGACAATCAGCAGCGACGGCGAACGCCATTCCCGCCAAAACCAGCGCCAAATCATGCTTCCTCCCACAGCTTGCCGTCACGCAAGCGCAGCCGGCGCTGGCAGCGCGCCGCCAGCGTTTCATCGTGGGTCACCAGAATCAGGGTGGTGGCGTAATCGCGATTGAGGGAAAACAGCAGATCGGCGATGCGCTCGCCGGTCTGCCGGTCGAGGTTGCCGGTCGGCTCATCGGCAAACAGCACGCGCGGCCGGCCGCTGAAGGCACGCGCCAGCGCCACCCGCTGCTGCTCGCCGCCGGACAACTGCGCCGGCAGGTGATCCAGCCGCTGCCCCAGGCCAAGCTGCTCCAGCAGCTGCACCGCCTGTTCGCGGCTGCGGCGATCGCTCTCGCCGCGCAGCAGCGCCGGCAACTGCACATTTTCCAGCGCGTTCAGCGTCGGCACCAGCATAAAGGACTGAAAAACAAAACCGACGTTGCTGGCGCGCAGCGCAGCGCGCCCTTCTTCATCCAGCGCGCTCAGCGACTCGCCCAGCAGATGCACCTCGCCGTCGCTGCCGTCATCCAGCCCGGCCAGGATCCCGAGCAGCGTCGACTTGCCGGAACCGGACTCGCCGATCAGGGCAAGAGTCTGCGCAGGTTTGACAACCAGCTCGACTCCGGTAAGGATGGTGAGCTGATGCTCACCCTGACCAACGTGCTTACTAAGATGATGAACTTCAAGAACGTTTTCCGCAGGCATTTTCCCATCCTTCTGCTGTTGGGTTTATTCTGTTTACGTGCGGCGGCTGCCGATACGTTATTGATTCTTGGCGACAGTTTAAGCGCCGGCTACCGCCTGCCGGTGGCGCAGGCCTGGCCGACGCGGCTGGCCGAACAGTGGCGGAAACAGCCCGGCAGACCCGAAGTGATCAACGCCAGCATCAGCGGTGATACCGCCGCTCAGGGACTGGCGCGCCTGCCGGCGCTGCTGAAACAGCATCAGCCGCGCTGGGTACTGATTGAGCTCGGCGCCAACGACGGGCTGCGCGGTTTTCCTCCGCCGGATCTGCAACGCGACCTTGGGCAAATAATCACCCTGACGCAGCAGGCCGGCGCCCGTCCGCTGCTAATGCAGATTCGGATACCACCGAACTACGGCCGCCGCTATACTGAATCATTCAGCGCGGTCTACCCGCGGCTTGCCAAACAGTTCAGTATCCCCCTGCTGCCGTTCTTTATGGAGCAGGTGGCAATTAAGCCGGAGTGGATGCAGGATGACAGCCTGCACCCGAATCTGGATGCCCAGCCGTTTATCGCCAACTGGATGGCGGAACGCCTGACCCCCTTAGTGACACAGAAGCCTGCGCCCCATTGATCCATGCCGTATTGCGGCAACATCGATGCGGCTAGTATGACGGGTATAATCAAATTAGGGATGAAGAGTAGGTAAAGTTATGCAAAAAGCGGTATTAATCACCGGCTGCTCCAGCGGGATCGGCCTGATCGCGGCGCAGGATTTACGCAGCCGCGGTTATCGCGTGCTGGCCGCCTGCCGCAAGGCGCAGGACGTCGACCATATGCAGCAGTTCGGCTTTGAGAGCATCCAGCTGGATCTGGACGACAGCGCCAGCGTCGAGCGCGCGGCGGCGCAGGTGATCGAGATGACCGGCGGCCGCCTGTACGGCCTGTTCAATAACGGCGGCTACGGCGTTTACGGCCCGCTCAGCGGCATCTCCCGCCAACAGCTGGAACAGCAGTTTTCCACCAACCTGTTCGGCACCCACCAGCTGACGCAGCTGCTGCTGCCGGCTATGCTGCCGCACGGCGAGGGGCGCATTATCCAGACCAGTTCGGTGATGGGGCTGGTCGCCAGCGCCGGACGCGGCGCCTACGCCGCCAGTAAATTCGCGCTGGAAGCCTGGTCCGACGCCCTACGTATGGAGCTGCACGGCAGCGGTATTCAGGTCAGCCTGATCGAGCCCGGCCCGCTGACCACCCAGTTTACCCAGAACGTCAATCAGACCCGCAGCGATAAGCCCGTACATAACCCCGGTATCGCCAAACGCCTGACGCTGCCGCCGGAGGCGGTGCTGCCCAAACTGCGCCATGCGCTGGAAAGCCCGAAAGCCAAACTGCGCTATCCGGTCACTTTGCTGGCGCACGCGCTGAGCGTGCTGCGCCGTATTCTGCCCGGCCGGGCGTTGGACTGGCTGCTGCGCGGCAACGGTTAATTGCATTACCGGGGTTGAAGGATGCGTCCCCTGCCCCCACGTAGCCCTATATGCTTCGCAGATCAGAGAGAAAATAATGCTAACGCCGACAGTTATTGAGATTAACGAAACCAACCTGCATCAGACGCTGGAACAGTCAATGTCCGTTCCGGTGCTGTTTTACTTCTGGTCCGAACGCAGCCAACACTGCCTGCAGTTAACGCCGGTGCTGGACAAACTGGCGGCGGAATACGCCGGTCAGTTTGTACTGGCGAAAGTCGACTGCGATGCCCAACAGGCGATCGCCGCGCAATTCGGCCTGCGCTCCATCCCTACCGTCTATCTGTTCAAAGACGGCCAGCCGGTGGACGGCTTCCAGGGACCGCAGCCGGAAGAAGCCATTCGCGAACTGCTGCAGCGCGTTCTGCCGAAAGAAGAAGACCTGAAGCTGGCGCAGGCCGGCGAACTGCTGCAGGAGGGCAAGGCGATCGATGCGCTGCCGCTGCTGAAAGAAGCCTGGCAGACCAGCAATCAACGCAGCGATATCGGCCTGCTGCTGGCGGAAACCCAACTGACGCTGAACCGCGTTGAAGACGCCGAAGCGGTGCTGGCCACCATTCCGCTGCAGGATCGCGATACCCGCTATCAGGGGTTGGTGGCGCAGATTGAACTGCTGAAACAGGCCGCCGATACGCCGGAGATCCAACAGCTGCAGCAGCAGGTCGAGCAGGATCCCGCCAACGCCGAGCTGGCGACCCAGTTGGCCTTGCAGTTGCATCAGGTCGGCCGTAATGAAGAGGCGCTGGAACTGCTGATGGGGCATTTGAAACAGGATTTGGCCGCTGCCAACGGCAACGCGCGCAAAACCCTGATGGATATCCTCGCCGCGCTGGGCACCGGCGACGCACTGGCCGGCAAATATCGCCGCCAGCTGTATTCCCTGCTGTACTGATTCCCCGCCGCCATCGGGGCCGGCACGCCCCGATGGTTCGCCGTTTATACGCTCAGCGATAAACCCGCACGCCGCCCTCTACCCCTTTCGGGCTGAACAACACCTGCCACAGCTGAATATTGCGCGAACGGAAAGCACCGGCGCAGGCGTTCAGGTAATAGGTGAACATCCGTTCAAAACGTTCCGAATAGTCAGCAGCCAGCTCGGGCCATGCCCGTTTAAAATTCTCCAGCCAGGCCATCAGCGTACGATCGTAGTCCGCGCCGATATTGTGCCAGTCTTCCATTACAAAACGCCCTTCGCTGGCATCGGCAATATGTTTGACCGACGGCAGACAGCCGTTGGGGAAAATGTATTTATCAATCCAGGCGTCCACGTTCAGGTCGGTCTGGTTGGAGCCGATGGTGTGCAATAAAAATAAACCGTCCGGGCGCAGATTGCGTGCTGCAACGCTGAAGTAGGTGTCGTAATTCTTCGGTCCGACATGTTCGAACATGCCGACGGAAACAATACGGTCGAACTGCTGGTGCAGATCGCGGTAATCCTGCAGCAGAATCTCGACGTCCAGCCCGGCGCAGCGCTGCTGCGCCATTTTTTGCTGCTCGGCGGAAATCGTCACGCCAAACACCTTCACGCCGTAATGTTCCGCCGCATACTGCGCCAGACCGCCCCAGCCGCAGCCGATATCCAGCAGCGTCATCCCCGGCTTCAGCTGCAGCTTTTCGCAGATCATGCGCAACTTACCCTGCTGCGCCTGCGCCAGCGTTGTGGCCTCTTTCCAGTAGCCGCAGGAGTATTGCATATAGGGATCGAGCATACGGCTGAACAGATCATTGCCGATATCGTAATGCTCTTTGCCCACCTGCCAGGCACGTTTACGCGACTGGCGGTTAAACAGCCGGGCGTAGGCAATACGCGCAATATCGGCGATATTCTTCGGCAGCCGTTCGTCAACGCCGGCGCGCAGCAGGCGGCTGAATAACATATCCAGACGCTCACACTCCCACCAGCCGTCCATATAGCTTTCACCGAAGCCCAGCGATCCTTCCTGCAGCACCCGCTTAAACATCTGCGGATTATTCACCTGAATATCAAACGCCTGGCCGCCGTTAATCGTAATACCGGCCTGCGCCAGCATCTCTTCAACCATGGCGTACCAGCGATCTTTTCTACGAGACAGCGTATTAATACCGACCGAATCCATAACCATCCTCAACGCAGAAGACGTTTCAAAAAGCATAGTCGCAAATTGAAATGACAAAATTTTGAAAGGAGATAAGTGCGTGAATGCAGGGTACCCAACGCGGGAAACGGTATGAAATGAATTAAAATTATTAATAACATGCCTAATTGGCATATTTACCTGCACGGATAGCGCCGGTAACCGCCGTTCGGACACTCAGTACGGCTGGCGGAGTGAGGAATATCGACATTCAGGCAGAGAAAGCAGGCTTTACCCGGTAAAGTGTCGTAATATTCACTTACATCTGTAAAACAGGAGGTTATGCAATGTTCGCTTTTATTATTATCGTGATTGTCGTGGCGTTGGTCACCGTTTTCGCCGGCGTCAAAATCGTGCCGCAAGGTTACCAGTGGACGGTAGAACGCTTCGGCCGTTATACCAAAACCTTAATGCCGGGCCTGAATCTGGTGGTGCCGTTTGTCGATCGCATCGGCCGTAAAATCAATATGATGGAACAGGTGTTGGATATCCCGTCGCAGGAGGTCATTTCCCGCGATAACGCCAACGTCTCCATCGACGCCGTCTGCTTTATTCAGGTGATCGATCCCGCGCGTGCGGCCTATGAGGTCAGCAATCTGGAACTGGCGATCATCAACCTGACCATGACCAACTTCCGCACCGTGCTGGGCGCCATGGAGCTGGACGAAATGCTGTCGCAGCGCGATAACATCAACAGCCGCCTGCTGCAGATTGTCGACGAAGCCACCAACCCGTGGGGCGTGAAGATCACCCGCATCGAAATCCGCGATGTACGTCCGCCGGCCGAACTGGTGGCCTCCATGAACGCCCAGATGAAGGCGGAGCGCACCAAGCGCGCCGATATTCTGGAGGCTGAAGGGGTGCGTCAGGCGGCAATCCTGCGCGCCGAAGGGGAAAAACAGTCGCAGATTCTGAAGGCGGAAGGCGAGCGGCAGTCGGCGTTCCTGCAGGCGGAAGCACGTGAACGTGCGGCCGAAGCGGAAGCGCGGGCCACCCAGTTGGTGTCTGACGCGATCGCCAGCGGCGACATCCAGGCGGTGAACTACTTTGTCGCGCAAAAATACACCGACGCGCTACAAAGCATCGGCGCCGCCGATAACAGCAAGGTGGTGATGATGCCGCTCGACGCCAGCAGCCTGCTCGGCTCTATCGGCGGCATCGCCGAACTGCTGAAAGACGGCAAAGGAAAAGCGTAATGCTGGCGGCGATTGTGGAAAACCCGCAGTGGTTCTGGCTGTCGCTCGGCGGCCTGCTGCTGATTGCCGAGATGCTCGGCACCAGCGGTTATCTGCTGTGGAGCGGCGTGGCGGCGGCAATCGTCGGCACGCTGGTCTGGCTGTTTCCGGGCATCGGCTGGGAATGGCAAGGGGTGCTGTTTGCCATTTTGGTCGTCGTGGTCGCCTACCTGTGGTGGTATTGGCTGCGCGCCCGTGCCTCCGCCAGCGACGGCGCTCAGGCGCTTAACCAACGCAACCGGCAGCTGATCGGCACCCGCGCTACGCTGACCGAACCGCTGCATAACGGCCTGGGTCGCATTAATATCGGCGACGGCAGCTGGCGCGCCCGCGCGGCGCAAGATTTACCGGCGGGCACCGAAGTGGAAGTGGTCGCCGTGGAGGGCACGACGCTGGTGATCCGCGCCGTCAACCGCGGATAACGGCATCACCGCTTAACCCGGCGTATGGCAGCAGCCGGCCAGGTTATTAATGATCGGGCAGTCAGCGCCGTCATCGCCCGGACACTGCTCAGCCAGCGTCAACAGACGCTGGCGCATCTCCTGCAGCGCCTGGATATGTTTTTCTATCTCCGTCACCTTGTGCAGGGTACGCGCTTTAACGTCGGCGCTATGCCGCGCCGGATTGTTAAACAGGGCCACCAGCTCACGACACTCGTCCAGATTAAAGCCCACCTGCCGCGCCTGGCGCAGCAAGGTCAACTCTTCAATATGTTTAGGGTTGTAGCTGCGATAGCCGTTGTCGGTGCGGATCGGCGCGGTAACCAGGCCTTTTTCCTCATAGAAGCGGATGGCCTTGCTGGTTAAGCCGGTTTTTTTCGCCACATCGCTGATATTCATCGTTCCCCCCTTGACCTTACCCTTGCGGTGAAGATCCTGTATCGCGCAGTACCGTAACATACAGCGCCAGCTCAGCAGTTTACTAGTCTACCTCTAAACCCCCCGGCTCGCCTCCAGAATATGACGATACCCGTTAGGGCGTGGTACGCCGGCGCATCCAGCAGGCCGTCAGGAGATAAAGTTATCCTCAGCCTGCTCCAGGCCAATGGCTTTTTTGCAAAAATATTTTCCACTTAAATATATCAATACCATTTGTTGTATTTGATATATAAAAAAGAGACTAATATGATCCAAGACACGCTAAGAAGCGCAGAGTAACTCGGAATAAATCGCACAAAAACATAAACACCTAGTAAGATGATTACCGCAGGAATCAAATAAAAAAAGGACTGAATAAGCCATAACATTGCGCGTTTCATTTTCGCAAGATCTCATCTCTAGCGTCTGCGTTTTTTCCTTCGTTATTATCACTGCAATTTATTTCACAAATCACATTATTCATTTAATGCTCAATAAAAGTAAAATCTTGACCTTCCCCCAGCGGTAAGGTTTAACCTCATTCTCAGTGAAAAGCGTTAAGGCGGTCAAGCCTTAATCAATAATGCTCAAATGAAGGAGACAAACCATGTCGAATACTACCGTACTTACGCTGCAGGGCCTCACTTGCTCACACTGCGTCGGGCATACGCGTAAAGCTCTGGAAGCCGTTCCCGGCGTTACCGCCGCCGACGTCACCCTTGAGCAGGCCAAAGTCACCGGTGACGCCGCGCCGCAGGCGCTGATCGGCGCCGTAGAGCAGGCCGGCTACCACGCTCAGCTGGCCGGGTAACGCCACCGCTCATCGCGGCCGGCATTTCAGTAATCTCCTGCCGGTACCTCCCTCGGCGGCGCGTTAAGCCGCCGAACACCCTCTCCCCTTCCTCTTTGGGATAATTCCACCGTTTCTCAGGCTTTCCCACACGGCGCACAGCGTTTAGCATGGATCACACATTTCACCCATCAGCTTTCAAGTAATGTTGGAATCTTACAGGGATAAACAGGAGCTATGCCGTATGGGTCAACTGTTACGCCGTTTTGCCGTTTTTCTTGGCTTAATATCGCCAGCGGCCTACGCCTATCCGGGCATAGATATTACGCTGCCGGGCGATCGGCAACTGCATCTGGTCGGCAGTATCCATATGGGAACAGCCAATATGGCGCCGCTGCCCGCCCGGTTACTCAGCCGTCTGAAGCAGGCCGACGCTCTGATTGTCGAGGCCGATATCACTGGTTCAGCATCGCCGTTTGGCGAGGCGGAAGAGCAGCCGCCGCTGGCTGAACGCCTGAATGATAAGGAGCAACAGCGTTTACAGACGCTGTGCCAGGAGTTGGGCGCCGATAGTGCACTGTTCGATACGCTGCCCGGCTGGCAGATTGCGCTGACCATGCAGGCACGTCAGGCGCAGCGGTTGGGGCTGCGTGCGGAATACGGCATCGATTACCAGCTGTTGGACGCCGCCAAAAGCCAACAAAAAAAGGTGATAGAGCTGGAAGGCGCCGACACGCAGCTCAAAATGCTGCAACAGCTGCCCGAAGGCGGGATGGCGCTGCTGCGCGATACGCTGACGCACTGGCACACCAACGCCCGCCTGCTGCAAACCATGATCGGCTGGTGGCTGGACAGCCAGCCCAGCATCGCTCTGGATACGCTGCCCACCACCTTCAGCACCGGGCTGTATGATGTGCTGATGCATCAGCGTAATCTGCAGTGGCAACACCAGTTGCAGGCGCTGCCGCCCGGTAACTATGTGGTGGCCGTCGGCGCGCTGCACCTGTACGGCGAAGACAACCTGCCGGAGATGCTGCAAAAAGCGCCATAAAAAAATGGCCAATATCGCTATTGGCCAGTCAAAGAGGAATTTCTCATATTTTAGTTATACGCATGCAGCCGCTCAGCGGCTGCGGCAGACAGGGTAACAACCTGTATAACAACTTGGCAACCGACTTTACTTAGCCGGCATACTCATACCGCCAGCGTCGTACATTTGCCGGCATGCCGCCGTTCGGCGTACAGTTTACCCACTCTGGCTATTACGGTTTAAGGACACCGATTATGACACCCGCAGTCGTACTGCTTGAAAAAAACAGGGTCGCTTTTACGCTCCACCCCTACCATCACGATAGCGATGAAACCAATTTTGGCGATGAAGCGGTAAAAAAACTGGGGCTGAACGCCGACCAGGTGTACAAAACGCTGCTGGTGGCGCTGAACGGCGACGCCAAAAAGCTGGCGGTGGCGGTCACGCCGGTCGCCACGCAGTTGGATCTGAAAAAGGTCGCCAAGGCGCTGGGGGCAAAAAAGGCGGATATGGCCGATCCGCAGCTGGCGCAGCGCGTTACCGGCTATCTGGTAGGCGGCATCAGTCCACTGGGGCAAAAGAAACGGCTGCCGACGGTAATCGACAGCCCGGCGCAGCAGTTCGCCACCATTTTCATCTCAGGCGGCAAGCGCGGGCTGGATATTGAACTGGCGGCCGACGATTTATGCCGTCTTCTGACCGGCACCTTCGCCGATATCGCCAAGCGGGATTGAGTCCGTCACTGACGTCAGCGAACAACGGGCGGCCTGCTCACGCCGACCGCCCGTGATGCATTACTGATACACAATCTCGCCTTTCGGTTCGAACGCCGCCGCATCCAGCGGCGAGTGCTTCTCGATATACTTTTTCAGCACCTCGGCGTCGATAAAGCCGGTATTCACGTAGCTCGGCAGGCCGTCAATCTTCGGATAGCCATCGCCGCCCAGCGCGTTGAAGTTCAGCGTCGCCATCCGGTAGGTTTTATCCGCCTGCAGCGGTTGGCCGTTAATCTTCACCGCGCTGACGCCGCTGCCGTCCGCCACCAGGCTGACGTTGGCGAACTGCGCATAGGCGCCAGAGTCCGGCTTCATATTAGCCACCACCGCCAGATACTTCTCGATTTCACGGCCTGTCATATCGGCATACACCAGCGTATTGCCGAACGGCTGCACCTTGAGCACGCTTTTGTAGGTAATATCGCCGGCTTCGATAGAGTCACGCACCCCGCCGCCGCTCATCACGGCAAAGTCGGCGTTGGCGCGTTCCATCTGCGCCGCCAGCAGTACGCGCGCCAGATTGGTCTGTACAAAGCGGACTTTGCTGCGGTCCCCTTCCAGCTTGCCGTTGACGCTGCCGATTTTCACCTCCAGCTGCGCTTTGCCTTTATCCTGGAACGGCGTCAGCAGTTTCATCATCGCCGGATCTTCCGCGATCTGTCGGGTGTAGTAGACGCGCTCGCTGCTGCCGTCGGCCTTCTCCACCTTTTTCTTCAGGTTCACCGGGATCAGCTGATAATGCTTCAGCGTCAGCTTGCCGTTGCGGAACTGGAAGTCCGCCCGCCCGACGTATTTGCCCCATTCGTGCGCCTGCACGATCCAGGTGCCATTCTGCCGATCCGGCGAACACGGCGTGCCCGGCACATAGTCCACCTGTTTGTGGTTATCACTTGCCATGCATACCGGATCCTGCGAGTGGCCGCCGACGATCAAATCGAGGTAACCGGCCGGCAGGCTGCGCGCCATTTCCACATCCCCCGGCGCGTTGGAACCGTGATTGCCGTTATCGTAATGCCCCATATGGGTGGCGGCGATAATCACATCCGGCTGTTCCTCTTTGCGCAGTTGCTCTACCACCTGTTTGGCTTCCTGCGCCGGCGGGCGGGATTCGATATCGGTGAAATATTCCGGGTTGCCAATTTTGGCGGTATCGTCGGTCGTCAGGCCGAGAACCGCAATCTTGATGCCCTGCCGGTCAAACAGCGCGTAAGGCTTAAACAGCCGTTGCCCGCTGCTTTTCTGGTAGATATTGGCGGATAACAGCGGGAAGGTCGCCCACTTCTCCTGCTGGCGCAGTACGCTGAGCGGATTATCAAATTCGTGGTTGCCGACGGCCATCGCATCATAGCCGATCAGATTCATACCACGAAAATCCGGTTCCGCATCCTGCAGATCGGATTCCGGCACGCCGGTGTTGATATCACCGCCCGACAGCAGCAACAGGCTGCCGCCGCTGGCCGCCACCTCCTGACGAATGCCGTCCACCAGCGTTTTTTGCGCGCCGAGGCCATACTCCCCGTGGTCGTTTTGCCAGAAATGGCCATGATGATCGTTGGTATGCAGGATAGTGATGTCGTAGGTCTTATCCTTCTCCCAGGCGCTGGCCAATCCCGGCAGCAGACTCAGGGAAATCAGCAGCGCCCTGGCGCTGGCTGTTAACGAAAAACGCATGGCGACTCTCCAGATAATCTCAATAGGACAAGTAGTGATAAAGATGGAATTGTACCGTGAATTAATCGCTTACGATTTCAAATAATTGGGATATGCATCAAATTATGTCGCATATGGCAAAAAATAAACAACCCGCCTAAGATAGGAGCCTCTCTCTGTTACTTACCAGGCTAATAATAATATGACCGATCGTAGCGATAGCGCTGCGCCGCTGGCCGGCAACAGCGCGGTAAAAGGCACCGCTTTCTCGATTCTCGGCGCCATCAGCGTTTCCCACCTGCTCAACGATATGATCCAGTCGCTGATACTGGCGATCTACCCGATCCTACAGGCCGACTTTAACCTCAGCTTCGTACAGATCGGTATGATCACTCTGACCTATCAGCTGACCGCTTCCCTACTGCAGCCGCTGATTGGCTACTACACCGATAAATATCCGCAGCCTTACTCGCTGCCGATCGGCATGGGCTTTACCCTGTCCGGCCTGCTGCTGCTGTCGGTGGCCAATACCTTCCCGCTGGTGCTATTGGCCGCCGCGCTGGTGGGCACCGGCTCCTCGGTGTTCCATCCGGAATCGTCGCGGGTGGCGCGCATGGCCTCCGGCGGCCGCCACGGCCTGGCGCAGTCGCTGTTTCAGGTCGGCGGCAACTTCGGCAGTTCGCTCGGCCCACTGCTGGCGGCGCTGATTATCGCCCCATACGGTAAAGGCAATATCGCCTGGTTTACGCTGGCGGCGCTGCTGGCCATCGTGGTGCTGCTGCAGGTCAGCAAGTGGTATCAGCAGCAGCATCGCGCGGCACAGAATAGGCCGAAAACGGCGTCCGCCATCAAACCGCTGCCCAAACGCACCGTGGCGTTTTCACTGACCATTCTGCTGGTGCTGATTTTTTCCAAATACTTCTATCTCACCAGCATCAGCAGCTATTACACCTTTTATCTGATACATAAGTTCGGCGTTTCGGTGCAGAATGCGCAAATTCATCTGTTTGCCTTCCTGTTCGCCGTCGCCGCCGGCACCATTATCGGCGGGCCTCTCGGCGACAGGTTCGGCCGTAAATATGTTATTTGGGCCTCAATTCTTGGCGCGGCGCCGTTTACCCTGGCTTTACCCTACGTATCCCTGGCCTGGACCGGCGTTTTAACGGTGATTATCGGTCTAATTCTCGCCTCCGCCTTCTCCGCCATTCTGGTTTACGCGCAGGAGCTGATTCCCGGCAAAGTGGGGATGGTTTCCGGCTTATTCTTCGGTTTTGCTTTCGGCATGGGCGGATTAGGTGCGGCAGTGCTTGGCTATGTCGCCGATTTGACCAGTATCGAACTGGTTTACAAAATCTGTGCTTTCCTGCCGTTAATCGGCATTATCACCGCCTTACTACCGAATATGGACGGTAAGACGCGTTAAAGAAACCACTTTTCCCGGCTGAAAGCGATCGCGCAGCCGGGATTTCCTCATGCGCCAGGCTGGCTAATGCCTCAATGTCCGCCAAAATCCCCTGTTCATTCCCTTTCCGGCAATATTGCATACTTTTTTATAAAAAAGACAAACTCAGTCAAACTATGATTGATTAAATGCAATAAACTAAATGTATCAATACGTAAAAAAACGCCACCTGCCGTAACCCCTACCCAAGAAGGAGCCTGGATGCATCATTCAACACCGCTCATCACCACCATTGTCGGAGGCCTGGTACTCGCCTTCCTCCTCGGTATGCTGGCGAACCGCCTGCGCATCTCCCCGCTGGTGGGATACCTTGCCGCAGGCGTGCTCGCCGGCCCGTTTACTCCGGGTTTCGTCGCCGATATCTCACTGGCGCCGGAACTGGCGGAAATCGGTGTGATCCTGTTGATGTTCGGTGTCGGCCTCCACTTCTCCCTGAAAGATCTCCTCGCGGTTAAATCCATCGCCATTCCCGGCGCCGTGGCGCAGATTGCCGTCGCCACCCTGTTGGGGATAGGCCTGTCACGTCTGCTCGGCTGGGATCTGGTCTCCGGTCTGGTGTTCGGCCTGTGTCTGTCAACCGCCAGCACCGTGGTGCTGCTGCGTGCGTTGGAAGAGCGCCAGCTGATTGACAGCCAGCGTGGGCAAATCGCCATCGGCTGGCTGATCGTCGAAGATTTGGCGATGGTGCTGACGCTGGTGCTGCTGCCGGCCTTCGGCAACATGATGGACAATAACAACGCCAGCACCGCACAGCTGCTGAGCGAACTGGCGATGACCATCGGCAAGGTGATCGCCTTTATCGCGCTGATGATTATCGTCGGCCGCCGCCTGGTGCCGTGGATCCTGGCGAAAACCGCCAGCACCGGCTCGCGTGAGCTGTTTACCCTGGCCGTGCTGGCGCTGGCGCTGGGCATCGCCTATGGCGCGGTGAAGCTGTTCGACGTATCATTCGCCCTCGGCGCTTTCTTCGCCGGCATGGTGTTGAACGAGTCAGAGCTCAGCCATCGCGCCGCCCATGACACCCTGCCGCTGCGCGACGCCTTCGCCGTGCTGTTCTTCGTTTCAGTCGGCATGCTGTTCGACCCGCTGATCCTGATTAACGAACCGCTGGCGGTGCTGGCAACGCTGGCAATCATCGTCTTCGGCAAATCCGTCGCCGCTTTCCTGCTGGTCAGAATGTTCGGCCACTCCAAACGCACCGCGCTGACCATCTCCGCCAGCCTGGCGCAGATTGGCGAGTTCGCCTTTATTCTCGCCGGCCTCGGCATTGCGCTGGGCATGATGTCGGAACATGGCCGTAATCTGGTGCTGGCCGGCGCAATCTTGTCGATCATGATCAACCCGCTGCTGTTTACCCTGCTGGAGCGCTACCTGAGTAAAACGGAAACCATTGAGGAGCAGACGCTGGAAGAGGCGGTGGAAGAAGAGAAGCAGATCCCGGTGGATATGTGCAACCACGCGCTGGTGGTCGGCTATGGCCGCGTCGGCAGTCTGCTGGGCAGTAAGCTGCGTGAGGCCGGCATTCCGATGGTGGTGATAGAAAATTCCCGCCCGCGGGTCGAAGCGCTGCGTGAACAGGGAATTAAAACCGTGCTGGGCAATGCGGCCAACGGCGAAATCATGGAACTGGCGCGGCTGGACTGCGCGCGCTGGCTGCTGCTGACCATTCCCAACGGTTATGAAGCCGGCGAGATCGTGGCCTCGGCGCGCGGTAAGCGCCCCGACCTCGAAATAATCGCCCGCGCGCACTATGACGATGAAGTGACCTATATCACCGAGCGCGGCGCCGACCGGGTGGTGATGGGAGAAAGGGAGATCGCCAACAGCATGCTGACTATCCTGCAGCTTGAGAACATCAGCGAGGAAGAAAAGGCCGGCGCCTGCCCGATCTAATCCTGCACGGGCCGGTGCTCCGGCCCGTCATCTTCAGCCTCAGCGCTCCCAGTAGGCCTCTTCCAGGCTATCTTCCCGTTCAGGCAAACCGCGCGTCAGGCGCGGCGAATGCTGGTTCAGCACCTGATAACTGACGCGGTTGGCGTATTTACACACCTGCGCCAGCGAGGAATAGGTCAGGTAACTGCGCACGTGCTTGCTGGAGTTCGGCACATTGTTGCGGTGATAACCGTTGGCCGCGATATCATGCAGCAACGCCGACAGCGCGCCGTCGCCGGCGCCGTTGGTATTCATGATCTTTTCCGGGCCGCCCATATAAGGCGCAATGTGCGAATAGACGCGGAACGGATTTTCGCAGCTCTCGCGGCGCATGGCGCGGCTGAATTCATAGCGGTTGAATTCGGCAATATGGCCCGGCAGCAGCGGATGCTGCGTTTCGCGTTTGTTGGCCTCTTCGGTATAACCGGCCATATACAGGCCGTGCGGCCCGGCGGTGCACAGCACCAGATCCACCCACTCCAGCGCCATATCCGAAGCGGTCAGCGGATCGCTCAAACCGGTCAGCTCCTGCGCCTCGTCTTCGTTCATCGCCAGGATCGATACGTTGTCCCGCAGGAAATCACGCCACCACTGCGGATCGTCGGCGATCACATATTTGGTGCCCAACGTCAGCACCACCGGCACGTCATGCTTTTTAGCGTATTCAATCGCCTTCATGGTCGCCGCCGGCATCGGCTCGCCCGGTTTGCAGCGCACCAGATAGGAGGTCAGCACCAGCGCCGATGCATCGGCAATCACCGCCTCGGGAATGCTTTCCGGCATCAGCTGGTTCATCTGGCCGGGGCTGATGGCGAAGGTACGCTCACCGCTTTCGCTAATCAGCGTAAAGCAGCGGCCGATCGCGCCGTCCACGCCCTGCAGATAGTTGAGATCGGTACGGCTGGAAGTGTTGCACAAATACCGGTAAGCGTAACTGCCGATCTTGACGTTGCTGCACATCACGCCCAGCAGCACCGAACGGTCGTCCGCCAGCACCGAATAGTTGTGCAGCGTGTTGCCGATGGTGCCGCCGGCAAACTGATGGGTAATCAGATTGTTGTCGTTCAGTTCCTGATACAGCGCTTCCGCCACGTCATCTTCAATCACCAGCGAGTGCCCCAGACTCAGGCCGTAGCGCTGAACAAACGCATCATCCACTTTGGCTTCAATATCCACCAGCGTCTGGTCGATGCCGACGATATAAGAGGTGCTGACTTCATGCTCCGGTTGCGTCTGCTGCAGCAGCGGATCGCGGGCGTTCACCGGAAAATAGTGTTTGGATTTACGTTTACCAGGAAATTTCATGTGATTGGCGGTTTGTGGCAGTTAACAGGCGGGAAATGTTAACACATTCCCGCCGGATTGAAGATCAGAACTGCTGCGTCGCCAGTTGGCGCATCATCTCGATATGAGCCGGTTCGTCATTAAGTGCGGAGATGTACTCAAATTTTTCCCCGCCGGCCTGCAGGAAGATTTCGCGGTTTTGCTCTTTAATCTCTTCCAGCGTTTCCAGGCAGTCCGCCGAGAAGCCCGGGCAGATCAGCTGAATGTGCTTCACGCCCTGCGCCGGCAGCGATTTCAGCGTTTCATCGGTATACGGCGTCAGCCAGGGCTCGCGGCCGAAGCGGGACTGATAGGTCAACATAATACGCTCCGCCGGCAGCGGCAGCGTAGCGGCCAGCGCGCGGCGGGTGTCCTCACAGCGCAGCGGGTAGTCATCCCCGGTCTGCGCATAACGCTTGGGAATACCGTGGAACGAGAGCACCAGCCGATCCGGCTGCCCATGCTCGGCGAACGCGCGCTCAACGCTCTGCTGCAACGCAGAGATATAGGCCGGGTGTTCGGCATAATCGCTGATAAAACTGATGGACGGCAGACGGCGATAGCCGTGCAGCACGCGCGCAACGCCGTCCCAGACCGCGGCGCTGGTTGAGCAGGAGTATTGCGGATACAAAGGCAGCACCACCAGATGCGTCACCCCTTGCGCCAGCAGCTTATCGATGGCGTCGTTCAGGCTCGGCGTACCGTAGCTCATGCCCAGCTCCACCGGCACCGACGGCATGCTGGCGGCCAGCGCCTGCTGCTGCCGGCGGCTGTACACCAGTAACGGCGAACCTTCATCCATCCAGATCGACTGGTACAGTTTGGCAACGCGCGGCGAACGGATCGGCAGAATCACGCCGTTGAGGATCGGCTTCCAAATCAGCGGCGACGTATCCACAACGCGCGGATCGCTGAGGAACTCTTTCAGGTAGCGTTTTACCGCCGCGGACGTCGGAGCTTCTGGCGTACCAAGGTTGACCAGCAATACCCCATGTTTTTCTTGCGTCATTTCAGCGCCTCTTATTTCCGTTACGCTCGGCCTGTCGCCAATACGCTGCGGCCTTAAATAAATAAGGCCGTATTGTAACGAAAAAGCCGGGGGCTGAAACCGATATCAGCAACAGGCATTACCGTTCAGCCAGTCGCCATACCGCAGCGACGTTGCGCGCCGTGACTTCGAGGTTGCGCGCCGCGTCCGTCAGCGCCTCCTCCAGTGTCACCACCCGGTCCAGCACCGAGAACGCCGCATCGATGCCGTGCTGGTGCACCACCTGGTAATCACGCGTCAGACTGCCGGCAATGGCGATCACCGGCCGCTGATGACGCTTGGCGACGCGCGCGACGCCGATCGGCGTCTTACCGTGGATCGACTGGCTGTCGAGCCGCCCTTCGCCGGTGATCACCAGGTCAGCATCCTGCAGCGCCGCCTCCAGCCGCAGCGTTTCCACCACGATCTCAACGCCCGGCCGCAGTTCGGCATTGAGCATCCCCAGCAGCGCAGCGCCCATACCGCCCGCCGCGCCGGCGCCGGGCGCGTTAATCACCCCACGGCCGGTCACCCGCTCCAACAGCTCGCCATAGTGGCGCAGCGCCCGATCCAATTGTTCCACCATCTGCGGCGTCGCGCCTTTTTGCGGGCCAAACACCGCCGACGCGCCCTGCTTGCCGCACAGCGGATTATCCACGTCGCAGGCCACGGTGATCGTTACCCGCCGCAGGCGCGAATCCAGCGCGCCAAGTTCGATCTGCGCCAGATCCGCCAGCGCCGCGCCGCCGGCCGGCAGCGGCTGCCCCTGCCGGTCCAGCAGTTTAACCCCCAGCGCCTGCATCATGCCTGCGCCGCCATCGTTGGTGGCGCTGCCGCCGATGCCCAGAATAATGGCGCTGACGCCGCGATCGAGCGCCGCCAGTATCAACTCTCCGGTGCCGAAACTGGTGGTAATGCGCGGATCGCGACGATCGCCGCTCGCCAGATGCAGGCCCGACGCCGCCGCCATCTCGATCACCGCCGTTTTACCGTCCCCCAGCAGCCCGTAGAACGCCTCAACCGGCTGGCCCAGCGGCCCGGTGACGGTCACGTTGACAATTTGCCCGTCCGTCGCGGCCACCATGGCGTCGACGGTGCCTTCGCCGCCGTCGGCCATCGGCAGTTTCACATAGCGGGCATCCGGGTAAATCTGGCGGAATCCGCGTTCAATCGCCGTCGCCACCTCCAGCGCGCTCAGGCTCTCCTTAAATGAATCCGGCGCTATCACCACTTTATTCAGCGTTTTCATCGTCAATTCCTTATCCTGCCAGATTAAATACGCCGAACATCAGCGCGGAAACCGCCGCAATGGTGAAGCCCACCAGCGTTTCATACGGCAGCAGCTTCAGGCGTTCATGCACCGACATATTGACACTGCCGCCGGTGGCGTGGAAAAAACTGCCGTGCGGCAGGTGATCCAGCACGGTGGCGCCGGCATGAATCATCGCCGCCCCCGCCAGGCCGCTGACCCCCAACTCCAGCAGCGTCGTGCTGAAAACGCCGGAAGCGACGGCGGTGCCGGCGGTGGTCGAGGCGGTCGCCATCGACATCAGCGCCCCTGACAGCGGCGCCAGCAGCCAGGCCGGCAGTCCGGTATGCGTCAGCGTGTTAATCAGCACGTCCTTTAGCTGCGAGTTGGCGATAATCCCGGCCAGCGTGCCCGTCCCCAGCAGCATGATCGCCACCGGCGCCATCCGGCTCAGGCCGGACACCATAAACTGATTGCACTGGCGGATACGCCCCATCAGCAGCGCGCCGACCAATCCCCCTACCGGCAAGGCAATCAGCGGATCGATGGCGATACCGGCGATCGGCCTCAGCGACAGCAACAAAATGGCGATCAGCGGCGCGCTGATGGCAACCCAAAAACCGGGACGGGCGCCTTCGCTTTGAGAAGTCAGTTCCTCCGCGATCACCATGCTGCCGGTGTTGCTCAGCCGTTTGGCCAGCAGATAAGCCACCAGCAGCCCGCACAGGCCGGGCACGATGCCCGCCATCATCACCGAGGTCAGCGGCTGATGAAAATTATCCGCGGCGGCAATGGTATTCGGGTTCGGCGACATAACGTTGCCGGCCTTACCGCCGCCGATCATCGCCAACAGGATCGCCACCCGCGAGATCCCGGCCTTATGCGCTATCGACAGTGCGATCGGCGCCACGGTGATCACCGCCACATCGATAAATACCCCGACCGCCGTCAGGATCAGTGTAGCCACCGCCAGCGCCAGCAGCGCGCGGGTTTCGCCGACTTTACGCACGATGGTCTCGGCAATGGTGTGCGCTGCACCGGATTCGATCAGCACCCCCGCCAGTACGCCGGCGGCCAGGATGCGCATCACCGCGTTGGTGATGCCCTGCGCGCCGCTGATCATCAGCGTGACGGTTTCGACCAGATCGGCGCCGCCGCACAGCCCGCCGGCCAAGGCGCCGGCGATCATGCCGTATGCGGGTGGAACCTTGCGTAGAATCAGGACGATGGCGACGACTAGCGCCACCAGTGCGCCCAATGTGGATACCGTTGTCATTATTGTTATTCCCCGTTGTTGGTGTCAGACCAACATATGCCGCGCCGGGGCGGTTAACTTGAGAGGAAGCAACAAAAAATCAGCGGTCAGAACACCGGTTAGTTGTGGGTTTACACAATTTACTCATTGAGCAGCATGCCGATATAGAGCTGCAGCGCTGTCGTCAATACGTTGATTTTTAAACCGGTAATGGCTTCGATACGCTGCAGGCGATAGCGCAGCGTGTTGACGTGGATATGCAGCTGCAACGCGGTCTGCGTCTGATCACAGTTCCGCGAAAAATATTGCCGCAGGGTGTGGCGCAACACCCCTTTGTCATCCTGTTCGCTCAGGATGCGCCAGGGCTTGCTCAGCTCCAGCGCCCGCCAGTCTTCGCACATGTCGCACAGCAGCGACGGCAGCGGGTAGTCGTCATAGAACAGCGATTTATGACGCAGCTTCAGCCGCCGCGCCATCGCCTGGGTGGCGCGGGCCGTCAGCCCGGAACGAAAAACGCCCTCTTCGCCGGCGAAGTAACCGCCAACGATCAGCCGCACGTTGAAACGATGCTGCAGCCGGGCCTGCAGCGCCTGCGCCTGCTTACGCTCCAGCTTTTGGCTCCAGCTTCCCTGCAGCCAGCTGGCGGGGCGCAGCAGCACCAGTTCGTTGAGGCCGGTCATGGCGATCAGCGCTTCACGCTGGCCGCTCTCCAGCTCATTAAGCAGTTCGCGCAGCAGATGCGGCTGCCGATCGTGCAGCTCAATAATCCACACGATGCGCGGCTGCAGCAAATCCAACCCCAGATAGGCGGCCATTACCTCCAGCGCCGCCCGGTCTCCCGTCCCCTGCAGCAGCTGGTTGGCCAGCTCTTCGCGGTAACGCTTCTCCCACTGATGCTGGTCAAGCAGCGCCGCCTGCTCGACCATCAGCTCCGCCGCCATTTTGACCAGCTCCGCATAGTTGCGCACCTGCAGCGGATCGCCGGAAATACCGATCACCCCCACCCGCTGATTGCGGAAACAGAACGGCAGGTTAATCCCCGGCTGCACGCCTTTTAAGTGGGCGGCGGTGGCGACGTCAATCTCCACCACGCGGTTCTCCGTCAGCGCCAGCACCGCTCCTTCATGGCGCTGGAACAGGCGCGAGGCGTCGCCGGAAGCAATAATGACGCCGTTGTTGTCCATCACATTCACCGAGTAGGCGATAATGCCCATCGCGCGCTGGACGATTTGGCGGGCGGTGGATTCTTCCAAGAAATTGGTCGGTCTTAGCATGCGCTTCTTCCTGAAAACTGAAGTGTGGGCTGTTATACGTTATTCGCCGCGGAGAATTAAACATCAGTTCAAGCACAAAGCCAGACGGATCACATTTCATAAGAAAAAAAGGCAAAAAAAAACGCCGGACATCAGCCGGCGTTATATATCGACGAAAGGCGAATCAGTTCAGGATGGTCGCCAGCTCGGCGCTGACTTCGCTCACCTGACGGGTCCCGTCGATCTTGTGATACTGGGTGTTGCCCGCATCGGCTTCTTTGCGGTAGTAAGACACCAGCGGCGCGGTCAGCTGATGGTATTCCACCAGACGTTTGCGCACGGTTTCTTCCTGGTCATCTTTACGCGTGGTCAGCTCTTCACCGGTCACGTCGTCTTTGCCTTCCACCTGCGGCGGGTTGAATTTCACGTGATACACGCGGCCGGACGGCGCGTGCACGCGGCGGCCGACGATGCGCTCAACGATCAGTTCGTCCGGCACGTCGAACTCCAGCACGTAATCCACCTTGATGCCGGCTTCTTTCATCGCGTCAGCCTGCGGGATTGTGCGTGGGAAACCGTCCAGCAGGAAGCCGTTACGGCAATCTTCCTGGGCGATACGCTCTTTCACCAGAGCGATAACCAGCTCGTCGGTGACCAGCTTGCCGGCATCCATAATTTCTTTCGCCTGCTTGCCCAGTTCAGTGCCAGCCTTCACGGCTGCGCGCAACATATCACCGGTGGAGATTTGCGGAATGCCGTATTTCTCCATGATGAATTGAGCCTGAGTACCTTTACCAGCGCCCGGAGCGCCCAGCAGAATGATACGCATTGCGTAAATCCCCTTGCTATGTATCCCCTTCGCATCCCAGGCCCGCGGCCGGAATCTATCGGGTATAAGTTTTTATATTAAAATTGCGAAAACGCTCAACCATACCATTTTAGCGGTGGCCGGCTCAAGGCGCAGCAGGAAATCGATTGCGGCCAATAAACAGCCAACGGCATAAAAATGAAAGGGTTACATTCTCCGCCAAACCATGCGCCGATCGCCACCTGCCAGGAAAGGATCGCCCGCCGGGCCGCAGAAAGACAGGGCCGCAGCGTATAACGCCGCGGCCCCGGGAGGTTTAGGTATAAATCAGAATTATACTGACAGCAGTTTGTTCATCCGGCGGATAAACAGGTTCGGATCTTCCAGCGTGCCGCGTTCGGCCAGCAACGCCTGATCCAGCAGCAGATCGATCCACTCGGCAAATTGTTCGTTATCGCCCACGTCGGATGCGCGTTTGACCAAGGCATGCTCCGGATTCAGCTCGAAAATATATTTCACTTCCGGCGCCTGCTGGCCCGCTGCGGCGAACAGCTTCGCCATCTGGGTGCTCATTTCATCCGCATCGGTGGTGACGATTGCCGGCGTATCCGTCAGGCGGTGCGTCAGCCGCACGTCCTTCACCCGCTCGCCCAGCAGCGTTTTCACGCGATCGATAAACGGCTCCAGCTGTTTTTCCGCTTCTTTCTGCTCTTCGGTTTCATCCGCCAGTTTTTCCAGCGCTTCATCCGCCTTGCTGACCGACTGGAACACCTTGCCGTCAAATTCGGTCAGGTAGCTCATCATCCACTCATCGATGCGGTCAGACAGCAGCAGCACCTCAATGCCTTTCTTGCGGAACAGTTCCAGATGCGGGCTGCTGTTGGCGGCGGCATAGCTGTCGGCGGTGATGTAGTAGATCTTATCCTGCCCTTCGCCCATGCGGCTGATGTACTCTTCCAGCGACACGGTTTGCGCCGAGCTGTCGCCATGGGTAGAGGCAAAGCGCAGCAGCTTGGCGACGGCGTCTTTGTTGTTGGCGTCTTCCGCCGGGCCTTCTTTCAGCACCAGACCGAACTGCTGCCAGAACTTCTGATAGGCTTCTGCGTCGTCTTTCGCCAGTTTTTCCAGCATCTGCAGCACGCGTTTGGTCAGCGCGCTGCGCAGGTTCTGGGTCACGCGGCTGTCCTGCAGGATTTCACGCGAGACGTTGAGCGGCAGATCGTTGGAGTCGATCAGGCCGCGCACAAAGCGCAGATAGTTCGGCATAAACTGCTCGGCGTCGTCCATGATGAACACGCGCTGCACGTACAGCTTCAGCCCGTGCTTATGGTCGCGGTTCCACATATCCCACGGCGCCTGCGCCGGGATATACAGCAGGCTGGTGTACTCCTGCTTGCCTTCCACCCGGTTGTGGCTCCAGCTCAGCGGATCGCTGAAGTCATGGGCGATGTGCTTATAGAACTCTTTGTATTCGTCGTCGGTCACGTCCGACTTGCTGCGGGTCCACAGCGCCTGGGCCTTGTTGACCTTCTCCCAGGTGACGGTGTCGTCTTCTTCGTTCTTGGTTTCAATCTCAACCGGCAGCGCGATATGGTCGGAGTATTTGCCGATCACCGAACGCAAGCGCCAGGCGTCGAGATACTCATCTTCGCCTTCACGCAGATGCAGGGTGATGTCGGTGCCGCGGTCTTCTTTGGTGACATCGGCAATGGTGTAATCGCCTTCGCCGACCGACTCCCAGAATACGCCCTCATCGGCGGCGGAGCCTGCGGCGCGGGTGCGTACGGTGACTTTATCGGCGACGATAAACGCCGAGTAGAAGCCCACGCCAAACTGGCCGATCAGCTGGCTGTCTTTCGCCTGATCGGAGCCGATGGACTCCAGAAACGCCTTGGTGCCGGATTTGGCGATGGTGCCGAGGTTCTCAATCACCTCGTCGCGGCTCATGCCGATACCGTTATCAGAGATGGTCAGCGTACGCTGGTCTTTGTCGAAAGACAGACGAACGCGCAGATCGCCGTCGCCCGCATAGAGCTCCGGCGCGGACAGCGCGCGGAAACGCAGTTTATCCGCGGCGTCGGAAGCGTTGGAAATCAGCTCGCGCAGAAAAATTTCTTTGTTGGAATACAGCGAATGAATCATCAAATGCAGCAGCTGTTTGACTTCAGACTGAAATCCGCGGGTTTCTTGGCCTTTCATACTCATCGATTACCTCAAAGACAATTGGTACCAAAACGAACAATGAGTATCAGATGGGGATAAGCGCGTGTTTTTTCAAGCGGCTGGGGGGAAGTTTTTATGCAGAAACGGGATGCGTCGCGCATCCCGTTAACGGCAAACGTCAGAATTTGATGGCGTGACGCCCGGCCAGCGAATGCGACAGCGTGGTGCCGTCGACCATTTCCAGCTCGCCGCCAACCGGCACCCCGTGGGCGATGCGGCTGGCCAGCACGCCGTACTGACCGCACATCTCCGCGATGTAGTTGGCGGTGGCTTCCCCTTCAACCGTCGGGTTAGTCGCCAGGATCACCTCGGCGATCTCCTCCTGCTCAAGCCGCTGCTCCAGCCGGTCGAGGCCGATATCGGCCGGGCCGATGCCGTCCAGCGGCGACAGATGCCCCATCAGCACAAAGTAGCGGCCGGCAAACTGGCCGGTCTGCTCAATGGCGTGGATATCCGCCGGGCTCTCCACCACGCAGATCTGGCCGTTTTGCTGACGGCGCGGATTGGCGCAGATGGTGCAGACATCTTGCTCGGTAAAGGTGCGGCAATCGGCGCAGTGGCCGATTTCCGACATGGCGCGGGTCAACGCCTGCGCCAAACGCATACCGCCGCTGCGATCCCGTTGCAGCAGTTGGAACGCCATACGCTGCGCCGATTTCGGGCCTACGCCCGGCAGGCAGCGCAGCGCCTCCATCAATGACTCCAGCAGCGGACTGGTTTGCATCAGAATGGCATCTTAAAGCCAGGAGGCAGTTGCATGCCGCTGGAGACCGACGCCATTTTCTCTTTCTGCGTTTCTTCGATGCGACGCGCGGCGTCATTGAACGCAGCGGCGATCAAATCTTCCAGCATCTCTTTGTCGTCTTCCATCAGGCTTGGATCGATCTCCACGCGGCGGCAGTTGTGCGCCCCGTTAATCGTCACTTTCACCAGGCCAGCGCCGGATTCGCCAGTTACTTCCAATTTGGCGATTTCTTCCTGCATCTGCTGCATTTTTTCCTGCATTTGCTGGGCTTGCTTCATCATGTTGCCCAGACCGCCTTTACCAAACATAGTCGTCTCTCGTAGCAATGGGCCGCGCAGGGTGCGCAGCGATTAAAGGGGGCGAATACTCTCTTCATCCAAATCCGCATCGAAGAACCGACGCAGCGTCTGAATGTTGGTATCCGCAACGATAGACTGACGCGCCTGCGCCAGTTTTTCTTCATAAATGGCTTGCCGCCATTCCAGCGGAGTACGCTCCGCCGGGTTTTCGTCTTCCACCACCGTCAGCTCAACCGGACCGCCGTGCAGCTCGCTGAGCGCCTCGCTGAGCGCCTTCTGCGCCGAAGGCGAATTCAGATGGCGCTGCGCCGGCCGCAGGTGAAGACAAATCTTGCCGGGTGCCTGCTGCTCTTTAAAGGCGTTTAACGCCAGCTGCTGCACCAGTTTGGGAATGTTAAGCTTATCGATTTCCGCCGCCCAGGCGTCGCGTTCGATCGACTCTGCCACCAGTTTAGCCGACAGTTCGGGCGTTTTTTCATGTTCCAGCGCGGTGCGCAGCGCCTTCGGCGTGGCGACCGGCTCAGGCGCGGCTTCCGGCTCGGTTTGCGCACGCCAGCGGTAAGCTTCCGGCTTGGCCGGTTTCTGCTGCACGATCTTTTCCGCCTGACGCTGCTGGCTGCGCTCAGTCACGGAAGCTAATCGCTCCAGCGCTGAGTTTGCCGGCCGCGCTCTTCCTGGCGCCGCCGGCTCACTCTTTTTTGCGGTGGATGCCCCCTGTTGCCGCTGCAACTGGGTGCGCGCCTTCAATAACTGCGCGGTGGCATCCGGTAATGATGTTGCCGCCGCGCGTTGCGGCGGTGCGCTGCTGCCCAACGGCGGCGGCGTATCCTGCATGTGCTGCACCTGCGGTGCTTGTGGCGCTTGCGGTGCCTGAACGGCCACCGGCGCACTGGCGACCGGCTCCGGAATCAATGCCTTGGGATGAAACGCCAGCGCGCGCAGCAGCGTCATTTCGACGCCCATACGGCGATCCGGCGCGTAGGCCAGTTCTTTACGGCCGATCAGCAGCGTTTGGTAATACAGCTGTACGTCGGTCGGCGGCAACGTGCGGGCCAGCTCGCGCAGCCGCTGCTCAATCGCCGCGTAGTGGTTATCCAGCACCGACGGCAGCAGTTGCACCATGGCAATCCGGTGCAGCAGCGCCAGCGTCTCCACCAGCAGGTTTTCCCAGTCGACGCCGCGCGAAGCGGCCTGCGCCACCTGCGCCATCACCTTTTCACCGTCGGCGGTCACCAACGCTTCAAGGATCGCCAGCGGCTGTTCGTCGTCCAGCGTGCCGAGCATCTGGCTGACGGTGGCGGCGGTAACCTGCCCCTGCCCCATGGCGATCGCCTGATCGGTCAGGCTCAGGGCGTCACGCATGCTGCCGTCGGCGGCGCGCGCCAGCAATTGCAGCGCACGCGCGTCGCTGGTGATGCTCTCGGCCTGCAGCACCGTCTCCAGCTGGTTGCGGATCTGTTCAACGTCCAGGGCTTTCAGATGGAATTGCAGGCAGCGTGACAGAATGGTCACCGGCAATTTCTGCGGATCGGTGGTCGCCAGCAGGAATTTGACGTGCTCCGGTGGCTCTTCCAGCGTTTTCAGCAACGCGTTGAAGCTATGACGCGACAGCATATGCACTTCATCGATCAGGTAGACCTTGAAGCGGCCGCGCGCCGGCGCGTACTGCACGTTATCCAGCAGATCGCGGGTGTCTTCCACTTTGGTGCGCGAGGCGGCGTCGATTTCAATCAGGTCGACAAAACGCCCCTGCTCAATCTCGCGGCAGTTATCGCATTGACCGCACGGCGTGGCGGTGATGCCGGTTTCACAGTTCAGGCCTTTGGCCAGCAGGCGGGCGATGGTGGTTTTACCCACGCCGCGCGTGCCCGAGAACAGATAGGCGTGATGAATCCGCCCCAGCGAGAGGCCGTTAGCCAGCGCCGTCAGGACATGTTCTTGTCCGACAACATCTGCAAACGTTTGAGGGCGCCACTTACGGGCGAGAACCTGATAGCTCATTAATACCGGAGAAGTCGAGTAATCTGGAGGGTCATGCTAACACAGCCCCGCGCCAATCCGCGAGGCCGATATACGCATTGCATCGTCAAACCGCCGCGCGTAAGCCAGCGACGGCGGGTAACATGCCGGGCGGGAAGCCGCCGTCAATCAATGGCCGGCGAAATTCACCAGGCAGTAGCAATCGATGCCCTGCTTGTTCAGACGCGCTTCGCCGCCGAGATCCGGCAGATTGATGATAAACGCCGCATCTTTGACTTCGCCGCCCAGGCGGCGGATCAGCTTGGCGGTGGCCTCGATGGTGCCGCCGGTCGCCAGCAGATCGTCCACCACCAGCACGACGTCGCCGGCTTCGATGGCGTCGGTGTGAATTTCCAGCTGATCGGTGCCGTACTCCAGCTCATAGCTTTCGCTCAGCGTGGCACGCGGCAGTTTGCCCGGCTTGCGCACCGGCACAAAGCCCACGCCCAATGCCAGCGCCACCGGCGCACCGAACAGGAAACCACGCGCTTCGGTACCAACCACTTTGGTGATGCCTGCATCGCGATAACGCTCGACCAGCAGTTCGATGCTGGAAGCATAAGCCAGTGGGTTCTCCAACAGGCTGGTGACGTCACGGAACAGTATGCCCGGCTTCGGGTAATCCGGAATGGTTTTGATACTGTCTTGAATAAACTGAAGCTGCTGCGCAGTAGCGGTCATAATTATTGCCTGATAAAACTGCTTAAAACTGGAACGCGGGACGCCTGAAATCCGGGGCGCCTCGAAGGGAGGATGCCCTGAAAAAGGAAAATAAGGAGGTAACCCGCGCACGAAAACGCTCAAATTTATGCAAACTGACGCACAAATGCAACCGTCCCTTGCTGTAGGCTTGCCGTTGCCCGTCCGTTCTACCCATCATAATCGGCGTTCAGCGCTGTTTTTCTTGTGGCAGATCAACAACCGGTAGACGCCACATAAAAATCAGCAACGCAAACAGCATCAGCAATAACAAAACGCGCAGCCAGCCGATGTTCACCAACCAGATCGACACGGCGAAGGTCAGCACGCTCAGCAGCATCGCCTTCCATTTGGCGCCGGGCGGCAGCGCCTTATGCTGCTGCCAGTGGCGCAGATAGCCGCCGCACCAGGAGCGATACAGCAGCCAGTGGTGAAACCGCGGTGAGGATCGCGCAAAACACCAGGCCGCCAGCAGCAAAAACGGCGTCGTCGGCAGCAGCGGCAACACCACGCCGAACGTCGCCAGCACCACCGCCAGCCAACCGACCACAATCAACAGCCAACGCGCCATCATTTTCCCCCTTCGCCATGCAGCCTCCACTTTACCACCGCTCCGGGCCGGCGAGGTAACATTCCCCTGCCGCCGCCGCTTTCGGGTACTATAGCGGCTAACCCGATAACGCCCGTTAGGACACACCACCGTGAGCACACACCGACT
The DNA here is from genome assembly GCF_009817885.1 of Serratia rhizosphaerae. Classification (NCBI taxonomy): domain Bacteria; kingdom Pseudomonadati; phylum Pseudomonadota; class Gammaproteobacteria; order Enterobacterales; family Yersiniaceae; genus Serratia; species Serratia rhizosphaerae. Next base: position 970,871 of record NZ_CP041764.1, read on the forward strand.
GATACAGGTTCTGGAACAGCAGATCGCCCAACTGGCCGGCGAGGTCTCGCCGCACGGCGACGCGCCGATCCCGCAGGCCCGCTTCGACAGCGCGCTGTTCAGCCACCAGGGCACGCGGCTGCGCGACTATCTGGCGCAGATTCAGCACAACTTTGCACAGCTGCAAACCGCGGTCAGTGAAAGCCGTACGCCGCAGGTGGCGTTTCTGGCGGAAAAGCTGGTGGCGCAGATCGCCGCGCTGCAACGCGAACTGGCGACGCAGGCGCTGCGGCGTAAAAACCAGCCCAAGGCGGCGAAAGAGGAAGATCTGTATCACAAGCTGGCCGAGCATCAGGATTATGAACGTCGGCTGATCGCCATGATTCAGGATCGGGAAAGTTTACTCGGCGCGCAGACTACGCTGGCGGCGCAGCGCAAGCTGCAGCAGGAAGTGGCGGCGCTGGAGGGACGCCTGATGCGCTGTCGTCAAGCGCTGACGCGCATCGAGCGCGGTATTGAGCGTAAAGAAAACGGTTTTTGAAGATTTGTCACAATATTTGAAGGAAAATGCCCGGCGCCGCCCGACCTTCACTATACTCAATGCCTGTTCACGGGTAGCTTCCCGTTATTTTCCGACATATTAGGCGCGACCATGCCGGATATATTTACTCATTGAATTAAACGTTGGATTTATGTCCCTAGAAAATGCTTCACCGGAATTACAGCTGGCGGTAGACCTGATTTACCTGCTGGAGTGTAACGAGATCGATCCAGCCACCGCGCTGGCGGCGCTGGATATTGTCAAACGGGACTATCAGGAAAAACTGCAGCGCACCGGCGTCACCTCGCCTTATCTGCCGGAAAGCTGAGGCGACGACGACGCTTAAAACGTCAGCACCTTCTCTGCCGCCAGCGTCCACTGCGCCAGTTCCACCAGTGTGCCAATCTCCACGCCGTCGGTCAGCGTCAAGCGGCTGACGCCGCGCGCATCGGCGCAGGTCTTGCACAGTTTGATCGGCACCTGCTGCGCCGTCAGAATTTCCAGCATCTGCTGCAAATGATAGCCCTCATGCGGCTGCTGCCCGGCAATGCCGGCCACCACCGCATCGGACATCAGAAAAATCTTCAGCTCCAGCGCGCCCTGCTGCTCTTTCAGCGCGATCGCCAGGCGTAACGCGTTAAACAGGGATTCCTGGCCATAGGCCGCGCCGCTGGCGACTAACACGATAGATGACATAACTGCCCCTTTTCTGTATTGCTGCGATAAGTATCCGCTCAGGAAGTCAGCGCCGCACAATCGGACGGTTTGACGCGCAACGTCGGACAATACTGCACCATTTCGATAAACGCATCGACTAACGCCGCCGCCTCGCCCTTCAGATCGAAGGTTTCCGGCATAAATAGCCAGTTTTCCATCAAACCGGTGACGTAAGCGCGTAAAATAACCGCCGCGCGCCGGGTGTGCAGATCGGCCGGCAGCTGACCGCAACGCATGCTGCTGCGCAGCACGCTTTCAATATGATCGTAACTTTCGAGGTATAAAACTTTGTGAATGTCATGCAGCTGCATCATTTCGCCGACAAACTCACATTTATGAAAGAGGATCTCCATCAGAGCGCGGCGGCGCACGTCGTCCACCGTCGCCGTCAGGACATAAATGAGGATTTCACGTAAAATCCTCAGTGGATTATCAGGAAACTTTGCCTGATACTCTATTTCAAGGTCGCCTATTTTCGACTCTGATAATTCCCAAACTTCGTTAAACAGGTCTACCTTATTCTTGAAATGCCAGTAAATCGCACCGCGCGTCACCCCGGCTGCCGTTGCAATATCTGTGAGCGACGTGGCGGAAACGCCGCGCTCGGAAAATTCTCGCACCGCAGCGTCGAGAATCTGTTGTCGGGTTTCTTGCGCCTGCTGTTTGGTTTTTCGTGCCATGGCATTGTTTTTTCGGGGGAGCGTGATTTACATACATTTGCGAATGTATGTACCATAGCACGCACATAAAATTAACGCAGCAATGGGTTTGCGCGCTTGTGATCCATTGATCATTTTGAAATCGGACACTTGAGGTCTTTCTATGAACAAAAACAGAGGGTTAACGCCTCTGGCGGCAGTTCTGATGCTTTCCGGCAGCTTAGCGCTTACAGGATGTGATAATAAAGAAGCCCAACAGCAAGGCGCTCAACAGGCACCCGAAGTGGGCGTGGTTACCTTGAAGGCACAGCCTCTCAATATGACAACCGACCTGCCTGGCCGCACCGCTGCATATCGCATCGCCGAAGTTCGCCCTCAGGTCGGCGGCATCATCCTGAAGCGTAACTTTGTCGAAGGCAGCGATATCAAGGCCGGCGAATCTTTGTATCAAATCGATCCTGCCACCTACCAGGCCAGCTACAACAGTGCCAAAGGTGATCTGGCCAAAGCACAGGCCGCGGCGGAAATCGCACGTTTAACCGTCAACCGTTACAAACCATTGCTGGGTACCAACTACATCAGTAAGCAAGATTACGATACCGCTACCTCCACCCTGCAGCAAAACAACGCCGCAGTGCTGGCCGCCAAGGCCGCGGTGGAAACCGCCCGCATCAATCTGGCTTACACCAAGGTGACCTCGCCAATTTCCGGCCGCATCGGCAAGTCCTCCGTGACCGAAGGCGCGCTGGTAACGACCGGACAGAGCACCGCGCTGGCCACCGTACAGCAGCTGGATCCGATGTATGTCGACGTCACGCAGTCAAGCAACGATTTCCTGCGTCTGAAACAGGAGCTGGCCAACGGCACCCTGAAACAGGAAAACGGCAAGGCAAAAGTCAAGCTGCTGCTGGAAAACGGTCAAGAATACGCACAGGAAGGTTCCCTGGAGTTCTCCGACGTCACCGTCGATGAAACCACCGGTTCCATCACCATCCGCGCGGTATTCCCTAACCCGAACGACCAGCTGCTGCCCGGCATGTTCGTGCGCGCCCGTCTGGATGAAGGCGTACGCAGCAACGCGCTGTTGGTGCCACAGCAGGGCGTGACGCGCAACCCGCGCGGTCAGGCTACCGCTTTGGTGGTCGGTGCCGACAACAAGGTTGAAATGCGTACCCTGCAGGCTGACCAGGCCATCGGCGACAAATGGCTGGTTACCGACGGTCTGAAATCTGGCGACCGCGTGATCGTCACCGGTCTGATGACGACCAAGCCAGGCATGCAGGTAAAAGCACAAGAAGTTGACACTCAGGCGCAAAAACAGCCGCAGGCTGACGCGCAGAAGTCATAAAAAGGAGCCGGTAATACATGGCTAAGTTCTTTATAGATCGCCCCATTTTCGCCTGGGTAATCGCCATCATCGTGATGTTGGCAGGGGTGCTTGCGATAATGAAACTGCCTATTGCGCAGTATCCGACTATCGCACCGCCGGCGGTGACCATCTCCGCCACCTACCCTGGCGCGGATGCCACCACGGTGCAGGACACCGTTACGCAGATTATCGAACAGAATATGAACGGTATCGATAATCTGATGTACATGTCCTCCTCCAGTGACTCCTCCGGCAGCGTGCAAATCACGCTGACGTTTGATTCCGGCACCGATCCTGACATCGCGCAGGTACAGGTTCAGAACAAACTGTCGCTGGCAACCCCGCTGTTGCCGCAGGAAGTACAGCAACAAGGTCTGAAAGTAGAGAAATCCAGCAGTAGCTTCCTGATGGTGGCCGGCTTCGTTTCCGACGATCCGAATATGACGCAGGATGACATTGCCGACTACGTGGCCTCCAACATCAAAGACCCGATCAGCCGTTCTTCCGGCGTGGGTGAAGTGCAGCTGTTCGGCGCCCAGTACGCAATGCGCGTCTGGCTGGATCCGAACAAACTGAACAACTTCCAGCTGACGACCACCGATGTCACCAGCGCCATCACTGAGCAGAACAACCAGATCGCTGCCGGTCAGCTGGGCGGCATGCCGCCGGTAGAAGGCCAGCAGCTTAACGCCTCCATCATCGCGCAGACCCGTCTGAAAACACCGGAGGAGTTTGGCAAGATTCTGCTGAAGGTGAACAGCGACGGTTCACAGGTGCGCCTGCGGGACGTGGCGCGCATCGAACGTGGTGCTGAAAGCTACGCCGTGACCGCACGCTACAACGGCAAACCGGCCGCCGGCCTGGGTATCAAACTGGCAACCGGCGCCAATGCGCTGAACACCGCCGCGGCGGTCAAAGCCGAGCTGGGCAAACTGCAGCCGTTCTTCCCGCAGGGGATGAAAGTGGTCTATCCGTACGACACCACGCCGTTCGTTAAGATTTCCATTAACGAAGTGGTGAAAACGCTGTTTGAAGCGATCGTACTGGTGTTCCTGGTCATGTACCTGTTCCTGCAAAACTTCCGCGCTACGCTGATTCCAACCATCGCGGTGCCGGTCGTCTTGCTGGGTACGTTCGCCATCCTGGCGGCGTTCGGCTTCTCGATAAACACCCTGACGATGTTCGGTATGGTGCTGGCGATAGGCCTGTTGGTGGATGACGCCATCGTGGTGGTGGAAAACGTCGAGCGAGTGATGTCCGAGGAGGGACTACCGCCGAAAGAAGCCACCAAGAAGTCGATGGGGCAGATTCAGGGCGCTCTGGTCGGTATCGCCATGGTGCTGTCTGCGGTATTTATTCCGATGGCCTTCTTCGGCGGTTCTACCGGCGCCATCTACCGTCAGTTCTCGATCACCATCGTTTCCGCAATGGCCCTGTCGGTGCTGGTGGCGATGATCCTGACGCCAGCGCTGTGCGCCACCATGCTCAAACCGATCCCGAAAGGCGATCACGGGGTGAAGACCGGCTTCTTCGGCTGGTTCAACCGCATGTTCGAAAAGAGCACGCACCACTACACCGACAGTGTCGCCAACATTCTGCGCAGCACCGGTCGTTATCTGCTGATCTACCTGCTGATCGTCGTGGGTATGGCGTTCCTGTTCCTGCGTCTGCCGTCTTCATTCCTGCCAGAGGAAGACCAGGGCATTCTGCTGACCATGGTGCAGCTGCCTGCCGGCGCGACGGAAGCACGTACGTCGAAAGTGCTGGAAGAAGTGACCGACCACTTCCTGACCAAAGAAAAAGATAACGTGGTGTCAGTGTTTACCGTTGCCGGCTTCGGCTTTAACGGTAACGGCCAGAACAACGGCCTGTCGTTTGTCAGCCTGAAAGACTGGAACGAGCGTCCAGGCAGTGAGAACAAGGTCGAGGCAATTGCCGGCCGTGCGATGGCCGCCTTCTCCAAAATCAAAGACGGGATGGTGATTCCATTCAACCTGCCGGCGATTATCGAGCTGGGCACCGCGACCGGTTTCGACTTCGAACTGATTGACCAGGGCGGTCTGGGCCACGAAAAACTGACCGAAGCGCGTAACCAGCTGCTGGGCATGGCCGCACAGCACTCGGATATGCTGGTCGGTATGCGTCCTAACGGCCTGGAAGATACGCCGCAGTTCAAACTGACCGTCGACCAGGAGAAAGCCAAGGCGCTGGGCGTCAGCCTGACCACCATCAACAGTACGCTGACCACCGCGCTGGGCGGCTCATACGTCAACGACTTCATCGACCGCGGTCGTGTGAAGAAAGTGTACGTACAGTCTGATGCGCCATACCGTATGCTGCCGGAAGATATCAATAAATGGTATGTCCGCGGCGAATCCGGCCAGATGGTGCCGTTCTCCGCCTTCTCCAGCGCCAAGTGGGAATACGGTTCACCACGTCTGGAGCGTTATAATGGCCTGCCGTCCATGGAGATCCTCGGCCAGGCAGCGCCAGGCAAGAGTACCGGTGAAGCCATGAACCTGATGGAAGAGCTGGCGTCGAAACTGCCAAGCGGCGTGGGTTATGACTGGACCGGCATGTCCTATCAGGAACGTCTGTCCGGTAACCAGGCGCCGTCACTGTACGCGATCTCGATTCTGGTGGTGTTCCTGTGTCTGGCAGCGCTGTATGAGAGCTGGTCGATTCCGTTCTCGGTCATGTTGGTTCTGCCACTCGGGGTTATCGGCGCGCTGCTGGCCGCCACGATGCGCGGCATGAACAACGACGTTTACTTCCAGGTGGGCCTGCTGACAACCATTGGGCTATCGGCGAAGAACGCGATATTAATCGTCGAATTCGCCAAAGATCTGATGGAAAAAGAAGGTAAGGGTCTGATTGAGGCGACGCTGGATGCGGTACGTATGCGTCTGCGCCCAATCCTGATGACCTCACTGGCGTTTATCCTCGGGGTGCTGCCGCTGGTTATCAGCTCCGGCGCCGGCTCCGGCGCTCAGAACGCGGTAGGTACCGGCGTAATGGGCGGGATGATTACCGCCACCGTACTGGCTATCTTCTTTGTTCCGGTCTTCTTCGTGGTGGTACGCCGCCGCTTCACCAAGAAGTCTGAAGATATCGAGCACAGCCATCCGGTTGAGCATCGTTAATCGCACTCAGTTAACACCAAGGCCGCGCAAGCGGCCTTTTTTTCGCCTGACGTTTCCTTCCCTTTTCCTTCACCTACTTTGCACTTGATCGTAATCGGCAAGCGGCGCATAATATTGTTATGATATAACATATCAAATGGAGTCTATCATGAAACCCGACATTCATCCGCAATACCGCCCGGTGGTCTTCCACGATCTGAGCGCCAACAGCTACTTCAAAATAGGGTCGACCATCAAAACCGATCGCACCGTGGAGTTCGAGGGTGAAACGCTGCCCTACGTCACCATTGACGTCTCTTCTGCCTCTCACCCGTATTACACCGGCAAGCAGAAAGAGTTCTCAAAAGAAGGCAGCACCGCCCGTTTCCAACAGCGCTTCGGCCGTTTTATCGGCAGTAAATAAGGGATCAACATGCAGGTTTTAAGTTCGTTGCGTTCGGCGAAGAATCGCCACCCGGATTGCAAAGTTGTGCGCCGCCGTGGCCGCATCTATGTGATCTGTAAGTCCAATCCGCGTTTTAAAGCGGTACAGGGACGTAAGAAAAAACGTTAACTGAAGTGCCTCGTCTGTCGTCAAAGCCCCGCTGCCGTTTGCGGGGCTTTTTTATGCCGGCAGGCTCCGGCCTCGTTTCGCACCGGGCGCGGAAAGGTTATTTCATACCGGCAACCATCACACTGACATTGTGTTTAAACGCTTTCACATAGGAAGACGCCGGCCCCCGCGCATCGGATAACGCCTCAGGATACAGCTCGCCGCCGGCCTTGGCGCCGGTGGCCGCCGCAATTTGCTTCACCAGTCGGGGATCGGCCTGATTCTCAATGAAGTAGCTGTGTACGCCCTCATGTTTGATTTGTTCGATTAAGCCGGCAACCTTGCTGGCACTGGCTTCCGATTCGGTTGAAAAACCCACTGGTGCAAGGAAGGTCACGCCATATTCCTGGCCAAAATAGCCAAAGGCATCATGGCTGGTCAGTACCTTACGCCGCTGAGGCGCAACTGTCGCAAACTCACTCTTGGCCCAGTTGTCCAACTGTTGCAGTTGCTGTACGTAGGCTTTGCCACGCTGACGAAAATAGTCGGCGTCCTGCGGGTCGGCAACCACCAGCGCATTCATCACATTGGTGGCGTACCGTATGCCATTCTTCATGCTGTTCCAGGCGTGCGGGTCGGTAACCTGCTTCCCCTCTTCCTCCATGTGGCGCGTATCGATCCCCTCTGAGGCGATAACCATCGGCCCCTGGTAGCCCGATGCGCTAACCAGCCGGTCCAGCCAACCTTCCAGCCCCAGCCCGCTGACAAACACCACGTCGGCCTGCTTCAGAGCCTTGCTGTCCCGTGGCGACGGCTGAAACGCGTGCGGGTCGCCATTCGGCCCGACCAACGACACCACGTTAACGTGCTCGCCGCCTACCTGTTTTACGATATCCGCCAGAACGGAAAAACTGGCGACGGCCTCTACGGTTTTCGCCATTGCCACCGGACTGGCCAATAACGATGCCACCAAAACGATTGATAAAGGTTTCATATTTTCTCCTTGCCATTACGCCAAACGACGTCGCACTACGGGAAATATCCCGCCGTGCGCGCCAAACAATACTGAAATGAAAAAGACAACACTGGCGCTCAACACAATCGACGGCCCGGCCGGCAGCGACGCATAATAGGAGCCGATCAGCCCGACCAGACAGGCAAACATCGCCAGTCCCATAGAAACCAGCAGCGTTTGTGGCAAGTCACGTGCCCAAAAACGCGCACTGGCGGCAGGCAGCATCATCACCCCCACCGACATCAATGTGCCGAGGATCTGAAAGCCCGCCACCAGATTAAGTACCACCAACGCCAAAAATACGCCGTGGATCAGCGCCTGCCGGCGCGGCGTGCTGACGCGCAGAAAGGTTACGTCAAAGGCCTCAATCACCAGCGCGCGGTACAGCGCCGCCAACATCAGCAGCGACAGCGTGGCGATCGCCCCCACCATGACCATTGCCTGAGCGTCGATTGCCAAAATCGAGCCGAACAGCACGTGTAACAGATCCACGCTGGAGCCACGCAGCGAAACCAGGGTGACGCCCAACGCCAGCGAACCTAGATAAAACCCGGCAAAGCTGGCATCTTCCTTTAATGGCGTACGTCGGCTAACCACGCCGGACAGCATCGCCACCGCCAGCCCGGCGACAAACCCGCCGGCCCCCATCGCCACCAGCGACATACCGGAGATCAGATAGCCGATGGCCGCCCCCGGCAGCACCGCATGCGACAACGCATCACCCACCAGGCTCATACGCCGCAGCAGCAGTAATACCCCCAACGGCGCGCTGCTCAGTGACAACGCCAGGCAGGCGACCAACGCACGGCGCATAAAACCAAACGAAGTAAAGGGATCCGTCAGCAGGTGAAGCAGCATCATGGCGCGACCGCCTGCCGATATGTCGCCGTATTGCCCGCATAGCCTTGCGTCAGCACCTCGTCTGCGGCTCCCCATCGGCAGTGCTGCGTGCTCAGCAGCAACGCCTGTGGAAAATGGTCGGCCACCATCGCCATATCATGCAGTACGGCGATCAGCGTTTTCCCCTGCCGGTGTAATTGTTCAATCACCCGCAGCAGTAGCCCGGTCGTCGCAGTATCAATGCCGGTAAAAGGCTCATCGAGCAGAATCAGCGGCGTTTGCTGTACCAGCAGGCGGGCGAACAGCGCCCGCTGCAGCTGTCCGCCCGATAACGCGTTAAGCGGCCTGTGCGCCAACGGCGACATGCCGACCGTTTCCAACGCCTCAGTAATACATTGTCGCTGCGACCGCGTAACTGCACCGAAGATGCCGCTTCGTCGCCAGCAGCCCATCGCCACCAGATCGCCCACCGTAATGGGAAACAGGCGGTCGAGCTCAAGCTGCTGCGGCAAATAGGCAACCGCCGGCGGCGGATAGGTGCTGAATTGCAGCGAGCCGCCCTGCAGCGGCAGAAGTCCGGCGATGGTTTTCAGCAGCGTGGATTTGCCGGCACCGTTAACGCCAATCACCGCCGTCAGTGAGCCTGTAGCAAAATGTCCGCTTAACGGAGGGAACAGCGACGCGCCCCCATAGCCGACGGTGAGCTGATGCAGCGCGATCATGGCAGTGATACCGCCCAGGCGATGGCCAGCCACAAGAGCGCCAGCAGCAAGACTACCGCCAGGCAACGACGAGCGGCCGAGACGGTGAACACGCTGACATTCACCTCCGGTTTCAGATTACGTTCAGGAGAGCGCGGGGACATAATGTGTTACCTCATGCGATTGTTATAATATAACATCACACACATCAGGATAACTCAAGTCATCCTGATCCGGCCCCGCACCGTGGATAAAGAGCACACAAAGAGTGCCAACGCCGTATTAGAAATGGCGTAAAATAGAAAAAGATCGGAGTAAAACGGTAAAATTTTATGCATATCACCCTGGCGTGTCCCTTGGAAACGGCGTCGGCCTCGACAGACCAATTAAAAAGCGTCATTAATGAGAAACGTACAGACCTGGCTCCCTTACTCACCAGCGAGCTGCGCTATTATTCTGAAAATGCACGTTATGTGGACGGTTCATTAGAAATACTTGATATTCAAAATTTGTCTGGTCCAGACTATTCAATGAGTTATCGTTATCAGTGGCACATTTTTAATGCGTGTCTGGATATCAATACACAAGAAACCGTCAATGGCAGTGTGAGATTCACCCAATTTCCACAGGGATTAATTTTTGATATAATCGATAACACGCCTCCGTCACCTGCCGATGAATTGTAAGTTTACGTAATAATGACAGGCCGAACGCGGCGAAATGTTTTATATTAAAAATATCCGGAATAATTGCCACAGCCACGAGGAAATCATCCCGTCGCGGGGTTAAGCCGGAGTTTCATGTCAGGCAACGGCGTTACGCTTTCAAGTATAAATGGGTTATACGGAAAGTTTATAAACTGTATCCGTTAATGACATCAATCCATCTACTCACCCAGTGCGGTCACCAGAAATTAAGATTTGCGGAGGAGATGATATGGATGAGTACTCGCCGAAACGGCATGATATTGCTCAACTCAAATTCTTGTGTGAGAATCTGTACGATGAAGGCATTGCGACGTTGGGCGACAGCCACCACGGCTGGGTCAACGATCCGACATCGGCCGTCAATCTGCAGCTGAATGAGCTGATCGAACATATTGCTTCGTTTGTGATGAGTTATAAAATAAAATACATGGACGAAAGTGACTTTTCAGAATTAGTCGAAGAGTATCTCGACGATACCTACACGTTATTTAGTAACTACGGTATTAACGATTCCGATCTGCGCCGTTGGCAAAAAACCAAACTGCGATTATTCAGAATGTTCTCAGGAGAGGTTTGCTGTACGAAAATGAAAACTTAGGGGATAATTACCCCAAACTATTTAACACTTTAAATAAGATTAGTGACCATAAGGCTATCATGACAAAAACCGACTACCTGATGCGTTTACGTAAATGCACCACTATCGATACGCTTGAAAGAGTGATTGAAAAAAACAAATATGCGCTTTCTGATGATGAGCTCGAACTGTTTTACTCGGCAGCCGACCACCGTCTGGCGGAACTCACCATGAATAAACTGTACGACAAAATTCCAACATCTGTTTGGAAATATGTAAGATAATCAGTCGTTCAACTGCGTTGAGCCGATGCCGCTATCGGCTTCAATGATAAATCCCCTTTGGCTATTTTCTTATTTTAACCATCTCGGCTCTGACATTGAAAGTTCTGCAGGATTAATTGGAAGCACTCGTCAATTAACGGTGAGCGTATTCCCTGCCTGGCGCGCATCAGTGCGACGCTGCGGCTCAGCAGCGGTTGTTGTAAATGGACCAGCGCTAATTCATCATCATGCAAATGCCTAGTATACAACTGCGGCAAAATGGCTACCGCTAATTGCGAACGCACCAGCCCATATAAGGTCTCCAGAAAATCGACCTGATAACGGGGAGCGAAATTAAGCCGATGGGTTTCCGCCAGCGCCGTCACCAACCGGCTGACGTTCCCTTTGGAAAAGAGCGCAATATCCCGGCCGATTAACTGTCGCCAGGGCACATGATGAGATTCCGCCAGGGGATCGTCGCGGTGCGCCACCACGATAAACGGGTCTTCCAGCAACGGGTGAATTTCCAGCGTCGCCGGTACCGAACGGTCAAGTGCGCCGATGCCGAAGTCAATCTGCCCGTTGTCCAACTGCGTCAATAAAGAATCATTGGTCTGATCGTGATATTCCACGCGCAAACGGGGAAAATACTGCATCAATAATTGCGGCACCGCGGGAAACAAAAGGCTGCCCACCGACGGCACCAGGCCGATACGCAGCGTACCGTCGCCCCCGTCCAGCATAATTTTCTGCATATCATCAAACGACGCCTGCGCCACATTCAGCAATCGTTCGGCATGCGGCAAAATCGCCGCCCCCAGCTCGGTTAATGTCACCGCCGACGCGGCGCGATTGACCAGCCGTCCGCCCAGCACCGATTCTATCTGTCGTAACGCACTGCTCAGAGCCGGCTGGCTGATCGCCAGGCGGTGCGCGGTATCGGTAAAATGCCGCAGCCTGGCCAACGTGACAAAATACTGAATCTGTTTCAGGGAAAGCGCGGGAAGCCGGCGCCAAGGTTCAAACATCGCAACTGTCCGCCACATTACGGGGTAAACGTTTGCTACAGCATAAACGTTTCTTATCGCGCGATAAAATAAATCATCTGTGCAAACTCCGCGCGCGCCCCTAGAGTAACAACCCTGTCATTTTTCAGGGTAATTATCATGACCGCCTCCTCCGCCAGCCTCCACGAACGTCAACGCGCCATTGCCGCCGCGCTGGGGAAGACGCCGTTCGATCTGTTGCTGACCAACGCCCGCATCGTCGATATGGCTACCGGCGAAATTCGCCCGGCCGATGTCGGCATCGTCGGCGTGCTGATTGCCAGCGTACACCCCTGCGGCGCCTTCTCCGCCGCACACGATACGCATGATTTAAACGGCGCCTATCTCAGTCCGGGGTTGATCGATACCCATGTGCACGTTGAAAGCTCCCATTTACCGCCGGCGCGCTACGCGGAAATCGTTGTCGCACAAGGCACCACCACCATCTTCTGGGACCCGCATGAGCTGGCCAACGTACTCGGCGTCGCCGGCGTACGTTACGCCATTGACGCCAGCCGCGATCTGCCGCTGCGGGTCATTTGCGCCGCACCGTCCAGCGTGCCGTCAACCCCCGGGCTGGAGATGTCCGGGGCGGATTTTGCCGGGCAGGAAATGGAAACCATGCTGGACTGGCCAGAGGTGGCCGGCGTCGCCGAAGTGATGGATATGCACGGCGTGCTCAACGGCAGCGAACGGATGATGGAGATCTTAAGCGCCGGCCTCAACAGCGGCAAACTGATTGAAGGCCATGCCCGCGGCCTGAGCGGTGCTGAGCTGCAGGCGTACCTCGCTGCCGGCGTCACCTCCGACCATGAGCTGACCTCGGCTGATGACGCACTGGAAAAACTGCGCGCCGGCCTGACGCTGGAAATTCGCGGCTCTCACCCTTATCTGCTGCCGGATATCGTCGCAGCGCTGAAAACCCTGCCGCACCTGTCGTCCCAGATCACCGTCTGCACCGATGACGTTCCGCCGGATACGCTGCTGGAAAAAGGCGGCATTATCGCCCTGCTGAATATGCTGATCGAGCACGGCCTGCCGGCGACTGACGCCCTGAGGATGGCAACGCTTAACGCCGCCATCCGCCTGCAACGCAACGATCTGGGGCTGATCGCCGCCGGGCGACGCGCCGATCTGGTGGTATTTGACACTCTGGAACAACTTTGCGCCCGCCGGGTATACGTTTCCGGGCGCTGCAGCGCCCAGCACGGCAAAATGCTGACGCCGGTGGCCGACAATCCGCAGCTCAGCGTACCGCGCGATACCCTGCGCCTGGCGCCGCCGGCGGCACAGGCGTTTGTCCTGAAGGTGCCAAACATCAGACACGGGCAGGCCACGCTGCGCCATATCAAAGGCGCGCGCTTTACCCAGTGGGGTGAAACCACGGTGGAGGTGCGTGACGGCCAGGTACAGCTGCCGGCCGGCTTCAGCCTGATCTGGGTGCAGCACCGTCACGGTCGCCATCAGGCGATACCGCAGCTGGCGCTGCTGGAAGACTGGGGAGAGCTGCGCGGCGCCATCGCCACCAGCTACTCTCACGACTCGCATAACCTGGTGGTGCTGGGGCGCGATCCGCAGGATATGGCGGTTGCGGCCAACGCGCTGATCGCCAGCGGCGGCGGCATGGCGCTCAGCCAGAACGGCGAAATACTGGCGCAGGTCGCCATGCCCATCGCCGGTATGCTGTCGGATCTGCCGCCCGCCGAGCTGGCACAGCAGTTCAAAAACCTGCGCGACCTTAGCGCCAAAATCGCCGACTGGGAACCGCCCTACCGGGTCTTCAAGGCCATCGAGGGCACCTGTCTGGCCTGTAACGCCGGGCCGCACCTGACCGATCTTGGCCTGACCGACGGCACCACGCGTCAGATTGTCGATCCGCTGGTCGCCTGCTGGGAAACGCCGGCCTGAAGATAAACATAATAATGATGATGCCTACCCGGCCGTCGTGGTTCGGGTTACAAAACAGGAGAGCCTTAAATGGCCGATAATTCAGTGAATGCTCCAGCACCGGGGAGCTGGTTACAACGACGTTTTCAACTGCACGCCCGGCGCAGTACGGTTAAAAACGAGTGCCTGGCGGGCGTCACCGGTTTTCTGGCGGCCGCCTACCTGCTGGTGGTGATCCCCGGCCTGCTGGCGGTTGGCGGCATGGATAAAGGCGCGGCAACCACCGGTACGATTTTGGTCTTTGTCGCCGGTACGCTGCTGATGGCGTTTTACGGCAACCTGCCGTTTATCGTCGGGCCGGGCATCGGCGGTTCGGTCCTGGTCGGCGTGACGCTGGCCGGCAGTGAGGGCATCAGCTGGCAGATCGGGCTGGGGATCGCCTGCTGGTCAGGTATCCTGTTTTTTGCGCTGACCCTGTTCGGGCTGCGGGAAGTGGTGACCCGTTCCGTACCGCAGTCGATAAAGCTAGGTCTGACCGCGTCGATTGGCCTGTTCGTCGCCGTGCTGGGCTTTCGTAACGCCGGGCTGGTGCTGGCCAACGCCAAATCCAACGCCCTGATGCTGGGGGATTTCACCGCGCCGGGAGCGCTGGTGGCGCTGGCCGGGCTGTTTTTAGCCATCGCCCTGCAGGCAAGAAAAATTCCCGGCGCTATCCTGTGGGCGATACTGTTCGCCACGCTGATCGGCATTCCGTTCGGCGTCACCCAGTTGCCCGCCCGTTTTATCGCCGCGCCGCACGCGCTGACGCCGGTTTGGGCGCAGGTGGATATGCTGGGGGCGCTGAATATCGCCTTCCTGCCGTTCCTGTTCGTCTTTTTCGCCTCCGAGTTCTTCTCCACCATGGGCACCACGCTGGCGGTCGGCGGCGAAGCCGGTCTGCTGGACGAACACGGCAATATGCCGCAGATCAACCGCCCCTTTATGGTGGACTCCATCGCCGCCGCGCTGGGTCCCTGGGTCGGTATTCCGGCGGCAACGGCGCTGATCGAATCTTCCGCCGCCGCTGAAGCCGGCGGTAAGACCGGGCTGACCTCGCTCGCCGCCGCCGTCATGTTCCTGCTGATGCTGCTCTTTACCCCGGTAGCGTTGATGATCCCCAAAGAGGCGACCGCCCCGGCGCTGATTTTGATCGGGTTGAATATGTTCAGCGGGCTGCGCAAGGTCGATTTAGCCAACTTTACCGACGGCCTGCCGGTGCTGATGATGGTGATGATCACGCTGATCGCCAACAGCTTCGGCACCGGAATCGCCGGCGGGCTGCTGTTTTATATCATTATCAAGGCGATCGCCGGGAAATGGCGCGAGGTGCCGGCAGGCCTGTATCTGCTGGCAATCCCGCTGGTCTACTACTTCGCTACGCTGGTCAGGCATTAATCTCAGCGGCATCGGCGCAGGCCGATGCCGTGGTTTATGGCGATAAAAGGGCCGGTAGGCCCTCTAATTCCAAGCGGGGTTATAGACTGCGCTCTAAGGCAACATAGCGCGCTTCTTTCTTCTGTTTCATACGCCAGAACAGCCACAGCATAATAAACCACGCCGGCGTGGCGATAAGCGCCTTGCGGGTATCCGGATCAAACAGCATGATGAAGATGGTAAAGGCGAAGAACAGCAGCGTCACCCAGCTCATCAACACGCCCGCCGGCATTTTAAACATCGACCGCTCATGCAGTTCGGGGGACTTTTTGCGGTATGCCAGATAGGCGATCAGGATCATCATCCAGCTGTACACCACCATAATCGCGGCCAGCGTCGAGACGATGGTAAACAGCGTCATCACGTTGGGCACCAGGAACAGCAACAGCGTGCCGCTTAACATACAAAAACAGGAGAACAGCAGGCTGCGCACCGGGATGCGCGTGGTGCGCGACAGGATGCGAAACTGCCCGTGGGCATGCTTTTCCACCGACAGGCCGTACAGCATACGCGTACTGGAATAGACGCCGCTGTTCGCCGACGACATTGCCGACGTCAACGCGACAAAATTAATCATCGCCGCCGCCGCGGGCAAACCGGCCTTGTCAAACAGCGTCACAAAAGGGCTGCTATCCGGCGAGATCCCCGGCCATGAGGTCACGCCGATAATCACAATCATCGACAGCAGATAAAAAATAATAATCCGCAGCGGCAGCGAGTTAATGGCGCGCGGCAGGATCTTCTGCGGATCTTTGGTTTCCGCGGTCATCGTCCCCAGCAGTTCAATACCGGTGCAGGAGAAGATCGCAATCTGAAAGCCCGCCAGAAAACCGGTGATGCCATGCGGCATAAACACCTGCGGATCGGTGATATGCGTCAGCGAGGCCTGCACGCCGTCCGGCGATGTCCAGCCGGAGGCAATCATCCAGCCGCCGGTCAGGATCAGCGCGATAATGGTGATAACCTTGATCAAGGCGAACCAGAACTCCGCCTCGCCAAACATTTTCACCGACAGCAGGTTAAACAGGCACAGCAGGCCAAGAGTGAATAACGCCGGGATCCAGGCCGACATTTCCGGAAACCAATACTGCATATAGCTGCCGCACACTACCACGTCGGCAATGCAGGTCACCACCCAGCTCAGCCAGTAGGTCCAGCCTAAAAAGAAGCTGGCCCGCGGGCCGAGGTAATCACCGACAAAATCGGCAAACGAGCGGTAGTCCAGCTTTGACAGCAGCACCTCCCCCATCGCCCGCATCACCATATAGGTAAAAAAACCGACCAGTACATAGATAAGCAGGATCGACGTGCCGGAGATGGCGATATTTCTGCCCGCCCCCATAAACAGGCCGGTGCCAATCGCGCCGCCAAGCGCGATCATCTGGATATGACGCTCACCGAGGCCGCGCGTCAGTTTCTGCGGGGCAGACGTCGTCCGCCCTTCAGGTTTATGGTGTGTCATGGCTATTCCTTCATCAATCTGGCAAAGCGAGATGCGGCGCGGCAGGGCGCAGCTGCAAACAGGTTGGTGATAGCGCAGTCAGCCAGGCGTATCGTCGCCGACCGCGTGATTCATTTCCGGCACCCTAGCGCTGGAAATCATAGATTGAGCCAAGGCGTAAAATTTGCGTGAGCTCGTCAAGCGCCTGCCGCACCTCATACAGCAGGTGGGGATCGGCCAGGTCGCGGGCGTGCAGCCGGTCGCGATAATGTTTTTCGACCCACTGCGTCAGGCGGTGATAGCGTTCATCATTCATCAGACTGGCGGCGTTGACGGCGGACAGTTCGGCATCGTTCAACGCCACCCGCAGGCGCAGGCACGCCGGCCCACCGCCGTTGCGCATGCTCTCACGCAGATCGAATACCGCAACTTCATCAATGGGCGAGCGTCCGTCGCGTGTCAGATCGCTGAGGTATTCCCAGACGTTGGCGCGCTGGCGACACTCTTCCGGCACCACGATCAGCATTTTTCCGTCCGGCTTGCTGAGCAACTGGCTATTGAACAGGTATGAGGCCACCGCATCCTCCAGGCTGACCCGCTCCTGCGGCACCTCGACGTTGATAAACGGCAGTTCCAGCGCGTCGGCTTTTTCGCGCAGCGCCGCCAGCACCTCTTGCTGGTTCAGAAACGCATGCTGATGATGGAACAATACGTTACGGTTACTGACCGCAATCACATCGTTATGGAATACCCCGCTGTCGATGGCCGCCGGGTTCTGCTGCGCATAGAGCGTGTATTCCGGCTTCAGTTGATGCAGCCGCGCCACCGCCTGACAAGCCTCCAGCGTTTGACGGGCCGGATACCTGACCGGTGCCGGCCCGCCGCCAAAGGCGCGCCGGCCGTAAACGAACAGCTGCAGCCCCTGCTGGTTATAGTTCTGACACAGCCGGTTATGGTTGGCCGCGCCTTCATCGCCGAAGTCGCTCTGCTGCGGCAGGGCCGCGTGATGGCAGAAGTAACGCTCATCGGCGAAGGTGGCGCGCAGAATCGCCGAGGTGACCGGCGCTTCCTGCGCACGGTGCAGTTTGTTATTCAGGTTGGCGACGGTGAAGTGCAGTTTGCCGTCCGCGCTGTCGGCCGACGGGGAAACCGTGGCGGCATTGGCGGTCCACATCGATGAGGCCGAACCGTAGGCCGACAGCAGCTGCGGCGCGTCAGCAGCGGCGCGCTGCACAATCTGCGCATCCGTCCCCTGAAAGCCCAGCGCGCGCAACGCGGCAACATTGGGCCGCGGCTGCGGCGGCAGAATGCCCTGAATATATCCCCGGTCTGCCAGCGCTTTCATTTTATGCAGCCCCTGCAGCGCCGCCTGACGGGGGTTGGACAGCCCGTCGCGGTTGTTCTGCGAGGCTTCATTACCGACGGAAAGCCCGGCATAGTGATGCGTAGGCCCGACCAGGCCGTCAAAGTTGGCTTCAGCGCCCGACATCCACTGCGTTTTTACGGTCATAAGCGTCTCTTTCCTAAGGGTTAAGTGTGAGCACGTGGAGCGGGTCCCGTTCGCCGCTTTGCAGCGCATCCAGCAACGGCTGGCCAAGCGTCTGCGCTTCTTCCGCCGCGATCAACAGCGCGCGGAAATGGGCAAACTGGTTATTAGCGACAATCACCGGCGATGTCGGATCGAGCGTCAGCTGATGCGCCGACGTACGTTGCACGCGGCGAATCGCCTTGAGCTTATCGGTTTCAGCCTCCAGCACCGGGCCGGCATCAAAAATATCGACCGACCCCTGCCAACTGAATCCCTCTTTTTCCAGGATCGCCCTGGCCGGCGTCGTTTGCGTGTGCACCTGCCCGATGGCTTGCTTGGCGCTGTCCGGCAGCAGAGAGACGTAAATCGGGTAGGACGGCATCAGTTCGGCAATGAAGGTTTTCATACCGCTGCCGCTGAGGCGGTCTGCTTCGGCAAAAGAAATAGCAAAAAAATGGTGGCCCAGCGCATCCCAGAAAGGCGAATGGCCGTTGTCATCAAGCAGCCCGCGCAGTTCGGCAAAAATATGGGAGGAGAACCAGCTTCTGAAGGCTGAAATAAACAGGAAGCGCGCCTTGGACAGCAGCAGCCCGTTACGATTTTTTTGATATTCCGGATCGAGGAACAGGGTGCAGAGTTCGCTGTGGCCGGTATGGTCATAGCTCAGATTGAGGAGTTCAAGGTCCTTATACACGCCCAGTTCTTTCGAGGCACGCACCGTACGCTGCAGGCGGAAGTTATAGAACGGCTCATCCAGCCCTACCGCAACTTCAATCGCGCTGACGCCCGCCACGCACGCGCTCTCGGTGTCTTCCAGCACGAACAGAAACCCTTGCTGAGCGCGCGGTAACTTGCCGGCGAAGGTATCGATACTGCGGCGAATGCGTGCTTCCAGCCGCGCCCTGTCATTGGGCAACGACGTCAGCCCGACGCCCGCGCGTGATGCCAGCCGCATGATGCCATTCAGATCGTCTTCCCGAACGGGTCGAAAAATAATCACTACTGCGCTCCCTAACCAAGCTGACGGAACGTGGCAACACGTCCGGCAGGAATAAAAAAAGCGGGTAAAAAGCACCAACCGCGTCTTCGTTCCCCCCTATTGCATCGCGCTCCTTTCCATGATGAATGCCCACAGTCAACCCGCCGGCGGCCCGGGTAAACGGGACGCTGCATACGTTTTTTAATGCACGCCTACCCGTTGCGCTGAGAGAAGAATTCATCGCGACTGAGAGGGAACAGGAAAAACCAGACGGTTAGCAGGTCATTACCAATACCTTTTTGGTTGCGTACCTTAATGCTGTGTCTGCTAACGAAATAAAGTCAATACGAAATAACATCAATTTATTCACTTTTTGATAACCTTCAATATTCTGAAAAATAGACATAATCTCACGACATATTCACTAAATAGCGCACAAAGTGAATAAATATGCGATGTATGTGGGCGATAGAAATGACTTTTTATTCATTTAATCATGCTGCCAGGCGGCTTAAATACAGTTATTTCCTCTGCCGGGAGATAGCATATTTTTAAAATAGTGTTAACGTTAAGCGCGTACCGTTCATTGCACTAACTTTCCACGTCTACACAACATAATTTTTGGTAAAACAGGCCTATTATGGAAAAGTTATCTTACGCTTCCGAAAGCTCCACCTCTCCTTGGGTAACCTATCTGCGCCAAATCGACCGCGTCGCGCCCCATCTGGGTGACCTGGCCCATTGGATCGAAACGCTGCGCCACCCTAAGCGCGCGCTGATCGTCGATATTCCGCTGCAAATGGATGACGGCACCATCCGCCATTTCGAGGGCTATCGCGTACAGCACAACCTGTCGCGCGGCCCGGGCAAAGGCGGCGTGCGTTATCACCCCGATGTGGATCTCAATGAAGTGATGGCGCTTTCAGCCTGGATGACCATCAAGTGCGCAGCCTTGAACCTGCCGTACGGCGGCGCCAAAGGTGGTATCCGCGTCGATCCTTTCTCCCTGTCTGAAGGGGAACTGGAGCGGCTGACCCGCCGTTATACCAGCGAGATCGGCCTGATTATCGGCCCGCAGAAAGATATTCCCGCACCGGATGTCGGCACCAACGGCAAAGTGATGGCCTGGATGATGGATACCTACTCCATGAACCACGGCACCACAATCACCGGCGTGGTGACAGGTAAACCGATCCACCTGGGCGGCTCTCTCGGCCGTGAAAAAGCCACCGGCCGCGGCGTATTTATTACCGGCTGCGAAGTCGCCAAACGTTCCGGCATTGAGATTGAAGGCGCCAAAATCGCGCTGCAGGGCTTCGGCAACGTGGGCAGCGAAGCGGCTCGCCTGTTTGAGAAAGCGGGCGCACGCATTGTGGCCGTACAGGACCACTCGGCAACGCTGTACAACGAAGCCGGCATCGATTTAACCGAGCTGACCGTCTGGCAAGCCGAAAGCAAACAGATTGCCGGCTTCCCTGGCGCGCAGGAAATTGCCAAAGAGGAGTTCTGGACGCTGCAGATGGATATTCTGATCCCGGCGGCGCTGGAAGGACAAATCACCCGCGAACGCGCGGAGAACCTCAGCTGCAAACTGGTTCTGGAAGGCGCCAACGGCCCAACCTACCCGGAAGCGGATGACGTACTGGCCGAGCGCGGGATCCTGGTAGTGCCTGACGTAATCTGTAACGCCGGCGGGGTAACGGTCAGTTACTTCGAATGGGTACAGGATATGGCCAGCTTCTTCTGGAGCGAAGAGGAAATCAACCAGCGCATGGACAAAATCATAACCGACGCTATCGCCCACGTGTGCGATAAAGCCGAAGAAAAGAACTGTTCACTGCGTACCAGCGCCTATATCGTCGCCTGCGAACGAATCCTGCTGGCCCGTAAGGACCGCGGTATTTATCCGGGCTGATCGGCAGCGCGCCGTCAGACTGCCAGCAAGGGCGCGGACCGCGCCCTTTTCATTGCCTGCCAGTCAGCCATTATTCCTGATCACGGCTTGTTGATAGGCCTCCCGCGTCTGACAACGCAGCAGATACTCCTCAAACACGGTCGGCAGAGGAATCCCGCACGTTTTTGCCCACATCAGGTTTTGGGCGACAAAGATATCGGCAATCGTGAATGTGTCCCCCGTAATCCACGATGCAATAGACTGATGTTCAAGACACTTAATGGCACTCTCCGCCTCCCGCCGGGCCACTTCTTCCACCGCAGCAACCTTGAGCGCATCGGGAAGTAATGCCACATGCTTCAACAAAGACCAGAGCGGCGGCTCCAGTTCGGTCAGTGCAAAGCTCATCCATTGCTCAACGCGGGCATTAGCGCGGAGTTCGGCAGGATATAAACACTGCCCTGCCGTCTTGGCGCACACATACTTACAGATAGCCGCGCTTTCAAAAATGAGGAATCCCTTATCGTCCAGCACCGGCACCTTATTCTGCGGATGGGGTGAACGGATTTCCGGGGTGGCAGACAGCAGATCGACGCGTACCGTCTCATAATCCAGATGTAACTCTTCAAGCGACCACAGCACGCGTAACGAGCGGCTTTTTGGGAAAGTATAAACTTTCATCCGTCATCCTTTTTTCCAGCGTTCTAATGATGAAGCAGGCTGCCCAGGGAGAAAAACACCAGCAGCATGCCTCCACCGATATTGATGTACTTTTTCAGCGTCAGGGGATCGGCTTTTCTGGCGGAGAACACCAGCGCATAGCTGACCGCAATCAGCCAGACGCTCATTACCGCAATATGTACCGAAGCCAGCAGCAAATAGTTGCCAAGCTCCCCGTGCCGCCCGGCAAACTGCGACACCACCGTCAGATAGAACATAATGGCTTTTGGGTTCAGCACGTTGAGCAACCACGCGCTCTTCAACGTGACGCTCCCCCGACCGCGATTCAGCGCCAACCGCCGTGCGGAAACGCCGCTGCGGATCAGTTGAATCCCCAGCCAGAGCAGGTACAGGTTGCCGGCTATTTTCAGCACGCCGAACGCCGCCGGCGATGCCGCCAACACGGCGGTAACGCCAAGGCCAATCAGGAGTGCATGGGTGTAGATGCCCAGCGCCGTACCGAGCAGCGTTTTGAGCAATCCCTGGCGGCCGTCCGCCAGCGCGCCGTTCATCGCCAGCGTGAAACTCGCGCCGGGAGAAAGCGCGACGGGCAACAGTGCGGGGATAAAACCAGGCAGGTTAATGTCCATAGACGAAGAATAATAGGTAACCGCTTTCGGCTTGGCAAGCGTATGGGGAACGTTGCGGGATGTGCGTTCGCGCGCCGGGAAGAACGGGAAAACCCGCGGCACCAGGCTAAAAAATAGGGGGGAAAGCAATCGGATGGCAGAAATGGTGGAGGCCCTGCCAGCTACATCCCGGCACACACGTCACCTGCTGCGGCTGCTTCCTTCCGGACCTGACCGAGTTCACAAGTTAGTGTTGCGGGAGAACCAACAGGGCCCCCATTGACGGCTTCCATACTGCGAAGCGGTGGGCATTATCGGTGATGGCATCTGAAATAGCAAGCCGACCGGGACCAACCGCTGTTTTCTTACCCAGCCGGCCTGTGGCACACTGCCAGTCCGACAGCAATACGGCGTATTTATCTCTATGGAATCCACAGACCCGACTTTCCGCCAGCGCGTCTTTCACGTCGTCGCCGCCATTCCCTGCGGCAAGGTGATTGCCTATGGCGACGTGGCCCAGTTAGCCGGCTCACCGCGGGCGGCGCGCCAGGTTGGCGGCGTTCTGAAGAAACTGCCGGCGGGCAGCACCCTGCCCTGGCACCGGGTGATCAACCGGCACGGCAAGATCTCATTGCGCGGCGAGGATTTTCAGCGGCAGCGGCAGGCGCTGCTGGCGGAAGGCATTATGTTCGATGCCGAAGGCGCGGTGGACTTTGCCCGTTTCGGCTGGCGGCCATAATAACGCTGCCTTTAGCCCGTAAGCCAAAGGCAGCGGAAAACACCATCGGGTAACGCCGTTACGGCATCGCGGTTGATGCCGCCTGTACCGGCACGTTCTGCACCGGCACCAGTTGCAGGTCGGCGCGCGTACCGTTGCGGTTGACGACTTCCTGAATCGTGTCGGTGATAAAACTCAGTTGCCCGTTAACGGTTACCGCCGCGCTCAGAATAATACGGGCATGCGGCTGAATGTCCGCCGGGTTATAAGGCACGGCAAAGGTAAACGGCGCCTGCTGGCCTTCAGTGCGGATCACCCGCTGAGCGATCACCTTGGACGGTGCGTCCGCCAGCGAGGCATCGGACAGCGTGACCGTCAGCACAGCATGCGGCGGCAAGGCAATACGCTGGGCGATATTGACCGTCCCCGTCACCGCAGGGCCGGTCACCTGCATTTGTTGTGCGGTCGCCGGGCTTCCTGCTGCCGATGTCGGGGCATCTGCGCCATTCTGGGCACAGCCGGCCAGCGTCACGGCGGCGGCCCCAGCAAGGATTTGCCAGAATTTCATCGAGCGGTCTCCTTCTTTATTATCAACAAATTGGCGGCTTACGCCGTCTTACCCCTTAAACCTAGCACAAAACTCTGAGACATTCCCATCCGCCTGCCGATTAATCAGCCAGCGGGCGTCCGCATGTTTCATACCGTAACCGTTTGACCATCGCTGCAACGCGCCGCCAGAAAGCCATCCGTCAGCGACTACCGGTAATCACTTTGCGCCCCGTTGTGTGAGGTTCATACTATGGCAACAGTAGTCGGATTTAGCCGGTTGACGGCTTACCGTGATCTTCCGCACACTACACAAAACAATTATTAGAAGGATGACCTTTTATGAGCCAGGCATTGCAAAACCTTCTTGAGCTGCTCAAGTTGGAAAAAATCGAAGAGGGCCTGTTCCGCGGGCAAAGCGAGGATCTGGGCTTACGCCAGGTGTTCGGCGGCCAGGTGGTCGGCCAGGCGCTCTATGCAGCCAAAGATACGGTACCGGCCGAGCGCAGCGTGCACTCGTTCCACAGCTACTTCCTGCGCCCGGGCGACAGCAGCAAAGCTATCGTCTACGACGTCGAAACGCTGCGCGATGGCAACAGTTTCAGCGCCCGCCGGGTCAGCGCCGTTCAGAACGGCAAACCCATTTTCTATATGACGGCCTCGTTCCAAAGCCCGGAAAGCGGCTTCGAACACCAGAACACCATGCCTGACGTGCCGCAGCCGGAAGGCCTGATGTCCGAATCAGAAATCGCGCAGCAGCTGGCGCATATGCTGCCGGAAAAGGTGCGCGATAAGTTTACCAGCCAGAAACCGCTGGAAGTGCGCCCGGTAAAATTCCATAACCCGCTGCAGGGCAAGGTGGACGAGCCGTACCGCTACGTCTGGCTGCGCGCGAACGGCGCCATGCCGGATGATGCGCGTATTCACCAGTATCTGCTGGGCTATGCCTCCGATCTGAACTTCCTGCCGACGGCGCTGCAGCCGCACGGCGTCGGCTTCCTGGAGCCGGGGATGCAGGTAGCGACCATCGACCACTCCATGTGGTTCCACCGACCGTTCCGCATGGATGACTGGCTGCTCTACGCGGTGGAAAGCACCTCGGCATCCAGCGCACGCGGTTTTGTTCGCGGGCAGTTCTATACCCGCGACGGCGTGCTGGTCGCCAGCACGGTGCAGGAAGGGGTGATGCGCCGCCATACGGCATAACGCCGGCCAAGAAAAAAGGCGATGTTGCCATCGCCTTTGTTGCTTCATCATTATTTTATTATCGATTTACTGGTTGTAGGCGCTTTCGCCGTGGCTGTTGATATCCAGCCCTTCGCGCTCCTGCTCTTCCGGCACGCGCAGCCCCACCAGCACGCCGGCAATCTTGAAGGCGATAAACGCGGCAACGCTGGACCAGATCAGCGTAATGATCACGCTGAGCAGCTGGATCCACACCTGATGCCCCATGGTGACGCCTTCCGCATAGCCGGTGCCTCCCAGTGAAGAGGCGGTGAATACCCCGGTCAGCAGACAGCCGACGATGCCGCACACGCCGTGTACGCCAAAGACGTCACAGGTATCATCCACATTCAGCCATTTCTTCAGCGTCACCACGCCCCACAGGCCGGCGGCCCCGCCGACCAGGCCGATAATCAGCGCGCCGCCAACGCCGACGGTGCCCGCCGCCGGCGTAACGGCAACCAGCCCGGCGATACAACCGGAACAGGCGCCCAGCAGCGACGGTTTGCCGCGCACCAGCCATTCGGCAAACACCCAGGAAAGGATGGCGCCGGCGGTGGCGACCACCGTGTTCAGGAAGGCTAATGCCGCAACGCCATTGGCCTCGCCGGCGGAACCGGCGTTAAAGCCGAACCAGCCGATATACAGAATCGAAGTGCCGGTAAAAACCATCGGCAGGTTGTGCGGTTTGAACGCCTCTTTGCCGAAGCCCGCGCGTTTGCCCAACAGGTAAGCGCCAATCAGGCCGGCGCTGGCGGCGTTGATATGCACCACCGTGCCGCCGGCAAAATCCAGCGCGCCATCGGCCGCCAGGAAACCGCCGCCCCATACCATATGGGCAATCGGCAGGTAGGAGATGGTGAACCAGATCGCCGCGAAGATAATCACCGCGGAAAAGCGGATACGCTCGGCAAACCCGCCCACCACCAGCGCCACGGTAATGCAGGCAAAGGAGCATTGGAATGCCACGTGCACCAGTTGGCTATAAGAGCCGGTAATGCTGTCAATGCCGATGCCTTTCAACATTGCGGTGTCGAAACCGCCGTAAAACGCATTGCCCTCGCTGAAGGCCAGGCTGTAGCCATACAGCACCCACAGCACGCACACCAGCGCAAAGGTCACCATCACCTGAGTGAGCATCGACAGCACATTCTTGCCGCGCAGCAAGCCGCCATAGAATAATGCGATACCTGGTAGAGTCATAAACAGCACCAGTGCGGTGCAAATCATCATAAAGGCGTTATCGGCCTTATCGATGGCCGCCGGAGCAGCCTGAGCCAGAGAAGGCGCCAGGGCTGCCGCACTCAGGCCCAACATGGATAAACGTTTTTTCATTATTGTCTGATCCCCATTTCAGTCGCTGAGTCGGTATTTACAGCGCGGCTTCATCGGTTTCGCCGGTACGTATGCGAATCACGCGCTGCAGTTCGGCCACAAAAATCTTGCCGTCGCCAATTTTGCCGGTGTAGGCGGCTTTGCTAATCACATCAACCACTTCGTCTAATTGATCGTCGGCAATGGCAATATCGATTTTGACTTTGGGTAAAAAGTTGACGCTGTATTCGGCGCCGCGGTACAGCTCGGCGTGCCCCTTCTGACGGCCAAACCCTTTTACTTCAGTGACGGTCAGCCCCTGAATGCCGACTGAGGATAGGGCTTCACGCACGTCCTCCAACTTGAATGGTTTGATCACCACGGTAACCAGCTTCATATTGCCCCTCCACAATTAAACCCAAACTCACCCCTGGTATAAGTCTGAATAAAGCAAAGGCTGTGCCATAAATTGTTTTAGGAGAAAACTCAGCGGATTATCCGTCTGCCGACGGCGGGAGCCTGCAGAAGCGGGCGGGGAAGAGATTGCTGGTTGTTTTTTGTGCACCACGATGGTGCGCGTCGTGTCATTGCAGTGCAAAGCAAGAAATTTACCGGCCAACGTGCCTGATTATGGTGCGTTCTCCCGGCCGCAGCCGGGAGAACGCCGTGATGGGTTTAGGCCGGTTGGCTGTCTTCGCGGGTCGCTGCCGCCAGCTCTTCGCCCGCCAGCTGCAACTGATACATCTGGTAATAACGCCCCCGCTGCGCCAGCAGCTGCTGATGGTTGCCCTGCTCCACCGCGTGGCCGCGATGCAGCACTAAAATGGCGTCGGCATCAACGATGGTCGATAAACGGTGGGCAATCACCACCAGCGTGGTGTGTTCGCGAATCGCCCGTAATGCCCGCTGAATCGCCTGTTCAGTGCCGGAATCAATATTGGCGGTCGCTTCATCCAGGATCAGAATCTGCGGCGCCTGCACCAGTACGCGCGCCATCGCCAGCAACTGCTTCTGGCCGACCGACAGATTATTGCCCTGTTCGCCCAGCCGGGTGTGAATGCCCTGCGGCAAGCCGCGCACCAGCTCCGCCAGCTGCACCGTCTCCAGCGCCTGCCACACCGCCTCTTCGCTGATATTCCGCCCCAGCGTCACGTTCGTCAGCACCGACTCGGCGATCACCACCGGATCCTGCTGCACCATGGCGATCCCCTGGCGCAGCGTACGGTGCGACAGGTTTGACAGCGGCCGGCCATCCAGACGAATTTCGCCTTCGCTCACCGGGTAGTAGCCCATCAACAGGTTAGCCAGGGTGCTCTTGCCGCTGCCGGTATGGCCGACCAGCGCCACAAAACCGCGCGACGGCACGTTGAGCTGAATATGTTGCAGTACCTTCTTGTCAGAACGGTAAGCAAAACTCAGGTTGTCGATATCGATACGGCCGCTCTGCAGCGGGCGCTCATCGGCGCCATACTGCTGCTGACTGCGATCCATCAGTTCGAAAATACGCTCGCCGGCCACCACCGCCTGCTGCAAAATCGACTGTTGCGAGGTCAGCTCAATCAGCGGCTCATTCAGCCGTCCCAGATAGTTGATAAAGGCGTACAACACCCCGACGCCGATAGAGCCCTCGGCGCTAAAGCCAAACAGCATCAGCAGGCCGCACAGCACCAGGGCAGAGAACAGGCTCAGCAGCGGCCGCAGCAAAAAACCATCCAGCCGCAGCGTCTGCATACGGGCGGTATAGTGCGACCAGCTGGCGTTGCTCATCCGCTCGCCAAAACGCACCTGCTGGCGGAACTGCTGGATCACCCCCATACCGTTGATCACTTCGTTAAAGCCGTCGTTGATATCCGCCAGATAGCTGCGCACCCGCCGTACGATCGGCGTGCTGTAATACTGATAAATCGCCATCACCAGCAATACCGCCGGGAAGATGCAGATCGCCACCAGCGCCATGCGCCAGTCGAGGCTGAACATCGCCACCAGCATGGCGCCGATCAGCGCCGCGCTTTTCAGCACGGTGGACACCACCATCACATACAGATCTTTGATCACCTCGGTGTCATTGGTGACGCGGGAGATCAGCTGGCCGACCGGCTGGGTATCGAACGCGCTGAGCGGCTGGCGCAGCGCGGCATCCATCACATCGGTGCGCAGACGCTGCACCACGCCGACCGCCGCCCGGTTAAACAGTATCGCCTGAAAATAGTGCAGCGCCGCCGCCAGCATCTCCAGCAGGATGTAAGCGCCCGCCAACCCGCAGATAATCATCAGCGGCAGCTGCCCTTTGGCGACATAGTTGTCAATAAAATAGCTGATGAGGATCGGGCCGGCCACTTCCGCCGCCGCCGCCACCCACAGCATCAGCACCGCCAGTCCCAGCGGTTTACGATACGGTGAGCCATAAGCCAGCAGCCGCTTCAGCGTCGGCCACAGCTTCTGAACTTTATTCATTGGTTAACATCTCCGCGCCGATTTCCGGCGCCTCATCCAGCGCGGCCTCCAACTGCTGATAGCGATACATATCGCGGTACCAGCCCGGCTGCGACGCCAAAACGGCGTGCAGGCCGCGCTGCGCCACGCTGCCGTGCTGCAGGACCAGAATTTCGCTGGCTTCGGTCAATGCCGAGAGCCGGTGCGCGCTGATGATCACCGTCCGGTTCTGCCCCCAGCTGCGCAGGTTATGCAAAATCTGGTGCTCGGTACGGCCATCCACCGCAGACAGCGCATCGTCGAGGATCAAAATCTCCGCATCCAGCAGCAGCGCGCGCGCAATGGAGATACGCTGTTTCTGCCCGCCGGACAGCATCACGCCGCGCTCGCCCACTTCGGTTTCATACCCCTGCGGCAGGCGCAGAATATCGTCATGCACGCTGGCCAACCGCGCCGCCAGCTCAATCTCTTCCTGCGTCGCATCCGGCTTGCCGAGCGCAATGTTGTTCGCCACGCTGTCGGAAAACAGGAACGGCGTCTGGCTCACCACCGACAGGCGGGCGCGCCAGGCGTCCAGCTTCAGCGTCGTCAGCGGCATGCCGTGGTAGCAGATCTGCCCGTCATCAATATCGAACTGGCGCTGGATCAGGGAAAGCAGCGTGGTCTTCCCGGCGCCGGTCGGGCCGCACAGGCCGAGCATCTGCCCCGGCTTCAGTCGCAGAGCGACGTCATGCAGCGCCGCGTGCTGATTCTCCGGGTAATGGAAACGGCGGATATCCACCGCCAGCTCACCGCGCCCGGCCGGCAAATCACCTTCGCCGTCCACCACCGCCGGCGCCTCATCCAGCAGGCTGCGCAGGCGGCTGTAGGCGGCGCTGCCGCGTTCGACGATATTAAACATCCACGCCAGCGCCAGCATCGGCCAAATCATCAGCCCCAAATACATCACAAAGCTGGTCAGTTGCCCCAGGGTCAGCGTCCCGTTCACCACCATCCAGCTGCCGCCGCCGATAGCCAGCAGGTTGGCGGCGCCGATGGCCAGATAGATGGTCGGATCAAAGCGCGCGTCGATGCGCGCCACATGCATATTTTTCGCGCCGGTACGCGCCGCCACCTCGGCAAACTGGTTGGACTGGTGATCCTCCAGCCCGAAGGCTTTGATCATACGGATGCTGGTCATGCTTTCCTGCGCCTGGTCGTTCAGGCTGGAAAACGCCGCCTGCGCCGACTTAAAGCGCTGGTGCAGCTGGTCGCCGTAATACTTGATCACAATCGCCATAATCGGCATCGGGATCAGCGACAGCAGCGTCAGTTGCCAGCTGATTTGGGTACTCATCACGATCAGCACCACCAGCCCCATCACCAGCGAATCCACCAGCGTCAGCACGCCTTCGCCGGCCGCGAACACCACCCGATCGACATCGTTGGTGGCTCGCGCCATCAGATCGCCGGTGCGGTGCCGCAGATAAAACGCCGGGTTTTGCCGGCTCAGCTGGCGGTAGAAGTTCTCCCGCAGCTCAACCGCCAGCTGATAAGAGGCGCCGAACAGCAGGACGCGCCAGACATAGCGCAGCAGGTACACCAGGATGGCGGTGGCGATCATCAGCCCCAGCCATGCCAACAGCACGCCGGTAGACATATGCTCTTTGGTTACGCCGTCCACAATCACGCCGACCAGCTTCGGCGGCAGCAGTTGCAGAATGGCGATAATGATCAGCAGCGCCACCGCACCCAGATAGCGGCGCCATTCGCGGCGGAAATACCAGCCGATTTGAGCAAATAATCTCACGCAGTGTTATTCCAGATATTTTGGTGTTGTTAACTCTTGTTGTGCTCGTGCGCCACGCATTACGTAACGGTTAGCCGCGTAGGATACCACCGTTTCTTGGCCGATTTGGTGAACTTTTCACTCCGGTAGCGGCAATGCGGTAGTATATTTGATTTTCTCCATGGCAAAACTCGAAGTAACGTCAATCAATCCCGGTATGCCATTCACCAGACGCTTATAAAAGCGGTCAAAGCTTTTCATATCCGCCACCTGCACCTGCATCAGGTAATCAAACTCCCCGGCCATACGATAAAACGCCAGCACTTCCGGCATCTGGGCGGTAAGGTCGACAAACTGCTGATACCACTCGCGGCTGTGCTGCTGGGTTTTCAGCATCACAAACGCCGTCAGCCCCAGCCCCAGTTTCTCATTATCCAGCAGCGCGACCCGCCCGCGAATATAGCCCTCATCCTCCAGCCGCTTGACCCGTTTCCAGCACGGCGTCGAGGTCAGATTTACCGCTTCGGCCAACGCCTGCAGCGATAAGGTGCAGTCCTGCTGCAGCATACTCAGCAATTTACGATCCGTTCTATCTAACATTCAGCCACCCTGGAGAAATATTTTCCCTCATTTGGCCGACAGACAGGAAAAATAGCAATCTTTTTCTCTGGCTATCCACGTAATGTATCTGATGCCACGATACTTGCCGACAGGACGCTGAGATGGATAACACGCTGAGAAATACCGGAATCATTATTATCCTGTTTACCCTGGTCGCCCTGACCTGGGGCACCACCTGGATGGCGATGAAGATCGCCGTCGCCACCGTTCCGCCTATTTACGCGACCGGGCTGCGTTTCCTTGCCGCGTCGCCGCTGTTGCTGCTACTGGCTTACTTTACCCGTACGCCGCTGCTGTTTCCCAAAGGCAGCCGCGGATTCCAGCTATTGGTCTGCCTGGCTTACTTCGCTATTCCCTTTACGCTCATGATTTACGGCGAGCGCTACGTCAGTTCTGCGCTGGCCTCCATCATCTTTGCCAATATGCCCGTCGTTGTGTTGATGGCTTCGGTGCTGCTGCTGGGAGAGCGCGTGAGCATCGCGCAGCTGATCGGTCTGATCGTCGGCGTGGCCAGTCTGTCCGGTATTCTGTGGCAAGAATCCACCGCCAGCGGCGAAACCCGCTGGCCCGGCGTGGTCGCCCTGCTGGGGGCGGTGCTGATCCACGCGGTGATGTACGTGCTGAGTAAAAAGCGCGGCGAAAAAATCTCGGTGCTGACCTTTAACGCGTTGCCCTGCCTGGGCGCCGGCATTCTGCTGTTTATCGTCGGCTATGTCACCGAAAAACCGGACAGCGCCGCGTTTACCAGCGCCTCACTGCTATCCGTGGCCTATCTCGGCGTGGTGGCCGGCGTCTTCGGCATCATGGCCTACTTTGCCCTACAGCAAAAAGCCACGGCGTTCCAGGCCTCTTTGGTGTTCCTGGTGTTTCCGCTGATTGCCATCGCCGTCGAGAAAGCGGTCGATCACACCACCATCAGCACCACCTCTCTCTGGCTGCTGGCGCCGCTGCTGGCCGGCATCCTGCTGACGCTCTACAGCGCCAAAAGTGCAAAACCGGTCAGCAGCCTGCGCAAACTGGAAGCGTCATCGCAACAATAAAAAAAGCCGGGTAGCGAACTACCCGGCCGGCTGCAAGGGGAACGTCCGCTATACGGGGGTATAAGGAACGTGTGGTGAACGCAGCCAATGTGCCAAATAGTGGGCCACCGCCTGGGTTTCGCAGTGGCCGATAACCGGTAACTGGGGCAATAGCGCCTTAAGCTGCGGCAGCGCATTGCCCATCACTACGCCATGTCCGACCGACGCCAGCATCTCCTTGTCATTCATCGCATCGCCGAACGCCATACACTCATCCAGCGTTACGTTCAGGTGCCCGCTCAGCAGCGCCAGCGCGCTGCCCTTGTTGCAGCCAGCCGGCAGCACCTCCAGACAGTCATAAGCGGAAAAACACAAATCGACCTGCTCGCCAAAATAGACCCGCAGTCGCCCCAGCAGCGACTGCAGCTCTTCGTGCTCGCCGACAAAACAGATTTTGCTGTTGCCAAACGCCGGCAGGCGCCGCGGGTCAGTCAGCTGATAACCGAAACCGCTCAGATGGTGCGCCTGCAGCATCGCCGGGGTTGCCGATTCGGTCAGCCAGCCTTCATCGCGAAAAACATGCATCCCGGCGGATGTCTGCCAGTGGCTGTGGATAACCGCTTCGGCAATGTCCGGCGGCAGATCGGTAGCCTGTAAACATTGACCGTGCCGATCGTAGATGCGGGTGCCGTTGCCGGTGATCAGAAAGCCCTGCAGACCCAGCTGCGCCATGATGGGTTGCGCATCAAGATAGTGGCGGCCGGTGGCAAAGGTCACGGTTATCTGCCGCGCCACCAGCTGGTTCAGCACCGCCAGCGTTTCCGGGCCGACCCGGTGCTCCGGCGTCAGCAGCGTACCATCCATATCGAAAGCAGCCAGGCGATACATAACAACCTCGATCATATGCAGAGAATGACAATGCCTGCAGTATGTGATGGTATTTACGGAAGTAATAGTGAACAATTTATCAAAACCGTTCCGGATTTATCGCCATGCGTCTGATTCATCGCCTCAGTCAGTATCAACGCCTGTACCAACAGCTGGGCAGTGAGCCGGCGGCCGTCACCATGGCGCAGCTGGCGGCGCTGTTTTACTGCAGCGAGCGCCACGCCCGCACCCTGGTGCAGCAGTTTCAGGAGCAGGGCTGGCTCAGCTGGCACTCACAGGCCGGCCGCGGCAAGCGGGCACGGCTGCACTGCCTGAAAACGCCGGACGAACTGCGCGCCGCCTTGTTACAGCAACTGCTGCAGCAGGGCGATCACCAAAACGCGCTGGAGCTGGCCCGTTTAGATCCGCAGCGCCTGCAACAGTTGCTTGCGCCGCATTTGGGCGGCCAGTGGCAGGCGGGCAGCCCCACGCTGCGCATCCCCTACTATCGTCAGCTGGAATCCCTGGATCCGCTGGCGCTCAGCGGCCGCGCCGAACAGCATCTGGCCTCAACGCTGCATGCCGGCCTGACCCGCTTTATCACCGGCAATCCACAGCCCCAGCCGGATCTGGCTCACCATTGGCAGGTTGAGGGCGACGGCCTGCGCTGGCGTTTCTTCCTGCGCAGCCAACTACGCTGGCATAACGGCGAACCCATCACCGGCCAGCAACTGCTGCAGACGTTGGAAAAGCAGCGCCGGCACCCGCGCGGCCAGGCCAGCCTGGCGAATGTCGCCGCCGTCAGCCTGCCGCACGCGCTGTGTCTGCAGTTCGATCTGCATAGCGCCGATTACTGGCTGCCCTACCGCCTGGCGGAGCTGACCTGTCTGATGACCCACCCGGACGATACCGCCATCGGCGCCGGCCCGTTCAAACTGGTATTGAATGAAACGCCGCTGGTACGTCTGGAACAGCACCCGTTCTACCACCTGCAACATCCCTATCTGGACAGCATTGAATACTGGATCACCCCAGAACTGCAGGCCGACGACAATGGCAACACCACCAGCTGTCAACATCCGGTGCGCATCACCATCGGACAGCAGGAAGATCTGGCGCTGGCGCGCCCGGTGCAGCGCAGTATGAGCCTGGGCTGGTGCTATCTGGCGCTAAACCTGCGCCGCGGCGTACTGAGCGAAGCGCAGGGGCAAAAGCTGCTGATGCTGATCCAGCGCTCAGGGCTGCTGGCCGATCTGCCGTTGCCGAACGGCGTTATCATTCCCAGCCAGGAGATGCTGCCCGGCTGGGGGATCCCGACCCATCAGGCCAGCGCCGATATCCCGCTGCCGGCCAAGCTGACGCTGCTGTACCACCCGCCGGTTGAACTGGTCACGGTCACCGAAGCGCTGCAGGCGTTGCTGGCGGAACAGGGCTGCGAACTGGAGGTGCGTTATTTCTCCGGCAAGCGCTGGCAGAGCAGCGAACAAATTGCCCAGGCCGATCTGCTGCTGGCGGATAACCTGATCGGCGAAGCGCCGGAATCGACGCTGGAAAGTTGGCTGCGGCAGGATGTATTGTGGCAGGGGATTTTACCGCCCCATCTCTGGCGGCATCAGCAACAAACGCTGCTGCGGATCCAGCAATATCCGGACGAGCAGAAGCGCATCAGCGAACTCAAAAGCTACTACCAGCAGCTGATGACCGCCGCCATCATCACCCCGCTGTTTCACTACCAATATCAGATCAGCGCGCCGCCGCGCATGCAGGGCGTGACGCTCACCGCGCATGGCTGGTTTGATTTCGGCCAGGCGTGGCTGCCGCCGCCGTTGATCTAGCCCCGCCTCTACGCTGTTTTCCACACATCTGTTACCATGACGTTTCATCTTTTTGACTCCCCGAGTGCGTATCGGCGGGCTATGGCAATGGAAGGTTTATTCTATGAAACGCGCAGTCGTTGTTTTTAGTGGCGGGCAAGACTCCACGACCTGCTTAATTCAAGCCTTACAGCAGTATGATGAAGTTCACTGCGTCACGTTCGATTACGGCCAGCGTCACCGCGCGGAAATCGATATCGCCCGCGAACTGTCGCAGTCATTGGGCGCCAAGGCGCATAAAGTGCTGGATGTCGGTCTGCTGAACGAACTGGCCATCAGCAGCCTGACGCGCGACGATATCCCGGTGCCGGCGTTTAGCGCCGAGCAGGACGGGCTGCCCAGCACCTTTGTGCCAGGGCGTAATATCCTGTTCCTGACGCTGGCGGCGATCTACGCCTACCAGGTCGAAGCCGAAGCGGTAATCACCGGCGTGTGTGAAACCGATTTTTCCGGCTACCCGGACTGCCGCGACGAGTTTGTCAAAGCGCTGAATCAGGCGGTAGTGCTTGGCATCGCCCGCGATATCCGTTTTGAAACGCCGCTGATGTGGCTGAACAAGGCTGAAACCTGGGCGCTGGCCGACTATTATCAGCAGCTGGACCTGGTGCGTCAGCACACGCTGACCTGCTATAACGGCATCAAGGGCGACGGCTGCGGCGAATGCGCCGCCTGTCACCTGCGCGGCAACGGACTGCAGCAGTATCAGGATAACCGTACGGCGGTGATGGCCGAGCTGAAGCGTAAAACCGGCCTGGCCTGAGCAATAGCGACGGGCGGCGCCGCTGCCGCCCTCTTTCGCGTTTACAACGTCTGCAGTTTTTCCCGCAGCTCACCTTCTATCGGCAACGCACGCTGAGTGGTCAAATCCACGCAGACAAACGTCACCAGCGCGTCCGCCACCTGGGCGCCATCGGCATCCCGGGTAATTGTCTGGCTCAACACGCCGCTCTTGCCGTTCAACTGTTCCAGCCGGCCTTCTACGCACAGCTTATCGCCCAATACCGCCGGCGTACGGTAATTAATATTGATATTCACCACGATGAACGCGATATTGTTGGCCACCATCCAGCGGAACTCTTCACGGTGATCCAGCCAGTTCCAGCGCGCCTCCTCCAGAAATTCCAGATAACGGGCGTTATTAACGTGCTGATAAACATCGATGTGAAAGCCGCGAACGTTGATATAGGTTTGCATAGTGAGAATGTGCTCCAGCCTGGTAATCGCCAAACGGGACGGGCACCTTATCGACCCCTGCCGTTATTATTATAGGTCGCGCCAACTGGTACGACCTGTAAAATGTAGCAGAGGAAAACGGCCGCCGAGCTTTTTTGCCTTGCGACCGCGATCGGGATCACATTCTCAACCGCTCCCGATTTCTCTCCAACAGCGCCAGACCGATGCCCGGCACCTCCTGCAGCTGCTCAATATCGGTAAACGGCCCGTTTTGCTCACGATAACGGACGATCGCCTCGGCCTTCTTCAGGCCAACGCCGTTCAGCGTATCGGCAAGCTGCTCCGCGCTGGCCTGATTGATACTGACCGTCGCCTCCTGCCCGGCAGCCGTATTGGTCGCAGCCTGCGGCTGGGCGCGCGCCGCCGCCGAGGTCTGAACCACACCCGGTTTCTCGGCCGCGGTTGCCGTCAGTGAAGGGATAAAACACAGCGCAGCGCTCAGCAGCGCGCCGGCGAGGGCTTGATGGCGCGCAAGCGCCAGCTTTAAGGTTAATGACATAGCTGTATCCTCCTTGTGTTGTACAGCCCGCCCACCTTGCGGCAAACCCCAAACGACGGCAAACGGCAAACCGCAGATATGGAAAAGGCCGCGAAAGCGGCCTTTGTCAGTTACATCAGTTTGCAAAGAAATGCGGGACTTATTGCGGCTGTTGCTCCGCTGCGCCCATTTTGATCTTGGCATCCTTACGCAGATTCGCCAGCAGGGAATCGAAGGTTACGCCGACCGAACCTTCCTGCATTTTATCGCCGAAGGTCTTCATTTCCTCCGCCGACAGCGAACCAGGCTTGACCGTATCCAGCGCGATCAGCACCACGTTGTCCTGGCGGTCCTGCGACATGCCGTACACCGGCTTGCCCTGCTGCGGATGCGGCAGCGCAAAGACGCTCTCTTCCAGCGGTGCACCCTGCCCGGAACGGGTCATCTTTTGCGCCGCGCCAAAGCTCAGACCGGCCGCTTTCAACGCCTCGTCGCCTTTACCCTGTTTCAGCTCGGTCAACAGTTTCTCGCCCTGCAGTTTGGCCGCCTGCTGTGCCTTGTTGCGCTTCACCAGCTCGGCAACGCGCTCTTTCACCTTGTCAAACGGCTCAACGCCTTCCGCTTTATGGCCGGTGACGCGCACCACGAAGGCGCGGTCGCCCTCAACGGTGATCACATCGGAGTTGCTGCCCGGCGTGCCATTCTCGCCAATCAGCGAACCGTCGAAGACCGCCTGCACGACAGGTTTGAAGTTCAGCTCTGCCGGGATGTTATCGCGGGTAAACCAACCGGTTTGCGCCGCTTTAACGCCCGCCGCTTCTTCCGCCGAGGCCAGCGATTCGTTATCGTTGGTCGCCGCTTCACTCACTTTCTGCTGCAGCGCAAAGTAGGCATCCAGCGCTTTTTCCTGCTTTACCTTGGCGGCGATTGCATCACGCACTTCGCTCAGCGGCTTCAGCTTCTCCGCTTCGATATCGTTCAGACGCACAATCAGGTAGCCCACGGATGACTTCACCACGCCGGAAATCTGGCCTTTTTCGGTCAGGTTGGCCTGCTTCAGTTCGTCTGCTGTGGTATCCGGCTCCAGCCAGCCCAGCTCGCCACCGTTGCGCTTGGAGATGATATCGGTGGACTTCTCTTCCGCCAGCTTGGCGAAGTCTGCGCCTTTGTTCAATTCATCCAGCACCGCTTTGGCTTCCGCCTCGGTCTTCAGCTGGATAACGCTGTAGTTCTTGCGTTCCGGCTGGCCGAAGCTGCTTTTGTGCTGCTCGTAATAGCCGCTGATATCCGCATCGCTGACCGTGACCTTGCTTTGCATCGCCGCCGCGTCCATCGGGATATAGCTCACCTGCACCTGTTCAGGGGCAATAAAGCTGTTTTTGTTCTGGTCATAATAGGCTTTAAGCTCGTCATCGCTCGCGCTCTGCGTGGCCTGCAGCGCTTTGAGATCGATGGTCGCCAGGCGTATATCACGCTCTTGCAGCATCAGCGCCGCCATTGCGTCAGACTCGGCCGGCAGCACAAAGCCGGAGTGGCCGAACGCCTGAATAACCTGCTGGTTCACCAGCTGCTGGCGCATGGACTGCGCATAGTTGTCCGCGCTGTAGCCCATACGGGTAATCAAATCGAGATACTTGGCGTTATCAAACTGACCGTTAGTCTGGAAGTAAGGCGCTTTGCGGATAGCGTCCTTGACCTGGTCGTCGCTGATGCTCAGGCCCAGTTTTTTCGCATACTGGTCCAGCAGCATGTTATCGATCAGCTGAGACAGCGTCTGACGACGCAGCTGCTGCATGTAGCCTTCATTACCGGCCAGCGCCGAGAACTGCTCGCCCAGCTGCTGCTGCATGCGGCTACGTTCGCTCTGGAAAGCCTGTTCCAGCTTAGCGCGTTCGATCACCTCACCGTTGACTTTCGCTGCATAATCGCCGGAACCGCCGATCAGGTAGTTACCTACCCCGGTCAAAACAAATGA
Organism: Serratia rhizosphaerae; assembly: GCF_009817885.1. Taxonomy (NCBI): domain Bacteria; kingdom Pseudomonadati; phylum Pseudomonadota; class Gammaproteobacteria; order Enterobacterales; family Yersiniaceae; genus Serratia; species Serratia rhizosphaerae. The sequence goes on from NZ_CP041764.1 coordinate 1,009,521, forward strand.
CAGGATGATCAGGGCCAGGATAATTTTGAGCACGACGTGGTTAGCAGCCGCGCGTAAACTGTCCATCATAGTGTGACAACACTCCGCTGTGATGTGGATTGACAACCCTTGTGGCAGGCTTCCCTGCGACAAAAATAAAAAAAAGCGCATCAGTTCGATGCGCCTTGTATCTTACCTTACCAGCTCCGTTGCGTCAGGTGATTGTTTTAACACAACCCCCGATGACGGCAACCGGCCAGACGCGGCAATCAGTTTACCGCGTCTTTCAGCGCTTTACCTGCGCGGAAGGCCGGCACTTTGGCAGCAGCAATCTTGATCTCTTTACCTGTCTGCGGGTTACGGCCGGTACGGGCTGAACGCTCACGCACGGTAAAAGAACCGAAACCAACCAGAGCAACGTCATCCCCTTCCTTCAAGGAATCGGTAACGGATGCGATAATCGCATCTAAAGCACGTCCAGCTGCCGCTTTGGAAATATCAGCACCTGCGGCAATTTTGTCGATCAGTTGTGACTTATTCACTCTATCATCCCCTCTAGAATTCTCTCGTCGCACCGAAAAATCCCTACGGTATGCGACAGCGCAGCTGTTATATCAATCCCGTCGAAACTTGGCAAGCCGCCAGCGGTAGCGCGGCTAACGCCAATCGACAGTGATCTAACTTAGCGGGACAAAAAAACGCTGGCAAGTCCGAATTGACCTGCCAGCATAAGTTTTATCAATGTATTTTGCGATACGTCACTATTTCGCCGCTACCGGCTGGGCGCCGAAGGCCGGATTCTGCAGGGCAATCTCCAACACTTCATCGATTTTCTGCACCGGATGAATTTCCAGATCGGCGATGACGTTATCCGGGATCTCTTCCAAATCACGTTTGTTTTCGTAAGGAATCAATACCGTTTTGATGCCGCCGCGATGCGCCGCCAGCAGCTTCTCTTTCAGCCCGCCAATCGGCAGCACCTGGCCGCGCAGCGTGATCTCACCGGTCATCGCCACATCGGCGCGCACCGGGTTGCCGGTCAGGCAGGAGACCAGCGCGGTGCACATGGCGGTACCGGCGCTTGGGCCATCCTTCGGCGTCGCGCCTTCCGGCACGTGCACGTGGATATCGCGTTTTTCATAGAAATCGGCGTTGATGCCCAGCTTCTCGGCACGGGCGCGCACCACGGTCAGCGCAGCCTGAATCGATTCCTGCATCACTTCACCCAGAGAACCGGTGTAAGTCAGCTTGCCTTTGCCTGGCACGCAGGCGGTTTCAATGGTCAGCAGATCGCCGCCCACTTCCGTCCACGCCAGACCGGTTACCTGGCCCACGCGGTTTTCGGTATCCGCACGGCCATAGTCCACGCGCTGCACGCCGAGGTAGTCTTTCAGGTTGTCGCCGTTGATTTCAATATGCTTGAGCTTCTTGTCCATCAACAGGGCTTTGACCGCCTTACGGCACAGCTTGGAGATTTCACGCTCCAGGCTACGCACCCCGGCTTCACGGGTGTAGTAACGGATGATGCCGATAATGGCGCTGTCATCCACCGTCAGCTCGTTCTTTTTCAGCGCGTTGCGCTCGATCTGCTTCGGCAGCAGGTGCTGCTTGGCGATGTTGAGCTTTTCGTCTTCGGTATAGCCGGACAGACGGATCACTTCCATACGGTCCAGCAGCGGCGCCGGAATATTCATCGAGTTAGAGGTGGCGACGAACATCACGTCGGACAGATCGTAATCCACTTCCAGATAGTGATCGTTAAACGCCACGTTCTGTTCCGGATCCAGCACTTCCAGCAGTGCCGACGCCGGATCGCCGCGCATGTCGGACGACATCTTGTCGATCTCGTCAAGCAGGAACAGCGGGTTTTTCACCCCGACCTTGGCCATTTTCTGGATCAGTTTGCCCGGCATGGAGCCGATATAGGTGCGGCGGTGGCCGCGGATTTCCGCTTCATCACGCACGCCGCCCAGCGCCATACGCACATACTGACGGCCGGTCGCCTTGGCAATTGACTGCCCCAGCGAGGTTTTACCCACCCCCGGCGGCCCCACCAGACACAGGATCGGCCCTTTGATTTTGCTGACGCGACTTTGCACCGCAAGATACTCGAGGATGCGGTCTTTCACCCGCTCCAGGCCGTAGTGGTCGGTATCGAGCACCTCCTGCGCCTTGACCAGGTCTTTTTTCACCTTACTGCGCGCAGTCCACGGCACCTGCAGCATCCAGTCGATATAGCCGCGCACCACGGTGGCTTCGGCCGACATCGGCGACATCATTTTCAGCTTCTGCAGTTCCGCTTCGGTTTTCTCACGCGCCTCTTTCGGCATTTTCGACGCGTCGATCTTGCGCTTCAGCGCTTCATATTCGTCCGGCGCATCGTCCATTTCGCCCAGCTCTTTCTGAATGGCCTTCATCTGCTCATTCAGGTAGTACTCGCGCTGGCTCTTTTCCATCTGTTTCTTGACGCGATTGCGGATGCGTTTCTCTACCTGCAGCAGGTCGATTTCCGACTCCATCATCGCCATCAGATATTCGAGGCGTTCGGAAACGTCAGACATTTCCAGCACTGATTGCTTATCGCCAAGTTTCAACGGCATATGCGCGGCAATAGTGTCCGCCAGGCGCGCCGCGTCGTCGATGCTGTTCAGCGAAGTCAGCACCTCCGGCGGGATTTTTTTGTTCAGTTTGATATAGCCTTCAAACTGATTGATTGCGGTGCGTACCAGCACTTCCTGCTCGCGCTCGTCGATGGCCGGCGAGTCAAGATATTCCGCCTGTGCGGCAAAGTGTTCGCCGCTGTCGGACAGCGTGGTGATGCGTGCGCGCTGCAGGCCTTCCACCAGCACTTTTACCGTGCCGTCCGGCAGTTTCAGCATCTGCAGAATGGACGCTACGGTACCGACGGAAAACAGGTCGTTAATGCCAGGTTCATCCGTTGAGGCCTCTTTCTGTGCCACCAGCATGATCTTTTTATCGTGATCCATTGCGGCTTCGAGGCACCGAATCGATTTTTCCCGGCCAACAAATAACGGGATCACCATGTGCGGATAAACCACCACGTCGCGCAACGGCAGGACAGGGATTTCAATGCGTTCGGAACGCTCAGGGTTCATAGAGCTCTCTCTTAGTTTAATTTCCGCCAGGATTGAGGGGGAATCTCATGAGACGCAGGCAATCAACGTTTCATAAAACCATTTATTGAGTATATGGGGATAAATCTCTGACATTCAACGTCCAGAATGCAGGAAAAAAAAATGGGAGATAAAATCCCCCATTTTACGATTAACCTGATGGTTTAACTGGCGAATTATTCGCCGGATGCCTGCGCTTCCGGTTTGCCGTAAATCAGCAGCGGTTTGGACTGGCCGTCAATCACCGATTCGTCAATCACCACTTTGTCGACGCTTTCCAGCGACGGCAGATCGTACATGGTATCCAGCAGCGCGCCTTCTACGATAGAACGCAGGCCGCGGGCGCCGGTTTTACGCGCCATGGCTTTCTTGGCGATGGTATTCAGCGCTTCATCGCGGAACTCCAGCTCGACGCCTTCCAGATTGAACAACGCCTGATACTGCTTGGTCAGGGCGTTTTTCGGCTCTTTCAGGATCTGAATCAGCGCTTCTTCGCTCAGCTCGCTCAGCGTCGCCACCACCGGCAGACGGCCGATGAACTCAGGGATCAGACCGAACTTGATCAGATCTTCCGGCTCCGCCTGCAGCAGCAGTTCGCCTTCGGTTGCCTTTTCAGACTCGCCCTTCACCGTCGCACCGAAGCCAATACCGGAACCGGTGTTGACCCGCTGGCCAATCACCTTATCCAGGCCGGCGAACGCGCCGCCGCAGATAAACAGGATCTTGGAGGTATCGACCTGCAGGAACTCCTGCTGCGGATGCTTGCGGCCGCCCTGCGGCGGCACGGCGGCGACGGTGCCTTCGATCAGCTTCAGCAGCGCCTGCTGCACGCCCTCGCCCGACACGTCGCGGGTAATCGACGGGTTGTCAGACTTGCGGGAAATTTTATCGATTTCATCGATATAGACGATGCCGCGCTGCGCTTTTTGCACGTCGTAGTCACATTTCTGCAACAGCTTCTGGATAATATTCTCCACGTCCTCGCCCACGTAACCGGCTTCGGTCAGCGTGGTGGCGTCGGCCATGGTGAACGGCACATCCAGGAAGCGCGCCAGCGTTTCCGCCAGCAGCGTTTTGCCGCTGCCGGTCGGGCCGATCAGCAGGATGTTGCTTTTGCCCAGCTCGATACCGTTGCTGGTATCGCCATTGCGCAGACGCTTGTAGTGGTTATACACCGCAACCGCCAGCACTTTCTTCGCCTGCTCCTGCCCGATAACGTAATCATCCAGGTGGTTGCGGATCTCGTGCGGCGTCGGCAGCGCACTGCGCTCACGATGCGGGGCAACTTCTTTAATCTCTTCGCGAATAATGTCGTTACACAGGTCAACACATTCATCGCAGATATACACTGACGGACCGGCAATCAGCTTACGCACTTCATGCTGGCTTTTGCCGCAGAAAGAGCAGTACAGCAGCTTTCCTGAACCGTCTTTGCGCTTATCTGTCATCAGTAAACCTCTTCTTTTGTCTTTGTCCCGCAGGAAAATCATGGCGGCAGTGCGCCCAAACAAATACCGGGGAACGCCGATAATGCTGTTCAGAGCGGAATTATCCGCTCTGATTACTATAGTCTATCGGCTCGCACTTAACGCTCGCCTACCGCGTAGCCTTAGCTGCGGTGCGTCAGAATGCCGTCGACCAGACCGTATTCTACCGATTCTTCCGCGGTCATAAAGCGATCGCGCTCGGTATCACGCTCGATCTGCTCCAGTGATTGGCCGGTATGCTTGGCCATCAGTTCATTCATCCGCGACTTCACGTTCAGAATTTCACGCGCGTGGATTTCAATATCCGTCGCCTGCCCCTGGAAACCACCCAGCGGCTGGTGAATCATCACCCGGGAGTTCGGCAGGCAGAAACGCTTGCCTTTGGTGCCCGCAGTCAGCAGGAACGACCCCATCGAGCAGGCCTGCCCCATACAGATCGTGCTGACATCCGGCTTGATAAACTGCATGGTGTCATAGATTGACATGCCGGCAGTGATCACGCCACCCGGTGAGTTGATGTACAGGAAAATGTCTTTTTCCGGGCTTTCCGCTTCCAGGAACAGCATCTGCGCCACGATCAGGTTGGCCATATGGTCTTCAACCTGGCCGGTCAGGAAAATAATGCGCTCTTTCAGCAGGCGGGAATAGATGTCGTAAGAACGCTCCCCGCGTGAAGTCTGCTCCACCACCATCGGCACCAGTGCCATGTTAGGTGCAAATTGATCTCGTTCGCCACTGTATGACATTACCGTCTCCTAATAGAAATTGCCTTGGCGCCATTGTTTGCTGATTCTACTTGAGAACAGCCACGCTGACCATGCTCAACCATTCAACCGCGCCACATGACCTGACGGTCGTTATCATCCCACGCTCGGCAAACAACCCTCTGAGTACTTCAGTTGGGGGGCAACGGCGGGAATTTCAAGCCCGGTGCGCCATTTTCCCTGCCGATCTCTGCGGCAACGCCACATCACCATCATGCCTGCAAATACCGCAGGCAACAGGATAAATATAGTGCATATTATTGCGCTTAACCTGAGATTAATCAGCAACGTGGCAAAAAGAAAAGCCCGTAACCAAAGTTACGGGCTTTTTCAGATAACGGCCGGGCATGTCGCCATCGCCCGGCTCAGACATTACGCCTGTTGAGTCTGGTTCATCAGCTCGCTGAAAGTGGTCGCTTTTTCAGTCACTTTCGCGTTAGACAGCAGGGTTTCCACCGCTTGCTCTTCCAGAGCCACGTTACGCATGTTGTTCATCAGCTCTTTGTTTTTGCTGTAGAACTCGATAACTTCGCTTGGATCTTCGTAAGCGGAAGCCATCTCATCGATCAGCGCTTTCACGCGGTCTTCGTCAGCTTTCAGCTCGTTGGTGCTGATCACTTCGCCCAGCAGCAGGCCGACGACAACGCGACGCTTAGCCTGTTCTTCGAACAGTTCACGCGGCAGTTCCAGCGCTTGCTGCTCGTTGCCGCCGAAACGCTGTGCAGCCTGACGGCGCAGCACGTCGATTTCGCCGTCGATCAGTGCAGCAGGCACGTCGATGTCGTTAGCGTTGACCAGGCCGTCGATAACCTGAGTCTTGACGCGGTTACGCACGGCGCCTTTCAGCTCGCGCTCCATGTTTTTACGCACTTCCGCGCGCAGACCGTCAACAGAACCATCCGCCACGCCGAAACGCTGGATGAATTCTTCGGTCAGCTCAGGCAGCTCGCGCTCTTCCACTTTCTTCAGCACGATGGCGAACTTGGCGGCTTTACCCTTCAGGTTCTCAGCGTGGTAGTCTTCCGGGAAGTTAACGTCGATGGTGAACTCTTCACCGGCCTTGTGACCCACCAGACCTTCTTCGAAGCCCGGGATCATGCGGCCCTGGCCCATCGCCAGAACGAAGTCTGCCGCTTTGCCGCCTTCAAACTCTTCACCGTCGATAGAACCAGAGAAATCAACGGTCACGCGGTCTTCAGCTTCAACGGCGCGATCGGTGTCTTTCCAGGTCGCCTGCTGCTTACGCAGGGTGTCGAGCATGGTGTCAACATCAGCGTCGTTGACTTCAACCACTGGTTTTTCAACTTCGATGTTTTCCAGGCCTTTCAGCTCAACTTCCGGATACACTTCGAATTCAACGGTGTAGCTGAAATCTTCGCCTTCCTTGTACTCGCCCGGCACGTAGTTTGGCGCGCCAGCCGGGTTAATTTTTTCTTTGATGATCGCGTCAACGAAGTTGCGCTGCATCAGATCGCCCAGCACGTCTTGACGAACAGAGGCGCCATAACGCTGCTCAACGATGTTCATCGGCACTTTGCCCTTGCGGAAACCGTCGATACGCACGCTTTTCGCTGCGTTGATCAGCTCTTTTTTCACCGCCTGCGCGATAACATCAGCAGGTACGGTGATAGAAAGACGGCGCCCAAGGCCTTGAGTGGTTTCTACTGAAACTTGCATCTTGTTACCTCAAAAAAATCACAGTGCTCGGTCGACTCCGTTCCAAGAACCAGGACGGCTGCATTACAGAACCGAGTTCCCTGATGCCGAGAGCGTCCCGAAACCATTCCGGAAAAATAAGACGCGACATTATAGCGGCGCATGCGAGGCGAGTCGAGGAAAGCCGGGCGGCTGTAACGCGTTAAAATTCACACTTTTGCTGATTTTTGGCAAAAAAACGCGCCTGCCGACCGCTTTGACCGCGCTGCAGGCAATAAACCGCGTCGTCGTCAAAAACAGAAACGGCCCGCAGGCCGTTTCAAAATTCGTCTGTAGTAATACCCTAAATCGCGGCTAAAGTTCCACTGCCGCGTCAGCTTTTATACGTCCGGCCAGGGTTCCGGCGTCGCGCCGCGACAAGGCGGCGAAGCGAGTACGGTATCCTGCAGCCCTTCCCACTCTTTCAGGGTGTAGGTATGCAGCGCCAGCGCGTGCACGCCGTTGGCCAGCTCATCCGCCAACACGCCGTAGATTGAACGGTGACGCGTCAGAAAGCGTTCGCCGACGAAGCGATCGCTAACCAATACCACCTTAAAGTGGCTTTCTGAACCCGCCGGAACGTTGTGACGATAACTTTCATCAACCACTTCCAGATACGCGGGCTCAAACGCCGCCCTTAACTTTGCTTCTATTTGCTCGCGAATCATAGGATCTCCTTACAACACCGGCAGAGGACATGCCATCTATTTCAATATTAGCCGCTTTTCCTCCGGGAGAATACGCAGCGTGTAAATTTCTCAGTTCTGTGGCGAAAAAACCACCGCAATATCCTGGCTCTTGGGGTTTATCTTATTGAGAGCAACAAAAAAGCATGTTTTTATCACTCACAGTAAAAAAATTGCCATCCAGCAACGTTGGAACACTTCCCCCGGCCGACGGCGATGCTATCATGTCGGCCAGATGATTGTTGGCAATACCATTCCGACTCAGACGAAAACGAGAGCGCTAACATGTTAAAAAAACTTTGTCTTCCTTTATTAGGCGCGCTGCTGCTGGCCGGCTGCGCCAGCAGCGGCAATACCCTTAACGTCACGCCGAAGATCGTGCTGCCAACTCAGGATCCGACGCTGCAGGGCGTAACCATCAGCATCAACGGCGCCGATCAGCGTAAGGATCAGGCTCTGGCCAAAGTTAACCGCGATAGCCGTCTGGTCACCCTGACGCCATCGCGCGATCTGCGTTTCCTGCTGCAGGAAGTGCTGGAGAAGCAAATGGGCGCGCGCGGCTATATGATCGGCCCGAATGCACCGGTTGACCTGCAGATCGTGATGAACAATCTGTATGCCGACGTCACCGAAGGCAACCTGCGCTACAGCATCACCACCAAGGCCGATATCTCGATTATCGCCGTGGCGAAAAACGGCAACAAGCAGGTGAAGAACTATCGTTCGACCTATAACGTTCAGGGTGCCTTTAACGCAACCAACGATAAAATCACCAACGCGGTCAATACCGTGCTCGGCGACGTGATCGCTGATATGGCACAGGACACCAGCGTCAACGACTTTATCAAGCAGAACGCGCGTTAATCTGACGCCTTGTGTCGCCCGGCATGCCGGGCGACACAGACAGGGAACTCATGTCTAAACAGTACTTTGCGATTTTCACCCAGCGTAACTCGCTGATCCTGCTGCTGCTGGGGTTCGCCTCCGGCCTGCCGCTGGCGCTGACCTCCGGCACGCTGCAAGCCTGGATGACCGTCGAGAATATCGATCTGAAAACCATCGGTATCTTTTCGCTGGTCGGCCAGGCTTATGTCTTCAAATTCCTCTGGTCGCCGTTTATGGACCGCTACACGCCGCCGTTCCTCGGCCGGCGTCGCGGCTGGCTGCTGATCAGTCAGCTGCTGCTGGTGGCGGCGATCGTGGCGATGGGCTTTATGAACCCGGCGCAACATCTGTGGTGGCTGGCCGCGCTGGCGGTGCTGGTGGCGTTCTGCTCCGCCTCGCAGGATATCGTGTTCGACGCCTACAAAACCGATCTGCTGACGGCGGAAGAACGCGGCGCCGGCGCGGCGATTTCCGTGTTGGGCTATCGTCTGGCGATGCTGGTGTCCGGCGGACTGGCGCTGTGGCTGGCGGATCGCTACTTCGGCTGGCAGGCCACCTATTGGCTGATGGCCGGGCTGATGCTGCTCGGTATTGCCGCAACGCTGCTGGCGCCGGAACCCGACGACAGCGTTCCCGCGCCGCGCACCATGGAGCAGGCGGTCATCGCCCCGCTGCGCGACTTCTTCGCCCGTAACAACGCCTGGCTGATCCTGCTGCTGATCGTGATGTACAAAATGGGCGACGCCTTTGCCGGCAGCCTGAGCACCACCTTCCTGATCCGTGGCGTCGGCTTTGACGCCGGTGAGGTCGGGCTGGTCAACAAAACGCTCGGGCTGTTCGCCACCATCGTCGGCGCACTGTTTGGCGGCGTGCTGATGCAGCGCCTCACCCTGTTCCGCGCGCTGATGCTGTTCGGTATGCTGCAGGCGGTGTCGAACCTCGGCTACTGGATCCTGGCGGTGACCGACAAAAACATCATCAGCATGGGCAGCGCCATCTTCCTGGAGAACCTGTGCGGCGGCATGGGCACCGCCGCCTTTGTCGCGCTGCTGATGACGCTGTGCAACAAATCCTTCTCGGCGACCCAGTTCGCCCTGCTGTCGGCGCTCTCCGCCGTGGGCCGGGTCTACGTCGGGCCGATCGCCGGCTGGTTCGTCGAAGCGCACGGCTGGCCGCTGTTTTACCTGTTCTCTATCGCCGCGGCGATTCCCGGCCTGATCCTGCTGGCCGTCTGCCGCCGGACGCTGGAATACACGCAGAACACCGACGACTTTATGCCGCGCACCGAATTCCAACGGGCTTACCGCTGGGCGCTGCGTCTGCTGGGCGTAGGCTGCAGCCTGCTGGCGCTGTGGCTGCTGCTGCTCATCAGTAACGCATTGGACTGGAGCTCGCTGCCGCAGTTGGCCGACGCCGCGTTGCAGACCGGAGCGGCCCTGAGCCTGACAGGCATCGTCACGGGCAGCCTGCTGGATTACCTGGCGCTGCGCCGCACGCGCCTGACGTAAAGCCCCCGCAGACCGGCGCTGACGCCGGTCTGCGGAATGCATTGGTTAAATAATTTTATTTCTGTGTAAAAATATAATTGCCATCTGAATTATTTTTTTCACCCTCAGAAAAAGATTATAAATAAAATTAAATTCACCTGTAATAAACAAATATTTTACATTAAATATACTTTTGTGCCCCATTTAAAAAAATCCCCTCTGAGCACTAAATCATCATACCTTTGTTTTTCCATAAGATAGCGTTCCCCCGGCACGATTCAGCATGCCAACGCATTGTTGCCATTGGGAAATTGTCACGCAACGTTACATCTGTGACAACGTTAACAGAAAGTGTCAACGAGGCGCTGACACAAGCCTAAGCATGTTTACAGTACTGCAACCTTCCCGTAAAATGCCCGCACACATGAAACGACAATAGAGCCTTTGTAATTGAGGTCGTTAGATGAGACTTAAGAAATACAATAAAAGTATTGGGATGTTGTCATTATTCGCATCCACTGTAATGCTCAGTGGGTGCGATATGGTATTGATGAATCCCAAAGGAGCAATAGGTGTTGAACAACGGACACTGATAATCACCGCTATCGCATTAATGCTGATCGTGGTGATTCCAGTCATCATCATGGCGTTCGGTTTTGCCTGGAAGTATCGCGCTTCCAACAAGGATGCCAAGTACAGTCCTAACTGGTCACACTCCAACAAGATTGAAGCGGTCGTCTGGACCATTCCAATCATCATCATCGCCATCCTTGGCACCATTACCTGGAAAACGACGCACGAACTGGATCCATTCAAGCCGATTGTCACCGACAAGAAGCCGATGACCATTGAAGTGGTGTCGCTGGACTGGAAATGGCTGTTTATCTACCCAGAGCAGGGTATTGCGACGGTGAATGAATTGGCCTTCCCGAAAGATGTTCCAGTCGAATTCAAGATCACCTCTAACTCGGTAATGAACTCGTTCTTTATTCCTCAGTTAGGTGGACAGATTTATGCGATGGCCGGCATGCAGACCAAACTGCATCTGATCGGCAACGAAGCGGGGCAATACGCAGGTATTTCCAGCAGCTTCAGCGGTCGCGGGTTCTCCGGTATGAAGTTCAACGCTATTGTCACCCCAACCGAAGGCGACTTCGATCAGTGGGTTAACAAGGTGAAAGCTTCTTCCAAGAACCTCAATACCACCGACGACTTTAACAAACTGGCAGAGCCGAGTGAAAACAACCCGGTTGAGTACTTCTCCAGTGTCAAACCTAATTTGTTCAAAGAAACAATTGGCAAATTCATGGGCGACATGCACATGCACAAAGGCGCTGAAGCAAACGCGCACGAAGGCATGGACATGAGCCAGGGTATGGACATGGGTGAACATGCTCACGCCGGAGCCGAGGAATAATCTGATGTTGGGAAAATTAACGCTTGATGCGGTTCCTTACCACGAACCGATCATCATGGTCACCGTTGCTGCAATTGTTGTTGGCGGCCTGGCACTGCTGGCGCTGCTGACATATTTGGGCAAGTGGAAATGGTTGTGGAGCGAATGGCTGACCTCCGTCGACCATAAAAAAATTGGTATTATGTACATCATCGTGGCGATGGTCATGCTGCTGCGCGGCTTTGCCGACGCCATCATGATGCGTAGCCAGCAGGCGCTTGCGTCTGCCGGCGAGGCCGGCTTCCTGCCGCCGCACCACTATGACCAAATCTTTACCGCCCACGGCGTAATCATGATCTTCTTCATGGCGATGCCTTTCGTGGTCGGTCTGATGAACGTGGTTGTACCGCTGCAAATCGGTGCGCGCGACGTTGCCTTCCCGTTCCTGAACTCCCTGAGCTTCTGGTTCTTCGTGGTGGGCGTCGTACTGATCAACATCTCTCTGGGGGTTGGGGAGTTCGCGCAGACCGGTTGGCTGGCGTATCCGCCGCTGTCCGGCAAGGAGTACAGTCCTGGCGTCGGGGTCGATTACTGGATCTGGAGTCTGCAGATTTCCGGTATCGGTACCCTGTTGACCGGTGTGAACTTCTTCGCAACCATTCTGAAGATGCGCGCCCCTGGCATGCCTCTGATGAAAATGCCGGTATTCACCTGGGCGGCGCTGTGTACTAACGTCCTGATTATCGTTTCTTTCCCAATTCTGACCGTCACCATCACGCTGCTGACCCTGGATCGCTATCTGGGCACCCATTTCTTCACCAATGATATGGGCGGCAACATGATGATGTACATCAACCTGATTTGGGCCTGGGGTCACCCAGAAGTGTACATCCTGGTTCTGCCGGTGTTCGGTGTGTTCTCCGAAGTTACCGCGACCTTCTCGAAGAAACGTCTGTTCGGCTATACCTCTCTGGTATGGGCAACCATCGCGATTACCGTTCTGTCGTTCATCGTATGGCTGCACCACTTCTTTACCATGGGGTCCGGCGCGAACGTCAACGCCTTCTTCGGTATCGCCACCATGATTATTTCCATCCCGACCGGGGTGAAAATCTTCAACTGGCTGTTCACCATGTACCAGGGTCGTATCCAGTTCAACTCTGCCATGCTGTGGACCATCGGCTTCATCATCACCTTCTCCATCGGTGGTATGACCGGCGTTCTGCTGGCGGTGCCGGGCGCGAACTTCGTGCTGCACAACAGCCTGTTCCTGATTGCGCACTTCCACAACGTCATCATCGGCGGCGTGGTGTTCGGCTGCTTCGCCGGCCTGACTTACTGGTTCCCGAAATCCTTCGGCTTCACGCTGAACGAAACCTGGGGCAAACGCGCGTTCTGGTTCTGGATCATCGGTTTCTTCGTGGCCTTCATGCCGCTGTACGCGCTGGGCTTTATGGGTATGACTCGTCGTATCAGCCAGAACATCAACCCTGAGTTCCATCCGCTGCTGATGGTTGCTGCGGGCGGTGCTGCGCTGATTGCCTGCGGTATCCTGTGCCAGCTGATTCAGATCTTCGTCAGTATCCGTGACCGCGATCAGAACCGCGACCTGACCGGTGACCCGTGGGGCGGCCGTACTCTGGAGTGGGCAACATCTTCTCCACCGCCGTTCTATAACTTCGCCACCATGCCGGAAATTCACGACCGTGATGCATTCTGGGACATGAAAGAAAAAGGTGAAGCGTATAAGAAACCGGCTAAGTACGAACCGATTCATATGCCTAAGAACACCGGCGCCGGCGTTATCATCGGCTTCTTCAGCCTGATCTTCGGTTTCGCCATGATCTGGGAAATCTGGTGGATGGCTCTGGCCGGCTTCATCGGCATGATCGTAGTCTGGATCGCCAAGAGCTTCGACCAAGATGTTGACTACTATGTGCAGGTTGACGAAATCGAGCGCATTGAGAACCAACACTATGAACAAATCAGCAAAGCAGGCGTGAAACATGTCAACTGATACTCTGACTAACCACAACGCAGCCCATGCAGAGCATGGGCACCACGACGCAGGAGAGACCAAAGTCTTCGGATTTTGGATCTACCTGATGAGCGACTGTATTTTGTTTGCGAGCTTGTTCGCGACTTATGCAGTACTGGTGAACGGGACCGCTGGCGGTCCCTCTGGCAAAGACATCTTCGATCTGAAGTTTGTTCTGGTTGAGACGTTCCTGCTGCTGTTCAGCTCCATCACCTACGGGATGGCGATGATCGGCATGAACAAAGGCAAAGTCGGCAGCGTCAACACCTGGCTGTTCCTGACCTTCCTGTTCGGCCTCGGCTTCGTGGCGATGGAAATCTATGAATTCCATCACCTGATCGCCGAAGGCTTCGGCCCGGATCACAGTGCGTTCCTGTCCAGCTTCTTCGCGCTGGTCGGTACTCACGGTCTGCACGTGTCCGCCGGTCTGGTCTGGATCATCATCATGATGATTCAGGTGAGCAAGCATGGCCTGACGTCAACCAACAAAACCCGTCTGATGTGCCTGAGCCTGTTCTGGCACTTCCTGGATGTGGTATGGATTTGCGTATTTACCGTTGTTTATCTGCTGGGGGTTATGTAATGAGCCATTCATCCCATGAGACCTCTCACGGCGGCGCAAGCCACGGCAGCGTCAAGTCATACCTGATCGGCTTCATCCTGTCAGTCATCCTGACGGTAATTCCATTTATGATGGTGATGAACGGCACTGCCTCTCATTCCACCATCCTGGCGGTTGTGGTCGGCATGGCGGTTATTCAGGTGATTGTTCACCTGATTTACTTCCTGCACATGAACACTTCATCGGAAGAGCGCTGGAACCTGGTGGCATTACTGTTCACCGCTATGATCATCGGTATCGTTGTTGTGGGTTCACTGTGGATTATGTACAACCTCAACCTCAATATGATGGTCGATTAAGAGCCGAGCCGTAAGTAATGATGAAGCAATACCTGCAAGTAACTAAACCAGGAATTATTTTCGGTAATTTAATTTCTGTCGTTGGGGGATTCCTGTTGGCTTCCAAAGGAAGCATCGACTATCCCCTGTTTCTCGCCACCCTGGTGGGTGTCTCGTTGGTTGTCGCCTCGGGCTGTGTGTTTAACAACTACATTGACCGTGACATCGACAAGAAAATGGAGAGAACGAAGAACCGGGTGCTGGTAAAAGGCCTGATCGCGCCGAATGTCACCCTGGTTTATGCTACCGCGCTGGGTATTGCTGGCTTCGCCTTGCTGTATACCGCAGCCAACCCGCTGGCCATGTGGCTGGCGGTGATGGGCTTCGTGGTTTATGTCGGCGTTTATAGCCTGTATATGAAGCGCCATTCTGTCTATGGCACGCTGATTGGCAGCCTGTCAGGCGCCGCGCCGCCGGTTATCGGCTATTGCGCGGTGACCAACGAGTTCGATATGGGCGCGTTGATCCTGCTGGCTATCTTCAGCCTGTGGCAGATGCCGCACTCCTATGCGATTGCCATCTTCCGCTTCAAAGATTATCAGGCAGCCAATATTCCCGTGCTGCCGGTAGTCAAAGGCATTTCCGTCGCCAAGAACCACATTACGGTCTACATTCTGGCGTTTATGATCGCCACCCTGATGCTGACCCTGAGCGGCTACGCCGGGTACAAGTACCTGGTGGTCGCGGCAGCGGTCAGCGTGTGGTGGCTGGGCATGGCGTTACGCGGTTATAAAACCGAGAATGACAGCATCTGGGCACGCAAACTGTTTGTGTTCTCGATTGTTGCCATCACCTCGCTCAGCGTGATGATGTCGATCGATTTTAGCGCCTCGGCGTCGCCGGAAACGTTGTTAACTTACGTCTGGTAACTCGCTCTTCGTCAATGGGCCGCTAACGCGGCCCATTTTATTTTCACGCTCTCAGCCCGACCGGCATCCGGGAAATACTGTAATATCTGCTAAATAACATTACGTTTACCCTCCCCTGCCCTTCACACTAAAATACATGCGCTCCCAAAAGTTATCCCATCAGGCTCTGACGGCCAGAACCTGATGGGATAGTTTTTACTGAGGTTCGAAGTTTGCATGAACGATAATACGATGACCCCGGTGGAACGCCGGGCGACCTGGGGTCTGGGCACGGTATTCTCACTGCGCATGCTCGGCATGTTTATGGTGCTGCCGGTGCTGACCACCTACGGCATGGCGCTGAACGGCGCCAGCGAAACGCTGATCGGCATCGCCATCGGCATTTACGGCCTGGCGCAGGCGATTTTTCAAATTCCCTTCGGGCTTATCTCCGACCGCATCGGCCGTAAGCCGCTGATCGTCGGCGGGCTGCTGGTGTTCGCCCTCGGCAGCGTTATCGCTGCGGCCAGCGACTCGATCTGGGGCATTATCCTCGGCCGCGCGCTGCAAGGCTCCGGCGCTATCGCCGCCGCGGTGATGGCGCTGCTGTCCGATCTGACCCGCGAGCAGAACCGCACCAAAGCCATGGCGTTTATCGGCATCAGCTTCGGTATCACCTTCGCCATCGCCATGGTATTGGGGCCGGTGATTACCCATGCGCTGGGACTGCATGCGCTGTTCTGGATGATCGCCGCGCTGGCGCTGTGCGGTATCGTCATTACCTTACTGGTGGTGCCTTCGGCCGACCGCCACGTGCTGAACCGCGAGTCCAGCATGGTGCGCGGCAGCTTCAGCAAAGTGCTGAGCAACCCGCGCCTGCTGAAGCTCAATATCGGCATCATGTGTCTGCACATTCTGCTGATGTCGAGCTTCGTCGCCCTGCCGCTGGCGATGGAGAAAGCCGGGCTGGCTGCCAGCAGCCACTGGATCGTGTATCTGGTGACCATGCTGGTGTCGTTTGTGTCGGTAGTACCATTTATCATTTACGCCGAGAAGAAACGGCGCATGAAGCAGGTGTTTATGGGCTGCGTAGCGGTGCTGTTCGCCGCCGAACTGGTGCTGCTGATTTCCGGCCAGCATCTGTGGGGGATTATCGCCGGCGTGCAGCTGTTCTTTATGGCGTTTAATGTGATGGAGGCGATTCTGCCTTCGCTGATCAGTAAAGAGTCGCCGGCCGGCTATAAGGGCACGGCGATGGGCGTATACTCCACCAGCCAGTTTATCGGCGTTGCCATCGGCGGCAGCCTCGGCGGCTGGCTCTACGGTTTGCACGGCGCCGGGCTGGTGTTTATCGCCGGCGCGGTGATTGCTGCCGGCTGGTTTATCATCAGCAGCACCATGCAGGAACCGCCGTACGTCAGCAGCCTGCGTATCACGCTGTCGGAGCTGGCAGCCAAAGATACGTCGCTGGCAAGCCGGCTGCAGGCCCAGCCCGGGGTGGCGGAGGCCATCGTCGTGCCGGAAGAGCGCAGCGCCTATGTAAAAGTCGATACCAAACAGACCAACCGCGGACAGTTGGAAACGCTGGTCAATACGCTATAAATAAAAACGCCGGGCAAGCCCGGCGTTTTTATGCACATCAGTACGATCAGTCGCGGAAGTTTTTAAACTGGAACGGCTGTCCCAGATTACCACCACGCACCAGCGCCATCACGCTTTGCAGGTCGTCACGGGATTTCCCGGTCACGCGCACTTCGTCACCCTGAATCTGCGCCTGCACCTTCAGCTTGCTGTCTTTAATCAGCTTGACGATTTTCTTCGCCAGTTGCGTTTCAATCCCCTGCTTCAGCTTGGCGTCAACGCTGTAGGTTTTGCCGCTGTGCTCAAACTCTTCCGGGATCTCCAGCGCCGCCCCCTCAATACCGCGCTTAGCCAATTTTTCACGCAAAATATCAAGCAGCTGCTGAACCTGAAAATCAGATTCGCTGGAAACTTTGATCGTTTCATTTTTTTCGTTCAGCTCAAAGCTGGCCGGCACGTTGCGGAAATCCCAGCGGGTGCCCAGATCGCGCGAGGCGTTCTCCACGGCGTTGCGCACTTCTTGCATATCTATTTCGGAAACAATGTCGAAAGATGGCATACTTCTTCCTCCTGAATGAGAGCCCGAACTGTCAGGCAATTTCGATGGCGTGCATGATACCCGCTTTGCCGATTAAGGCAAAACTCCGATGTCACGGCAACGCAAACGTCCACGCGCAGGAAAGTCTACAATTTATGGAGTCAGGCCAGCAGTTCGCAAAGCGCGCTCAAGCGCTTTACATTGGCCTGCCTCCCCGGCAACACGATAACGGATAACGGCAATATCCCGTTCCCCCCAAGGAGGATGGATGAAAATAACTGTTCTTGGTTGCGGCGCCCTCGGGCAGCTGTGGCTCTCCCGGCTGTATCAGCAGGGCCATGATGTACAAGGATGGTTACGCGTACCTCAGCCGTTTTGCACCGTCGATATTATTGAAACCGATGGCTCCCGCTTCAGTCAGAGCCTGCCCAGCAACGACGCCGAACATTTGCGCAGCAGCGACCTGCTGCTGGTGACGCTCAAAGCTTGGCAAGTCTCCGATGCGGTGGCGGCCCTGCTGCCGAAGCTCAGCCCCGCCTGCGCCATCTTGCTGCTGCACAACGGTATGGGTACGCAGGATGAACTGCCGGCCAACACGCAGCCAATCCTGCAAGGCACCACCACCCACGCCGCGCGTCACGACGGCCATACCATTATTCACGTTGCCGACGGCACCACCCATATCGGCCCGACGTCTCCGGCTGCGGAGGCGCTCAGCCACCTGGCGGAGGTTCTGCATCAGGCGCTGCCGGACGTCGCCTGGCACAATACGATTACCGCCGCGCTGTGGCGTAAACTGGCGGTTAACTGCGTGATCAATCCGCTGACCGCGCTGTATGACTGCCGCAACGGCGAGCTGCGCCATTATCCTGAGCAAATCACGCTGATCTGCAGCGAAGTAGCCGGCGTGATGGCGATGGAGGGACACCACACCACCTGCGAGGGGCTGCAGCAGTATGTGATGCAGGTGATAGAAAGCACGGCGGATAATGTCTCCTCCATGCTGCAGGATATTCACGCCCAGCGGCACACCGAGATCGACTATATTACCGGTTATCTGCTGCGGCGCGCCCGCAGCCACGGCATGATGCTGCCGGAAAACGCCCGGCTGTTTGATTTGGTTAAGCGAAAGGAAAATGAGTATGAACGTATCGGTGTTGGTCTGCCTGGCGCCTGGAAGTGAAGAAACCGAAGCGGTCACCGCCATCGATTTACTGGCGCGCGCCGGGATTAAGGTCACCACCGCCAGCGTGGCCGGCGACGGCAGTCTGACCATCGTCTGTTCCCGCGGCGTTAAACTGCTGGCGGATGCGGCGCTGGTTGAGATCGTCGATGAACCGTTTGACGCTATCGTGTTGCCCGGCGGCCTGCAGGGCGCCGAATGCTTCCGCGACAGCCCGCTGCTGGTGGAAAAAGTGCGTCAGATGCATCTGCAGGGGAAAATCGTCGCCGCCATCTGCGCCGCGCCGGCGCTGGTGCTGCAACACCACGATCTGTTCCCGGTCGGTAACATGACCGGCTTCCCCGGTTTGAAACAACATATCCCGCAGGATAAGTGGATGGAGCGCCGGGTGGTATATGACGCGCGCGTCAATCTGCTGACCAGCCAGGGGCCGGGTACCGCCATGGAATTCAGCCTGAAGCTGATCGATCTGCTGTTGGGGAAAGCCAAAGCGGCGGAGGTCGCAGCGCAGCTGGTATTGATCCCAGGCATGTACGACTTCAGTGACTGAACACTTACTTACGCAATCACTAACGACTCTGAGACTTGGCTGACACAGGGAATCCCCGATAGATTTCGCGTCTCAGCTAGGCGGCAACGGCGCAAATCCCCGGGAGCTGACATCAGTCAGTGACCGGGGTGCGCGCCGGCAGCCAACAACGCTGAGGCACGAAAGATGAAGGGGGATCCCCGATAGATTTCACGTCTCAGCTAGGCGGCAACGGCGCAAATCCCCGGGAGCTGACATCAGTCAGTGACCGGGGTGCGCGCCGGCAGCCAACAACGCTGAGGCGCGAAAGATGAAGGGGATTAAGGGCGATACACTTTAATATTGGTATACCCCTGCTCCAGCAGATACAGCGCCTGCAGACGGCTCATCACGCCGCGTTCACAATACAGCAGGTAGGTTTTGCTCTGATCCAGATCGCCGAACTGGGTGCCCAGCTTGTAGAACGGCAGCGGTTTCACCTCAACCTGCTCCAACTGCAGCGGCTTTTCGTCCTGCTCGTCCACCGAGCGGATATCCAGAATCACCTGATCGGCATTGAATGCCGCCACGGTTTCCACTTCCGTGACCTGCTCCTGGGTTTCGCTGGCGATGGTGCGGATATCCACGTTGCGCGCTTCGCGCACGACCCGCTCGAGGATCTCGAAATCGAAGTTGCCTTCTTCTTCTTCGATCTTCGCCTTCACCGCTTTTACCGTCGGGCTCTTGGAGATCACCCCGCAATATTCCGGCATGGTTTTGGCAAAATCTTCGGTGCCGATCTGCCGCGCCACGTTGATGATGTGCTCTTTATCGTGGGAAATCAGCGGACGCAGGATCAGCGTATCCGACGCGTTGTCGATCAGACGCAGGTTGGTCAGCGTCTGGCTGGATACCTGCCCCAAGGCTTCGCCGGTGACCAGCGCCTGCACGCCATAGCGCTCCGCCACTTTGGAGGCGGCGCGTACCATCATACGCTTGAGCACCACGCCCATCTGGCCGTCGTCGACTTTTTCCAGAATTTCGCCCACCACCGGCTCAAAATCGATCGCCACAAAACGCACCTTGTGCGAGCTGCCGAAGCGGTTCCACAGATAATGCGCCACCTGCTTGACGCCGATCTCATGCGCGGCGCCGCCCAGGTTGAAGAAGCAGTAGTGCACCCGGCAGCCGCGACGCATCAGCATATAGCTGGAAACGCCGGAGTCAAAACCGCCGGAGATCAGCGACATCACGTCTTCCTGGGTACCGATCGGGTAGCCGCCGATACCTTCGCGGCGCGCTTTCACCATCATCAGTTTGTCATCTTCAATCTCAAGATTGACGGTCACCTGCGGATGGTTCAGTTTGACCCGCGCGCTCTCGATATGCTGATTCAGGCCGCCGCCGACGTAGCGTTCCACGTCCTGCGAACTGAAGTCCTGCTTGCCGCGGCGCTTCACGCGCACGCAGAAGGTCTTGCCTTCCAGCCGTTCGCGATAGGTTTCCAGCGTCTGCTCGAAGATATGGTGGATATCGCTGTAGGCGCGGTCTTCCACTTCCAGAATATGGTGGATGCCGGGGATGCGCGTCAGCGCGTCGGCGATCGCCGGACGCTGGTTTTCATCTTTGGCGCGGACTTCAATAAAGTCCCAGTGCCGGACCACCGCCAGGTTTTCATCATACTGCTTCAGGACATTACGAATGTTGGTGGTAAGAATCTTTATGAAGCGCAAGCGCACAGATTGACTCTTGATGGTGATTTCCGGGAACAATTTAATGATAAACTTCATGGCGGTCTTTATGGTCAGATAAAATTAACGGGGCGCAGTATATCACTTTCTGATGAAGCTCTGCGCACAAAACCACACGAGCACGCCATGATTTGCTAATCAAGATCCGCTAGGATAGGCTCTGGCCCCTCGGTTCACCTGATGACGTAACAAGAAAATTATGCCGAAAAAACCCGCACAATCAGACAGTACAGAGCAAAATGTCAGTTTTGAACACTCCCTGACCGAACTGGAAAGCATTGTGACACGCCTGGAAGCGGGCGAATTGCCGCTGGAAGAGGCGCTCAGCGAATTTGAGCGCGGCGTGCAGCTGGCGCGTCAGGGTCAGCAAAAACTGCAGCAGGCGGAACAGCGCGTGCAAATTCTGCTGAACGACAGCGACGACGACGATGCCGCATTAACGCCCTTTACCCCGAACGCCGAGTAATGATTGATGTCTGACTTCAACAGCCAGCTACAGAGCTATCGTCAGCGCGCCGATCGCGCACTGCTGGACTTTATCGCCCCGCTGCCGTTTAACGACGGCCGGTTGGTGGCTGCCATGCGCTATGGCGCCCTGCTGGGCGGTAAGCGTCTGCGCCCGTTCCTGGTGTATGCCACCGGCGAGATGTTCGGCGTGCCGTCGGGCAACCTCGATGCGCCGGCGGCGGCGGTAGAATGCATCCACGCCTATTCTTTGATCCATGACGATCTGCCGGCGATGGACGACGACGACCTGCGCCGTGGCCAGCCTACCTGCCACCTCAAATTTGATGAAGCCAGTGCGATTCTGGCCGGCGATGCGCTGCAGACGCTGGCCTTCTCCATTCTGGCCGATGCCGAGATGCCGGATGTCGCAATGCGCGACCGCCTGGCGATGGTGTCGGAACTGGCCGGCGCCAGCGGCGTGGCCGGCATGTGTGGCGGTCAGGCCTTGGATCTTGCTGCAGAAGACCGTCAGATTAATCTGGAAGAACTGGAGCAAATTCACCGCCACAAAACCGGTGCACTGATCCGCTCAGCCGTGCGTCTGGGCGCGCTGGCGGCGGGCGAGCCGGGGCGTGCGGCGCTGGCCGAACTGGATCGCTACGCGGCGGCCATCGGCCTGGCGTTTCAGGTTCAGGATGACATTCTCGACGTCATCGGCGACACTGCAAAAATAGGAAAACGCCAAGGCGCCGATCAGCAACACGGAAAAAGCACCTATCCCGCGCTGCTGGGCCTGGACAATGCCAGGGCCAAAGCCCGGGATCTGTATCAGGAAGCCTTGAGCGCTCTGGATACGCTGGCGGCGCAATCATACAACACCGCATCATTGCGCGCGTTGGCCAGCTTTATTATTGAACGCGACAATTAACGTGTGACGTTATCGCCATTTAACGCCGCCGCGGCCCCGACGCTGCGGCCGTTGCGCGATGGCATACCTCTGATATGAGTATCGAATGAGTCTTGATATAGCCAAATACCCGACGCTGGCGCTGGCGGAAAACCCCGAGGAACTCCGCTCGCTGCCAAAAGAAAGCCTGCCGAAGCTGTGTGATGAGCTGCGGCAATATCTGCTGGACAGCGTCAGCCGCTCAAGCGGCCACTTTGCTTCCGGGCTGGGTACCGTCGAACTGACGGTGGCATTGCACTACGTTTACCACACGCCGTTCGACCATCTGGTGTGGGACGTCGGCCATCAGGCCTACCCACATAAAATTCTGACCGGACGCCGCGACCGCATTTCAACCATTCGGCAAAAAAATGGCCTGCACCCTTTCCCGTGGCGCGATGAGAGTGAATACGACGTCTTGTCCGTCGGCCACTCCTCCACCTCGATCAGCGCCGGCCTCGGCATGGCGGTGGCGGCGGAGCGCGAAGGCAAAGGCCGCCGCACCGTCTGCGTGATCGGCGACGGCGCCATCACCGCCGGCATGGCGTTCGAAGCCATGAACCACGCCGGCGATATCGATCCGGACATGCTGGTGATCCTGAACGACAACGAAATGTCGATTTCCGAGAACGTCGGCGCGCTTAATAACCATCTGGCGCAGCTATTGTCCGGCAAGCTCTACTCCACGCTGCGCGAGGGCGGCAAGAAGGTGTTGTCCGGCCTGCCGCCGATCAAAGAGCTGGTCAAACGCACCGAAGAGCATCTCAAAGGGATGGTGGTGCCGGGCACGCTGTTCGAGGAGCTGGGCTTCAACTATATCGGCCCGGTCGACGGCCACGACGTGCAGGCGCTGGCTACGACGTTGAAGAACATGCGCGATCTGAAAGGGCCGCAGCTGCTGCATATCATGACCAAAAAGGGGCGCGGCTATGCCCCGGCGGAAAAAGATCCGATCAGCTTCCACGCGGTGCCAAAATTCGATCCGGCCAGCGGCACGCTGCCGAAAAGCGCCGGCGGCCTGCCGACCTATTCCAAGATCTTCGGCGAGTGGCTGTGTGAAACCGCCGCCAAAGACGACAAACTGATGGCAATTACCCCGGCAATGCGCGAAGGCTCCGGCATGGTGCAGTTCTCACGCGACTATCCGCAGCAGTATTTTGACGTCGCCATCGCCGAACAGCACGCGGTCACCTTTGCCGCCGGCCTGGCGATCGGCGGCTACAAGCCGGTGGTAGCCATCTACTCCACTTTCCTGCAGCGCGCTTACGATCAGGTGATCCACGATGTGGCGATCCAGAAGCTTCCGGTGCTGTTCGCCATCGACCGTGGCGGCATCGTCGGCGCCGACGGCCAGACCCACCAAGGAGCGTTCGATCTCTCCTTCCTGCGCTGCATCCCCAATATGGTGATCATGACGCCAAGCGATGAGAATGAGTGCCGCCAGATGCTGTACACCGGCTACCACTATCAGGACGGCCCGAGCGCGGTGCGCTATCCGCGCGGCAGCGGTACCGGCGCCGCTCAGGAACCGCTGACGTCACTGCCGATCGGCAAAGGCATCGTACGCCGTGAAGGGGAAAAGGTTGCCATTCTCAACTTCGGCACCCTGATGCCGGAAGCGCAGCTGGCCGCCGAGGCGTTAAACGCCACGCTGGTGGATATGCGCTTCGTGAAGCCGCTGGATGAGGAGCTGGTGCTGGAGATGGCCGCCAGCCATGAGCTGCTGGTCACGCTGGAAGAAAACGCCATTATGGGCGGTGCCGGCAGCGGCGTAAACGAGCTGCTGATGGCGAAACGCCGTCTGGTGCCGGTATTGAATCTCGGCCTGCCGGACAGCTTTGTCCCGCAGGGCAGCCAAGAGGAGATCCGCAGCGACCTCGGCCTGGACGCCGCCGGTATCCAACGTCAGATAGAAGACTGGCTGGCTGAATAATCAATAAAGGGCGCCGCAAGGCGCCCTTGTTTTATCTCAGAACAGAGCGACGGGCCAGTGATGCCCCAGCAGGTAGATCATCCCCGCGGCGATCACGCCGGCGACGATATCGTCGATCATAATGCCCATACCGCCGTGCACATTGCGGTCAAACCAGCGGATCGGCCAGGGCTTCCACATATCCAGAATGCGAAATAGCACGAAACCAACGGCGACCCAGCGCCAGTCATTCACCGGCAGCGCCATCAGTGTGATCCACATACCGACAAACTCATCCCAGACGATACTGCCGTGGTCGTGCACGCGCATGTCTTTCGCCGTCTGGTGGCACAGATAGACGCCGATACAGATGCTGAACATCACGATCAGCGAATAAAGCTGCCACGGCAGCTGTATCAGCAGCAGCCAGAACGGAATAGCCGCCAGCGATCCCATCGTACCCGGCACCACCGGCGACAGTCCGCTGCCGAAACCGGTCGCCAGCAGATGCCAGGGGTTGCTCATGCGCAACCGGCGTTTTGCTTCATCCACGCGGATTTCCCTATTTGCTGCTGAAATGGTCGAAGCCCCGCCAAGGCAGCTCCACCGCTTCATGATCACGGAAGAATTTGACGCCTTCCGCTTCCGGGCCAATCTGACCAATACAGGTGTAGTCGGCGCCCAGATGGCTCAGCGCCACGTCCAGCGCACCGCGGTTGATCTCCGGCACCGTGAAGCACAGTTCGTAATCTTCACCGCCGGTTAACGCCCAGCGCAACGCTTGTTCGCTGTCGGTATGCTCGGTCAGCGCCTGCGACAGCGGCAATTCGTCCAGATCGATGCGCGCGCCGCACTGGCTGGCGGTTAACAGATGCTGTAAATCAGAGATTAAACCATCGGAAATATCGATCGCCGCGCTGGCCAGATCGCGCAACGCCTGCCCCTGCAACACCCGCGGCTGCGGACGCAGATGACGGGCCAGCAGATAATCGCGCGCCGTCATATCATCCACCGCCAACCGCTGTTGCAGCAACGCCAGCCCGGCGGCGCTGTCGCCCAGCGTACCGGTCACATAGATCCAGTCGCCGATACGCGCGCCGTCGCGGCGTAAAGCCCGCCCCGCCGGCACCAGGCCGTTGATGGTCAGGGTCATGCTGAGCGGCCCGCGGGTGGTATCACCGCCGATCAGCTGCATGCCGTAGTAATTCAGCTGTTCGAACAGGGCATCGCTAAAGGCTTTCAGCCACGCTTCATCCACCTCCGGCAGCGTCAGGGCCAGCGACAACCAGGCCGGATCCGCGCCCATGGCGGCCAGATCGCTCAGGTTTACCGCCAGGGCTTTGTAACCGAGATCGCCCGGATCGATATCCGGCAGGAAGTGCACCCCGGCAACCAGGGTATCGGTGCTGATGGCTAAAAGCTGTTTTTCTGCCACTGTCAGGAGTGCGCAGTCATCTCCAATGCCCAACTGTACGTCCCGGCGCAAACTCTTGAACCGGTCAAAATAGCGGGCAATAAGGTCAAATTCGCCGCATGCCATGGTAAATATTCCAATAAAGAATCGCTGTGCTGACAAGCCGGCTCGCAGCAATATGTTCAGCGGCCAGGGCCTGCAGCCCGTGGTTAGCAAATGATTTTTATGGGCGTGAGATATGCCCTAACGTGCAATGACAGTGTTGAACAAACGCCGAAATAAAATGGGCCGCAGAGCGGCCACATCATTTATTTTTTCTTGCGGATGTGAGGCGCCGCTTTATCCAGCACGCCGTTCACAAATTTGTGACTATCTTCGGCGCCGAACACTTTCGCCAGTTCGATCGCTTCGTTAATTGCCACTTTGTAAGGGACATCTTCACGCATTTTCAGCTCAAACAGCGCCACGCGCAGAATGGCTTTTTCCACCTGGCCCAGCTCTTCCAGCTGGCGAGACAGGTAAGGCGTCATCAGCGCGTCCAACGTACCCGCATTCATCGCCACGCCGGACAGCAGCTCGCGAAAATAGGCGACGTCAACGTCTTTGACGTCCTGCTCCGTCAGGAACTGTAATTCAACATCGGCAATGTCGTTTTTAGACAACTGCCAAGAGTAAAGCGCTTGAACAGCGCACTCACGAGCGCGGCGACGAGCAGCAGGTTTCACGGAATTCCCCTTAACTAAATTCAGGCTTTAACAGCTTTAATAACATTAATCATTTCAAGTGCGGTCAGGGCGGCTTCTGCGCCTTTGTTGCCCGCTTTGGTGCCGGCACGCTCGATCGCCTGTTCAATGCTTTCGGTGGTCAACACGCCGAAAGTCACCGGGATCTCGCTGCTCAGCGCCACGCTGCCCACGCCGGAGCTGGCTTCGCCCGCCACATATTCAAAGTGCGCGGTGCCCCCGCGGATCACGGTGCCCAGTGCAATAATGGCATCGTATTTGCCGGTGTTGGCCAGCACTTTTGCGGTCAGCGGCAGCTCGTAAGCGCCCGGCACCCAGACAACGGTGATATTGTCGTCTGCAACCTGGCCAATACGTTTCAGCGCGTCGATGGCGCCTTCCAGCAGGCTGTCGTTGATGAAATTGTTAAAACGTGCAATTGCGATCGCCACACGAGCATTAGGAGTAGCAACAACACCTTCGATAACTTTCATGGACTTTCCTTAAAAATGGGTTCAATACCCCGCAGGGGGGCGGATTCTATCATATTCTTTGGCCGCCTGCGCGGC
Organism: Serratia rhizosphaerae; assembly: GCF_009817885.1. Lineage (NCBI taxonomy): Bacteria > Pseudomonadati > Pseudomonadota > Gammaproteobacteria > Enterobacterales > Yersiniaceae > Serratia > Serratia rhizosphaerae. The sequence continues at coordinate 1,036,451 of NZ_CP041764.1, forward strand.
GCTTTTTGCAAAGCCGCCAGGCAATCACTGTTTCGCCGTCAGGCGCAACCGCAAATCAGGACCGACCTGCCGCACGTCGCTGAACACGAACTCCGGCGCCTCCGCCAGCCGTTCCAGGCCAGGCAGGTGACACAGCCCGCGGGCATTATCGCCGAGCAGCTTCGGCGCAACGTACACAATCAGCTCATCCACCAGCCCGGCCTGCAGCAACGCGCCGGACAGCTGCGCGCCGGCCTCGACCCAGACGGAGTTCACCTGGCGCTTGGCCAGCTGCATCATCATCACCACCAGATCGATACCGCCACCGTGCGCCGGCAGCGTCAGCTGCTCCACGCCTTCCGGCCACGCCTGCTGGTCAGGCTGCAGCCGCGCCAGCCAGGTCGCGCCCGGCTGCTGCACCACCCGGTGCTGCGGCGTGACGCGGTTCTGACTGTCAAGAATAATGCGCAGCGGCTGGCGCAGATTGTCACGCGGGTAGCGGCGCTGCGTATCGGCGTCCAGCTCATCCCAGCGAACGGTCAGCGAAGGGTCGTCCGCCAGGACGGTGGCGCTGGTGCTGAGGATCGCCGCGCTTTCCGCCCGCAGACGCTGCACGTCACGGCGCGCCTGCGGCGAGGTAATCCACTGGCTTTCGCCCGACGCCATCGCTGTGCGCCCGTCAAGCGACGCCCCCAGCTTCAGCTGCACATAGGGAAAACCGGTGCGCATCCGTTTGAGGAAACCGCGGTTCACCGCTTCGGCCTCCGCCAGCATCAGGCCATGGCTGACGTCGATGCCCGCCTGCTGCAGGCGGTACAGACCGCGCCCCGCCACCTGCGGGTTCGGATCCTGCATCGCCGCCACCACGCGGCTGACGCCGGCATTGATCAGCGCATCGGCGCACGGCGGCGTACGGCCGTGGTGGCTGCAGGGTTCCAGCGTGACATAGGCGGTCGCGCCGCGCGCCAGTTCCCCGGCCATACGCAATGCATGCACTTCCGCATGCGGTTCACCCGCACGTAAATGGTAGCCTTCGCCGACGATCTTGCCATCGCGCACGATCACACAACCGACGTTGGGGTTCGGCGCCGTGGTAAAACGGCCCAGGCGCGCCAGTTCAAACGCGCGCGCCATATACAGTTGATCGTTAGGCATCAGCAATCCTGTCAGTCTTGCAGTTTGGCGATCTCTTCGCCGAACTCGCGGATATCTTCGAAGCTGCGGTACACCGAGGCAAAGCGGATATACGCCACCTTATCGAGCTTTTTCAGCGCGTCCATCACCAGATTGCCGACCATTTTGGTCGGCACTTCGCGTTCGCCGGTGGCACGCAGTTGGGATTTGATATGGTTGATGGCGTTCTCGACGTCATCGGAACTGACCGGGCGTTTTTCCAACGCCTTCAGCATGCCGCGACGCAGCTTGTCTTCATTGAATGGCTCGCGGACTTCATCACTTTTAATCACCCGCGGCATGACCAGTTCGGCCACTTCAAAGGTGGTAAAACGTTCGTTGCAAACCAGGCACTGGCGGCGACGGCGCACCTGCGATCCATCGCCGACCAGACGGGAATCTATCACTTTGGTATCAACAGCAGCGCAAAAAGGGCAATGCATAACAGGTCCTGATAAGCGTTCTCATAATGACGCACAGTTTACCCCGAACTTTCAGCATAACAAAGGGCGCCGGGCATTTGTTGCCACGCACTGACGAAACGTGCTTCACGCCCCGGCGATACTCTGCGTCAAACATGACTTTCCGGCACATTCCGACTAAGCTGATAACAGGAGTCATTGAATAGGGAATCGCCGCCATGACAATCAGTTATCCTAAAGTCTGCCTGCTTACCGCCCTGATTTTGCTTGCCGGCTGCGCGCAAAACCGCGACGTGCCGAACCTGCGCAACCAGGTCGGCGAGCTGAGCCAAAAAGTCACCACGCTGACCGAACAGGCTACGGCGCTGGAACGCCAGAAACAGCTGAACCAAGGTTCGACCAGCGGCGTCTATCTGCTGCCCACCGCCAACACGCCGGCACGACTGCAGAGCAATATCGGCGAACTCAGCGTCGCGCTGGATCGGGTAAAAAGCGAAGCCAACGGCTCGCAGGCGGTGCTGCATATCCGCACGCTGTCCGGCAAAGCGCTGCCCGCCTTCAAGGCGATGGTGGAGTGGGGACGGCTGGATGACAACGGCCAGTTGCAAAATGCCGGCGCGCTGTCCCAGCCGATTCAAAACGGCGACTCGCTGCTGGCGAAAACCACGCAAAGTTTCGAGCTGCGCTTCAGCGACGTCACCCCGGAACAGCTGGGCTATATCCGCCTACACAGCGTTGAGCCGCTCACCGCCGAAAGCCGTTAACTCAGCCGCCGGAACCGTTGACTAGTCCTGATATAGGTTGACACTTTTCAGCCTTATAACGCCCGATGAACCTCATCGGGCGTTTTGTATTGTAGCGACAGATGCGGTCGCCGTGCGTTGTAGATTTCCACAGACTGCCTGACCATCTTTCTTGCCTGCACGATGTCTTTCGGTTTGCCAAGCAGGTATTCCGTTTTCAGTATCCCGTTTATCCTCTCCGCCAGCGCATTCTGGTAACAGTCATACCCGTCTGTCATCGAACAGGTGACGCCATGTCGCTTGTGTAACGTCTGATATTCCTGCGAGCAGTACTGGATCCCCCGGTCCGAGTGATGTACCAACGGAGCTGCGGTGCGCCTGCTGGCCAGCGCCATTTTGAACGCACAGGCGACATGCCGGGTATGCAGGCTGTCATGCACATGATACCCCACGATTTTTCTCGACCACGCATCCGTTATCAGACTGATATACGCCGTTCCTGTTTTCAGCGGCAGATAGGTGATATCCGCTACCCACACCTGTTCCGGGCGGCTGGCTATAACCTGATGTTCTCCCGCTTTCAGCAAGTTGGGATGACGGTAAAAACGATGATGGCTGTGCGTTGTCTTATGATACGCCCGTTTAGGCATCACCAGTAAACGGGCGCAGCGCAGTATCCGGAACAGGCGGTCTCGCCCCACATGCACGGGGGCTTCCGGCTGCTGTCGCAGTAAGTGGTGCAGCTTGCGTGTACCCAGTCGGGGCTGGTGTAAGCGGATAGCGGTCACCTGCTCCACTATATGGTGGGCTTGCTCTTCTCTTCCACGTTCACGTTGCAAGGACTGATACCATGCCTGCCGGCTGATACCCATCCACCGGCAGGCGCGTGCTACCGTGAGTCGTGGCGCTTGTGTTTGCGCGATAAGGCAGCCAACTGCTTTTTTGTCAGGGTAGCTCCGAACTCGGTATTCATCACTTTTACGACGGCTTCAAAGAACTGCGCTTTGACTTCAGATTCAGCCAGTTGCTGTTCGAGTTCTTTGATGCGCTGTTCAGGAGTCAGGGGTAACTTGGGCATATCATCTCCGCACAGTCTGGTTGAAGAGGACGAACGCCAGTCGAGTTGGCCATATTTACGCAGCCAGTTCATGACGGTATGACTGCCCTGGATACCGTAGCGGTCTTGTGCCTGACGGTAAGTCATCTCGCCTTTTTCGACCTGTTGGACGACGGCCAATTTAAAGGATAGAGGGTAATCGCGTTGCGTGCGTTTAACATACTGGTTCATCACACTTTCCTCTGTTCGTGAGTAAAATGTGTCAACGCTATTTAGGACGGGTCACGTGCATAAAAAAAGAGCGCCAACCGGCGCTCTTTTATTCCGCTGAACGTACAGCAGATTAAGGCAGAATAGAAGGCTGATCGGCGCCCTCTTTCTCCACTTTCTGCTGCAGCATGTGTTCGCGTTTCATTCCCAGTTTCAACGCCAGCGCAGAGGCGACGTAGATAGAGGAAATGGTACCGATGGACACGCCGATCAGCATCGCCAGCGAGAAGCCATGCAGCATCGCGCCGCCGAAGATATACAGCATCAGCACCACCACCAGCGTGGTGCCGGAGGTCATCAGCGTACGGCTCAGCGTCTGGGTCAGCGACACGTTGACGATTTCGTAAGGCGTACCGCGGCGAATCTTGCGGAAGTTCTCACGAATACGGTCTGACACCACGATGCTGTCGTTCAGCGAGTAACCGATAACCGACATCAGGGAAGCGATGATGGTCAGGTCAATCTCGATATGGAACAGCGACAGCACGCCGAGGGTAATCACCACGTCGTGCGCCAGCGCGATAACCGCACCGGCCGCCAGGCGCCACTCAAAGCGGAAGCCGACGTAGATCAGAATCGAGATCAGCGCCACCAGCAGCGCCATGCCGCCGGTCTGCGCCAGTTCGCTGCCCACGCTCGGGCCGACGAACTCGATACGCTTCACGGTCGCATTCTTATCCACCGACTCATTGATCACGCCGATCACTTTGTTGCCCAGCTCCTGGCCCGCATTGCCGGTAACCGGCGGCATGCGCACCATTACATCGCGGCTGCTGCCGAAGTTCTGGATAACCGGGTCCTGGAACCCGGCCTTTTCCAGCGTATCGCGCATCAGGTCAAGGTTTGCCGGCTGCTCCAGGTTGATTTCAATCACCGTACCGCCGGTGAAATCCAGTCCCCAGTTAAAGCCGCGCACCGACATGATGGCGATAGAGGCGATCAGCACCACAATCGAGATGCCGAAAGCCAGATAGTCCCAGCGCATAAAGTCATAGACTTTACGGCCGTAGTTGAGTTGCTCAACAGTATAATCCTGTGCCACAACGCACTCCTCAGATAGACAGCTTGTTAATGCGTTTGCCGCCGTAAAGCAGGTTGACGATGGCACGGGTACCGACAATCGCGGTAAACATGGACGTCGCCACGCCGATCGCGGTGGTAATCGCAAAGCCTTTAATCGAACCGGTGCCCACTGCGTACAGAATAATCGCGGTGATCAGCGTGGTGACGTTGGCGTCGATAATACTGGAGAACGCGCCTTTATAGCCCTCATGGATCGCCTGCTGAACGGAACGCCCGTTCTTCAGCTCTTCCTTGATACGTTCGTTAATCAGTACGTTGGCGTCAACCGCCACCGCCAGCGTCAGAACGATACCGGCAATCCCCGGCATGGTCAGCGTTGCGCCCGGCAACAGCGACATCACGCCGACGATCAGCACCAGGTTGACCACCAGCGCGCTGGTCGCAATCACGCCGAATTTACGGTACCACACCACCATAAACACGATGGACGCCACCAGGCCCCACAGGCAGGCTTCCAGGCCCTGTTCGATGTTCTGCATCCCCAGGGTCGGGCCGATGGTACGCTCTTCCACGATCTGGATCGGCGCAATCAGCGCACCGGCACGCAGCAGCAGCGACAGCTGACGTGCTTCGTTCGGGTTGCCGATACCGGTAATGCGGAAGCTGTTGCCCAGACGCGACTGAATGTTCGCCACGTTGATCACTTCTTCCTGCTTCACCAGCACCGCACGGCCGTTGGCGTCTTTCTTGCCGCTGTCCTTATATTCCACAAACAGGGTCGCCATCGGCTTGCCGATGTTGTCCTTGGTGAAGTTGGACATCGAGTTGCCGCCGGCGCTGTCCAGCGAGATGTTAACCTGCGGCTGGTTGTACTCGTCCATGGTCGAGGTGGAATCGGTGATATGGTCACCGGTCAGAATCACGCGCTTGTACAGCACGATCGGCTGGCCTTCACGGGTGTTCTTCACTTCCGAATCGCCCGGCACGCGGCCGTTGGCCGCCGCAGTGGCGTCAACGTTGGTGTTAACCAGACGGAACTCCAGCGTCGCGGTAGCGCCCAGAATCTCTTTGGCGCGCGCGGTGTCCTGGATGCCCGGCAGCTCAACCACGATGCGGTCAGAACCCTGACGCTGCACCAGCGGCTCGGCGACGCCCAGTTGGTTGACGCGGTTACGCAGGATGGTGATGTTCTGCTGCACGGCATATTCGCGCGCTTCGCTCAGACGCGCATCGGTCAGGGTGACCTTCATGACGTTGCTGCCGTTAGAGGAGAACACGTAGTCGCGCTGACGCGGCGTCATATAGCTGATGGCCCGATCGCGCGCGTCGTTATCGCGGAAGCGGACCTCAACGCCGTTGTTGTCCAGCTTGCGGATAGACGCGTAAGGGATGCCCTTTTCACGCAGGTCGCTGCGCAGGGTGTCGATGGTCTGTTCCTGCAGCTTGCTGAGCGCGGTATCCATGTCAACTTCCATCAGGAAGTGCACGCCGCCGCGCAAATCAAGGCCCAGTTTCATCGGCTCGGCGCCCAGCATGGACAGCCAGCGCGGCGTCGCCGGCGCAAGGTTCAGCGCCACAACGTACTTATCGCCCAGCGCCGACATCAGGGCTTCACGCGCCCGCAGCTGAACGTCAGGATCTTTAAAGCGAGCCAGGATGGCGCCTTCTTCCAGCGCGATCGACTTGCTCTCGATATGGTCTTTTTCTAATACGGTACGGACCTGGTCCAGCGTAGTTTCACTGGCGGCGACACCGCGCGCGCCAGTGATTTGTACGGCCGGATCCTCACCATAAATGTTGGGAAGCGCATAAAGCAGACCGACGGCGATCACCACGATCAGCATCAGATACTTCCACAAAGGATAACGGTTTAGCACGGCAATTCCCTTCGGGAAAAAAAATTACAGGGCCTTCATGGTACCTTTCGGCAGAACGGCCGCCACGAAGTCACGCTTGATCATCACTTCCGTGGTGTCGTTCAGCGCAATAGCGATAATGCCGGTATCGGCCACTTTGGTAACGCGACCGATCAGACCGCCGGTGGTCAGCACTTCATCACCCTTGCCGATGGAGTCCATCAGTTTTTTATGCTCTTTGGCGCGCTTCTGCTGCGGGCGCAGGATCATGAAGTAGAAGATCAGGCCGAATACCACCAGCATAATGATCAGAGAGTACGGGCTTCCCTGAGCCGGAGCTCCTGCGGATGCGACGGCGTCAGAAATGAAAAAGCTCATTGAAATTCCCTCATTAAGTTATCAATTATTAAACATTTAAAGGCGGAACCGGTTTACCGATCCGACCGTAGAAGTCCGCAACAAACGCCTCTAATTTACCCTCTTCGATGGCCTGGCGTAAACCCGCCATCAGACGCTGGTAAAAGCGAAGGTTATGAATGGTATTCAAACGGGCACCGAGTATTTCGTTGCAACGGTCGAGATGATGCAAGTAGGCGCGGCTGTAATTGCGACAGGTGTAACAATCACACTCGCTGTCCAGCGGAGAAGTATCATCCTTGTGCTTGGCATTGCGGATTTTTACCACACCGTCGGTCACGAACAGATGGCCGTTACGCGCATTACGCGTCGGCATCACGCAGTCAAACATATCGATGCCGCGACGCACGCCTTCCACCAGGTCTTCCGGTTTGCCGACGCCCATCAGATAGCGAGGCTTATCTTCCGGAATTTGCGGGCAAACATGTTCGAGAATACGGTGCATGTCCTCTTTTGGCTCACCTACCGCCAAACCGCCCACAGCGTAACCATCAAAGCCGATCTCCACCAGCCCTTTTACTGAAACATCACGTAAATCTTCGTAAACGCCGCCCTGAATAATGCCGAACAGCGCATTTTTATTGTTCAGCTCGTCAAAACGCTGACGGCTGCGCTGCGCCCAGCGCAACGACATCTCCATCGAACGCTTGGCGTAATCCCAGTCCGCCGGGTACGGCGTGCACTCGTCAAAAATCATCACGATGTCAGAACCCAGGTCATACTGGATTTCCATCGATTTTTCCGGGCTGAGAAACACTTTGTCGCCGTTGATCGGGTTACGGAAGTAAACGCCCTCTTCCTTGATTTTGCGCATCGCCCCCAGGCTGAACACCTGGAAACCGCCGGAGTCGGTGAGGATCGGGCCGGGCCACTGCATAAAGTCATGCAGGTCGCCGTGCAGCTTCATGATCTCCTGCCCCGGACGCAGCCACAGGTGGAACGTGTTGCCCAGCAAAATCTGCGCGCCGGTCTCTTTCACTTCTTCCGGCGTCATGCCCTTTACGGTGCCGTAGGTGCCGACCGGCATAAAGGCCGGCGTTTCCACCACGCCGCGCTCAAAGACCAGGCGGCCGCGACGCGCGCGGCCATCGGTAGTATCTAATTCGTACTTCACTTATCCTCCAGCATCAGAGAAACAGTCTGATGTCATTAATACAGGACCACGCACCGGCGCGGCCCGGAAACTTACTCGCCGACGGATTCGTTTTCCGCCTGCGGGTTACGGCTGATAAACATCGCATCGCCGTAACTGAAGAAGCGGTATTGCTCGGCCACCGCCTGCTGATAGGCATGCATAGTGTTCTGGTAGCCGGCAAAGGCGGAAACCAGCATGATCAGCGTCGATTCCGGCAGGTGGAAATTGGTCACCAGCGCATCGATCACCTGATAGTGATACCCCGGATAGATAAAGATGCTGGTATCGTCGAAGAACGGCGCAATCAGCGCGTCCTTGCTGGCAGCGGCGGCACTCTCCAGCGAGCGCACCGAGGTGGTGCCGACGGCAATCACCCGTTTGCCGCGCGCTTTACAGGCCAGTACCGCATCCACGACCTCTTGCGGCACTTCGGCATACTCGGCATGCATAATGTGATCTTCAATGCTGTCCACCCGCACCGGCTGGAAGGTGCCGGCGCCAACATGCAGGGTGACGAACGCCATCTCCACGCCCTTGGCGCGCAACGCCGCCAGCAGCGGCTCGTCAAAGTGCAGGCCGGCGGTCGGCGCCGCCACCGCGCCCGGCTTTTCGCTGTAGACGGTCTGATAAAGCTCGCGGTCGGCGTCTTCGTCCGGCCGGTCGATATACGGCGGCAGCGGCATATGGCCAACATCATTCAAAATGGCGAACACGTCACGCTCATCGTCGAAACGCAGCTCAAACAGGGCGTCATGACGCGCCACCATGGTCGCAGCGATGCTTTCGTCATCGCCCAGCAGCAGCTCAGCGCCCGGTTTCGGCGCCTTCGAGGCGCGCACGTGCGCCAGCACCCGGCTGTCGTCCAGTACGCGCTCCACCAGCACCTCAATCTTGCCGCCGCTGGCCTTACGGCCGAAGATGCGCGCCGGGATCACCCGGGTATTGTTAAACACCAGCAGGTCGCCGGCCTCCAATTTATCCAGCAGGTCGGTGAACACGCCGTGCGTCAGTTCACCGCTTGGCCCATCCAACTGCAGCAGGCGACAGCCGCTGCGCTGTGCCTGCGGGTAACGGGCGATCAAAGACTCGGGAAGTTCAAAGGAAAAATCGGCGACGCGCATGGTATTCACTTCAGCTAAAAAAATAGGCGCTATAGTCTAAAGCCATGGGGGAAAGGCGGCAAGGAATAAGGCGAATTTCCCGCGCGCCACCGTTATGGCACAGAACGGTGCCTCAAGATAACCCACTTTAAGGTATAGTGACCGGATGAATTTCCTTGCTCATCTCCATTTGGCCCAGTTGGCGGACAGCTCGCTGCTGGGTAACCTGCTGGCCGACTTTGTGCGCGGCAACCCGGCGGCGGACTATGCGCCCGAGGTGGCGGAAGGCATTATGCTGCACCGCCGTATTGACGTTCTGACGGACTCGCTGCCGCAGGTTAAACAGAGCCGCGATTACTTTGGCACCGACTATCGCCGCGTGGCGCCCATCACGCTCGATGTGGTGTGGGACCACTTTCTGGCGCGACACTGGCGGCAGATCGAGCCGACGCGTCCGCTCAGTGATTTTACCCGCCAGGCGCGCGATCAAATCGTTCCTCATCTGGCGCAAACGCCCGAGCGTTTTCAGACCCTGAACCATTACCTCTGGTCAGAACGCTGGCTGGAGCGCTACGCCGAACTGCCGTTTATCGCTCAGGTGCTGCGCGGCATGGCCAGCCGGCGACCGCGACTGGCGGCGCTGGGCGGCTCTTTCGCCGACGTAGAGCGCCACTATCATCAGCTTGAAACACAGTTCTGGCAGTTTTATCCTCAACTGATGCGTCAGGCACAGGCCAAACGCCTGTAGCGGGGCCGGCAAGCGCACGTGACAACGCCGCCTGACAACAATTTTGCCGTTAACGCTTGCCCTTTTGCCGGAAAAGGTTATTTTTAAGGCTCGCTGTATTAATTACTGATATCGATAGATAAAAACTATCTCAATGATTGGCGTTTTTAACCTTTATTCGCCGACGCAAGGCCCCTATACTGGCCCAAGTTTTTGCCCGCGGTTTACCTCCTCGGGCAGACATTAACCCTTAACTACTATTACAGGAGTAATCATGGTCCTGGTAACTCGTCAAGCCCCTGACTTCACCGCAGCTGCCGTACTTGGTAACGGCGAAATCGTTGAAAACTTCAACCTGAAAAAACACCTGAACGGCAAACCAGCCGTACTGTTCTTCTGGCCAATGGACTTCACCTTCGTGTGCCCTTCAGAGCTGATCGCTTTCGATCACCGCTATGAAGAGTTCCAGAAGCGTGGCGTAGAAGTGGTTGGCGTTTCCTTCGACTCCGAGTTCGTTCACAACGCATGGCGTAAAACCCCTGTTGAAAACGGCGGCATCGGTGAAGTGAAATACGCAATGGTTGCTGACGTTAAGCGTGAAATCCAGAAAGCTTACGGCATCGAGCACCCGGAAGCGGGCGTTGCGCTGCGTGGTTCTTTCCTGATCGACAAAGACGGCATCGTGCGTTCTCAGATCGTTAACGATCTGCCAATCGGCCGTAACATCGACGAAATGATCCGCACCGTTGATGCGCTGCAGTTCCATGAAGAGCACGGCGAAGTGTGCCCGGCTCAGTGGGAAAAAGGCAAAGAAGGTATGGGCGCGTCTCCAGACGGCGTTGCTAAATACCTGTCTGAAAACGCTGCCAAGCTGTAATTTCAGCCCTAGCGTTATCTACCGGTCAGCCTTGCTGGCCGGTTTTTTTATGCCCTTTTGTTGTGCAGCCCCGCCGCGTTTTCCTTGTTTTGGTTCACATTCTCCCGTCAATTTTCAGCGCGTGCCGCGCCATGGCGCTACGCTGTAACCGCTGGCCTGTTCTTTGCAGAGCCTGATAATAAAAAACTGACAGGGTAGGAATATCAATGTTTTTGCACAAATGGAGTCAACCCCTGACCATGGCGGCGCTGCTGGTCAGCGGCAGCCTGCACGCCGCCTCCACGCCGGCGGTAGAAGCACGGCAGGGTATGGTGGTCACCTCGCAACGTCTGGCCTCACAGGTGGGCGTCGACATTCTGAAAATGGGCGGTAATGCGGTGGATGCCGCCGTGGCCGTCGGCTACGCGCAGGCGGTGGTTAACCCCTGCTGCGGTAATATCGGCGGCGGTGGTTTTATGACCGTCCATCTGGCCGACGGCACCGATACCTTTATCAACTTCCGTGAAACCGCGCCGGCGGCGGCCAGCGCCGATATGTACCTGGACGCCGGCGGCAAAGTGAAAAAAGGCGCCAGCCTGTACGGCTACCTGGCCGCCGGCGTGCCGGGCACCGTGCTGGGCATGGAAACCGCGCGCAAAAAATACGGCAAGCTGAGCCGCGAACAGGTGATGGCGCCGGCCATCAAGCTGGCGCGGGAAGGCTTTGTGCTGACGCGCGCCGATACCGATATCCTCGATACCACCGTCGCACGCTTTAAGCAGGACCCCGAAGCGGCCAGAATCTTCCTGCGTAAAGACGGCAGCGCGCTGCAGCCGGGTGATCGTCTGGTGCAGGCCGATCTGGCCAATACGCTGGACACCATCGCCAAACAGGGGCCGGACGCCTTCTACCACGGTAAAATTCCGCAGGCGGTGGAAGCGGCGGCCCGTAAGGGCGGCGGTATTCTGACCGCGGCCGACTTCGCCAACTACAAAGTCACCGAAACGGCGCCGATTACCTGCAGCTACCGCGGCTATAAGTTCGTCTCATCGCCGCCGCCAAGCTCCGGCGGCGTTACGCTGTGCGAAACGCTGAATATCCTGGAAGGCTACGATCTGAAAAGCATGGGCTTTAACTCGGCGGCGGCCATCCACACCATGACCGAAGCCATGCGCCACGCCTATATGGATCGCAACACCTATCTCGGCGACCCGGCCTTTATCAACAACCCGATCGACCGGCTGGTCAGCAAAAGCTATGCCGAGCAAATCCGCAAGCAAATCGTCCCCGGCAAGGCAACGCCGTCGGAAAACGTGCAGCCCGGCATGGAGCCGCATGAAAAACCGGAAACCACTCACTACTCCATCGTCGATCATGACGGCAATGCGGTATCAACCACCTATACGGTCAACGGCCGCTTCGGCGCGGTGGTGATCGCCCCCGGCACCGGTTTCTTCCTCAATGACGAAATGGATGACTTTACCGTGAAGGTCGGCGAGAAAAACCTCTATGGGCTGGTGCAGGGCACCGCCAACGCCATCGCCCCCGGTAAGCGCCCACTATCGTCGATGAGCCCGACGCTGGTGACCAAAGACAATAAAATCTTTATGGTGCTCGGCTCACCGGGCGGTTCGCGCATTATCACCATCACGCTGCAGACCGCGCTTAACGTGATCGACCACGGCATGGCGCCGCAGGAGGCGGTGGATGCGCCGCGCATTCACCACCAGTGGCTGCCTGACGAGGTCTACTACGAACAGCGCGGCGTCTCCGCGGATACGCTGAATCTGCTGCAGAAGATGGGTTACAAAATGGTGGAGCAGACGCCATGGGGCGCGGCCGAACTGATTCTGGTCGGTCTGCCGGGCGCGGCGGGCGTGACGCCGGCCAACTCCGGCAATGACTCGGCGGTCTCCGGCAAGGTGCGCGAAGGCTATCTGTACGGCGCTAACGACGTACGCCGCCCGGCCGGCGCGGCGATCGGCTACTGATGCCATCCCGGGGGCCGCTCGGCCCCCGTTCTTTTAGCTAAAGCCGCCAGACGCTCGCCGATTCCGCGGCCAGACGCAGCGACAGGCCGCCATCGCACGCCGACAGTTCGCCCTCGCCTTCCAGCCTCCGCCAGTCGCCCGGCGTCAGCAGCGGGCTATATGCCAGCCGCACCGCCTGATTACCGCCGCCGCGCTGCAGCGCCACCAGCACGCGCTCCTGCTGGTAAGTACGTACAAACACCAGCGTCTCCCCCTGCGCGAACAGCACCTGACAGCCGCCGCGCCGCAGCGCCAGACTTTGCTTGCGCAGTGCCGCCATCCGCTGAAACAGCGCCAGCAGCGGCCATTCCCACTGGCTCTCATCCCAGGGAAACGGCTTACGGCACAGCGGGTCATTCTCACCGTCCAACCCCACTTCATCGCCGTAATACAGGCAGGGCACGCCGATCCAGCTCATCAGCCACACCGCCGCCATGCGCATCCGCGCCATATTGCCGCCCAACAGGGTCAAAAAACGCGGCGTGTCATGACTGTCGAGCTGATTGAACATTATCAGTTGGCGGTTATGCGGCAGACCGGCGCGGTAGCTGTCCATCCATGTTGCAACGGCGGCGGCGTCCAAATCGACAGGATGACGCGCCACATCAACCCCCGCCAGAAACGCCCGCAGCGGCAGGGCAAAGCCCATATAGTTCATCGCCGCATCTTCTACGCCGGCATGCAGCCAGCGGCGCGCATCGCCAAAATGTTCGCCCAGCAGATAGGCGGCAGGATTCTCCTCTCTGGCCGCCTGATAGATGCCCGCCAAATGGCGCAGGTTACCGCCGGCGCCGCCGTTCTCCCCAAGCATATGCACCACGTCCAGCCGCCAGCCGTCAATGCTGTACGGCGGCTTCAGCCAGTGGCGCACCACGCTGTCGGCATCACCATAGATCGCCGCCGCTACCTGCGGCTCGGCGTAATTCAGCTTCGGCAGGCTGGCGTTGCCTTTCCAGGTGAGTGCGGTGCCGTCGGGATAAAAGTTAAACCAGTTACGGTAGCGGGAATCCGGGTGGTGGCAGGCGCCCTCTTCACCCTGCCGGTGACGATCGAACCACGGATGCGAATCGCCGGTATGGTTAAATACGCCGTCCAGCAGCAGTTTCATCCCTATTTTGTGAGTGCTTACTCGCAAGCGTCGCAGCGCCGCGTTGCCGCCCAGGTACGGGTCCACCTGATAGTAATCCTCGGTATCGTATTTATGTACGCTGGGCGCGGTGAAAATCGGATTGAGGTAGAGCGCGGTGACGCCCAACTGCTGCAGATAGGGCAGCTTCATAATAATGCCGTCCAGATCGCCGCCGTAAAAGGTCGACGCCGCCAGCCGTTCGTCCAACGGCTGCTGCCAGCTGCGCCGCTCCACCGGCGTACCGGCGGCATGATGCACGTAGCTGCCGCTCTGTATCCCATGCGCGCCGCCGCTGCTGGCGAAGCGATCGGGGAATATCTGGTAAAACAGCCGATCCGCCACCCAGCCCGGGCCGTCGTCCGGCTCGTCGAGCGCGAACTGCGTCAGTTGATCCGGCGGCGTCAACGACCAGCCTAACGGGCCGAACCAGCGCTGGCGGTCGGCCCACAGCAGCTTAAAGCAGTAGCGCCGCGTCGCCTCTCCTTCATTCAGCGTCAGGCTGGCGCGATAGCACAGCCGGCCGTCAACGGACTGCGCCGCCATCGGCAGCAGCCACTCTTCATTATCCGGTTCCGCACGCAGCAATACCTGCAGGGGCGGCATTGAAGCCTGCAACCACAGCGTGATATCCAACTGCTGCCCATTCTTTTCCACAAACGGCGGCACCGGCAGATGCCAGGCTTCCAGCATAACGTTCCTCCCGCTGTTGCCAGCGCAAATAACCGTGAATTGCGCCCAGCATGCCACGCCGCCCGTTCCCGTCACTCATCTGTCAGCGATAAAAACGGGGGAGGAGCCGGGAGGCTGAGAGGAGGAAATCGTGCTAACTTAATGTAAAAATTGGTAAACCGGTACACATTACGCGGCACGGGCTATAGGCTTACGCCCCTATCCGCTTAGTGGCTATTGTTAACACGTTTTATGGAGGAGCTATGCAACAACGGATTGCTCAATGGTTAGATCAGTTTGGCATCGAATTTACCGGCATCATGTCGCTGGTGCTGGTACTGGTGCTGATCGCCCTGATTTCGGTGGTTATCCACTTTATCCTGCACCGCGTAGTGCTGGCGGCCATTCAGCGCCGCGGCCAGCAGTCGCAGCGCGTCTGGCAACAGGCGCTGACCCAGTACAAACTGTTCCAGCGCGCAGCGCTGCTGCTGCAGGGCGTGATCATCAACCTGCAGGCGCTGTTATGGCTGCACAGCGGCACTCAGACCCAGGCGGTAATCGTCACCGCCGCGCAGGTGTGGATCATGGCCTACGCACTGCTGACGCTGTTCTCGCTGCTGGATACCCTGCTGGCGGTGCTGCGCGAAAGCCCGGCGGCCAATCAGCTGCCGCTGCGCGGCATTTTCCAGAGCGTGAAGCTGATCGCCGCCGTGTTAATCGGCATTATGATCGTCTCGCTGTTGATGGGTAAATCGCCGCTATTGCTGCTCAGCGGCCTGGGCGCCATGACCGCGGTGCTGATGTTGGTGTTTAAGGATCCGATCCTGGGCCTGGTGGCCGGCATCCAGCTGTCCGCCAACGATATGCTGAAAATCGGCGACTGGCTGGAGATGCCGAAATACGGCGCCGACGGCGCGGTCACCGACATCGGCCTGACCACGGTCAAAGTGCGCAACTGGGATAACACCGTCACCACCATCCCGACCTACGCGCTGATCTCCGATTCGTTTAAAAACTGGCGCTCCATGTCGGAATCCGGCGGCCGTCGCATCAAACGCAGCATCAATATCGACACCACCAGCGTGCACTTCCTCTCCGAGCAGGAAGAGCAGCGCCTGAACCGCAACCCGCTGCTGCAGCACTACCTGAACAACAAAACGGAAGAGCTGCAACAATATAATCAGCAGGCGCAGGTGGATCTCAGCTCGCCGCTCAACGGCCGCCGCCTGACCAACCTGGGCACGCTGCGCGCCTATCTGGAAGCCTATCTGCGCGCCCACCCGCACATCCACCAGCATATGACGCTGATGGTGCGTCAGCTGTCGCCGACGCCGGAGGGGCTGCCGCTGGAGATCTACGCCTTTACCAACACCACGGTCTGGGCGCAGTACGAAAGTATCCAGTCGGATATTTTCGACCATATCTATGCGGTGATTGAAGAGTTCGACCTGCGTATTCATCAGACGCCGACCGGCAACGATATGCGCGGCCTGTTGAAAGATATCCGCCCGACGGCCGACGTTTCCTGACCGAAACTGACGTAATTATTTCTGCTGGTAATTATCCTGCTCTGATTGCCAGCAGATATCTCCCCCCTCTTTTCTTTCCGCGCTAAAACGGCGTTAATGCAGCGAATACTCAACCGCCGGGGGGGAACGCATGCACTTAACACGGCTCAAACATCGCTTTTTCACGCTGCTCAGCACGCTGCTGTTTATCGGCTGCCTGCACAGCGCCGCACGCGTTGAAGGGAACCTGAAGGTCACGCTGCAGCCGGCGCTGAGCGCCTTAAGCCGCGATATGCGGGATATCCGTGACGCGCTGACGCGCTACGCCGGTGAAGACGAGGAATCCCCCACGCCCCTCACGCGCGGCGAAACCCGCGCCGCCGAACGTGGAGATACTGAAGATAAATAGCAAGATTCAATGAAGCTCTAGTGACATCGTTATTGCACGGCAATCTGTAGGCTCAGTGTGATTGGAATTGCCGTAAACGCACGGTATTTCTCTGTAACTACGATAAACGGCAATTGCAGGGGCCGTGGGCGCGTTCTGCCCGCTTCGCGGGTACCCTCACGGCGTCACCGTCGCCGGGCGGGTCGGCTCTACAGGCATCCCTGCCTGTGCCGCCTCAACCGGACATCCCTGTCCGGTTGCCCCTGGCTCAGGTTCCTTGTTCGGCAGCCCGTAATGCGCGCTAAAGGTCAACACCCGAATCTGCCATTACCGGGATAGTTAACCTCCGATTTTGACATTCATAATTTACAGACGAAGGCATTGCTGAGATGTGCACGGTGAGTGACCGCCATAGAAGGCGCCGAACGAAGGAACGGCGCATAGGCAAAACCGCCATGGACGGCGGTTTTAGGCGAGACAAGCAGGGACGCTTGTCGCAGCCGGCCGTGATGCGCCGAGAATGAGTGAGGGCAGTTGGCGTAGCCAACCGCCTGACCTGGCGAGGGCGCGGGTGGTCAGGGGCCGCGCCCTCGGCCCCTGACTCGGTCGAGTCACCTGGGTCACATAAACCTGCAAAGGCTTAACGACCGAAAACCACCGTTAAATTGACAAAATCCCCCGTAACGGAAACCTTACGCCGTCTGCGCACGCTTCTTCTGGCGGTTCACCTTCACCCAGTACCCTGCCAGCAGCACCACCACCCACACCAGACCGGCGTACAACGACACGCGGGTGGTCGGGAAGTAGCCAATCAGGCCGATAATGAAGGCCAGGAAGATAATGGCGATCGTCGAAGTAAACACCCCGCCGCGCAGCGGGAACGCCAGATCTTTCACCTGCTGTTTGTTCAGCGTGCGGCGGAACGCAATCTGCGAGAACAGGATCATAATCCACACCCACACGGTCGCGAAGGTCGCCAGCGAAGCGATCACCAGGAACACGCTTTCCGGCATGATGTAGTTGAGGTACACCGCAATCAGCAGCGCCGCCATCATCACCACGACCGTCACCCACGGGATACCGCGTTTGGAGACTTTGCTGAATACTTTCGGCGCGTGGCCCTGCTCCGCCATACCGTGCAGCATACGGCCGACGCCGAACACATCGCTGTTAATCGCCGACAGCGACGCGGTAATCACCACAAAGTTGAGGATACCGGCCGCAATGGTGATGCCCATATGCTGGAAGGTCAGAACAAACGGACTGCCGCTGGTGCCGACCTGATTCCACGGATAAATCGACATAATCACGAACAGCGTGCCGACGTAAAACACCAGAATGCGCCACGGCACCGAGTTGATCGCCTTCGGAATCGATTTTTTCGGGTCGCTGGCCTCGCCGGCGGTAATACCGATGATTTCAATGCCGCCGTAGGCGAACATCACCAGCTGCAGCGACAGTATCATGCCCATCACGCCATGACTGAAGAAACCGCCGTTACTCCACAGGTTATGAATGCCGGTCGGCTGCCCGCCGTTGCCGATGCCCCAGATGATAATGCCGATACCGGCGGCAATCATGATAATGATGGTGGCCACTTTAAAGAACGAGAACCAGAACTCCAGCTCGCCGAAGACCTTCACGCTCATCAGGTTGATCGCGCCGATAATCAGCACCACGCTCAGCACCCAAATCCAGTGCGGCACCTCCGGGAACCACACCCCCATATAGATGCCGAACGCGGTCACGTCGGCAATGGCGACGATCAAAATCTCAAAACAGTAGGTCCAGCCGGTGATATAGCCGGCCATCGGGCCAAGGTAATCCTGCGCATAGCGCGAGAAAGAGCTGGCCTGCGGGTTATTGACCGACATTTCCCCCAGCGCGCGCATAATGATAAAGGCGATCACGCCGCCGATCAGATACGCCAGCAGTACGCTGGGCCCCGCCATTTTAATGGCGTCGGCGGAGCCGTAGAACAGCCCGGTGCCAATCGCCGACCCGAGAGCCATAAAGCGGATGTGGCGCGTGCTGAGGCCACGTTTCAACTTATTGGCGGCGGGTGTTACTGATTCCTGTTGCATTTAAAGACCTGTCTTCTTATACACAAAAAAGCCACGGACAAGTCCGTGGCCTCAAAATCAGACCGGGAAGAATTAATGCGCGGTCGCTTCAGAGCGCGAGCATACCCGATCGTAGATGGCGGCCAGTACCAGCATCAGTACGGAAGGCGGCAGCCATGCCAATCCCTGACCTGCCAGAGGCAGGTGCGTGCTCCATGCCGGCAGCAGATTCTCGAAGCCGGCGGCCTTCACCGCGTCAAGGATACCAAACAACAGGCTGACGAGCATCACCGGCGAAATCACCTTCGGCGCACTATTCCACATCCGCAGGGTGAAGCTCAATACCACCAGCACGATACACGGCGGATAAATGGCGGTCAGCACCGGAATCGAGAGGTGAATCAGGTGGCTCAGGCCCAGGTTGGAGACGAACATCGAGAACAGCCCCAGAATAAACACCAGCGTTTTATAAGAGAACGGCAGGTACTGGGCAAAGAATTCGGCGCAGGCGCAGGTCAGGCCGACCGCGGTCACCATACAGGCGATAAAGATCAGCGCCGCCAGGAAGAAGCTGCCCAGGCTACCAAAGGTGTTCTGCACGTAGGCATGCAGGATCACCGCGCCGTTGGTGGCGTCCGGCACCAGCACGCCGCTGCCGGAACCCAGTTTAAACAGGCTCAGGTAGACCAGCGTCAGGCCGACACCGGCGATCAGCCCCGCAAAAATGGTGTAACGGGTCAGCAGGCCGTTGTCCTTCACCCCGCGTGAACGCGCGGCGTTGACGATCACGATGCCGAATACCATCGCCCCCAGCGTATCCATGGTCAGATAACCATTTACAAAGCCGGAAGAGAAAGGCACATGCTGATAGGCATCCACCGCCGGAATCGGCGAACCGGCCGGCCAGAGCAGCGCGGCGATGCCCAGCACGCCCAGCGCGACAATTTTCAGCGGCGCCAGAATATGGCCGACGGTGTCGAGCAGGCGGCCCGGATAGAGGGAAATACCGATCACCAGCGCAAAGTACACCAGGCTGTAAATCAGCAGCGGCGCCGCGCCGTCGCCGGTCAGCGGGGCAATCCCCACTTCAAACGACACGGTCGCGGTGCGCGGCGTCGCAAACAGCGGGCCGACGGCCAGGTAGCAGACGGTCGCCAGCAGCAGGCCGGCGGTGCGGCCGATCGGCGTACTCAGGGCGTCAACGCCGCCGCCGACGCGCGCCAGCGCAATCACCGTCATCACCGGCAGGCCGACGGCGGTAATCAAAAAGCCCAGCGCCGCGATCCAGACGTGTTCGCCGGACTGCAGCCCCACCATCGGCGGGAAAATAATATTCCCGGCGCCGACAAATAAGGCAAAGGTCATAAAACCTAATGCCAGAATATCTTTTGACGTTAAACGATGACTCATAGGATGTCGTGTTGCCTGTTCAAATGAAAAAAAACGTTCTTTTCATGGCGGTTCGCCATTTCGCTGTCGGCCTGCCATTTCATCACAAGAGCAATAAGAGCAAGAAAACGCATACCGCTCGGGCGTTTTGTCCTTATGCGAAATTGACCACTCTTGAAGATGGGCAGAATGTTAGAAGTTATAAAATGGAGGATTAGTCCAACAACGGAGGGTAAGTAAAACGTTTATAGCGCCAAAAGGCAAGGCTCACCGGGAAATGCAGAGCGATCGACCAGATAAATATTCATCACCAGTCGATCGCACCAGTCTTCAGGAAATATGCCCTACATGATTTGTATCATTTTTAACCAGCGCGCTCACAAAACGTGAAGCATTGCGGGTTAAACCGCGCGAAAACGCCAATATCGTCGGCATTTCCGCGCATAACAAACGGGCTGCCGGCGGTTACCAGACCTGCCCGGCAATGCTGACCACGCTGCTCAGCTTGTCCCACTGCTGCTGCTCGCTCAGGCTGTTGCCCTCTTCGGTCGAAGCGAAGCCGCACTGGGTGCTCAGACAAAGTTGCTCAGGGGCGACGAACTGTGCCGCTTCCTGCAGGCGCTGCTTCACCTGCTCCGGATTTTCCAGCTCACCGTCTTTGGTGGTGATCAGCCCCAGCACGACTTTTTGCTTGCCGGGCTTGATAAAGCGCAGCGGTTCGAAGCCGCCGGAGCGTTCGTTATCGTACTCCAGGAAGAAGGCGTCGATATTGACCTGGCCGAACAGGATCTCCGCTACCGGCTCATAGCCCCCTTCCGAGATCCAGGTGGAGCGGAAGTTGCCGCGACAGACATGCAAACCGATGGTCAGATCGTCCGGCTTGCCGGCGATCGCCGCATTCAGCACGTCGGCATAGATGCGCGCCAGCTGGTCGGGATCTTCGCCGCGCTCGCGGATCTGACGGCGCTGATCGTCAGAACAGAGGTAAGCCCACACCGTATCATCCAGCTGCAGGTAGCGGCAGCCGGCGTCATAAAACGCGCGGATCGCATCGCGATAGGTTTGCGCCAGATCGGCAAAATAGGCATCCAGCTGCGGATAAA
Source organism: Serratia rhizosphaerae (assembly GCF_009817885.1). NCBI lineage: Bacteria > Pseudomonadati > Pseudomonadota > Gammaproteobacteria > Enterobacterales > Yersiniaceae > Serratia > Serratia rhizosphaerae. Next base: position 1,057,488 of record NZ_CP041764.1, read on the forward strand.
CCGTGCTGTCGATCGCCTGACGCCCGCCGCGGAAGTGCAGCACGCTCGGGCTGGGGATGGTCATCTTCGGCTGCGCGTCGCCGGCAATCTGCTGCAGGAAACGAAAATCCGCCAGCATCGGATGCTGCGGGTTAAAGCCCAGCTTGCCCGTCACCTTGACGCTGCGCGCCTTAGTCTGCACGCCGTTGAACTGGATGCCCTGTTCGGCGTCGTAGCCCTGTACGCCGTCCAGGCCTTCGAGGAAATCAAAGTGCCACCAGGCGCGACGGAATTCCCCGTCGGTCACCACCGCCAGTCCCAGCTGGCGCTGTTTTTCCACCGCCTGGCGGATCTGCTCATCTTCCACCGCCCGCAGCTGCGCCGCGTCAATCTCACCGCGCTGAAACTGCTGACGCGCGCTTTTCAGCGCCGCAGGACGTAATAAACTGCCGACGACGTCAGCATGAACGGCATGATTGCAATTGCACATCTTTTTCCACTCCCGGTGAACGGCAGGCGTCTCGTTGGCCTGCCGGAATGATTTACATATTGAATGATTACGCTGGGTTACAATTGGACATCCAGACGTCTAAATAGCTAAAATCATCCTGTCATGCCGCCTGCCCGGCGGCAATGGAGAAATTTTCATGGGTGTTGAAAGAAATTCATGATGGTCGGCGGCAGCTGGCTGAAAGCTGCCGTCATACGCGCCCAGGCGCTAAGCCGGTGCTACTTCAGCCCGAGCGCCTGGCGGGTTTTCCGCAGGGTTGCCGGCGACAGCGGCAGATAGCCGTCCTGATTGACCAGCGCCTGCCCTTCTTCGGACAGCACCCGGTCAAAGAACGCCGCCGTCAGCGGCTCAAGCGGCCGGTGCGGCGCTTTGTTGACGTAGATATACAGGTAGCGCGCCAGCGGATAACTGCCGTTGCGCACGTTGGCAGCGCTGGGCGCCACGTAGCGATCGCCCCGCTCCGCCAGCGGCAGCAGCCGGACGCCGCTGGCGCGGAAACCGATGCTGGCATAGCCGATGCTGTTCAGGGATCCGGACACCGCCTGCACTACCGACGCCGAGCCGGGCAGCTCATTGACCCGCGCCATAAAGTCGCCGCCGCACAGCGCGCGCAGTTTGAAATAGCCATAGGTGCCGGAGGCGGAATTGCGGCCAAAACGCTGAATGCTGCGCTGCGCCCAATCGCCCGGCAGCGCCAGCTGGCCCCAGTTCCGCAGTGCGGCGGCTTCGCCGCAGCGGCGGGTGGCGGAAAAGATCTGATCCAACTGGCCAAGGTTCAGCCCCGGCAGCGGGTTGTCCTGATGCACCAGCACCACCAGCGCATCGACCGCCACCGGCACCGCCAGCGGCGCGTAGCCGTAGCGCTGTTCGAACGCCGACAGCTCCGCCGCCTTCATCGGACGGCTCATCGGCCCCAGCTGCGCGGCGCCGGCGGCCAGCGCCGTCGGCGCGGTCGATGAACCGGCGGCCTGCATCTGCAGATTGATATTCGGATAGTGCTGGCTGAAGTCCTGCGCCCACAGCGACATCAAGTTCGCCAGCGTGTCGGAACCGACGCTGGAAAGATTGCCCGACAGCATGCCGCTCGGCTGCGCCCGCAGGCCGGGGCTGCACAATAACAGCAGGCAGAGCCATATCCCTCGGGTCAGTCGCATACCGGTGCCTCACGCATTAATTTTTCAGCGCATTCTCTGACAAAGCGTCGGGAACAATCAACCGGTTAGGCAAAGTAAAGATAAAGCGGGTGCCGTTGCCCGGCTCGCTGAGCACCTCCAGCCGCGCATCGTGATGGCTGAGGGCGTGCTTGACGATCGCCAGCCCCAGCCCGCTGCCGCCGGTCTGCCGCGAACGCGCCTTGTCCACGCGGTAAAAGCGCTCGGTCAGACGCGGCAGGTGCTCGGCGGCGATGCCCGGCCCGTTGTCGCTGACCTGGAACTGCGCCCCCTGCGGCGTCTGCTGCCAGCTCACCTCAATGTGCGTGCCTGCCGGCGTGTGGTTCACCGCGTTATACACCAGATTGGACACCGCGCTGCGCAGTTGGTCGTCATTGCCGTACACCTTCAGCGCTTCATTCACGCGGAAACTGATTTCATGGCGGCCGCCGCTGAGCGACTGCGCCTCACGCTGCAGCACCCGCAGCATCAGGGGCACGTCCACCGTCTCATTCATCTCGATAATCGGCGCCGCCTCGATGCGCGACAGCGTCAGCAACTGCTTCACCAGCCCGTCCATGCGCCGGGTTTGTTCCTGCATGGTGGCCAGCGCCTTGCCGCGCAGCGAACCGTCCGGCTCGTCGTCGCCCATCATTTCCAGATAGCCCTGCAGCACGGTCAGCGGCGTGCGCAGCTCGTGGCTGACGTTGGCGAAGAAGTTGCGCCGCGCGCCCTCCAACTGCCGCATCTGCGTCACGTCGCGCGCCACCATCAGCAGCTGCCCTTCCGAATACGGCATCACGCGGAATTCAACGTAATGCTCGTTATTCAGCTGCAGCGTCAGGGGTTTATCGAAGGATTGCTGTTGCAGATAGTGGCTGAACTCCGGGTAGCGCAGCAGGTTGAGAATATGCTGGCCGTTATCCTCCGGCCAACGGAAGCCGAGCAGATGCTGCGCCAGCCCGTTGCACCAGAAAATATTCCCCTCTTCGGTGGTCATCACCACCGCATCCGGCAGCGATTCGGCGCCGCTGCGGAAGCGTTTGATCAGCAGCGCCAGCTCGCGCCGACGGCGGCGGTTGCGCTGCTGCATCTGATACAGGCCGTAAAACAGCGGCTCCCAGCTCCAGCGCCCCGGCGGCGGCGTCATGCTGCGGTCAATCCACAGCCAGTGGGAAAGTTTCAGCTGGTTATAGAAGTTCCAGCCCAGCGCCGCCAGCACGGCGACCAGCAGTAACCAGGGGAGATAGCCGAAAATCAGCCCCAACAGCAGGGCCGGCAAGCAAAAAAGGGCCAGCTCAAGAGCCAGCCTTTTCCAGGAAAGGCGTTCTAGCACGGCATGCTCTCCGACGCTGCGCGATTAATAGCGCGTTGAAAAGCGGTAACCTGTGCCGCGAACGGTTTGAACCATCTTGTCATGACCACTGCTCTCCAGCGCCTTGCGCAGCCGGCGGATATGCACATCAACGGTGCGGTCTTCCACATAAACGTTAGTGCCCCAGACGTGATTAAGCAACTGTTCGCGGCTGTAAACACGCTCCGGGTGGGTCATAAAGAAATGCAGCAGTTTGAATTCGGTGGGGCCCATATCCAGCGGCTGTTCGTTGGCCATCACCCGATGCGAAGACGGGTCGAGACTCAGCCCCTGCATCTCGATCACCTCTTCCACCGCCATCGGCGAAATACGGCGCATCACCGCTTTAATCCGCGCCACCAGTTCCTTCGGCGAGAACGGTTTGGTGATGTAATCATCCGCGCCGACTTCCAGGCCGCGCACCCGGTCCTCCTCCTCGCCGCGCGCCGTCAGCATCATCACCGGGATATCGCGGGTCAGCGCTTCGCGCTTCATATGTTTGATAAATTGAATGCCGGAGCCGCCGGGCAACATCCAGTCCAGCAACACTAAATCGGGGAACGGCTCAGACAGGCGCGTTACGGCACTGTCATAATCTTCGGCTTCCAACGGTTGGTAACCATTCTGTTCCAACACAAAGCACACCATCTCGCGAATCGGCGCTTCGTCTTCCACCACCAGTATGCGTCTTGCCATCGTCAATCCTGCCAATGTGTTAGCGTTCACAATTTGTTTGCGGGCGCCATTATGCGTCAGTTTTGTGACAGATTTATGAAATTAACCACTCAGTAACATTCACAATATAAATGCTTATCACCGTCGCGCCGGCTTAACCGCCGGAATAGATAGAAATAGCATATTTTTACCCGCCAACCCGTATAATCATCGTCAACGTTTTACCGCCGCCGCGTTTCGCCCCGGCACAACCGACGGCCAATCCCCGGGAGAGTCATGCGCCTGATACACACCTCTGACTGGCATTTGGGTCAGTATTTTTTCACCAAAAGCCGTGCCGCCGAGCATCAGGCGTTTTTGCGCTGGCTGATTGCGCAGATTGAACAGCATCAGGTGGACGCGCTGATCGTCGCCGGGGATCTGTTCGACACCGGTTCGCCGCCGAGCTACGCGCGCGAACTCTACAACCGCTTTGTGGTGGAACTGCAGCAGACCGGCTGCCAACTGGTGGTGCTGGGCGGCAACCACGACTCCGTGGCGACGCTGAATGAATCGCGCGAGCTGCTCTCCTGTCTGAACACCCGCGTGATCGCCAGCGCGCAGGCCGAGGCCGGGCAGCAAATCGTGACGCTTAACCGCCGCAACGGCCAGCCCGGCGCGCTGCTGTGCGCCATCCCGTTCCTGCGCCCGCGCGATTTGCTGACCAGCCGCGCCGGCGAATCCGGCACGCAGAAGCAGCAGGCGCTGCAGGAAGCCATCGCCGAACATTATCTAACGCTGTATCAGGCGGCCTGCGCGCAGCGCGAGGCGCTCGATCTTACGCTGCCGATCGTCGCCACCGGCCACCTGACCACCGTCGGCGTCACCACCTCGGATTCGGTGCGCGATATCTATATCGGCACGCTGGACGCCTTCCCGGCGCAGGCCTTCCCGCCGGCGGACTATATCGCCCTGGGGCATATTCACCGGGCGCAAAAGGTGGCGAAAAGCGAGCATATCCGTTACAGCGGCTCGCCGATCCCGCTCAGCTTTGATGAGCTGGGCAGCGCCAAAAGCGTGTTTATGGTCGACTTCGCCGACGGCGGGCTGCAGCAGGTCACTACGCTGCCCGTCCCGCTTTTCCAGCCGATGCAGTTGATCAAAGGCGATCTCGCCCAGATCGAACAGCAGCTGCAGCAGTTTGCCGACTATCAGGGCGAGCTGCCGGTGTGGCTGGATATCGAAGTAGCGACGCAGGATTACCTCAGCGACATTCAGCGCCGCATCCAGGCGCTGGCGGATAATCTGCCGGTGGAGGTGGTGCTGCTGCGGCGCAGTAAAGAGCAGCGCCGTCAGGCCATTGAGCAGCAGGATAAAGAGACGTTGAACGAACTGAGCGTTGATGAGGTGTTTGAACGCCGTCTGGCGCAGGAAAGCGAACTGGAAGAGGCGCGGCGCGGCCGGATGCGCGCCATGTTCCGCCAGACGGTCGACGCTCTGCAGCAGAATGAGGAGCCATCGGCATGAAAATTCTGAGCCTACGGCTGAAAAACCTCAACTCGCTGCAGGGCGAGTGGAAAATAGACTTCAGCGCCGAACCGTTCGCCAGCAACGGCCTGTTCGCCATCACCGGCCCGACCGGCGCGGGCAAAACCACCCTGCTCGACGCCGTCTGCCTGGCGCTGTATCACCAGACGCCGCGGCTGCACGTATCCCCCAGCCAGAACGATCTGATGACGCGCCATACCGCCGAATCGCTGGCCGAGGTGGAGTTCGAGGTCAAAGGCGTCGGCTACCGCGCCTTCTGGAGCCAGCGCCGGGCCAAAAACGATCCGAACGGCAACCTGCAGGCGCCGAAGGTCGAGCTGGCGCTGCTGACGGACGGCAAGATCCTCGCCGATAAGGTGCGCGACAAGCTGGAGGCGGTCGCCGCCATCACCGGCCTGGACTTCGGCCGTTTTACCAAATCGATGATGCTGTCGCAGGGGCAGTTCGCCGCCTTCCTCAACGCCGACGCCAACGATCGCGCCGAACTGCTTGAAGAACTCACCGGCACCGAAATCTACGGCCAGCTGTCCGAGCGGGTGTTCGAACAGCATAAGCAGGCCAAACTTGAGCTGGATGCGCTGCACCAGCGCGCCAGCGGTATTGAACTGCTGAGCGACGAACAGCGCCAACAGTTGGAAACCCAGCTCGACGCGCTGCGTCAGGAAGAAACCACGCTCAGTCAGCACGATGAACAACAGCGGCAGACGCTTAACTGGCTGCAACAGTGGCAGCGTCTGCAGCAACAGCTGCAACAGTGCCAGCAGCGCTTACAGGCGCTGCAACAGGAGCAGGAGCAGGCCGAACCGCAGCTGCAGACGCTGGCGCGCAGCGAACCCGCCGAAAAACTGCGCCCGCTGCACAATGAACGCCAGCGCTACCGCGATGAACTGCAGGCATCGCAGCAGCAGCTGACCCGGCTTGACCAACAGCAACAGCAGCAGGCCGCACAAATGGCACCGCTGCAGCAGGCGCTGGAGCAGGCGCGCGCCGAACAACAGACACAGGCGGCGCACCGGCAACAGCAGCAGCAGCTGATCGACGAACAGGTGCTGCCGCTCGATCACCACATCGCACAGCTGAGCAAAAGTCGTAGCGAACTGCAGCAAACCCGCGACGACGCCGTGCGCCAGTGCGGACAGCAGAAACAGACGCTGGACAAACTGCACGCCGAACGCGCACAGCTGGCGACGCAGGCCGAGCAGCATCAGACGCAGCTGAGCGCCCTGACTCAGGCGCTCGCCGCACAACAGCAGCAGCACAGCGTGCTGGAAGCCGAAACGCCGCTGGCCGCCTTGCGCCAGCGCCTGCAGCAGCTGAGCGACCTGCGCCCGACGCGCCAGCAGCTGGCGACCCTGTCCTCGCTGGCGCTGCAGCTGGATCAACGGCTGACGCAACAGCGGCAGGAGTTGGCCGCCGGCCAGCAACAGCTGCAACAGCTGGCGCCGCAGTTAGAACAGGCCAGACAGCAGTATCAGCAGCACAAAACCCTGCAGGCGGAAGTAGAGAAAACCCATGAGCTTGAGCAGCGCATTGTCAGTCTGGAAGCCGAACGCGCCCGGCTGCAGACCGGCTCGCCCTGCCCGCTGTGCGGCTCTACCGAGCACCCGGCCATCACCGATTATCAGACGCTTAACCCGTCAGCCAGCGCCCGGCGCCTTGACGAGCTGCGCCAGCAGGGCGAAGCGCTGTATAAAAACGGCGTCGAGCTGCGCGCCCGTCACGACGGTATGCAGCAACAGCAACAGCGTCAGCAGCAGGCGATTGAGCAGGATGAACAGCAACTGGCGGCCCACCAGCAACGGTGGCAGACCCTGACCGCCGAGCTGGCGTTTGATTTCGGCCTGCAGGAGAGCGAGCGCCTGCAGCAGTGGCTGAGCGACTGCGACCACGAAGAGCGCGAGGGCCAGCAGCGCCTCAGCCAACATGAGCAGGCGGCGCAGGCGGTACAACAGGCCAAAGATGCGCTGATCGCGTTGCAGAACGCACAGCAGCAGGCGCAGCAGCAGACAGCGCTGCTGAATGAACGCCTGACGCTGCTGGAAAAACAGTATGCCGACGCTCAGCAGCAGCAGCAGCGTCTGCAGCAGCAGTGGCAGGACAACGAGGAGCAGATCGCCGCCCAGCAACGGCAGCGCCTGGCGCTGTTTGGCGAGCAGCCGGTGGCGCAGGCGCGCGAACAGCTGCGCGCCAAACAGGCGGCCTGCGAACTGGCCAGCCAGCAGGCTGCCGAACGCTGGCAGCTGGCGCAGGAACAGCGTGAACGCCTGAACGGCCAGCTGGCGGGGCTGCAGCAGCAGCTGGCGCAGCAAACGCAGCGCGCCGAGCAGGCGCAGCAGCAGTGGCAGAAGGCGCTGAGCGCCAGTGAATTTGCCGATGACGCCGCCTTCCACGCCGCCCTGCTGGACGATGCGCAGCGTCAGCATCTGCAACAGCTGAAAGAGCAGCAGCAACAGCGTCAGGTGGAAACCCGCGCGCTGCTGGCGCAGGCCGAACAGGCGCGCGAGCAGCACCAGCAGCAGCGCCCGCAAGGTGTGGATGACCAACATGCCGATCTCGCGGCGCTGGCACAGCAGCAGCAGGCGCTGGCGCAGCAGTTGAAGACGCTGCAGCTGCGTCAGGGCGAGCTGCGCAACCAGCTGACCAGCGACACCGAGCGTCGCGGCAATCAGCAGGCGCTGTTCGCGCAAATTGCCCAGAGTCAGCGGCAGTATGACGACTGGAGCTGCCTCAACCAGCTGATCGGCTCAAAAGAAGGCGATAAATTCCGTAAATTCGCCCAAGGGCTGACGCTCGATCATCTGGTCTATCTGGCGAACAACCAGCTCAGCCGCCTGCACGGCCGCTATCTGCTGCAGCGGAAAAACAGCGATGCGCTGGAACTGCTGGTAGTGGACACCTGGCAGGCCGACGCGCAGCGCGACACCCGCACGCTGTCCGGCGGCGAAAGTTTTCTGGTCAGTCTGGCGCTGGCGCTGGCGCTGTCCGATCTGGTCAGTCACAAAACCAGCATCGATTCGCTGTTCCTGGACGAAGGCTTCGGCACGCTGGATGCCGAGACGCTGGATACCGCGCTGGACGCGCTCGACAGCCTTAACGCCTCCGGCAAGACCATCGGCGTGATCAGCCACGTCGAGGCGATGAAAGAGCGGATCCCGGTGCAGATCAAAGTGAAAAAGGTCAACGGCCTGGGGATCAGCCGGCTGGAGCCGCAGTACCGCATCGAAGGCTAACCGCACACCGGGGCGTTAACGCCCCGGTTATCATTATTGCTGCGGCCACAGCCAGGCGGCGCCGCGTACGCCGCTGGAATCACCGTGCACCGCCTGACGGATCGGCGTGGCGAACTCGCCGCCGAACACCCACTCCCGTACTTTTTGCGGGACGTTGTGATACAGCCGCTCAACGTTGCTCATGCCGCCGCCCAACACGATCACATCCGGGTCGAACAGATTGACCGCATGCGCCAGCGACTTCGCCAGACGCTGTTCATAACGGCTAATCGCCCGCTCGGCGATCGGATCCTGCTGCGCCGCCAGCGTCATGATCGCTTCCCCTTTCAGGGGATTGCCGCTCAGACGCGCGTAGTCGACGGCAAAGCCGGTGCCGGAAATAAAACTTTCGATGCAGCCGGACTTGCCGCAGTAGCACGGGACCTCATCGCGAAAGCGCAGCTCGTCGTCATCCGGCCAGGGCAGTGAATTATGCCCCCACTCGCCGGCAATGCCGTTGCCGCCGGCGTGCACCCGGCCGTTGATCGCCACGCCGGCGCCGCAGCCGGTACCGATAATCACCGCAAACACCACCGGTTTGCCGGCGCCGGCGCCGTCGGTGGCCTCCGACACCGCCAGGCAGTTGGCGTCGTTCGCCAGCCGCACCTCGCGCTGCAGCAGCGCCGACAGGTCTTTATCCAGCGGCTTGCCGTTCAGCCAGGTGGAGTTGGCGTTTTTTACCAGGCCGGTAAACGGCGACAGCGTGCCGGGAATACCGACGCCCACCGTGCCCCGCTCGCCGGTATGCGTCTCCGCCATCTGCACCAGCCCGGCGATGGCCTGCAGCGTCTGCGCATAGTCATCGCGCGGCGTGGCGATACGGTGGCGAAACCGCTCGCTGCCGTCGTCCGCCAGCGCAATCACTTCAACTTTGGTGCCCCCTAAATCAATTCCAATACGCACTGTTTTCTCCTCTGTGCGACGTCATCGTTTTTTAATGTCACCGAGTGTGCCGCAATACGGATCCACGCGCAAATCAGAGGAAGCAGGCGATTTTTCGGCGTCGATTGGGTATCATGCCGCCCTGCTTTTGATGAACCCGCGTGCGAACGGCACGCCCAGTCAGGGATAACATTATGCTGTGGTTTAAGAATTTGATGGTTTACCGTTTGAGCCGCGACGTTGCGCTAAATGCGGATGAAATGGAAAAACAGCTCAGCGCCTTTTCCTTCACGCCGTGCGGCAGTCAGGATATGGCGAAAACCGGCTGGGTCTCCCCAATGGGCTCGCACAGCGACGCGCTGACGCACGTGGTCAACGGCCAGATTATCATCTGCGCGCGTAAAGAAGAGAAGATCCTGCCCTCGCCGGTAATTAAACAGGCGCTGCAGGCGAAAATCGACCAGCTGGAAAGCGAACAGCACCGCAAGCTGAAGAAAACCGAAAAGGACGCGCTGAAAGACGAAGTGCTGCACAGCCTGTTGCCGCGCGCCTTCAGCCGCTTTAACCAGACCTTTATGTGGATCGACACCGTCAACGACCTGATCATGGTCGACGCCGCCAGCGCCAAGCGCGCGGAAGATACCCTGGCGCTGCTGCGTAAAAGCCTCGGTTCGCTGCCGGTAGTGCCGCTGACGATGGAAAGCCCGATCGAACTGACGCTGACCGAGTGGGTGCGTTCCGGCGAGCTGCCGGCCGGCTTTGCCATTCAGGATGAGGCGGAGCTGAAGGCCATTCTGGAAGAAGGCGGCGTGATCCGCTGTAAAAAACAGAACCTGATCAGCGATGAGATCGCCGTGCATATCGAAGCCGGCAAGCTGGTGACCAAACTGGCGGTCGACTGGCAGGAGCGCATTCAGCTGGTGATTGCCGACGACGGCTCCATCAAGCGCCTGAAGTTTGCCGATGCGCTGCGCGAGCAGAACGACGATATCGACCGCGATGACTTCGCCCAGCGTTTTGACGCCGACTTTATTCTGATGACCAGCGAACTGGCGGCGCTGATCCAGAACCTGATCGAAGCCCTCGGCGGCGAAGCCCAGCGCTAAGAGCAAACAACAAGGGCGCTGTCACCAGCGCCCTTGCATCATTATTACTTACTCAGATAGCGGCACAGATAGGCCGTGGCGTCCGCCACCTGCACGTTGAACTCACTGTGGCCCGGCACAAAGAACTTCTCACCCGGCATAAACACCTGCCAGTCCGGCGCCCCCGGCAGCAGCACCCGCAATGCCCCGCTAATCACCGTCATCTCTTCCGGCTGATTGGTGCCGAAGGTGTACTCCCCTTCCTCCATCACCCCAACGCTGGTACGACCGATGCTGCTACTGTCAAAACCGATCGATTTTACTTTTCCGGCAAAATACTCACTTACATTCAGCATAGACTGGCACCCGCGTAGTTATCCGTATTGGAAAGCTCATAGTGGGGGATCGCCCGGCGGCTGTCACTGCTTTTCCCGCTAAAATGCGATCGCTATGCGCCGACGCTCAATAACGGCCGCCAAGGTCATGGTCGGCACGATCGCCCGACAGCTGACGGGTCAGTTCATCGCAGGCGATAATCTTGCCGTCGCGCAGCGTGAAATGCGCCATTACCTGAATCTCACTACGTGTGCCGTCGCATTTTTCCACCTCGACCCGGTGATGGCTCAGCACGCTGTCGCCCTGCGCCGCCAGCGCCTGCACCCGCAGCGTCATCCGCCGGGTGATCTGCTTGAGCAGCGCCATATGACTGACAAACTGCGCATAGTCCAGCGACTGCCCGTCCACCGTCTGCCGATAATCGTCGGCGAAAAACGCGGCGATGGCCGCCGGCTGATGTTGTGGCTGCGCCACCACCTGTTGCAGCGCCTGCAGCACGATATCTTGCGAGGTTAACTGTGTCATTACCTATCTCCGTCAGAGGAATCAGGCTAAATACTAACCGGCGCAGGCAATGGCGTGATAACCTGATTAAGACCATATATAACGCTAATCGGCCAAAACCATGCAACTGCGCGGCATACCGCTATCTCATCCCAACCGGCACCTTACCCCCTGGCATCAGCATGATGACGGGCAGATTTACCTGCTGACGCGCGGCACTATCGCCCTGGAAACCGAGCGGCGCCAGTGGGCGATGACCGCCGGCACGCTTGGCTGGCTGCCGGCGCGCTGCCGCCATCAGGCGCAGTCCTGCGGGCAGGTTGAAGGTTGGCTGCTGTTTCTGCCGCCGGAGAACTGTCGGCATCTGCCTACTCAGCCGCGGCTGTTGACCGCCAGCGCTCTGGCGCAGGCGCTGGTGGCGCGCATCGCACAGTTTCCGCCGTCGCCGTTACCGGCGCCGCAGCGGCGCATGGTGCAGGTGTTGCTTGATGAGATGCAGGGAGAAGAAGAGACGGCGCTACAGCTGCCGATGCCGCAGGATCCACGGCTGCTGAAAATCGCCCGCGCACTGCTGGACGACCCTGCCAGCACGCGGCGGCAGAATGAATGGGCCGGCTGGGCCGGCATCAGCGTACGCAATCTCAGCCGGTTATTTATGGCGCAGACCGGCATCGGCTTTGCCCGCTGGCGTCAGCAGGCGCGCATTATCCGTTCGCTGGAAGCGCTGTCGCGCGGAGTTTCGGTCGCCAACGTGGCCGCCGACTGCGGCTATGACAACGTCAGCGCCTATATTGCCGCGTTCCGCCGCCACTTCGGCGTCACGCCCGGCGGCTACTTCGCCGCGCTCCCCGGCTAGCGCTATTTCACCGCCTCATGCAGGCGCAGCATCTCCAGGATCTGCGTCACCACCCGGAGCGGGTCCTGTGCAGCGTCCAGCACATGGTGCGCCGCATCCTGATACAGCGCCTCGCGCGCGGCCAGCACCTCCAGCATCTCTTCAGCGATTGGCCGTCCGGTCAGGGTCGGGCGCTGTGCGTCTTGCGGAGACTCCTCCAGCCGCTGCGCCAGCACCTCCGCCGGTGCGCGCAGGTAGATCACCGTGCCGTGCTGCTGCATAAAGCGACGGTTCTCTTCCGCCAGCACCGCGCCGCCCCCGGTGGCAACAATGGTTGACGGCCGGGTCACCGCCTGCAAGGCGAGGCTTTCGCGGCGGCGGAAGCCCTGCCAGCCCTCCTGCGCGACGATCTCGGCGACGCTCATCTGCGTCGTCTGCTGCATAAACAGATCGATATCAATAAAGCGATAGTCCATCGCCTGCGCCAACGCGCTCCCCACGGTAGTTTTTCCTGCTCCGCGAGCGCCTACCATGAAAATGGTTTGTGTCATTACGTCTGTACCCTATACGGTGACTGAGTGGCGTTGCTGTTGATGCATCATACCGCCCGCCCTGTGTATTTCAATCTTTACAATAGTGTAAATTTCATCGCACAGCGACTGCCCAACGGCAGCCCGTGCTCGGCTTCGCTCGCCATCTGGGCACGCAGCCGCGCCGACAGTTCCACCGTAGGGATGGTTTCAAACCCCAGCCGGCGGTAATACGGCGCATTCCACGGCACGTTGCGAAACGTGGTCAGCGTCAGCTGCCTGACGCCCTGCCGGCTGGCGCAGTCGGCCACCGCTACGATCAGCTGACGCCCAATCCCGCGTCGCTGGTGCTCGGCCGCTACCGACAATTCGGCAATATGCCATTCGTCCCCATGCCGGCGTACGGCGATAAAACCGGCGACGGCCGCGCCGTCCTGCGCCAGCCATTCGCTCTCTTCGGCAATCAGCGCCGCATGCTGCGCGGCCGACATGATGGCGTCATCGGCAATAAACGCCCACTGCGGCAACGGGCGAAACAATTCCGCCGCCGAACGTTCCGCCGCCATCATCGCCTCGATATCCGCAGACTGCGCCGGACGAATCGTCACACTCATCACTCTCTCCTTAACCGCCGCACCGGGTCGGTTTAAAAATCCACGCTGGCCCGCAGTACCACCTCGCGGGGTTCGCCTACCGCCACCCGCAGGTTGTTGCCGCTGGAAGGATAATAGGTTTTGTCGAACAGGTTCTTGACGTTAAGCTGCCATTTTACCCGATAGCCGTGCAGCGGCATGCTGTAGGCGGCAAAGGCGTCGGCCACGGTGTAGTGATCCAGATAAAAGCTGTTGGCCGCATCGCCCGGCCGGCGTCCGACATAACGCGCCCCGGCGCCGACGCGCAGCTCATCGCCGCTGTACAGCCCCGGCGATCCCAGGTTCTGCGTCAGGAACAGCGAGGCGGTATGGCGCGCCACGTTAGCCATCTCCTTGCCTTTGTTGGCCGGGTCATCCACCACCCGCGCGTCGGTATAGGCGTAAGCGCCGATCAGGCTGAGACTGTCGGTAATATTGCCGGCCATATCCAGCTCAACCCCCTGCGAACGCACGCGCCCGGCGGTGCGGGTCACGCTTTCGCCGTCCACCAGCTCGCTGACCATCACATTGCGTTTAGTGATATCAAACAGCGCCAGCGTACCGGTAATGCCGTTCGGCAAGGCGACCTTGCCGCCCATCTCCCAGGACTTCCCCTGCTCCGGCGGCAGCGAGCCAATCTGGGTGGCGATGGAGGAGTTAGGCTTGAAGGACTCGGTGTAGCTGCCGTACAGCGAGACATACGGCGTCAGTTTGTACACCACCCCGGCGCGCGGCACCAGCTTCGCCTCCGAGCTGTCGGTATTGACGTTAAACGGCCGCCCTTTGCCGGCATAGACGTCAAAGGTGTCGTAACGCAGCCCGCCCATTACCAACCAGTTATCGGTCAGTTGCAGGGAATCTTGCATAAACCAGCCATAGCTGGTCAGGTTTTCACGCTGGTCGCTGTCTTTGGCGCTGACCTTGGTCGAAGCCGGCATCTGGCCGTACACCGGATGGTAGATATTGAAATCACTGTTTTTACTGCCGCGGATCATATCGCCGCGATAGGTGCGGCTGTCCTCGAAATCAAAACCGAACAGCAGCTGATGATTGACCCGTCCCCAGTCCACGTCGCCGTTCAGCGTCAGCTGCACCGCGTTGGCATGGCTGACCGCATGGGCGGTAGCGTCCGCCTGGCGCGTCAGCGCGCCGCTCTCCGGGTCCAGCTTGGTGGCGCGCGCCTGATTATCGCTGTAGCTGTTGCGGTTATAAGCGTAGGTCAGCGAGCTTTTCCAGCGGTCGTTCAGCACCTGATCGATCTGCAGCGTCACGCTGTCCTGATCGCCGCGGGTAGCGTTGTAGGCCTCATCAAAACGGCGATCGCGCGGCGTATCGACCGGCTTGCCGGTGCGCGAATCGATAATGGTGCCGCGGTCGAACGGCGTCAGGTACTCCATATGCTCGTAGGCCAGACGCACCGTGGTGCTTTCGCCGTACCACATCAGCGACGGCGCAATCGTCGTCTGGCGGTTGCGGCCGAAATTGCGCCAGTAGTCGGTTTCATCATGGTCGACGATCATCCGATAGGCAAAACCCGAGGTGCCCAGCGGGCCGGTCACATCCAGCTGGCCGCCGCCGCCCTTAAAGCTGCTGCCCCAGCCTTCAACGTGGGTATGCTGCTGCAGCTGCGGCTTTTTGCTGATCATGTTGATCATGCCGCCCGGTTCGCCCATGCCGTACAGCATCGATGCCGGTCCCTTCAGCACCTCGACCCGTTCGGTGGTCGGGGTAAAGTTGCGCGCCTGAATAGAACGGACGCCGTCGCGTAAGATGGAGCCGTCGCGGTTGTCGCCAAAGCCGCGCTTCATCACCGCGTCCTGCGTACCGCCCAGCGTATTGCTTTGGGTAATGCCGCTGACGTTGTACAGCGCCTCATCAAGATTACTGACCGCCTGATCGGTCAGCACCTGCGTCGGCACCACGTCAACCGCCTGCGGCACGTTCAGCAGGCTGGTTTCACTGCGCGTGCCGGTCACGCTGGTCAGCGGCTGATAGCTCTCGGCGCTCGGCGCCTGGCTGCTGCCGATCACCAGCATATGTTCTGATTTATCGTTATGATTTTCGGCCCCGACGGCCGGCCAGACGCTGCCGGCCGCCAGCGGAATGGCGCACAGCCAGCCGCGTTGATAGTTATTCACCTGTTAACTGACTCCAATAGGTCCCTGAAAATGGCAACGGCAAAAATTGTTGGTAGAGCTGCCGGAAAGTCTCTTGCGGATCGATATCGGCAAACAGTTGCGGATAAAACGCCTTGGCAAACATCTCGACCGCCACCACGTGGTACGGGCTGAGATAAAAGTTGTGCCAAATGCTCCAGGCCCGCTGGTTTTTTACCGCGTTCAGCCCGGCGATCATCGGTTGTTGTTGAATCAGGCGGCGGAAGCTGTCGTCCGCCTGCCGGCGGCTGACCTGCGGCCCCAGCAGCAGGTCGGAATAGCGCTTGCCCTGCTCACCGGCCATGCCGGTGGCCAGATAGACATCGGGGTTGGCGGTCAGCAGCGTTTCCGGGTTCAGTTCGCCGTACACGCCCTTAATGCTGGCGTTGGCGATATTCTCGCCGCCGGCAAAGGTCACCAGATCCCCCAGATTGCCGTGCGCAGCGGTGGTGCAGCAGGTGTCACGCCGGCCAAGGTGCAGATGCAGCATCACTTTGGGCTTATCGCCGTGATAGGCCGCCAGCCGTTCGCGGACCGCCGTCATATGCTGCTGATAGAAGGTAATAAACGCCTCGGCACGCGCCTGACGGTTGAGCAGTTCACCCAGCAGGCGCACGCTCGGTACGGTGTTGTGCAGCAGATCGATACGCAGATCGACATATACCACCGGGATCCCCGCCTTGCCCAGCGCCGCCACCCGCTGCGCCTCATCGCCGTCTTCGCGCGCATAGCGCGCCAGAATCACCAGATCCGGCCGCAGTTGGATCAGGCTTTCCGGATTGATCTGCCGAAAGTTGCCGCCGCCGATCGCCGGGATCTGCGCAATGTGCGGGAATTTCCGGCTGTACAGCTGCCAGCTCTGGGCGTCATACCGCGCCAGATCGCGCGGCCAGCCCACCACCCGCCGGGCCGGATCCCCCGGCTCCAGCAGCGCCAGCGTATACAGCATGCGGCTTTCCCCCAGCACGATACGCTGCGGATTATCGGGCACGTCAACGCGACGGCCCAGAATATCCGTCACCGTTTTCGCCTGGGCGCAGGACAGAATGGAAAATAGCAGGGAGGCCAGTAACAACAGGAAGGATTTACGCATGGTGGTGCCGGAACGGAAAAATATCCACGCATGATAATTACTCTCATTATCATTTTCAATCACTCACCACTGGCGCGGCGTGAAACAGCGTAATTTTTCCCTTTCCCGGCTAAAACACGTTTAACCGCAGGCAAACGGGGTTTAAAAAGTTAAAAAAGTGGCGGGAACGGCGTCGGAGAAGCAAGGTTCGTGCGCGTGCCGCCAAACGCCGTCTGCGGCACGCAGCAATGATCGCTATGGAACGTCGGTTTTAACGCGGGGTACAGACGTACACCAGCGCCGGCGGGAAATTGCGCACCACGCGCTGCTTCTTCCAGTGGAAGTAGCGCGACAGCAGCTTTTCCGACAGGTGGCTGTACTGGAACAGCACCAGCGTGCCGTTGCGCCCCTGCAGGTTTTCCCGCGCCTGCTGCAGAATGCGCATGCTGATCTTGAGCGGTATCGACAGCAGCGGCAGACAAGAGAAAATCACGTCGTACTCCCGCTCCAGCCTTTCCGCCGACTGCGCCATCACCTGCAGCCGCGGCTCCTCAATCTGCTGCAGACGCCGGACAAAGTTCGGCTGGATTTCATAGGCGTCCAGCCCGGCATCGGCGCGCATCCGGCCGATAATACGCTTGGTCAATACGCCGTCGGCCGCGCCCAGCTCGGCGATGGATAACGTGCGGGTCCATTCGATCTGATCCAACATGGCCTGGCATAGCCAGGGCGAGGATGGCGCCAGCGTGCCGACGGTACGCGGCGAAGCCATAAACTGCTGGATATAAGAAAAGCGGTGTTTCAGTTGCAGCCGTGTCGCATTGATCATTCGAGGCTCCTTAACATGAACCCCTTAATCTGGGCGGAAAAGCGTAAAGATTCATTAATACCATTCCGAAAGCGGGCGACACAGTTGTAATAAAATGCAACAGCGATAAAAAAACGGCGGCGATCGTTATCCGCAAACCCGCGCCCTATCGCCGGCTGCCGACCCGTTTCACCACCGTTTTCTTGTGCCGCCGGCGCCGTTAGCGCTTAGCGGTAAATTTCCGCATTACCCCGCCACAGGCTGGAGTCTCCCGGCGTATCGAGACCGATCACACGGTAATGTGAGGCGCCCTGAGCCGCAGCTTTTTCCTGCAGTTTTCTGACCGCGTCGTCCGACGTGCCGGCAACGCCGGACACCGATACCGCACCCAGGCTCTGTAACGACGCAGCCTGCTGATTATTGACCGCCGTGACGCTGAGCGGCGCGGCAAAGGTGGAAAACGAAGCGCCGGCCAGCAGCGCGGCGGTGAGGTAAGAATAAAAGCGTTTCATGGTGGCTCCTGTTGCTTCTTGGTTATTTAATTCGTCGCAACGTTAATTATCTGCCGGCCCATGAAAACGGACGTCATGCAATGTAAAGAAGATCAATCATTGTGAGAGGATTAAGGAGAATCTGTAGCAGGAGATAAACGGACACGCGCAGCCTGCGCTGCTGAATACACAACATAGCCCGGTCATAACGTAAATAAAACAGCGACTATTCCTAAAGCCGCATGGTTGTGCCGATGCCGACGAAAGCGCCGACGTTACCGGCGCTGACCAGAACGCAGTATATCGCCGCGTTATTTCCCGCTCTGTTTATCCATCGCGATCAGGATCTTAATCGCTTCACAGGCGGTGTCGATCGCCTTCGCCACCTCGGCGGCCTGATCCGGCGCATCGGAGAAGGCCATCACGCCGGACGCGCGGCAGCCGCGAATCGAGGAGATAACAAAAATCGCCGCCGACTCCATCTCGGAGCACATCACGTTGGAGCGCTGCCAGATTTTCTGCCGCGCCTGCCACAGCTCGCCCGCCGGCACCGCATCAGGGAACACCTGGGTATAGAACGAGTCTTTCGAGTGCGTAATGCCTTCCAGGAAGCGATAGCCCAGCGTGTCCGCCGCCTCGGCCAGCGCCTGCACCACCCGCCGGTCGGCGACCGCCGGGTATTCAATCGGTAAATACTGCGTTGTGGTGCCTTCATCACGGATCGCCGCTGTGACGATGGTACCGGACACGCCGCCGTCATGCGCCGGCGCGGCCACGCGGCCGGCGGTGCCGACGCGAATAAAAGTATCCGCACCGGCGGCAATCAGCTCTTCGACGGCGATGGCCGTCGACGGACAGCCCATGCCGGTCGAGGTGACCGACACTTTCTCGCCGTTTAACGTCCCCGTCCAGGTTTTATGCTCGCGCTGGTGAGCCACCAGCCGCGGGTTGTCCAGGCTCTGCGCAATGATATCGGTTCTGAACGGGTCCCCCGGCAGCAGCACATAACGCCCGACGTCACCTTCCTTCAGGCCGATGTGGTAAAAAACGTCACCCTTTTTATACATATTATTATCTCCGTCATTTTTTTATTTGCTGGCGCCTATTCTGCCAATTCAATTTGCCTGATGTATTGATCTGCTTTCCACAATACGATTTTTATCCCGCGGCCTGTCGCTGCCCGGGAGATTTAATCATCAGGCATAGGGAATAATCTGAACATTTCCCATCGCAAAGCATGGCAAATACAGGTTAATGGCCGAAAACCTATTTTTTGCATGGACAAAACCATACGCCGGAGATTTAATAGCGCTCGCGTTTTATATGCCCATAAAGAAAATGGTCAAAACGTCCGCGACAAATTAAAAAGGTGTTCTATAGTTTTTAATGCTAACACCCGTTAGCTATCCCGATAGGATGGAGTCTATGTTAAAGCGATTCTTTGCCGAATTTTTTGGCACATTTTGGTTGGTGTTTGGCGGTTGCGGCAGCGCCGTATTAGCTGCGGCCTTTCCTGAATTAGGCATTGGTTTTGCCGGCGTGGCACTGGCATTTGGTTTAACCGTTGTCACCATGGCTTACGCCGTTGGCCATATTTCCGGCGGACACTTTAACCCGGCGGTAACCGTAGGCTTATTTGCCGGCGGTCGTTTTCCGGCAAAAGACGTTATCCCGTATATCATTGCGCAAGTTATCGGCGCCATTGTCGCCGCCGCAGCGCTGTATACCATTGCCAGCGGTAAAGCCGGCTTTGATGCTACCGCCAGCGGTTTCGCCTCCAATGGCTTCGGCGAACATTCGCCGGGCGGTTATTCACTGCAGGCGGCGATCGTTATTGAATTATTATTAACCGCTTTCTTCCTGATTATTATTCACGGCGCCACAGACAAACGCGCCCCGGCAGGCTTTGCGCCGCTGGCTATCGGTCTGGCGCTGACCCTGATTCACTTAATCAGCATTCCGGTCACCAATACCTCGGTCAACCCGGCGCGCAGTACCGGCGTCGCGATTTTCCAGGGTACCTGGGCGCTGGAACAGCTGTGGATCTTCTGGCTGGTACCGCTGGTCGGCGGCATCATCGGCGGCCTGATTTACCGCTGCCTGCTGGAAGATAAACAATAGGCACCGCGTTAACCCGGTCGGTGTATACCCGTCCTACTTCAAGCTGCAGGTGCGTTGGCGGCGCTCAGTCACCCGAATCACTGACCTGAGTCAACGCATCGGGACTCCTTCCCTTTCCGCCTTCCTGCAACTCGAATTATTGAGGGTATAAATAGCAAATACGCGTAAGGCTGCCGTCACCGGCAGCCTTATTTTTTTAACCGCGCCGCGCCACCAGCATCATAATATCGCTGGTAAAGGTTCCGTCCGGCTGAATGGCGAAATGGCTGACCACCTCGTCGGACACCTGCCGCTGAAACTCCCGGATGGCGGCCACCAGCGTCTCCGGCGTGCGCATCCGCGCCACCCAGCTGCTGAACTCCAGCGGCAGGCGGTCGCTGGTCACCTCTTCCGCCCGCAACCCCGCCGCCGTCAGCATGCTTAACCACTCACCCGGCGCATAGTTGCGCACGTGCGAAGTATCGCGCAGCACCTCAACGGTCTGCAGATAAATATCCAGCAAAGGATGCCCCGGCGAGACCACATCCATCAGGATCGCCTTGCCGCCCGGCTTCAGCACCCGTTTGACTTCACGCAGCGCCTGCCCGACATCATGCCAGTGGTGTGCCGAATAGCGGCTGATCACCAGATCAAAGTCGCCGTCGGCAAAGGGCAGCGACTCCGCCACGCCCTGCTGCGTCTGAATATTGCTCAGCCCCCGCTCCTGTGCCGCCTGCGCAACCACCGCCAGCATCTGCGCCGACAAATCGTAGGCCACGACCTGCGACACCTGCGCGGCGGCCGTAAAGCTGGCATGCCCGGCGCCGCATCCCAGATCCAGCACCCGCGCCTGCGGGTGCGCCGCCAGCAGCCGGCCCAGACGTTGTAAATCATTGCCCTGCGCGTGCACCGCGCTGGTTAAATAGGCGTTGGCCTGTGCGCCAAACTGACGGTCGACGGCATCGTTGTGGTTATTGCTGTTCATAGCGGCTCCTGACGGGTTGTGAATCACTGCCAGCGACTATAATCTGCTTACTATACGGGTACAATATAAGCAGTTATCCTGGTATAAGAAGGTACCATGCTATGACCTCAACATCAGAAGCTCTGTCCGGCCCGAAGGCCCTGGGCGCATTCCTGCGCGCCCACCGGGAACGCATCACGCCGGAAATGATCGGCCTGCCCAGTTCGCCGCGCCGCCGCACCAGCGGCCTGCGTCGGGAAGAGCTGGCGCAAATCAGCGGCATCAGCGCCACCTGGTATACCTGGATAGAGCAGGGGCGAGAAGTGTCGATTTCACCGCACACGCTGGCGCGCATCGCCAAGGCGCTGCGCCTCGGCAATGCGGAACGTCACTACCTGTTTACCCTGGCGCGCGTGGCCGACCCGCAACAGACGCCGCAACAGGACGGCGTCAATCAACTGATTTTGCACAGCGTACAGGCGGTAACGGTGCCCTGTTATCTGCTGGACATCACCTGGAATATGCTGGCCTGGAACGCCCAGGCGGAAGCGCTGTTTGCCGGCTGGCTGGGCGAGGAGGCCCAGCCTAATCTGCTGCACTTTATGTTTTTCCATCCGCTGGCAAAAACGCTGGTCGATGACTGGCCGGATCGCGCCCGCCGCGTGGTAGCCGAGTTCCGCGCAGAAACCAGCCATCATCAGAGCAGCGAAACCATGCGCGCTTTCGTGCGCCAGATGACGCACCACAGCGAAGATTTTAACCATTGGTGGCAACAGCACGACGTGATGGCGCGCGCCGGCGGGGAGCGTCGTTTTCGCCATGCCGAGCAGGGCCAGATGCGCTACCAGCAGCTGACCCTGCACCCGGCGGAAAGCAGCGCGCTGAAGCTGGTGATGCTGATGCCCTTGCCGTAATTGGTAACAAATTTGCAGCCAGCTTTACTGACGCGCTATTTATTGCCGCCGGTAAACCGGCTAACGTGACAGCGATCAATCTTTATTTTCCTGGAGTCATCCAATGCAATCAGAAGAACAACGCCTTATCGATGGCCTGTTCGGCCGCTTAAAAGAGGCTGAAACCAAAACGGGACAACGGGATGCTCAGGCAGAACAGCAAATTAACCGGCATCTGAGCGAACAGCCCGCCGCGCCTTACTATATGGCGCAGGCGATCATTATTCAGGAAGCCGCGCTGAAGCAGTTGGATCAGCGGGTCAAAGAGCTGGAAGGCCAAGTCACGCAGCTGCAGCAGAACGGCGCCGGCCAGCAAAGCAGCGGCGGATTTCTCGCCGGGCTGTTTGGCGGCGGTACCGGCCGCAGCGCCCCCAGCCCGCAGGCTCAGGCCCAGGCGCGTCAGCAGAACAACGCCGCGTGGAATAATCAGCCGCAGGGCGGCTATGCGCCGCAACAGCAGCAAGCGGTGCCGTCACGCGCCGGCAGTTTCCTCGGCGGCGCGCTGCAGACTGCCGCAGGGGTTGCCGGCGGCGTCATGCTGGCGGATATGCTGACCGGTATGTTCCGCCATACCCAGCCGGAAGAGATTGTGAATATCATTAATGAAACGCCCGCCGACGACGCGCAGAACGCTGCGCTGCAGGATGATAGCGCGATGCGTGAGTTTGATGCGTCCAATAATCTCGACACCTTTAACAACGGTGACGGCAGCTTCCTGTCGCAGGACAGCGGCTGGCAGAATGCCGATTATCAGAGCGATGATTTCGCCGACGATGACGGCTTCGGCAATGATGATGATTCATTTCTTTAACGATTAACGCCGCTCGCAATGCCAGCCAGCGCCGCCTGTCTGGCATTTTTATTGTCCGTGACAAGGAACGCATCCGGCTGGTTGCCGGGGCACGGCTGACGCCCTGCCGGTACGGGGATTACTGCGGGACTTCGTCCGTTTCGATACGCGCCAGCGCGCGACGGTAGGACTTTACTTTCTGGCGCTTCTTCAGCCAAGTGGTGGTGGACACCAGAAACATGACGCCGGACATGGCCAGTACGCCGGTCGGATGACCGTAGAAGACCATCAAAACAAAATATACCGCCGAAACAATCGCTACCCACTTCGCCATATTACCGACGGCGTGTTTCTCCCGACTTTGGCGACGAATATATTCTTCTTCACTGATTCCCATATGCCTCTCCTTTTATCGTCGAATAGGTATTATATGGGGATCAATTGCTGCAATTTCAAGCAGCTCCTACGTAAAGAAGCGTAAACCAGCGCCGCCTGCGGTAAGCCGGCCGGCTCATTTCGGCCGGCATACCCCCATTAAGACGCAGGCGGCACCGGCGGCTGAGCCGGCAGCTCAACCACCGACACCCGTACTTCATAGCGCTTGGCCTTGCCCGCCGGGATCACCGAGGTCAGCTTATTGATGGTTTCCGTCGGGTTGTCGCTCAGCGATGAGGCGCAAAACAGCTCGCCGCCGTGGCAGAAGCCGGGCTTAGGCATCGGATGCGGCCCCGGGAACGGCGGGCGCTCTTTCCCCGCCATCTGCGGTGCAGGCGCCTCTTTGGCCGTCGGTGCCGATATCGCGCTGCTGCTGAACAACACCGCGGCGGCCAGCGCCGGCAGCGCCAGAGCTTTCAATCGCATTTTCATCATATCACTCCTTATTGAACGGGAACGCCCCTAACCTACTCCGCGCCAATACGCTGAGAAAGCGGCTTTTCGCTACCTTTTCACCATGCTGCCATTTGCTTACATCACGCAGGATTACGTAAGGAAAATGCCTGCCGCCCCGATAAAAATGCCGGTCAGCATGTACTGACCGGCAATAAGAGTAGATGGCAGAATTGTTCAGCGTTCCAACTGCGCTTCCACCGGCGGCATCACACCAAACTCGCCGCTGTTGAAATCATGAAACGCCTGCTGGATCTCCGCTTCGCTGTTCATCACAAACGGGCCGTAACCGACGATCGGCTCATCGATCGGCTCCCCGCTGAGCACCAGCAGGCTCACGTCGTTGTTGGCTTCAACGGTGATGCTGTCGCCGGCGCGATCCAACCGCACCATCTGGGTTTCACGCACGATCTGCTCATCATTGACCAGCACCGCACCGTGCAGGATCACCAGCGCCAGCGTATGGCCCTCGGTCACCGTCAGCTCCGTGCGATGGCCGGCATTCAGCTTCATATCCCAGACGTTCAGCGGGCTGAAGGTGCGCGCCGGGCCGGCGTGACCGTCAAAGTTACCGGCAATCACCCGTACCTGGCCGGCACCGTCCGCCAGCGGAACCTGCGGAATCGCCTGATTCAGCAGCGTTTGGTAACCCGGCGCCGCCATTTTGTCTTTGGCCGGCAGGTTCACCCACAGTTGCACCATCTCTACGGTGCCGCCGCGGCGGGAAAACGCCGTAGAATGAAACTCTTCATGCAGAATGCCGGAAGCCGCCGTCATCCACTGTACATCGCCGGGGCCAATCACGCCGCCGCCGCCGGTGGAGTCGCGGTGTTCCACTTCCCCCTGATAGACGATGGTTACGGTTTCAAACCCACGGTGCGGATGCTGGCCGACGCCGCGCCGCCCGGTGGTTTCACGAAACTTGGTCGGCGCCGCATGATCCAACAGCAGGAACGGGCTCATTTCCGCCCCCAGCTCGTTATATGAGAACAGGGAGTTGACCAGAAAACCGTTGCCGACCCAGTGCGCCTGCGGGCTGTCATACACGCCAAGGATCTTTTTCATCATTTCTCTCCGGTTGCGGACCCTACGGCCCTACTCGATGACGGCAGTGTAATTCACTCTGAATTGCTCAGGTAGTCGGCAAGATATACACTCAGCGTTCTACCAGTAGAACAATGGAGCGACAGCGTTGGTTGATTTAAACGATCTGTTCTTTTTCGCCAGCGTGGTGGATCACCGGGGATTTGCCCCGGCCGGCCGGGCGCTCGGCATCCCCAAATCCAAGCTCAGCCGCCGGGTGGCGCTGCTGGAAGAGCGGCTCGGCGTGCGGCTGCTGCAGCGCTCAACGCGTCGCTTCTCGGTCACCGAGGTCGGCCAGAGCTATTACCGCCACTGCAAGGCGATGCTGGTAGAGGCCGAAGCGGCGCAGCAGGCGATCGAACAAACCCGCGCCGAGCCTTGCGGCACGGTGCGCATGAGCTGTCCGGTGGCGATTCTGCATACCCGCGTTGGCGATATGCTGGCCGCCTTTATGGCGGATTATCCGCAGGTCACGCTGCATCTTGAGGCCACCAACCGGCGGGTAGACGTGGTGGGCGAAGGGCTGGATCTGGCCATCCGCGTACGCCCGCCGCCGCTGGAAGACAGCGATCTGGTGCTGAAAGTACTGGCGACCCGTCGCTGGTGCATCGCCGCCAGCCCGGCGCTGGTGCGCGCCTTGGGCGAAGTGCGGCAGCCGGAGGATCTGGAGCGCTACCCGACGCTCGATCTCGGCCCGGCGCGCGCGCAACATCAGTGGACGCTGTACGACCCGCAGGAAAAAACCTTCCGCTGGGAGCACCATCCGCGCCTGGTCAGCGACGATATGCTGATGCTGCGTAAAGCGGCGATCGCCGGCGCCGGCATTGTGCAACTGCCGCGCATGATGATGCACGATGAAATGCTGCGCGGCGATTTAACCCCGCTGCTGCCTGACTGGCACCCCGAAGGCGGCATCGTGCATGCGGTCTACCCGTCCCGCCGCGGCCTGCTGCCGGCGGTGCGGCTGCTGCTGGATTATCTCGGCCAGCAGTTCGCCGCGCTGGAAGAAGAGTAATCTCCGGCAGGATGTTGGCTATACTGTGCAATAACAACGTTACCGCAGACGTAACGGTTTGGGCGCTAAAGGAAAACTATGTTACTGAGAATCGCAAGGTGGCTGTTTCAATTACCCGGCAGGCTGTTTGGCATGATATTCAGCCGCCGTCTGACGACCTTTATCTTTTTTATGCTGGTGGCGCTCGGCGTCATCGCCGTGAAGCGCTATCTGCGCACCGACCCGCAGGCCGAGCCGCTCTCCCCGACCGCGCAGCCCCACTATGATATTCAGCGCGAAGTGCCGCCGCGCGAGGCGCGCGGGCAGTGCGGCGGGCCGCTGCAAGACAACCAGGGCAGCCCCTGGCCGGATTCCGCCGGCTATTTACGGCAGCCCGACGCACAGGAACGCGGCCGGACGCAGCGCATCACGCTGGATAATCAGCATAACGCCTTCGCCGTGCGGGTAAAGCTGGCGAGTGCGGAAAACCCGCAGCGCGTTGCCGACCTGTTTATTCCCGCCGCCGCCAGTTTCAGTATCCAGACCACCGCGGCGGAACGCTATGTGATGAAAGTGAAAGATATCCAAAGCGGCTGCAGCTACCGTTCACAGCCCTTTGCGCTGGCCAGCGACCACAACTGGCGGCTGCCCATCAGCCTGCACAGTCATGGCAAAGTACAATTTCAGGCCATCGACGCCGGTCAGTTTTAAGCGCGCCGGCGCGCTATTTTTTCACCGGATGGTCACGGCGGAACAGCTGCCAGCTCTCAATTTCTTCACCGCTTGGCAGCGTACAGGTGGAATACTGGCCGTGCTCATTCTCTTTGGCGTTCAGTTTGCCGCCAATCTCCGTGCAGTAAACATCGGCCGGATTCGCCATGCCGATGGTTCGTGGCGGCGGCGGCGCATCATTATTGGTTTTCATCTGACATCCTTGCAGCAGCGCTGCGCCTGCGAGCAGGGAAAGCAACAACGTTTTTTTCATGATTTCACTGTGATCCGGCCCGCGCCGTAAGTCACGCGCGAGGGGTAGAAACAACAACGCTGCGGCGCATCACGCCCCGCAGCGTCAGATAATAGCAGGTGCTTAAGAAATAAAGGATTTGCCCTGTTTCAACACCAGATCGCAGGCTTTCTGCTTCACTTTTTCGGTGATCTGCGAGGTGCCGAGGTTGTTCAGATCCAGGCTCTTGCCTTCGCCGGTTTGCAGCAGGCCGCCCAGCCCCTGCTGGTAGTCTTCGCTTTTGGCGTCAGACTCGCTGCTGATGCCCAGTTTCCCCAGCAGTTTGTCTTTCACATCCGCCGCGCCGCTTTCCGAAAGGACATTGTTTTTCACGCAGTACTGCAGGATACCGGCCGCGTTGGTCATGCTGCCGGAGCTCAGCGCCTTGTCGCCGCCGTTCAGCAGACCGGTCAGGGTCGACAGCGACGTACCGCCGCTTTCACCGCCGGATTTGCTCAGCTCGCCGGCGGCGTTGCTGACGGAATCCATTAAACCGGCCTGCGCCGCGCCGGCGCTTAACGAGGTGGCCAATGCCAGCGCCAACAATGCACGATGCTTATTATTCATAGTGTTCAAACTCCTGTCTTCTCTACGGTAAACGGCGATATCGCCGGAACATACTTTCGGACGCTGTGCGAGTCGACAAGTTCCATTTAACTGTTCGCCGCAGAATTTTTAGGATTATGAGCAAACTGCGGCGGCTTAAAACTGCCAGCGCAGCCAGGCGAAGAACACGTTGCCGTTATTGTAGGTACCGGGAATATAGGTCGCCTGAAACGTCAGTTTTTTATAACCGACCGACGCCAGCGGCAGCGGCGCAGGGATCGGGATATAGTTCCAGTTGTCGCGGGCGGTCACGCTGGCGGTGAAGCCCAGCCCCAGGCGGAAATCCTTATCATCCAGCGGACGCCAGATTTTCTCATAGGCGTAGCCGCCGATCGGCTCCCATTTATTAAAGGAGTCTTTAAACGCCATGATATAAATGCCGTGCCAGTCGCCGTCCTGATCGAAGCGCGAAATGCCGTAGCCGGCGCCCCAGGGCCGCTCGTTGTACTTGTCGATATGTTCATCGTCGTACGTCCAGCGGTTGTGCCAGGTGATCGCCGGAATATAGAGATCGTGGTTCGGCGAATTGTTCCAGGTTTCCGCAACGTTGTCCGTAAAGCGCTGCCACAGGCCCGGTTTCTCCGCCGGTGCGGCAGTGCTATTTTCTGAACTAACCTCAGCCAAAGAAGGCAGTGCAGGAAATATCAACGCCATACAGCCGGCAATGCATGTCCGTTTCAACAACATAAAATAACTCCTGTACAAATTACGGCCGGGGATTCTTACCGATTGCATCTGCAAGATCAAGCCAGGGCAACACTTTCCCGCCGTAAACCGCTGTTCGTTGTCTTTTCGTTAAGTTTAGCCGCTGAATATCGACATTTCGTTTTTACCCGACCAGAACCCGGTAAGACCTCGACGAAAATAGCGCCGGCAGCGCCGTGAAAAAATATTTACCCCGCCCAAAAATCAGAATGTGATCGCACGCGGCACCGGCGGCCTGACCTGTCGCGGTAATTGTTAACTGTCGCACACATTTCCCCACCGCAGCGCAGTCAATTGGATGTAAATTATTTGTGACAAGTTGTGTTTAAAAAACGGTTAACACGGTTAATTATTGATATTCCGTCGTTTCACGGCCGTCTGCCGCTGTACCGGCGTTAATCTCCGTCGGCCTACCGGCCCCTCATCCACGCCAGAAAAATGCATACCGGTAAAAGTACCGGCTATTCTGCCCCCTCCTTGCCAATACGCCGCCCGGCATCATCCGCACTATTTTTCCTTCATCCTTTCGCCGCTGAAAAATACCCGACGCACATTATCAGCCTGCCAATTTATCGTTTTCAGATAGTTTCATACGTAAAGCTCCCCATACATTTCCGGCATACGACGCCAGCCGCCGTTGTCTTGAAGCCCGCCCGTGTTTACATAACTGTTATAGCAACGGACGCAATGCCATTAACGCCTCGCGACCTCTGTACACCGACAAATACAACATCGCCAGCAGCCACGCTTGCTGATTTCTACCTGAAACAAAAAAGACAATGAATTCGGAGCTAGAGATGAAAATCACTATCGGACAATTTATCCTGCAACAACTTCGCACCCTGAATATTGAACATATCTACGGCGTGCCCGGCGATTATAATCTGTCGCTGCTGGAAATGATTGAGCATGACGATAGCGTGCAGTTTGTCGGCAACTGCAACGAGCTGAACGCCTCTTACGCCGCCGACGGCTATGCCCGTCTCAACGGCGCCGGCGCGCTGATTACCACCTACGGCGTCGGCGATCTGGCCGCGCTGTCCGGCATTGCCGGCGCCTATGCCGAGTCGTCGCCGGTGATCTGTCTGGCCGGCACCCCGCCGCTGCACGCGATGAAAGATCACGCCCTGCTGCACCATTCGCTGGCGGACGGCAACTTCGACAACGTGATGAACTGCTTTAAACAGTTTACCGTCGCCCAGGCGCTGATTACGCCGGAAAACGCCGCCAGAGAAATTCCACGGGTGATTGCCGCCGCCTGGACGGAGAAAAAACCGGTCTATCTGCAGCTGCCGTCAGATATCTGCGAGGTGCAGATCGATATCGCCGGGCCGGTTGCCGCGCCGCAGCTGCCCGCCAGCGATCCGCACAACCTGCAGCTGGCCGCCAAGGCGCTGCTGCAGCGGCTGCGCAGCGCCAAACATCCGCTGATGCTGGTCGATCAAATGGTTGACCGCTATCAGCTGCAGCAACTGACTATCGCCGTGGCGCAACGCTTCGGCATTGCGCTGACCAATATGCCAACCGCCAAATGCATTATTCCGGAGACGACCGCCGGCTGGATGGGGGGCTACAGCGGCAACCTGTCGCGTCCGGAGCTGTTTGAACTGATGGCCAAATCCGACTGCGTGCTGAGCTTTGGCGTACGTCTGGTGGATTCCACCACCGGCTATTTCTCCCACCAAATCCCGGCCGCGGCGCAGGTTGATATCCAGCCCTACTCGCTGAAACTGGATAACACCGCCTACCCGGCGGTGGCGACCGCTGATTTACTGCAGGCGCTGCTCGACGCCGACGATCGGCCACACGCCGCGCCGATGGCAACGCTGCCTAACCCGCACGCCCAGTTGGCCGCGCCGAGCGACTCGCCGCTCGATCAGGCCTATTTCTGGCAGCGAATGAGCCGCTTTATTCGTGAGGATGACGTACTGGTGGTGGAAAACGGCACCTCGGGCGCGGCCGTCGGCGGCATGCGGATGCCGGATGGGGTAAAAGTGGTTAACCAGCCGATCTGGGGCTCGATCGGCTACACCCTGCCGGCGCTGCTCGGCACGCTGATGGCGGCGCCGCAGCGACGCCATATGCTGTTTATCGGCGACGGCTCCTTCCAGCTGACCGCGCAAGAAGTCTCGACCCTGCTGCGCTATGAGCAGAAACCGATCATCTTTCTGATTAATAACGACGGCTACACCATCGAGCGCTACATTCTGGGGGAAAATTCGTCCTACAACGATATCGGCCCGTGGGACTACGCCAAACTGCCGGCGGTGCTTAATACCCAGGCGCGGCCGTTCTGCGCGGCGGTAGCAACCAGCCAGCAGTTAGAACTGGCGCTGGAACACACCTCGCGTCAGGAGACGCTGGCGTTTATCGAGGTAAAACTGCCGATGATGGATACGCCGCCGGTGATGAAAGAGTTCTGCAACCGCTGCAACAGCTTTAACTTCGGCCTGACCAACCCGCGCCGCAGCGCATAACCGCCTCTGCGGCCGGCGTAAGGCTTCGCCCCGCCGGCCGCATGCCGTCTTAACGGGCGCGCGTCATACAGCGCTGACGACGCTCGTCCACCCGTTTGGCGAACCAGGCGGTGGTCAGCTTACGGGTGATTTTCGGGCTTTCCAGGGTGATGCCCGGCAGCATTTCACGCGGCAGTTTTTTTCCGGCGGTGTTTTCCGCCAGCGCAAACACCTGCTGATACAGATCGGTGTCTTCAAACTCCAGCGTATCCCCTTTCTCCAGCGCACGACGAATGGCGGAATGACTGATATCCAGCCGCTTCGCCAGCGTGCGTACCGCCAGTTCGGTGGTGCCCGGCTTATCACTGCCATAAATAATCAAATCGCCGTCCAGCGCCAGCGGAATGCCGCTGACCTGGCTGACCGCGCTCTGGAAAGCGGCGTTGCGGCTGGCGTACCAGCCGGCGTTAAAGTCGGCGAAGCGGTACAGCGAGCGGCTGTAATTGGCCGGATAATCCAGCAGGTGCATAATGCCGAAATACATGCCGCCGCGGCGGCTGAACACTTCGCGACGAATAGAGCCGTCGACCGAGTACGGGTAGCCTTTGGCATGCGCCTCGGCAAAAGCGATGCTGACCTGCATCGGCCCGCCGGTATGCACCGGATTGAGATTGCCGAACAGGCGCTGCCCCATCGGCACCATATCGATAAAGTCGTCGAAGATGGCGCTCAGCTCTTTTTCACTGCGCACCTTGTCCAGACGCTCGCTGTAGCTTTTGCCGTTGGATGACTTGAGCAGCAGCGCGGTGCGCACCACAAAATGCGGGATATGCAGCTTATCGGCCCGGCGGTCGATCTCCTGCCAGGCGATTTTCGACAGCCCCGGCACCTGCGGGTCGGCATGGAAGGTGGACTCCTGCTCGGTCACCGCCAGCACGGCGCACAGGTTTTCATCGCTGGCGTCGAGCCCCTGGGCGGCAAAGGCTGCGCTAATGTCGCCGGCCCATCCCTGCTTGTTCTGCGCGTTGGCCGGCATCAGTTTGACCACCTGTGCCTTCACCTCCGCCGGAGTGCGGCTTGGCGCCTGCGGCGTGATTTTGCTGGTACAGCCGGCCAACACCAGCAGCGCGGTCAGCGTCAGCGCGCGACCGGTAAATGTTCGATAGTTAGGCATCTTTTCCCTGATCGTTAAGGTATGTGCGCCCAAGACGTTATCCCAGCCGCGCCGGATGATCCAGCCCCACGCGGGAAAATCCGCCGTACCGATTCTGCGATGGCAAGCCGGCTCAATAAGGTGTATTTTACATGCAATTTAAAACTCAACCCGAACAAGGAGCACACCATGTCCGCAGACATTCAGCCGGAAGACTACTTTCATCAGAAATATGGCTTAACCCGCACCCACTCGGAAGTGATTGCCGCCGCCGGGCGACTGCCCGCCGGCAAGGCGCTGGATCTGGGCTGCGGCGGCGGGCGCAACGCGCTGTATCTGGCGTTGAAGGGCTTTGACGTCACCGCCTGGGATAAAAACGCCGTGGCAATCGCCGAGCTGAACCGCATTATCGACGCCGAAGGGCTGAGCGCGATCCGGGCCGCCGAGCAGGATCTGAACAACCTGCGTTTCCACGGCGACTATGATTTTATTCTCTCGACGGTAGTCATGATGTTTCTGCAGCCTGCGGCGATCCCGTCAATCATCCAGGATATGCAGGCCAGCACCGTCAGCGGCGGCCATAACCTGATCGTCGCCGCGATGGATACGCCGGATTTCCCCTGCCCGCTGCCGTTCCCCTTCGCCTTTAAGCCCGATGAACTGAAAAAATACTATCAGGACTGGCAGATAGTGAAATACAACGAAGACGTCGGCGAACTGCATAAAACCGACGCCAACGGCAACCGCATCAAGCTGCGCTTCGCCACGCTGCTGGCGCGCAAGCCGTCCGCACTCTGACGACCGCCCGCAAGGGCCGATTATCTGCACGCCGAAGCGGGAATCGCGTTGCCAATCTCGGCGCGCGGCGTTAGGATCGCGCCCGGCCAAAAGACGGGCCAGGGATTACGCCGCACGCCGCGCTGCTTCGCGACGATCAACGCGCAGATGCGGCCAGGCATTTTGAGAGGTTATCGTGTTAGAAAGTTTCGGCGTCCTGAATTTATGGACCTATCTGGCCGGGGTGATATTTATTATCGTGCTGCCCGGCCCTAATACCCTGTTCGTACTGAAAACCGGCATCTCCCGCGGCATCCGCGCCGGTTACACCGCCGCCCTCGGCGTATTTATCGGCGACGCTATTTTGATTTTTTGCGCCTATATCGGCGTAGCCACGCTGATCCGCACTACGCCGCTGCTGTTTACGCTGGTGCGTTATCTGGGGGCAATTTATCTGCTGTTCCTCGGCGTGAAGATCCTCTACGCCAACTTTGTGCAAAAAAATCTGCCGGAACACCAGACGCTGGAAGACAGCCACAGCATTCTGCGCAAGTCGCTGACGCTCAGCCTGACCAACCCCAAGGCGATTTTGTTTTACGTATCTTTCTTCGTGCAGTTTATCGACTTCAACTACGCGCATACCGGCCTGTCTTACACCATTCTGGCGCTGATTCTGGAATCGGTCAGCTTTATCTATATGAGCACGCTGATCTTTGCCGGCAGCATGCTGGCGCACTTCTTCAGCCATAAAAAACGGCTGGCCAAACTGGGCAACGGCCTGATCGGCCTGCTGTTCCTCGGCTTTGCCACCCGCCTGGCGACGCTCAGCTCCTGAACCGCGCCAAAACCGGGGCGCCTTAACGCCCCGGTATGCCGCCGTCATTTTGTCACGGCGGACAAACCGAATGTCAGACAGAGCAAATTTTCCTCCCGCCATCGCGATTATTCTAAGTCGGTGAAGTTTTTCCCGATCGATCTCTTCGTATGACAGGAGGGCATATGCCTGATACTACCGTAGCAGTGATGGACAACGTGTTGCGCTTTCTTGAACGTCAGCACGGCTTGTATATCGATGGACAGTGGCAGAGCTCGCAGTCTGCGACGCGGCTGCCGGTCTATAACCCCGCCGACGGCAAACAGATCGCCACCAGCGCCGACGCCAGTGCGGACGATGTCGCCCGCGCGGTGCAATCCGCTCATCGGGCGTTCAGCGACGGCGTCTGGTCACGGCGCCTGCCGGCCGAGCGTGAACGTATTTTGCTGCGCTATGCCGATCTGGTAGAGCAGCACGCCGAAGAGTTGGCGCAGCTGGAAACGCTGGAACAGGGCAAATCCATCAATATCTCCCGCGCGTTCGAAGTGGGCTGCACCCTGAACTGGATGCGCTATGCCGCCGGGCTGAGCACCAAAATCACCGGCCAGACGCTGGACGTTTCCATTCCGATGCCGCCGGGCGCCAACTACCAGGTATATATCCGCAAAGAGCCGATCGGCGTGGTGGCCGGCATCGTGCCGTGGAACTTCCCGCTGATGATCGGCATCTGGAAAGTGATGCCGGCTCTGGCCGCCGGCTGTTCAATCGTGATTAAACCGTCGGAAACCACGCCGCTGACCCTGCTGCGGATGGCTGAACTGGCCAGCGAAGCCGGCGTGCCGCCGGGGGTATTCAACGTGGTGACCGGCAGCGGTGCCGTCTGCGGCAAAGCGCTGACCGAACATCCGCTGGTCGCCAAAGTCAGCTTTACCGGCTCGACCGCCGTCGGCAAGGGCATCGCCCGCGCCGCCGCTGACCGGCTGACGCGCGTGACGCTGGAACTGGGCGGCAAGAACCCGGCCATCGTGCTGAAAGACGCCGATATCCCGCAGGTGGTTGAGGGTCTGATGATGGGCAGCTTCCTGAATCAGGGCCAGGTGTGCGCCGCCAGCTCGCGGATCTATATTGAAGCGCCGATCTACGACCAACTGGTCGCCGGCTTTGAGCAGGCGGTGAAATCCCTCAGCGTCGGGCCGGGGATGGATCCGGCGGCGCAGATCAACCCGCTGGTTTCCCGCGCGCACCGCGACAAAGTCGCCGCCTATCTGGAAGACGCCAGAAACAAGCGCGCCGAGCTGATCGGCGGCGCCAGCGGCCCGGCGGGCGACGGCTTCTATATTCCGCCGACGCTGGTGGTCAACCCGGACGACAGCCTCAACCTGACGCGCGAAGAGGTGTTCGGCCCGGTGGTCAACCTGATTCGGGTGGCTGACGGTGAAGAGGCGCTGCAGAAGGCCAACGATACCGATTACGGCCTGACCGCCAGCCTGTGGACCACCAGCCTGCAAACCGCGATGGCCTATACGCCGCGCATTCAGGCCGGGACGGTGTGGGTCAACACCCATACGCTGATTGACGCCAATATGCCGTTCGGCGGCTTTAAGCAGTCAGGCAGCGGCCGCGACTTCGGCCCGGACTGGCTGGATGCCTACACCGAAAGCAAATCTGTCTGTATCCGCTACTGAACGCCCTTCCCCCGGCCCGGCCGGGGGCTTACTGATAGCGCTTGCGGTATTCGCTGGGCGAAATGCCAAAGTGCGTTTTAAACGCGGTGGAAAAATGGCTGTGGTCGCGAAACCCCCAGTCATCGCTAAGATGGGATAATTTTTGCCATGCCGGCGCATGGCGCAGCGCCTGCGCGCACAGTTCCAGGCGGCGCTGTTTAATATATTGCGCCACCACCAGCCCGTGGCGGGCAAACAGCCGGTACAGCGTACGCAGCGACATGCCGATCTCCTCCGCCACCCACTCCGGCCGCAAACGCTCGGACTGAATATGGCGATCGATAAAGCGTAGCGCCTGATTAAACCCGCGTTCGCCCTCCTCTCCCGTCGCTTCCCCGCCGACCAGCAGCGGGCGCAGCAGGCTGGCCAGCGCGTTCAGCATGGCCTCACTCTCTTCCGCCCCCAGCATCGGGCTGTCGATATAGCCGCGCACCAGCTGATGATTGAATCTGACCAGCGAACTCCCGGCGTCAAGACGCACGGCGCACGGCACCTTGCCGCGACGCGCTGGCTCTTCAAGATAGTGACGCGGCAAAAGCAGCGAGATTTGCTGCGAATCATGCTGGAACAAGAAATTGCTGGGCCGTCCGGCGTCAATCAGCGTCATATCGCCTGCCGACAGGCATGCCTGCCTTTCCCCCTGCTCCATCAGGGCGCTGCCGCGCAGTTGAAAGACGGTAAAAAAGTAGCCGCCATTGCTCTGGGCGACCTCCCGCCGGGTGCGGTACAGCCGCGTCTGCGCCGCATCAACGATGCTCAGCCGCAGCGCATGCGTATGGTATGCCTGCATCGCGCCGCTGAACGCCGGCCCCAGCGTTGTGGCGCGAAAACGCCCGCAGGCCGCGTTGATGCTTTGCAGCCATTCGTCAAAACCGGCACTCCGGGCCTGTACGGTAACCGCCATAATGTCCCCTTCCAGCTATCAGCAGTGACGCAGATAACAGCGGCGTCGATCGTTCAGCCAACATAGTCACTCGTTAACTTTTACGCAACAACACAAGGGAGATTTAGCGATGCGATCACAAGTTTGCACCGAACAGCGGCGAGACTACGGAGATAAACGGCATAACTGACAAAAAATCGGGTGCGGCAGAACCACCGCCCCCGAAGTTATTACTAATAGTTATCTCGAACTGACAGGCTCAGCGCTTAAGGCGTTGTCGTTGGTTTTTCGGGACAGTTGTTCCTGGCCACAACGTTGATCGTCTTGTTCGGTACACCATACTTATTACGGCACTCAACGACCGAATAACAGAGGTTGCTATTTCCCCCGGCGCCCCATTCAAATTTTTCCATGCTACAGAAAAGAATATAGCCGCCAATCACCTTATCAGCGTTCTTCATGGTCATTTTTTTCACTGTAATATCCTTATATGATTACATTGATATATCAAATAAGAAAAACACCAACCCTACAGGGATAAAATATATGGATGGCACTTCCCCTACATCATTAAGTCTAATCACTAATGCTGAAAGAGTAAATTATTGTCAACGCAAACAGAGAATAACGGGATATAGCTGACTATTTAAATGGAATACTCGCGAGATTCAAAAACGTGATGGCATTGAAGACAAATAAAACATCAGGGGGTAAAAATAATACCCCTCCGGTAGAGGGAGGGAATCAGGTCACATCAACAAGGTGAATCGCCAAGCCGATACCAACCCGCTGTGATATTGCTAAGAATGGCGTTATTGAAGTGAACGAAAGCGGCCAGGGTGCGGCGGTCCGCCGCACCCGGTAAAACAGATTATTTTGCAGCTGGAGCCGCGGTGGCAGAGCAGTTGCCCATTGGCACATAGAACATGACTTTCGTCGGCTGACCAAACTTATTGGTGCAGTTTCTGACGGCGGTACAAGCTTCAGCGCCGCCTACCGTGGTTTTCTCAAAGGTGGTCGCTGTACAGTTATAGAAACCGCCGATGATGTTGGAAGATTCCATCATGGTCATCTTTTTCATTTTGTTATCCTTAATAATGATATTAGTGTGTTTGCATAAGAAAATATCTTGATTTACTTTCAATAATAACCAAGATAAATATGACTCTCACGCAAATTAATTATATGGATCGATAAAAAAAAGAGTCAATGTCATTCCACTACCGCCGGCCACAAACAGAAACACCCCCAATTAAAAGCAAGAATAATCTCAAAAGCATACCCTTTTTATATGCACAAAATAAATGATACATAAAGTTATAAAGCGAAAAGCTTATCGTTTATCCGTCCGCCCCTTTATACCGAACAATAAAAAATCGGCGACAAGCACTGATACGCCCCACCACCACCTTACGCACAGACTCGTCCTCTCTTCTCAGCTAGTCTGACGGGTGATAACAACCTGTGATTGAGGAGAAAAACATGAACCATCAGCCTGCCGCCACGGACTTTCGCCAGTTTATCGACTACTTGCGCGCGCATCAGGAACTGCTGGAGATTGACGTCGCCGTCAGCCCTGAGCTGGAAGCCGGCGCGATTACCCGCAAGGTTTATGAAACCGGAGCCCCGGCGCCGCTGTTTCAGGCGCTGGAGAATAACCCGCACGGCTTCAGGATCCTCGGCGCGCCGGCTGGATTAAGCCGCCGCGACGGCCAGCGCTATGCCCGTCTCGCCGCCCACTTCGGCCTGCCGAAAAACGCCACGCCGCGCGAAATACTGGAGACGATTATCAGCGCCGGCGATCGGACGCCTATTACGCCGGTTCAGGTCAGCAACGCACCCTGCAAGCAGAACGTGCTGCTGGGCGATGACGTCGATCTGCACCGCTTTCCCATTCCGCTGCTGCACCAGGAAGACGGCGGCCGTTACTTCGCCACTTACGGCTTCCACGTGGTGCAGTCACCCGACGGCCGCTGGGACAGCTGGTCCGTGGCACGCGCCATGCTGCACGATCGGCGCACGCTGGTCGGCCCGGCGATGGCGCAACAGCATATCGGCATGATCCATCAAATGTGGCGTGAACAGGGCAAGAATACCCCTTGGGCGATGGTGCTGGGCGCACCGCCGGCGGCGATGGCGGTCGCCGGTATGCCGCTGCCCGCCTGGGTCAGCGAACCGGGCTATATCGGTGCGCTGACCGGCCAGCCGGTGGAGGTAGTCAAATGTGAAACCAACGATCTGTACGTGCCGGCCTCGGCGGAAATCGTGGTGGAAGGCGAGATCAGCGTCGGGCAAACCGCGATGGAAGGCCCGATGGGCGAGTACCACGGCTACGCGTTCGCCGAAGGTAAGCCGCAGCCGCTGTTCCACGTCAAGGCGGTGAGCTATCGCGATCGCGCCATTTTGCCAATCTGCGTCGCCGGTACGCCGCCGGAAGAAAACCACACGCTGTGGGGCACCATGATTTCCGCCGAAGCGCTGAAACACTGCCGCCAGCAGCAACTGCCGATCGATATGGCCTGGTGTTCCTATGAGGCCGCCACCTGCTGGCTGGTGCTGTCGGTGGATATCGACAAACTGGCGGTGCTGAACACCGACGCCGACAGCCTGGTGCAGCTGATTGCCGAAAAATTTTTCAACTCGCACGTCGCCTGGCTGGTGCCGAAAATTCTCCTGGTCGGCAACGATATCGATATCACCGATATCAATCAGGTGGTCTGGGCGCTGGCGACCCGCAGCCATCCGAAACGTGATTTCCATGACTTTAGCGACAGCCCCGGCATTCCCATGGTGCCGTATCTGGACGCCGAGGATAAACAGGCCGGCAGAGGCGGTAAAATGATCATCAACTGTCTGTTCCCGGAAGCATTCGCCGGGCGACAGCGCGCCACCACCGCCAATTTTGAACACTCCTACCCTGAGACGATCAAACAGCAGGTAAACCGCCGCTGGCGCGATTACGGCTTTTAATCCCGCGGTCTATCGCATGTGATATGGCAACAACACCCGTAGCCTAAAGGCGGCGCTCGATGTCCTGAGCGCCAACTGAATGCTCCCCCGCCGGCGCATCGGCGGGGAGAGAATGCGCGCCGTGGCGCGTTCTTTTCGGCATCATATTGTTCATATCAATACCCGATGGCTTCTGATAGATACCCAGCGCGAAATAGCGGGCGGTGGCGTACATGTATTCGAAAATTTCCGACTGCGTATCTTCGTACTCGCTCCAAAACACCTTCGAGGTAAAGCAGTACACCTCGATAGGCAACCCCTCGGAAGTCGGGCTAAGCTGGCGCACCACCAGGTACATATCATTGCGGATATCGTCACGCGCCTTCAGATACTCAAGCAGATACTTGCGGAACAGGCCCAGGTTGGTAATGCCGTGGTGGATCAGCTGTTCGTCGGACAGCGTTTCCATCTTTCCGCTGAGGTAGTCGCTCAGCCCGGCGAATTTCACCGGCGATACCGTTTTCAACCGCTCCAGCAGCGCGCTGTCGGCAAAGGTGATGCTGGACTGATCGATAAAGAAACTGCGTTTGATACGCCGACCGCCCGAGGAGAACATCGGCTGCCAGTTGGTATAGGTTTCGGTAATAAAGTTCTTGGTCGGCACCCGGGAAACGGTGTTGTCCCAGTTGCGGATGGTGATGGTATGCAGCGCGATATCCGTCACCTCGCCGCTGATATTGTCCTGCGGCATCTCCACCCAGTCTCCCAGCTGAATCACATTGGATGACGACAGCTGGATATTGGCCACCAGCGAAATCAACGTATGCTGGAACACAAACATCAGCACCGCGGCAACCGCACCCAGACTGGAGATAATGATCACCGGCGACTTGTTGGACAGCGTGGCGATCACCAAAATGGTGGCGATCGACGACACGATGATCTTGCCGATCTGCACATAGCCTTTGATCGAGTGGGATTTTTCGCCGTGCTTGCGGATATAGGCGCTGTTGCTGATATCCAGCAGTTCATTAATCAGCATCGCAGAGTGGATAATGAACAGCACGCCGCAGATCGCCTGAATGGTTTCCAACAGCCCTGACGGCAGCCCCTGCACCAGTCGCGACAGGAAATAAACCGTCACCACCGGCACAATATTGGCCAGCCGTCTGGCGACCCGCATATCTTTATCCAGCGGATCGGATTTATGGGTGTGTAAGATAAAGCGTCTGACAATGCCCAGCAGGAACAGTTTACAGACCACAAAGGAAACGAAGCCGGCGAAGAGCAGAAAAGCGATCGACAACAGGGAAAACGTCAGCGGCGTCGCCAGCAGCCAGTTCCAGATAGATAACAGCTCTTGCATGTCAGAGATCTCAATCAAGGAAAATTCCCTGCCACAAGAATAGCGACTCTTCGCCGATTTTTTTCACCAAACATGTGATTGAGCGCATGGAACTGCCCGTTTGACGCGATATCTCCCCTCCCAGAAGTTCTGATAAGACGCGCGACCAAGCGCGCGCCATCCGACATAACGTTACACCGCCTCTTTGGCACCACGGCGCAGAGAAAACGGCCCGGCTCCGCTGAGGGTGAACACGGACATCAGCGTAAAGCCCAGCGTAACCAACCCCAGTACCAGATACGCGCCCTGGAAGCCGATGCTTTCATACATATTGCCGGCAAACACCGACATGAAAATCATCGCCAGCTGCTTGAAGAAACAGAAGCACACCAGATAGATGGTGGCCGAAAAGCGCACCTCAAACTGGCTGGTGATATATTTGAAACAGCCGACAATCAGGAACGGCACCTCAAACATATGCAACGTTTTCAGGATCACCACTTCCAGCGCCGAGGTGGCAAACGAGGAGCCGATAATACGCACCGACATAATGGCGCCCGCCAGCAGCAGCGCATTCTTGCCGCCGATACGGTTGACGATCAGCGGTGCAAAAAACATGATGGTGGCGTTCAGCAACTCGCCCAGCGTGGTGACATAGCCGAACACCCGGGTACCCTGTTCACCGGAGGCGAAGAAAGAGGTGAAAAAGTTGGCGAACTGCTGGTCAAACACATCGTAGGTGCAGGAGACACCCACCACGTACAGCGAGAGGAACCACAGCTTCGGCTGTTTGAACAGTTCCAGGGCCAGCTTCAGGCTAAAGGCGCTCTGATTGGCGCCCACGGCGTCCGCCACCACCGCAGAAGAGTGCGTATCGGTGCGTGAAAAGAACAGCAGCAGCGCCAGAATCACGGCACAGCCGGAACCCAGCCAGAACACAAATTCGTTGTTGATGGTAAACATAATGCCGACGATCGAAGCGCACAGCGCCCAGCCCACGCAGCCAAACATGCGCGCACGGCCGAATTCAAAGCTGCTGCGGCGGCTGACTTTTTCAATATAGGCCTCAATCGCCGGCGCGCCGGCGTTGTAAATAAAGCCGAGGTAAATCCCGCCGACGATCGAGCCCAGTAAGATATTGAACTGTAATAGCGGCCCGAAGACGTAAATAAAGAACGGGGCAAACATCACCAGCATACCGGTGATCACCCACAGCAGATGTTTACGTAGGCCGAGCTTATCGGAGAGCAGCCCGAAAACTGGCTGGAACAGCAGGGAAAACAGAGAAATACAGGCAAAAATAACGCCGGTATCCCGTTGGCTGATATGATTAATTTCGTGTAGCCAGATAGGGAAGAATGGGAAATAGGCTCCCATAATAAAAAAGTAAAAGAAGAAGAAAAAACCGAACATCCAAAAATTAGTATTTTTTAAATAATACATCATGGATTTCCTCAGTTAAAAAAATGGGCAGGCCCAGGCCTGCCCGCTTATTATTTTTGACCCCAGACCAGCTGGTAGCGATAGCGCCCGGCGCTGAGCAGGTATTCCGGTGCAACGGAAGGACTCCAGGAGTCGTCGCCGCCGATCCCCATATGGAAACCGTCAATATTCAGCCAGACGCCCGCCTCCGGCTGCAGCAGGTGACGATGGCTGGTTTCCATCAGCTGCTGCTGGCTATAACGGCTGATGTTGAACTGGAAGTCGCCACGCCAGCGGTGCGCGCCATATTGCAGTTCGCGGGTGCCGCAGCGCAGGCCGTTTTCGCACGGGAAGACGTACGGGGTGTACATCGCCTCCAGCGGCTGCTCCCAGCGGTCAAAGCAGGCGGCGGTCAGGCGGTCCGGGTAATTCTCGTGCGGCCCCAGCCCCAGCCAGTTCACGCGCTGCGCCAGCTGCGACAGCTGGCAGCTCAGGCCGATGCGCGCCGGCGGCGGCGTGCCGTTGGCGACCTCAACCTCCGCCGTAATCTGCAGATCGCCACGGCCGTCGATGCGATAGGTTTTGCGGCTGATAAACAGCGTTGCTCCCTGATGCTGCCAGGCATGCGCGGTGGTGATCAGCACCGCACGGGGCAGCGCTTCGGCCTCGCACTGCAGCAGCGCGGCCTCTGCCCGGTAGTGGCCGGCGGCCTTCCAGCGTTCAACCCAGGCGTTCGGGTCGATGCGGGTCACCTCGCTGACGCCGATGTCATTATCCAGCGGCGCGCGGGTGAACTGGTCGCGCAGCGGGCTCAGCAGCTGCGCCTCTTCACCGATCCAGTACTGCATCAGTACGCCCTGCCGGCGGCAGAATTCCCAGCGCTTATCACCCAACGCAATACTAAAATGCGTCTCACTGCTGGTCAGCTGCGGAGCCTCGTCGGCGTACGCGGCAGGCTGCA
This sequence comes from Serratia rhizosphaerae, assembly GCF_009817885.1. NCBI lineage: Bacteria > Pseudomonadati > Pseudomonadota > Gammaproteobacteria > Enterobacterales > Yersiniaceae > Serratia > Serratia rhizosphaerae. The sequence continues at coordinate 1,099,855 of NZ_CP041764.1, forward strand.
CGTCGAGTTTTTCCTCCAGCGCCCACTGCTGCCAGGCGCTGATATGCCCGGCCGGTGACCATGCCGTCGCCTGCGGCTGCGCCACGTGCACCGTCAGCCACAGCTGCCCCGCCGCTTCCGGCATCGGCACGGCCGGTAAGGTGATCAGCTGACGGCCCTGAGGAGCGATATCCAGCACCACCTCTCCCGTGGCCAGCGGCCGGCCGTCCTGCGCAATCGACCAGTGCAACACTTCGTTATCGCTATGGCGGAACAAATACTCGCTGACGACTTCAATCCGGCGCTCATCACCCGGCAGCAGCGTAAACTGGAACAGCTGCTGCGCATGTTTGGCCTCATACAGCGAAGGATGCGGCGTGCGGTCTGCAAACAGCAGCCCGTTCATGCAGAACTGGCGATCGTTGGGCGTATCGCCAAAATCGCCGCCGTATGCCGCCCACGGCGTACCGTCGGCGTCATACTTGGTCAGGGACTGATCCACCCAGTCCCAGACAAAACCGCCCTGCAGTCGCGGATACTGGCGGAAAGCCTGCCAGTATTTCGCGTAGCCGCCGAGGCTGTTGCCCATAGCGTGGGCATATTCACAGAGAATCAGCGGGCGCTGCTCTCCCGGCATCGACAGCCACTTCTTGATCGACCATTTTGGCGCGACGGGGAACGGTTGATCCTGATCGACGCGCGCATACATTGGGCAAATAATATCGGTCGCCGCGGTATTCGCGCCGCCGCCCTCATACTGCACCGGGCGCGACGGATCGTCCGTTTTCAGCCAGCGGTAAAGGGCATCGTGGTTGGCGCCGTGGCCGGACTCATTGCCCAGCGACCAGATAATAATGCTCGGGTGGTTGCGATCGCGCTGCACCATGCGCGTTACGCGCTGGCTCATGGCCGGCAGCCAGCGCGGATCGTCACTCAGCCGGCTCATCGGCGTCATGCCGTGCGTCTCGATATTCGCCTCGTCCACCACATACAGGCCGTAGCGGTCGCAGAGCGTGTACCAGCGCGGATGATTCGGGTAGTGGGAGCAGCGCACCGCGTTAAAGTTATGCTGCTTCATCAGCAGAATGTCCTGCAGCATAGTCTCTTCGTCCATCACCTGGCCGCGCTGCGGATGATGCTCGTGGCGGTTGGTGCCGCGAATCAGCAGCGGTTTGCCGTTCAGCAACAGCAGACCGTTTTCAATGCTGACCTGACGGAAGCCGACATCGCAGGCTTCCGCCTCAACCAGCGTGCCATCGGCGCGCTGCAGCAGCACCACGGCGCGGTACAGGTGAGGGGTTTCCGCACTCCACAGCGCCGGGCGTTCAACCTCCAGCCGCAGCGTAGCGCGCTCGGCGTAGGCGCCGCGCTCATCAATGGCGGCGCTGCCGAAAGGCGCACTGGCCTCTGCCGTCAACGAGTCATCCCGCCACAGTTGAACGGTGACGCGTAAATCGTCACGCGGTTCCCCCGCCATCCTGACCTCGGCCTCCAGACACGCGCGGCTAAAATCATCGTTAAAACGGGTCGTGATGCGCAGATCGCCGATGTGCGCCGCCGGTTTATGCAGCAGGGAGACGTCGCGGAAAATACCGCTCATCCGCCACATATCCTGATCCTCCAGATAGCTGCCGTCGCTCCAGCGCAGCACCATGACCGCCAGACGGTTTTCACCGTTGACCAGAAAATCGCTGAGATCGAATTCGGACGGCAGGCGGCTGTCCTGGCCGTAGCCGACCCAGCGCCCGTTGCACCACAGATGGAACGCGGAGTTCACACCGTCAAAGATGATACGGGTCTGCTCACCGCGTATCGCCTGCTTATCCAAACTGAATGTGAGCGAGTAACAGCCCGTAGGATTGTCGGCCGGCACCTGCGGCGGATCGACCGGAAACGGATAGGTAATGTTGGAGTAGATTGGCGCATCGTAACCGTCCATCTGCCAGTTAGAGGGCACGGTCACGGTGTCAGCATCGGTCAGATCGTTCAGCAGCCAGCTTTCCGGCACCGCTTCCGGCGCGGAAAACCAGGCAAATTTCCAGTCGCCGTTCAGGCTGCGCACCCGGTCGGCGTGGTGGTTATGTCGCGCCTCATCGGCATTGCGCCAACTGCAAAAAGGCGGGTGGGCCTCCAGACGGTTAAGCTGTGTCACGCCGGGGTTTTCCCAGTCACGACGCGCCAGAACGGCGGCAAGTGAATCCGTATTCAGGGTCATGGCTATGTCCTATCAAAAATTGATATCCGCTCACAATTGATAAAGAACATACGGAGACGGGGCAATTTCTGTAAAGGAGTAGCTGTTTAATGAGTGAGCCGACTCACATTAATGGCGCCATTTGGTGAAAAAATGTGAGCGCTTCGCCACAGCGCACGACCGTGCGCTTACAGACGTGAAACCTGCCGCGCAAGCTGCAGCAGCGATTCGGCCAACGCCTGCGGTGAAGAGGCCAGTGCGTTGAACGGCAGGACGGTTTTACGTTTGACCAGCGTGACCGGCAGCAGTTGGTTGCCGGTGACGGACTCGCCACGGGAGAGTTGCAGCAATCTGTCGACGCTGCTCAGCCCCAGCTGCGGGAAGTCCTGCTTGATGGTGGTCAGCGGCGGAATATAGCAGGAGCTGTCTTCAGTATCGTCATAGCCAATCAACGAAATATCAGCCGCGACGCGCAGGCCGAACTCGCTTATCGCGCGCATCGCCCCCAGCGCCATCTGATCGTTGGCGACCAGCATCGCCGTGGGCAATGTGCCATCGTTCAGCATCTGCGACGTCTGTTGAAAACCGGACATCGCACTCCAGTCGCCTTCAATTTCCGCAACGGGCTGCAGCTGATGCTGCGCCAGATACTTATGCCAGCCCGCCAGCCGCAGCCGCGCCGAGATGGAAGAACGCGGCCCCGCCAGCAGCGCTATGCGTTGATGACCGTGCTGCAGCAGATGTTCGACCCCCAGCCGCGCGCCGTCGTCATGAGAGAAAATAATGCTGTTAACGGGGTAGCTATCGGAAACATCGAGGAACACCACCGGCACGTTGCCGCAGGCCTTGGCAACGGCGAGCGCATCGTCTTCATCCAGCGGGTAGTTGATAATCAGCCCGTTGACCCGCTGCGTCAGCAGGTTATGCACCGCCGCCCGGCACGCCTCCACGCCGCTGCGTTCGACCATGCCGATCACTACGCTGGCGCCGGCCTGGTCGGCGCGGGACTTAATGGCGGCAACGATTTGTGACGGCGCATGCAGCGCCAGGTTGGCGGTGACGACGCCGATCAGCGGCATCTGCTTGCCCGCCAGCTGCTGGGCGACGCGGTTGGGGATATAATTGAGCGCCGCCATTGCGGCCTCGACTTTCTCACGGGTTTTGGCGGAAACGTGGTTGGCCTGGTTAACCACGCGGGAGACGGTCTGATAAGAGACGCCCGCATGCGCTGCAACATCGTATAGCGTGACCGGTTTCACATTCATCCCCTGATTCCAAAGTTATCCGCGCTATCATGCCACAGCCGGCAAGATTTTTCGTCACCGGGCAAAGGAGCGCCGCAGGCCCCCGCTGGTTTACGGCTCAATACGTACCGGCGTACCGGCCGGCACCCGCGACCACACGTCCTGCATCTCAGCGTTGGTCACCGCGATACAGCCATCGGTCCAGTCCATACGCTGCAGCAACGGCGCCAGCCATCCCCAGCCGTTGGGCTGTCCGTGGATCATAATATGGCTGCCAGGCGAATAACCGCCCGCTTTGGCCTGCGCGATATCGTCAGCATCCGGGTAAGAGATATGCAGGCTGAGAAAATACTTGGAGCGGGAGTTGCGCCAATCGATGGTGTAATCGCCTTCCGGCGTTTTCCGATCGCCCTCGCGCGTTTTCGCCCCGCCGTCTGCTGCCCCCCCTAGTGCAATAGGGTAACTGGCGACCACCCGGTTGTCCTTCAGCAGGCTCAACGTGCGCGACGCCTTGCGAATCAGCACCTGGTCAACCTGCTCTGCCGCTGAGCGCGGCGCCGGCGGCGCGCCGTAGCCAAAGCGCGCCATCAGCCAGTTATAAGCCAGCGGGCAAAGCACCAGCAGCATAAGAAAAACAAGCAGGTAACGCACTGAGCGTTTGAGACGATACATAAATGTGAAATATCCATAAAAATAGGCCGAACAAGGTGCTCAGCCACGGGTTCTTGAGCTAAATTGTTCGCCGCCGGTACTCCGCGACTGTTCTGCGAAAAATGGATATAGGGTTCCTTCCGTCGCAGGCCTAAGACTATATATCAACTATTCCGCAGCATATTATATGAATCCATCACCAGCGACCAAGAAAAATAAAATAATCAGGAGCTAAAGCATAGAGTAAACGAATCCCAAAAACGCTGGAAAAACGCCATAAAAACAATCAACACCAAGATTACTACAAAAACTGCAAATCAGGACCGATAGTGATTATTTAAAATATCAATAAATAAAAAACAATCATGGACAATTGAAATTATTTAATGAATGGCATAATTAGCATCAACATGTTGAGTTCGTCATTTTTGCTACCGGGCTGTTCCTCAGAACCTTCAGAGAGTGATAATTCGAATTACCCGATTCCTGCAGGAAAAACCGCCATAACAAGGTTGCCACTAGCAACGCTCAGACAAGATTAATGAGCTTCTCTAATTAGCCCTAGCAAATTACCCCCTCTAATCAAATAAATCCCTCTGCGTTATGCTCTTCCCACTCCACGATGAAAGGGTAACGCCATGCAAACAGTAAAACTGAACAACAATATTGATATGCCCCTGCCGGGCTTTGGCGTGTACCCGCTCACAAATTCCGCCGAATGCGAGCGCGCCGTTACTGACGCCATTGAAACGGGGTATCGCCTGATTGAATACAGCTACAGCCTATCAGCATGTACGCATAGAAGAAAATATCAACGTCCTCGATGCTGAACTCAACCCCGAAGAGATGCTGCAGATTACCGCTCTTGATACCGCAAGCAGCGCGTTCTTCTCACGCCATGACCCGGCCAGAGTGGAATGGCAGACCAATCGTAAACTCGACGTTTAATCCCGCCACAGAAGAGGTAGTTATCGATGCAAAAACGTTATCTTGGTAAATCCGGCCTGGAAGTGTCGGCATTAGGACTGGGTTGCATGGGGCTGAGCTACGGCTATGGCCCGGCGACTGATACCCGCCAGGCCGTCGAACTGATTCGCGCCGCCGTTGAGCGCGGCGTGACTTTCTTCGATACCGCTGAAGTCTATGGCCCGTACCTGAATGAAGAGGTGGTGGGCGAAGCCCTGAAGCCGCTGCGCGATCGGGTGGTTATCGCCACTAAATTTGGCTTTACCTTTGGTGATGACAACAAGCAGCAGATTTTAAACAGCCGCCCGGAACACATCCGTGAAGCGGTGGAAGGTTCACTGCGCCGCCTCAACACCGAGGTGATTGATCTGCTGTACCAGCACCGCGTCGATCCCGATGTCCCGATCGAAGACGTGGCGGGCACGGTGAAAGATCTGATTGCCGAAGGCAAGGTCAAACACTTTGGCCTTTCCGAAGCCGGAGCGAAAACCATTCGCCGTGCACATGCCGTCCAGCCGGTCACCGCTCTGCAGAGTGAATACTCAATGTGGTGGCGTGAACCCGAGCAGGAAATCCTGCCGCTGCTGGAAGAGTTGGGAATTGGCTTTGTGCCGTTCAGTCCGTTAGGAAAGGGGTTCCTGACCGGCGCCATCACCACCGGGACAACGTTCGGCGCGGACGATTTCCGCAGCAAAGTACCGCGCTTTGCGGCAGAAGCGATTGAAGCCAATGAAAAACTGCTCACGCTGCTGGGCGAACTTGCCGCAGAAAAAGGCGCGACCCCGGCGCAGATTGCGCTGGCGTGGCTACTGGCGCAAAAACCGTGGATTGCGCCCATCCCCGGCACCACAAAACTGCACCGGCTGGAGGAGAACCTGGGGGCCGCCGCCATCCCCCTGTCTCAGGACGATTTGCGCAAGATGTCCCAGGCGCTGGAGGCGGTGAAAATCGTCGGCGAGCGCTACCCCGCCGCGCTGCAGGCCCGCGTCGGCCGGTAAGGCTTAAACCGGCTTGCGGCACACCGCAGGCCGGTTACTCCGAATAGCGCAGCGCATCTATCATCATCGCAAAGGCGGGCGGATGCTGCTTACGGCTGGGATAATACAGATAATACCCCGGAAATGAGGGGCACCATTCCTGCAGAACCTGGACGAGTTCCCCGGATGCAACCTGCTCCTGCACCATATCTTCGGGCACACAGGCAAGGCCGAATCCCGACAACACCGCATCCATCCTTTCCGACAGCAGATTCAACGTCAGCTGCCCTTCAACCCTGACGCGCAGCGGCTTCCCGTCCTTTTCAAACTCCCAGTGATACAGTCCACCGGCGGTGGGCAGACGCATATTGATGCATCGATGATACTGAAGCTCATGCGGCGTCTGCGGAATGCGGTTAGCCGCAAAATACTCCGGCGCGCCGACGACCGCCAGACGCATATCCGGTCCTATTTTCACGGCAACCATGTCCTTATCGACGCTTTCACCAAGCCGCACGCCGGCATCGTAACGCCCGGCGACAACATCGACAAAGCCATTATCCACCACCAGTTCGACATTGATTTGCGGATATTCCCGAAGGAACGGTTTCAACTTTGGCCACACCAGGCTGCGTGCGGCATGCTCCCCCGCCGACAGGCGGATATTCCCGGAGGCGGTACCGTTGAGCTGAATCAGCGCCTCCAGCTCCTGCTCCAGATCGGTAATGCGTGGTTCCAGACAGGCAATGATTCTTTCGCCGGCTTCCGTCGGCGCAACGCTGCGGGTGGTCCGGGTCAGCAGGCGTATATTCAACCGCCCTTCCAGCGCCTTCATCGCATGGCTGAGCGCGGACTGCGAAACCCCAAGCTTAGCGGCCGCCTTGGTAAAACTTCTCTCCCTGGCAACCACAAGAAAGCTCTGCAGTTCGTTGAAGTTCTCTTTCAGCATTAACGGTTTCCTTATTTACAACACTCATGAAAGCCATTCATAGATGCAATCATTTTAGCCCCGTTACTAACAATAATGATAATTGATATTCTTTCCCTATCGTCAACAAACCGGAACTGGCTGGCATTTTTTGCGGCGGTGTATATCACATATTGAAAAACGTGCGCAGATAATCAAACTCATACCGCCCCGATGGGCCTAACTGAGTGGTTCAGCACATGGCCCCGCGCACTGAGCGTCATGACAGGAAAAGACACGCCGAGCGCCTGGTCAGGACAGCGGCTATCAAGGGTGAAATCATGATAAAAACAGAAGACATCATCGAAGAAATAACCCTATGGATTGACTCAAACATTCATAAGCCCCTGCGGATTGAGGATGTGGCATCCCGGGCCGGCTATTCCAAATGGCACCTGCAGCGTATTTTTTCTCAGGTGCAAAAAATCAGCATCGGAAAATATATAAGGGAGAAAAGGTTAGCACTGGCAGAAAAGGAACTAGTTGAAACCAACGCCCCGATTATCGACATTGTTTGTAAATACGGCTTTGATTCACAGCAGACGTTTACCAGAGTATTTTCAAGGAATTATAAGCTGCCACCGTCAAAGTACCGGGATATGAAGAGAATGCAGGGCTGAAACAACACCCCTGCTCGCGCCTAATGGGCGTATTTTTATCGCTGATTGTGCATGGTAGACGCCAACCTCAGGGCGAAAGTGCCTACTCTTCGGCAAACGTGCCGGGTGGCGCCACGATGATGCAGAGTCTTGCTGGCTGCCAAACCGACCTTTATAGATGCAATAGGCATCGCTATTACTCACGCTCAACGTTGACCACCTCTCCGTTATCTTGCAGTAAATAGCGGCCGTCATATGTAATCAATAACGTACGATCATTTTTTATCTGTCTTACGGAAAACACGGCGTTCTTATCAATACAATTATCCTTGGCTTTCCTGGCATCAAAACACAGCCTGTCATACTTCCCTTCCTCTTTATAGCCGCTGCCAAAATCCCAAAAAGTAATGGAGAAACGTCCAGAATCAGGAGATGGGTTAGGTATACCATAGTTTTCACTTAACTTACCCTTATTCTCCAACCACCAGTTTATTTTACCTTTATCGGTGAGCGGAAAATTGGTTACCAAGACGTCGCTGAAGTTATCATTAGTATAAACAGCAGCAATCCCTACAGTCCGTAACGATAAATAGAGTATATATCCGACAAGTATACAACCGACTAGAAATAATGATGCATAGCGTAAAATGTCACTCCTTACTTTCATAATATTCTCCATGAGCGTCCTAAAATGTATGCTAACACCGAACGCCATAGTTAATTTCCTGCGCAACATACAAAGACAATATGGAAGCCAACGCCATAGCATTATCACCCCAAAGATAGGTTAAAGCCTGAGAAGCCGACTTACTCACCATCAATGACACAATGAATAATACAATCACTACGGAATATTTTTATCACCATGTTCTTTATTGATAACCTTGCTTTCATTATCAATAGCAAAATCAGCTTGAATCAATTTTTGCCGCTCTGCGCTGTCATTATCTAAACCATAATAAATCACATACGATTTACCTGGATTAAAATGATAACCAAACATAGGTAAACACTGACCATACGCAGGATGAAATGGTGAATCATCAAATAATTTCCTAAATGGCTCATCCATTTCATTATAAATTTGAATCGAGGTAATACGATCGCCTAACTTAGCAGGGTATAAGACACACGGTGAATTATCCTTTAGCTTAACATCCGCGTATACCGTTTCCGGCATACGATCGCCAGGCCCCGGACAACCAGAGATGAGAAAAACAGAATACAAAACAAAAAACCTTTTCATTCGTTACTTCCTTCCTGTGACAATTTTTCGATAGATCGTTGGGATAGCCCGGATATCATCATTACCGCGGTATCTACCTTGCCTTCCTTGTACCTGAAAATACTTCCACCTGTCTATTCCATATACAATCATCAACCAGTAATCAGCAATGATGGATGACTGCTGTTCAAGAGAGTAATCGGTCAGTTTACCTTTATCGAGCTTATAGTAATAATTGGCGGCCCAACTGAATAGGCCTCTCACCCTTACCCATTGTCCATGCTGGTGTTGCCAAACGTGGCCTAACTCATGGATAAAGACATGCTTTCTCTCATCAGAGACAGAGCTTGCTGAAAAATCAGAGGAATATCCTTCTTCCCTGAACCAAAGTTCACCATTAGGTGCCATAGCATAATCAGGACTCTGCAAACCAAAGGGAAAGTAGCTATCACAGTGTACCCAAACGCGGCTATAAACAATTCTGTTTCCAAAAACCTGACGAGCCATCGCTATTTCACCCAACGTCAATCGACGTAACGTCCCTTCCTTTATTTCCGTATTCTGCTCCATTCGCGTTATCCTTGTGACAATTCCAGTGTCTACGGATAACATGGTAACGATTATACAAAAATTTACTACAGAGATTGTTCTTAGCCACTTTAGCTAACATAAAATGCTATCGCTGATCCCATCCAGCTCCGTTACTCCCTACAGCATCGCGGGGCGTTTTTCCGACGAACAGATCCTCAGTATTCTCCGCGAAGCAGAAGCCGGAGTTTCTGCCCGTGAGTTCTGTCGTAGGCACGCCATTTCCGATGCCACTACACCCATGTTCGATTTAACATCAGATAATAACTCCAACACTGAACGCTATATAAATTTGCTGTGTAACATGCCCGTCCATCATGGAAGCTATCTCTTGTGATCCCCCCAGGGAAACACCAGATATGTTATGACTTGCTATATGTTTTTGTTAACTTTTTATGGTCATCGGTTATAAATTCAAATCTGTAATACTGACCGCTAAGCACGTAGAGCAGTTCATAATTCGTACTTTCCTTCAATAGTAAGGGAATACAAGTATCAGGATATCGCTTTACAATACCGTCCTCCATTGCCAGTGGCTTTTTATGATTATTTTCTGATGAGCTTAATGAGTAATACTCCAGCGTATCCCCAGGAGAAGAAGTTATACATATACGGTTTTTATCTACAGTAGCATCACCTGCCTGTTGAAAAGTAAGCCTATCGCCAGCACATCCCGTTAGAAATACAAGAAAAATAAATAAAGAAGGAAGGATATTTAATCACTTAAGAAAACCTCCTGATAAATTCTTGCATTCTCCAACCAAATAATTCACAACTGCGTCGCATCATAGTTCGTTAATACTTCCTTATCTTATCTATAAAAACAACTAGAAAACCAATATATTTACACCATAAAAAACACATAAGAACAGTCATATTAATTATTATTAATAATAAAAACATTATGACTAGTTTATATTATCGAGAATTATAACCCATTGTTACATCATGTATACTTTGATCTATGGCACATTTATTAAAGCAGAGTGAGGAAACATAAAAAATCTATGGCACATTTATTAAAGCAGAGTGAGGAAACATAAAAAATCTATGGCGAGATATCTAAGAAATGGAACCATGCTCGTATTTAACATGGTTATACTTAAAGGGATATTGATATGGCTTGGGTTTATCAGCAAAGCACAGGAAAATTATCTAGAAATGGAAAATTGGTTAGTATTGGGTATGCGGGCGCGGATAAAGGAAAGAACAATCCAGAGCTTCAGAACGTGGCCAACGTTGGTCCCTTGCCGAGGGGAAAATACATCATCACCGGACGCCCATTTCATCATCCCACCACAGGAAAATATTCCATTCGCCTGCAACCGTGCCCATCAAATGAAATGTTCGGGCGAGCTGGCTTCTTGATTCATGGTGATAGCATTGCCCGACCAGGGACAGCATCTACCGGTTGCATTATAATGCCACTACGAACACGACAGGAAATATGGGCAAGCAACGACAGATACCTCGAGGTGATCCTATGAATAAGCTTTTACTGATCGCCGGGCTGATGTTCACCATCTCCGCCGGGGCAGCATCTCCCGGCTGTACATCATGGCCGATGAACATGGCTGAAGTCTGGATGAAAAATGAAAAAATTGTTGATATCGCAGATATTGACGAGGCAAAAACAGAATCCAAACTGCTGGCTATCGAGAAACATGACAAAGGAGAATACACACAGATTTATCACTTTGTATTTCATGATAAAAATGGGAATAAGTACGAAGTAATCACGCAAAATGACGCATCGGCTGAGGAGTGCTCATTAAGCGACGTTAATGTGTTCTTGATATCTAAAAGCACAGACAACCACTGACAGCAGTAGCCATCTCAGCGGTGTCTGTCTGGAAACTGTCGTGAGGATAGGAAATACTTATGGTTGTGGATGCAATTCAATACGATACGACTCTGATATAAAGATCTGCTGAAGTTGGCAATCAAGAAGGTGACTCGTCTGTTATGCGAGGAGCAGACGTTATAACGGACCCCGTGTATCTCATAAAGTTAGTTGTATATTCTTGTACATGAAAACACTTAAAGGATCTGCGATATAAGGGGGAAACGCCTCACAAACCACATATCCGCACCGGCGATATAGAGCTATAGCAGGTTGCTGATGAATACCTGTTTCAAGGCGTAATTGATGGCAAGTATTTTCTAACGCGAGACTTTCAAGAGATGTAACAATTTGCTCTCCGAGTTTACGCCCTCTATATTCTGGACGAATATAAACCCGCTTCACCTCACCAAAGCCTTCTTCCTGAAGGAGTAAAGCGCCGCAACCTGCCGGAACTCCATACTTATCTCGTGCAATTACACATCGCAGTTTATTATCACTGACACTGGAAAAATTCAGACAGTGATTACTTTCATCTGGATACAGCTCTCTTTGAAAAGCATCAAGCTCACTCACCAGACAATCTAACTCAGAATCACCTTTGATTACTTCTGAAATATAGAACATCGGTCATCCCCAATTTATCATCCTGACTTATGAATCTAGCACGTACATTCAGTCCTGCTGAAGATATTGACTAACCCACTGTTACCGGGATGGAGATTATTGAGTGGCTTAAGGTATCAACGTCCGTTTCTGGCGCACAGCAGACTCAGCCATGCTGGCAAACAACAGTGAGTACTGACCAAGCGTTTCAGCAACCAACCTTTGAAATCACATTCTTTATCAGCCAGGGCACTGCTCGTCAAACTTGCAATGTGGTGACATGTTGATCTTGCCTATGAATCGCTGACGCATTTGCTTTTGCCACCCAACACGAAAACGCACTTTGGTGCTGAACAAAGCAAAACGCCGAAACGATAACTTAATGATTTTATGCAGGAATATGGTGCCGATAATAGGAGTCGAACCTACGACCTTCGCATTACGAATGCGCTGCTCTACCAACTGAGCTATATCGGCTTTGGGAGGTGGATCTGCGGGGCAGATCGGCGTGCGTTGAACAACTTATGCAAAAGCCGGCGATGAGTCAATAGGCGGCTAATCGTTCGCTGAATATCTCATCAACCGTATACTTATTGTGGGCTAAATCCGTCGCGGGCGGCAGAAATAAACGGGGCGCAGCATGCTGCGCCCCGCCGACTTGGTTACCCACTCGCTACGCGTCAGCCGCGCACCAGATCGTCGCCGTAGCCGATCCACTTATAGGTGGTCAGCGCGTCCAGCCCCATCGGGCCGCGGGCGTGTAGTTTCTGCGTGCTGACCGCCACTTCCGCGCCCAGGCCGAACTGGCCGCCATCGGTAAAGCGGGTGCTGGCGTTCACGTAAACCGCCGAGGAGTCCACCGCGCGGACAAAGTACTCGGCGTTGCTCAGCGAACGCGTCAGGATAGCGTCGGAATGGTGAGTGCCGTGGCTGCGGATATGGTCAATCGCCTGGTCGATATCGTCCACCAGCGTCACGTTCAGATCCAGCGACAGCCATTCGTCTTCGTAATCTTCCGCCTTCACCGCAGTTACCTGCGCCGGGCCGTCCTGCAGCAGCGGCATCGCGCTGTCGCTGGCGTGCAGCGTCACGCCGGCCGCCGCCATCCGGGCGCTGAGCGCCGGCAGGAAGCTGTCGGCAATGCTGCGGTTCACCAGCAGCGTCTCCACCGAGTTACAGGCGCTGGGGCGCTGAATTTTGGCGTTCTCAATCACCGTCAGCGCCTTGTCGTAATCCACATTGTCATCAACGTAGATATGGCACACGCCGATACCGCCGGTAATCACCGGAATGGTGGACTGCTCGCGGCACAGCTTGTGCAGGCCGGCGCCGCCGCGCGGGATCAGCATATCGACGTAGCGATCCATCCGCAGCAGTTCGTTCACCAGCGCCCGGTCCGGGCTGTCGATCGCCTGTACCGCCGCCGCCGGCAGGCCGCACTGCTCCAGCGCCTGCTGGATCACCTTAACCGTCGCCTGATTGGTATGATGCGTCTCTTTACCACCGCGCAGGATCACCGCATTGCCGGTTTTCAGGCACAGGCTGGCAACGTCGATGGTGACGTTGGGCCGCGCCTCATAAATCACGCCGATCACGCCCAGCGGCACGCGCCGACGCTCCAGCTTCAGCCCACTGTCCAGCAGGTTGCCGTCCAGCACCTGGCCGACCGGATCGTTCAGGCGGCACACCTGCCGCACGTCGTTGGCGATCGCCGTCAGGCGCGCCGGCGTCAGCAACAGGCGGTCCAGCAGGGCTTCGCTCATCCCGCTGGCGCGCGCCTGCGCCATATCCTGTTGGTTAGCCTGTAAAATGATGTCGCTGTCGGCTTCCAGTCTGTCGGCCATCACCGACAACACCTGATTTTTTTTCGCCGTGCTGAGCACCGCCAGTTGCCAGGAGGCCTGCTTGGCGGTCTTCCCCATCTGCTCGAGCATGCTTACTCCTTAACTTACGATCATATCGTCGCGGTGCACGGCCACCGGGCCGTATTCATAACCGAGAATGTCACTGATTTGCTGTGAATGGTGCCCGGCGATCATGCGCATGGCATCGCTGTTGTAGCGGCTGACGCCGTGGGCCAGATCGCGCCCCGCCAGGTTGCGGATACGGATCACTTCGCCACGGGAAAAATCGCCCTTCACCTCGCGGATGCCCTTCGGCAGCAGCGAGCTGCCACGCGCCATAATGGCATCGACGGCGCCGTCATCCACGGTGATCTCGCCGGCCGGCGGTGCGCCGAAGATCCAGCGTTTACGGTTCTCCAGCGGGGCTTCCAGCGCGTGGAAGCGGGTGCCCACCGGATGGCCGTCAATCACGTCGGCCACCACGCCCGGCTTGCCGCCGGCGGCGATCACCACGTCGATGCCCGCCCGGCAGGCTACGTCTGCCGCCTGCAGCTTGGTGCCCATTCCGCCGGTGCCAAGGCCGGAAACGCTGTCGCCGGCAATCGCCCGCAGCGCATCATCAATGCCGTGCACTTCGCGAATCAGCTCCGCCTGCGGGTTGTTGCGCGGGTCGGCGGTGAACAGGCCCGGCTGGTCGGTCAGCAGCAGCAGTTTGTCCGCGCCGGCCAGGATCGCCGCCAGCGCCGACAGGTTGTCGTTGTCGCCGACTTTGATCTCTGCGGTGGCAACCGCGTCGTTCTCATTGATCACCGGCACGATGCGGTTATCCAGCAGCGCATTCATGGTATCGCGCGCGTTGAGGAAACGTTCGCGGTCTTCCAGATCGGCGCGCGTCAGCAGCATCTGCCCGACGTGGATGCCGTAGATCGAAAACAGCTGTTCCCACAGTTGGATCAGGCGGCTCTGCCCTACTGCCGCCAGCAGCTGTTTAGAGGCGATGGTGGCGGGCAGTTCAGGGTAGCCCAGGTGCTCACGCCCGGCGGCAATCGCCCCGGAAGTGACAATAACAATGCGGTGACCCGCAGCATGTTGCTGTGCGCACTGGCGCACCAGCTCGACAATATGGGCTCGGTTCAGACGCAGCGATCCGCCGGTCAACACGCTGGTGCCCAATTTCACAACCAATGTCTGGCTGCCGTTCATAATTATTCGCCGTTGAAAAAGAAGAAATGCAGAGGACTTTGTAACAGGAGAGACGCGTTATGCCAACAGGCACAACGCGAATTCAGTGCAATTGCCGGGGAAACCGCCTAAGCAGAAAGTTTGATCGGCTGCTCGTTAAAATCGTCGGCAGGTTCCAGCGACAGTTCCATCCCGTTCAGCAGCTCCGCCAAACGCTGATGGAAATCCCGCAGCGTGGTTTCCAGCTTGTCTTTTACTTCAGCATCTTTAATCTTTTCCGGCTGCCATACGCCTTCTTTATTAAACAGCCCGAACTGATAAGTATAGGTAAAACGTGCATCATCCGCCTGCAGCTCAATCCACCAACCCCAGAACTCTCGCTTCTCCGGCGCGGGTTTCACGTTGACGCATACGGCCAGACAGTCAAAGAAAAACCGGTCGTTCTCACATTGCCCTTCACGCAGGTACGGCCCCAAGCTGGCAAATCGTTTCATTAGTCGGCTTTTAGGGTGACCACTCGGTAACGTCATACTGCAACCTCCTTAATGTAGACCCCTCTTTTTAACAAACTGTTAAAAATTAGCAACTCTTTAACGCATTTTGTCATTCAGCCAGCTACTCATCTGCTGCAGCGCCTTGTGGAAGCTGCGGTAAACCGGCGCGCGTGGAATCGCCAGCAGTTTGCCGTCCAGCGACGAGGAGGCAATCAGCTGCGACTCCGCTTTTGCACTGAGCGGGTCCTGCTCCCAATAGCCGGACAGCATCGGCGTGTAGCAGCGACGGCCGAGCAGGCCCTGCATTTTCAGAGAGTAACGGTTCAGTTCCATTTTCAGCACATTATCGGAAGCGTCGGCCATGCCCATCCGGCTGGCCAGCACGTCCATATACATGTCCGGCACCTGCTGCTGGTTGCGGGCATCGCACAAAATACCGTGCACCACCGGGCCCAGGCAGGCTACGCCGCGCAGGCGCTGCGGTTCCAGATACGCCAGCCGCACCGCCACGTTGGCGCCAAAGCGGAAGCCGAAGGCGGTCACCCGTTGATGGTCGACCCAAGGTACGCCGGGCAGCTGGTTCAGCACCTGCTGGTGCAGGAAGCTGGAATCCTGCGTCAGTTTCCATTTGGAGGAGGCGCCGATTGACGGCATATCGATGGTCAGCATCGCAATGCCCAGCGGGGCCAGATAATCGTTAAACAGGCGGTGGTAGTCGGTCTGCAGCGTATCGAGGCTGCCGCACATCAGCACCGTCGGGAACGGCGCCTTGCCCTGCTCCGGCATATGCAGGAAGCCGGTAATCGGGCTGCCGCCTTCAATCTTGAACTCCAGCTCCTTCAGCTGATAAGGCAGCAGCAGCGCCGCCTCTTCATAGGCGCGGTTGGCCAGCACTTCGGCCTGCTCCGCCAGCTCGTCGCCCTTCAGGTGCGGATAGCCGGCGATGCTGTAAAAGTTGGCGGCACGCAGCCAGTGCCTGCCCGCCTGCAGCGGGTCCTGCTGTTCCAGCGCGCGCTGCTGCCACTGCATGCCCTGATGCACCCACTCGTAAATCCAGTTGCCGTTACGGTAGCCCACCACGGTATCGAGCAGGCGCTCGTCGCTGTGTTCCGCCGCGGAGGCCGCAATGCGCGACAGCACCTCGACAATCTCCACCGCGTCCACGCCGCGCCACGACCACAACAGGCGGTTCAGCATGCGGTACCAGTTATTGGCGGTGTCGCCTTCCAGCGGCGAGTGCATGCTGGCAGAGCGGGCGTGCGGCGCACGCTGAATCAGCGTCGACGTCTCGCGGTGCTTGAATGAGGGCTTGAATAAAATCTCAGAAAGGTTGGCTTGTGCCATGGTAACAACAGCCTCCGTAAATCTGGCGCAGGCGAAAAACGGCCTGATGATTGCCTGTAGTGTACCTAACTCCGGCGGCGGAAACCAAACTATCTCATTGTTAAATATGCGTTAATTTTACGCATCAATGCGGCAAAAGCGCCCGCTAGCGCACTGATAACTAATCCGTTTATCGCTAATAGCGGCGGAAAAAAGCGCCGGACGGCAGGGGAAAAAACGGCGGGAATTTACAAAAATAAAGCGGCAGGAGGCCTGAAAATGCCAACGCCCGGCATCACCGGGCGTTTCAACAGCGTGACGCTTAGCGGCCGCCGATCGGTGGGACGAAGCTGACGCCCATATCCCAAGGCTGTTCGATCCAGGTATCCTGCGGGATGTCGACCACGTAGTCGTCCACCAGCGGGCGACCGGCCGGCTTGGCGAAAATGGTGACGAAGTGGGCTTTAGGATACATGTCGCGGATGGCTTTCGCGGTGCCGCCGGTATCCACCAGATCGTCAACTACGATGAAACCTTCGCCGTCACCTTCAGCGCGCTTGAGGATTTTCATCTCACGCTGGTTGTCGTGGTCATAGCTGGAAATGCAGACGGTATCGACGTGGCGAATCCCCAGTTCACGCGCCAGCAGCGCTGCCGGCACCAGGCCGCCGCGGCTTACCGCGATAATGCCGGTCCATTTTTCGGCAGGCAGCAGGCGATGCGCCAGTTTGCGCGCTTGCATTTGCAACATATCCCAGGTAACAACGTATTTTTCGCTCATAAAAGGTGTCCCAGCCAGTGTAAAATCGGCTTACTAAATGTTCAGGGGAAAAAAGGTTGCGCGAGATTATAGAGACTGGGCGCGCTGAATACCAGTTGAACCGAGGAATTGATCGCGAATTCGTTACCGCCCGCCTCTGGCGATTCATGCTGAAAAAGCCGGCAACTTCCTATAAAACCGCGCCCTTTTACCGATTATAC
Organism: Serratia rhizosphaerae; assembly: GCF_009817885.1. Taxonomy (NCBI): domain Bacteria; kingdom Pseudomonadati; phylum Pseudomonadota; class Gammaproteobacteria; order Enterobacterales; family Yersiniaceae; genus Serratia; species Serratia rhizosphaerae. The sequence goes on from NZ_CP041764.1 coordinate 1,117,518, forward strand.
AGCGTGATACGGCACGCGCACCGGCGCAAATAAAATGATATTCTCTGACTATCGTGCCGACGCGGCACATAGCTAGCCACGCTAACGGCAGCCGCCCCGGCCACGCGTTTATCTCCGCCGGGCATTGCCCTTAACTTAACCGCACGGCCTCCGCCGTCTGAGCCGGAAGCGCCGTCAACAGGAGACTCAACGTGTCTGAATTGTCTCAACTTTCACCACAGCCGCTGTGGGACATTTTCGCCAAAATCTGCTCGATTCCGCACCCTTCTTACCATGAAGAAGCACTGGCGCAGCATATCCTCGACTGGGCCAAAGAGAAAAACCTGCACGCCGAGCGCGACCAGGTCGGCAATATTCTGCTGCGCAAGCCTGCTACCCAAGGCATGGAAAACCGTAAGCCGGTCGCGCTGCAGGCGCACCTAGATATGGTGCCGCAAAAGAACAACGACACCGTGCACGACTTCGCCAAAGATCCGATCCAGCCGTATATCGACGGTGAATGGGTCAAAGCGCGCGGCACCACGCTGGGCGCAGACAACGGCATCGGCATGGCTTCCGCGCTGGCGGTGCTGGCGGATGACAGCGTTGAGCACGGCCCGCTGGAAGTGCTGCTGACCATGACCGAAGAAGCCGGCATGGACGGCGCGTTCGGTCTGCAGCCGAACTGGCTGCAGGCGGATATCCTGATCAACACCGATTCGGAAGAAGAAGGCGAGATCTACATGGGCTGCGCCGGCGGGATTGATTTTATCACCACCCTGCCGCTGCAGCGTGAAGCGATGCCGGCCGGTTATCAGACGCTGAAACTGACCATCAAGGGCCTGAAAGGCGGCCACTCCGGCGCGGATATCCACCTGGGTCTCGGCAACGCCAACAAGCTGCTGGCCCGCTTCCTGTTCGCTCACGCCTCGCAGCTCGGCCTGCGCCTGCTGGAGCTGAACGGCGGCACGCTGCGCAACGCTATCCCGCGTGAAGCCTTCGCCACCGTGGCGGTCGCCGCGGACCAGGTTGAAGCGCTGAAAGCGCTGAGCCAGGAGTTCCTGGCAACGCTGCAGAACGAACTGGCGGCAAAAGAGAAAAACATCACCGTGCTGCTGGAGCCAAGCGACAGCGCGCAGCAGGCGCTGACCGCCGACAGCCAGCAGCGCTTCCTGGCACTGCTGAACGGCACGCCAAACGGCGTAATCCGCATGAGCGACGCGGTGCAGGGCGTGGTGGAAACCTCGCTGAATCTCGGCGTGATCACCACCAGCGACAGCGAAGCAGAAATCATCTGCCTGATCCGCTCGCTGATCGACAGCGGCAAAGACTACGTGGTCGACATGCTGACCGCGCTGGGCCAACTGGCGGGCGCCAAAGTGGCGCCGAAAGGCGGCTACCCGGGCTGGCAGCCGGACGCCGATTCAGCGGTGATGCATCTGGTGCGCGAGCTGTATCAGCGTCTGTTTAACAAGACGCCGAACATCATGGTGATCCACGCCGGTCTGGAGTGCGGGCTGTTCAAGAAGCCGTATCCGGATATGGATATGGTCTCTATCGGGCCGACCATCACCGGGCCGCACTCGCCGGATGAGCAGGTGCAGATCGAAAGCGTCGGCCTGTACTGGCAGCTGCTGACCGAACTGCTGAAAGCCATTCCGGAGCGCGACTAAGTACGCATCAGGGCCGGGTTCATCCGGCCCTTAACCGTCCCACGGCAGCAGCAGCTGCCGTTCTATCTGCGGATCCAGTAAGGTGACGTGCAACCCCACCAGCCGGACGCCGCGCCCTTCACGCCGCTCACGCCACACCTGCTGCGCTACCGCCAGCAAGTCCTCCCGGTTCAGCACCGGCCAGACGTGCTCCTGCGTAGTCAGCTGGAAATCCTGAAACTTCAGTTTCACCCCCTGACGGGCAATATGCAGGTCGGGTTTTACTTTGCGCAGACGCGCTTCCAGCTCGGGGTAGAGTTTGTCGACAATCAGCGTCTCGCACTGGGACCAGTCGTGAATATCCTCTGCCAGCGTGCGTTCCACGCCGACCGATTTACGCAGCCGCTCCGAGGAGACCTGACGTTCGTCAATCCCCTGACTGCGCTCCCACAATACCCGGCCGAACTTGCCGAAGCGCTTTAACAGCGCGGCCAGATCGTAACGCTGCACGTCGGCGCAGGTGTGCAGCCCCAATTCTTCCAACCGCTTGGCGGTCACCTTGCCCACACCGGGAATTTTACCGAGCGGCAGCTGCTGCAGAAAAGGCGCCACCTGCGTCGGCGGGATCACATACTGTCCGTTAGGTTTATTCAGATCGGAGGCGATCTTGGCAAGAAACTTGATCGGCGCCACGCCGGCCGAGGCGGTGAGCTGCAGTTCATCAAAAATGGCCTGCCGGATTGCTTCCGCCATCAGCGTGGCCGAGCCGTTGCACTGCGGGCTGTCGGTCACGTCCAGATAGGCTTCATCCAGCGACAGCGGTTCAATCAGCGAGGTATAGCGCGCAAAGATCTGGCGAATATGCTGCGAGGCCTCTTTATAGGCCGCCATGCGCCCCGGCAGCAGCGTCAGCTGCGGGCACAGCTTCAGCGCCATCGCGGTCGACATCGCGCTGCGCACGCCGTAGCGACGCGCCGGATAGTTGGCGGTGCTGATCACGCCACGCCGCTCGGCACTGCCCCCGATCGCCAGCGGAATATCCCGCAGGCTGGGATTGTCGCGCATTTCCACTGCGGCAAAGAAGCAATCCATATCGACATGAATGATTTTACGCATCGCGCCCTCCGGTAATACTGTATAAGTATACAGCAAAATTATCGGTACTCAATACGGGGCCTGGGCAATATCTGAATACAGGCGACGGGGAGTAAAAAAAGCGTCATTTTTCAGCCGTATGATAACGCCAGGCCAATTTCAGGAAGGTTATCATGTCTCCACTACGCGCTCTGCCCGCGCTGCTGCTACTGCTGTGCACCCCGCTGTTGAACGCCGTTGCCGCGCCGCAGCCGGCGATTATCGCCCACCGCGGCGGCACCGCCGACGCGCCGGAAAATACCCTGCCGGCCATCCGCAGCGCCTTGGACAACGGCGCCGATGCCGTGTGGATCACGCTGCAGCAGGCCAAAGACGGCGTCATCGTGCTGTACCGTCCCGCCGATCTGCAAGCACTCACTAACGCTCGCGGCCCGGTCTCCGCCTACAGCGCCGAACAGCTGGCGCAGACGGATGCCGGCTGGGCCTACGCCCGCAGCGGCAGTCACCCGTACCGCGCGCAGGGCATCGGCATTCCCCGGCTGGCAACGGTGCTGCAAACCTTTCCGCACGCCACCTTCTATCTGGACATCAAGTCGCCGGACGCCGATCCGGCCCGCTTCGCCCGCGCGCTGCTGACGACGCTGGAAGCGCAGCACGCCCTGGCGCGCACCCGGGTCTATTCCACCGATGCCCGTTACCTGCAAGCGCTGCCGCCGCAGATTGCGCGCTTTGTCAGCCGCGATGAAACCCGCAGCCTGCTGGCTAACGTCACCATGGCGCACCGCTGCCAGCTGCAGCCGCACGGTAATGCGCCCCGCTGGTACGGGCTGGAACTGACGCGCGAAGTCGAGGTGGTGGAAAAATACACGCTGGGCGAAGGACGCTCCAAGGCACAGCTCAGTTGGGACGATGAATCGATGGCCTGTTTCCGCTCGCAAGGGCCGGCGCGGATTGTCCTATTCGGCGTCAACTCGCCGCAGGCTTACCGGCAGGCGCAGATATTAGGCGCAGACGCGGTAATGGTGGATTCGCCCAAACAGGCGCAACGGTGGCGGGAGAAAAATCAGGGCGCGGTCAGCCGCGCCCCGGAATGATATCAACGACTATAAAATACGGTGCTTTTCCAACTGTTCCCGGCGCTGCGCCTCTTTCGCCAGGCGCTTTTTACGCGCATCGCAGGGTTCCGGGCAGTCGCAGACTTTCTCCATCCCCAGCGCGGTGATGCCGCCACAGCTGCCCTGCAGGCTTTTGCGTTTAAACACATAGCCCAGCGACATGCCGCCGATAATCAGCAGAAATAACACGAAGGTGGCAACAAATACCGTCAGCATAGCGGCCTCACAGGATTTTCTTCATATACGGTTCAAAGGCTGCGGAATAGCGCTCTTCAAAACCGTCGTCGGTTTTCACGATCATATAGACCGGGATCCCGAGCAGGTTGGCCAGCGCCATGCCGCGTTCCGGCCCCATCACGTCCAGCCCGGTCGACAGGCCGTCGGCGGTCATACAGGTCGGGCTGATGACGGTAATCGACGCCAGGCGGTGCTCAACCGGCCGGCCGCTGCGCGGATCGATGGTATGCGAATAGCGCACGCCGTCCTGCTCGAAGTAGTTGCGATAGTCGCCCGAAGTGGCGATCGCCATATTGCCGGGCTGAATCACCAGCTGTGCGCGCTGTTGCGCGTCGTCGCTGGGCCGCTCGATGGCAATCCGCCACGGCTGCTCCTTGCCGTTCAGACCACGGGTGCGTACTTCGCCGCCGATATCCACCATGTAGTTTCGCACCTGCCGGGATTGCAGGTAGTTCACCACCACGTCGACGCCGTACCCCTTGGCGATCGACGACAGGTCAACATACAGTTCCGGGATATGCTTCACCAGCGCATTGCCCTGCACCGCCAGCTTGTCGATGCCGGTCCAGGCGCGGCGCTGCGCCAGTTCTGCGGCCTCCGGCACCTGGGTTCTGCGCCCTTCCGGGCCAAAGCCCCACAGGTTGACCAGCGGCCCGACGGTGACGTCCAGCGCGCCGTCGGTCACGCGGTTAATACGCAGCGCCTCGCTGACCACCTGCGCCGTCGCGGCGGACACCGGGAACGGCGTATCGACCGCGCGGCTGCGGTTAAAGCGGCTTAGCTCTGAATCCGGCCGGTAGGTCGACATCTGGTCATTTACCAACTCCAGACGTTTGTCGATCTCCGTCTGTATCTCGCTGGCCGACGGCGTATCGTCGCCGGGCAGATAGCGGATCGAATAGGAGGTCCCCATGGTTTTACCCTCGAGGCTCACCTGCGCCGGCCCGCATCCGCTTAATAACAAGGTGGCGCCAAGCGCCACCAGTGTTAGCCAGCCTTTCATTGCTGACGCGCGCATTTAGCCACCAAAGTCATCAAGCATGATGTTTTCATCTTCAACGCCCAAATCCTTCAGCATCTTGATCACCGCGGCGTTCATCATCGGCGGCCCGCACATGTAGAACTCGCAGTCTTCCGGCGCCGGATGGTTCTTCAGGTAGTTCTCCAGCAACACGTTGTGGATAAAGCCGGTGTAGCCGGTCCAGTTATCCTCAGGCTGCGGATCCGACAGCGCCACGTGCCAGGTGAAGTTTTCGTTCTCTTCCTGCAGATGATTGAAGTCATCTTCATAGAACATTTCACGCAGCGAGCGGGCGCCGTACCAGAAGGTAATCTTGCGCTTCGAGTGCAGGCGTTTCAACTGGTCGAAAATATGCGAACGCATCGGCGCCATACCCGCGCCGCCGCCGATAAAGATCATCTCGGCGTCGGTCTCTTTGGCGAAGAACTCGCCGAACGGCCCGGAGATCGTCACCTTATCGCCCGGCTTCAGCGACCAGATATAAGACGACATGATGCCCGGCGGCACATCCGGATTGTTCGGCGGCGGCGTGGCGATACGCACGTTCAGCATGATAATGCCTTTTTCATCCGGGTAGTTCGCCATGGAATACGCACGCACCGTGGTGTCGTCAACCTTGGAGCGGTAGCGGAACAGGTTAAACTTGTCCCAGTCGCCGCGGTACTCTTCCGGCACGTCAAAATCGGCATAGCCGATATCGTGCGCCGGCGCTTCAATCTGAATAAAACCGCCCGCACGGAAAGGCACGTCTTCGCCGTCCGGGATCTTCAGCTTCAGCTCTTTGATAAAGGTCGCTTTGTTGTCATTGGAAATGACTTCGCATTCCCATTTCTTCACGCCGAAGATCTCCTCCGGCAGCTCGATTTTCAGATTCTGCTTCACGTTGACCTGGCAGGCCAGGCGGCAGCCCTCTTTCGCTTCGCGCTTGGTGATATGCGACAGTTCGGTCGGCAGGATATCGCCGCCGCCTTCTTTGATCACTACCCGGCACTGGCCGCAGGAGCCGCCGCCGCCGCAGGCCGAGGAGACGAAAATCCCCTGACCGGACAGCATATTGAGCAGCTTGTCCCCCGCCGGCGCGTGGAAGCTTTTATCCTTGTCGCCGTTGACTTCAACGGCCACGTCGCCCGTGTTCACCAGTTTGGATTTGGCAAACAGGATCAGTAGCGCCAGCACCATGACGATGCAGGTGAACATCGCTACGCCTAAAATAATTTCCATAAATTTTCCGCCTTTATCTCTGGGTTATTACAACTGAACCCCGGAGAAGGACATAAAGCCCAACGCCATCAGCCCGGTGGTAATAAAGGTGATGCCCAGACCGCGTAACCCTGCCGGCACATCGGCATACTTCAGTTTCTCGCGGATCCCCGCCATCGCGACAATCGCCAACATCCAGCCGGTGCCGGAGCCGAAGCCGTACACCACAGATTCCGCGAAGTTGTAGTCACGCTGCACCATGAAGGACACGCCGCCGAAGATGGCGCAGTTCACGGTAATCAGCGGCAGGAAGATGCCGAGGGCGTTGTACAGCGACGGGAAGAAGCGATCGAGGATCATCTCCAGAACCTGTACCAGCGCCGCAATCACCCCGATAAAGGTGATGAAGTTGAGGAAGCTCAGATCCACACCGTCCATCAGCGCGCCGTCGCGCAGAATCAGGTTGTAGACCAGGTTGTTCGCCGGCACCGCAATGCCCAGCACGATGGTGACGGCAATCCCCAGACCAAAGGCGGTAGAGACCTTCTTCGACACCGCGAGGAAGGTACACATGCCGAGGAAGAACGCCAGCGCCATGTTTTCAACGAAAACGGCGCGGACAAACAGACTGATATAATGTTCCATCGCCGATTACTCCTTTTCAACCTGCGCAGGCTTCAGCGTGCGCAGCGCCCAAATCAGCAGGCCGATAATAAAGAATGCGCTCGGCGCCAGCAGGAACAGGCCGTTCGGCATATACCAGCCGCCGTTCTGCAGCGTTTCCAGCACCGACACGCCGAACAGCTTGCCGGAACCGATCAGCTCACGCAGGAAACCGACCAGGATCAGAATCACGCCGTAGCCCAGCCCGTTGCCGATGCCGTCCATAAAGCTTTCGATCGGCGGCGACTTCATCGCATAGGCTTCGGCGCGTCCCATCACGATACAGTTGGTGATGATCAGCCCGACGAATACCGACAGCTGTTTGGAGATTTCAAACGCGTAGGCGCGCAGCACCTGGTCAACCACGATCACCAGCGAGGCGATAATCGCCATCTGCACGATAATGCGTACGCTGTTGGGAATGTGATGACGGATCAGTGAAATAAAGAAACTGGAGAACGCCGTCACCAGCGTGACCGCAATGGTCATCACCACCGCCGTTTCCAGCTTGGTGGTCACCGCCAGCGCGGAACAGACGCCCAGCACCTGCAGGGCAATCGGGTTGTTGTCAAACAGCGGCCCCAGCAGGACCCGTTTAATCTCTTTGGAATCAGCCATTTTTCAGCGCTCCTTCACGAACTTTTTTCAGGAACGGGCCAAAACCATGTTCGCCCAACCAGAAATCAAAAGTGTGCTGTACGCCGTTGGAGGTCAGGGTCGCGCCGGACAGGGCGTCCACGCCATGAATATCCCCTGCGGGCGCGCCGCCTTTCACCACGCGGATGGCCGGCTTGCCGCTGTCGTCAAACAGCTTCTTGCCCACCCACTGCTGGCGCCAGGACGCATTTTCCACCTCACCGCCCAGCCCCGGGGTTTCCCCCTGGTCGTAGTAGGTGATGCCTTTGACCGTGTCGCCATCGCCGTCGACGGCGACAAAGGCGTACATCATCGACCACAGGCCGGTGCCGTATACCGGCAGCACGATTTTGCTGACCGCGCCGGCGTCGTCGCGCACCAGGTAAATTTCAGCCTGGTTGCTGCGACGCTTGATGCCCGCCGGATCCTGCGCCGCCGGCAAGGCGATGCTCTTGGCGTTATCGCGCAGCGCTGCGGCCTGATCGAACGATGTCGCATCGCCCTGCACGAAATCGCCGCTGTTCAGATCCACCAGCCGCGCCTCAATGCGTTTGTCGAAGATTTGCTTCACCTGCTCGCCGGGCATCGCCGGCTGCAGCAGCCCCGCCACGTCCAGGATATTGCGCTGCTTATCCAGCAGCTTTTGCTCCTGCTGTTTGGACTTCAGGCCGACGGCGGAGCCCGCCACCACCACTGAACACACCAGACACAGCAACAGTACTACCAGCAGCGTTTTACCGATGCTGTCATTTTTTGCTTCACTCGCCACGGGCTTTTCTCCGCTTGATGTTAGCCTGCACCACCAGATAATCGAACAGCGGTGCGAACAGGTTGGCGAACAGAATCGCCAGCATCATCCCTTCCGGATAGGCCGGGTTGACCACGCGAATCAACACGCACATCACGCCGATCAGGATGCCGTACCACCACTTCCCTTTGTTGGTGAAGGCGGCGGAAACCGGGTCGGTCGCCATAAAGATCATGCCGAAGGCGAAACCGCCCAGCACCATGTGCCAGTACCACGGCATGGCGAACATCGGGTTGGTGTCGGAGCCAATTGCGTTAAACAGATAGGCGGTGGCGATCATGCCGAGCATCACGCCGGCGACGATGCGCCAGGAAGCGATGCGGGCAAACAGGATAATCGCGCCGCCGATCAGGATCATCAGCGTGGAGACTTCACCAACAGAGCCGGGAATGTTGCCGAGGAAGGCGTCCATCCAGGTGATGGAATGGCCGGTCGCCACGTTGCTCAGGCCCTGCGCGCCGCCGGCGCTCCACTGGGCCAGCGGGGTTGCGCCGGAGAAGCCGTCCGCCGAGGTCCACACCAGATCGCCGGAAATCTGCGCCGGGTAGGCGAAGAACAGGAACGCGCGCCCTGCCAGCGCCGGGTTGAGGAAGTTGCGTCCGGTGCCGCCGAAGATCTCTTTGGCAATCACCACGCCGAAGGTAATCCCCAGCGCCGCCTGCCACAGCGGCAGCGTCGGCGGTACGATCAGCGCAAACAGAATCGAGGTGACGAAGAAACCTTCGTTAATCTCATGCTTGCGGATGATGGAGAACAACACTTCCCAAAAGCCGCCGACGATAAACACCACGGCGTAAATCGGCACAAAGTAGGTTGCCCCCAGCACCATTTTACTGACCCAGCCGGCGTCCGGCGCCAGCGAGGCGCCCAGCCACTGCGCCAGCACGTAGTGCCAGTCGCCCGCCAGCACCTGTTGCAGCTGATCGCCGCTGTACATCTGGTGCAGCGCGGGGATCGCCTGCTGCCCCACGTTGTACATGCCCCAGAACATCGCCGGGAATACCGCCATCCACACCAGGATCATCATGCGCTTCAGGTCGATGGCGTCACGCACGTGCGAAGCGCCGTGCGTCACCGTGCCCGGCGTGTAGAAGACCGTAGTGGTGGCTTCATATAACGGGTACCACTTTTCCAGCTTGCCGCCCGGCGTGAAGTGATGCTCGATTTTCTCAAAATAGTTCTTCAGGCCCATGGGTTATCCTTCCAGCTCAATCTTGGTCAGCACGTCGCGCAGCACCGGAGCGTATTCATACTTACCCGGGCAGACAAAGGTGCACAACGCCAGATCCTCTTCATCCAGCTCCAGGCAGCCCAGAGACTGCGCGCTGTCGGTATCGCCCGCCAGCAGATCGCGCAGCAGCAGCGTCGGCAGAATATCCAGCGGCATCACCCGCTCGTAGTTGCCGATCGGCACCATGGAACGCTCTCCGCCGTTGGTGCTGGTGGAGAAGGCGAACAGTTTGTTCTTCAGGAAGTGCCCCAGCGTGGTACGGGTGATAGTGAACTTGTTCGACGAAGGCAGCACCCAGCCGAGCAGCTCTTTTTCACGCCCTTCTTCCAGCACGGACACCTGACTGTGGAAGCGGCCGAGGTAGGCCTTCGGGCCGACGGCGTGCGTGCCGCTCAGCACTGAGCCGGTGATCACACGGTTTTCGCCGTCTTTCAGGCGGCCCGCGGTCAGCTCATCCAGGCTGGCGCCCAGACGGGTGCGCAGCAGCGCCGGCTGTTCAACCTGCGGCCCGGCCAGGGCAACCACGCGACGCGTGTCGAGTTTGCCGGTGGTGAACAGCGTGCCGATGGCGATCACATCCTGATAGCCGATATGCCACACGGTTTTCTTGATGCTTACCGGCTCGATAAAGTGAATGTGAGTGCCTACCAACCCTGCTGGGTGCGGGCCGGCGAACTCGTTGTAGGTGATTTGCGCATTATCGGCGCCGGACAGTTTGCCGCCGGCCGCCTGGCAGACGTGCACCTTGCCGTCGGTCAGACGCGTCAGCACCGTCAGGCCGGCGTTAAACGCCGCCAGCTGCTCGGCGATGATCACCTGCGGATCGGCGGCCAGCGGCTGGGTGTCGATAGCGGTGACGAAAATGGCGCGCGGCGTGCTGCCCGGACGCGGCGTTTTACTGAAAGGACGGGTGCGCAGCGCAGTCCACAGGCCGCTGCTCAGCAGCTCGCCTTCTACCATGCCGCGTTCCAGCTGCGCCAGATCGGCCGGTGAGTAATGGGCGAACGTTTCCTGCTGCGCGTCGTCGTCAACGGCAATCACCACCGATTGCAGGACGCGACGCTCGCCGCGGTTGATGGCGACGATTTTGCCGCCGGCCGGCGCGGTGAATAAGACCCCGGGGTTCTTTTTATCTTCGAACAGCGCCTGACCAAGCTTAACGCTGTCGCCCTCCTGCACCAGCATGGAGGGACGCATACCGATATACTCCTCCCCCAGCAGTGCCACGTGCTTGAGATGCGGGCCGTCCTGAATCGCCTGAGTCGGTGCTCCGGCTATCGGCAGGTCTAACCCTTTTCTGATTTTAATCATAGGATTTATACGATGTTTTTATGGTTTCACATGTCGTCGTGGCCAGGGCCAGTACGGACAATGCCAGGATGATGAGACGCCACACGTCGCCTCCGGGTTGAATACTCCAACGCCGTATTCAACATGAATTCTCGCGTATTGACGCTATGAGTAGAGAACAGCACTTCCATTGTTATTGACGCCCCCTTCCCTCACCCACAATTCAACCGGCGCAACGCTGCTTCGCCACTGGCGAAACGGCCGCTGAACGCGAACGGTTTGTTTGCTTGCCAATACCCGACCTGCTGGCCACAGCCCAGCGGTATCAAGCCGAAGATGGTAACATTTTTCGCAACATTTTTCTCCATTCGTCAGTGACCTGAGTCAAGCAAACGGAATTAAGTTGTTGCTTATTTCCTGCATGAATCGTTAAAAATTGGCGGTTAATTCACTTTTATCGAGCTTTGTAGTTTTTTTATACATATCCTATATTGCTAAATATAAACACGCTGGTAATCTGGCGTGGCGTAAATGCAACAAAAAGTCAGTGGCACGCGGACGGTTAATCACCGTCGGCACATAAATATTTATCCTGAATAATTCAAGTCACACCAGGACGGCGACCGGGCATCGGTTCCGCAACAGGCCATGGCCTGCGGCGGGAAGCGCGGCACTATGGCCGGCACGGGTATGGCGCGGGATTATGACGGGGTATAGCAGGAATAATTTAATGAGCAGAATCGCGCTGTTATTTGCGATGCTGGTTTCTATGCCGATGATCACCGCCTGCAGCGCCAGCGAGCAGGTGCCTGAAACACCGGTTGTTAAACAGCAATTAATGGGTTCGCCCGTCTATATCCAGATATTTAAAGAAGAGCGGACGTTAGAACTTTACGCCAAGATGGGCAATGAGTTCCGTCTGGTGAATAGTTTTCCGATCTGTAACTATTCCGGCGGACTGGGGCCGAAACGCGTCCAGGGCGACTTTAAGAGTCCCGAGGGCTTTTATAGCGTCGACGTGCGCCATCTGAAACCCGACAGCCGCTATTATCGGGCGATTAATATCGGCTTCCCGAATGCGTACGACCGCGCGCAGGGCTATTCCGGCGCCTACCTGATGATCCACGGCGAATGTAAATCCATCGGCTGCTACGCCATGACCAACGGTTATATGGATGAGATCTACCGCTATGTGGCGGCGGCGTTCAACAACGGCCAGCGTCTGGTGGATATCAGCATCTACCCGTTCCGCATGACCGAACAGAACATGATACGCCACCGCTCCTCGGTGTACGCCAGCTTCTGGCGTCAGCTGAAGCCGGGCTATGACTACTTTGTCAAAAACCACCAGCCGCCGACCATGCAGGTCGCCAACGGCCAGTATGTGCTGGGCAAACCGCTGATGAACGGCGGGCAGTCGAATACGCTGTTCGCCTCGACAACGCAGCCGGCAACCACCTCCGGCGCGCAGTCAGGCAACCCGTTCAGCCCGTCACAGCAGCCGCTCACCGTAGTGAAATAAGGCAAACTCGCCTGGCTCAATCTTGTGCCAGGTTTCATTGCCGGTCAGCGGCTGGGTGGCAATCACCGTGACCACGTCGTTCGGCGTGGTCTGCCGCTGAAAATCAATCTCCACGTCCTGATCGAGCAGCGTCGCCTTGCCAAACGGCGCGCGGCGCGTGATCCAGTACAGATTGGTCGAGCAGAAGGCCATCACGTACTGGCCGTCCGACAGCAGCATATTGAACACGCCTTTACTGCGCAGCTGCTGCGCCAGCAGCGCGATATAGCGGAACACCGCCGGCCAGCGGCCCGGCGTACGCGGGTATTTCAGCGACAGCTGGTGCAGCAGCCAGCAGAATGCATATTCGCTGTCGGTCTGGCCGATCGGGCGGAAGGTGCCGGTTTCCAGGTTACGGTAGCCTTTCAGCTGGCCGTTGTGCGCGTAAGTCCAGTTGCGTCCCCACAGCTCGCGGGTAAACGGATGGGTATTTTCCAGCGCCACCTCGCCGCGGTTGGCCTGGCGGATATGCGAAATTACCGCGCAGGACTTGATTGGGTAGTCCTGCACCAGACGGGCGATCGGCGAATTGAAACTGGGCTGCGGATCTTTAAACGTGCGGCAGCCGTTGCCTTCATAGAAGGTGATGCCCCAACCGTCTTTATGCGGACCGGTGCGGCCGCCGCGCTGCACCAGGCCGGTAAAACTGAAACAGATATCGGTCGGCACATTCGCGCTCATCCCGAGCAGTTCACACATCGAAAACCACTCCTTCATAGTGGGCGCCCTGCGCCCCTACCTCATGAAGACGGGGACGCGCGGCCCCCGTCGGCCTTAAGCCTTAACCATCTCTTTTTCGATCAGCTGAATCAAGATATGAATCGCTTTGATATGGATTTCCTGAATGCGGTCAGCGTAGCCGAAGTGCGGCACGCGGATTTCCACATCGGCGGAACCGGCCATTTTACCGCCGTCTTTGCCGGTCAGGGTGATCACCTTCATCCCTTGGGCGCGCGCTGCTTCAATCGCCTTGATGATGTTGCCGGAGTTGCCGGAGGTAGAGATGCCCAGCAGCACGTCGCCTTCGCGACCCACGGCTTCCACATAGCGGGAGAACACATAGTCATAACCGAAGTCGTTGCTGACGCAGGACAGGTGGCTCACGTCGGAAATGGCAATCGCCGGGTAGCCCGGACGGTTCTCGCGGTAGCGGCCGGTCAGCTCTTCGGCGAAATGCATCGCGTCGCAGTGCGAACCGCCGTTGCCGCAGGAGATCACCTTGCCGCCGGCTTTAAAGGAATCGGCCAGCAATACGGCGGCGCGCTGAATGGCGTCGATGTTGGCGTCATCGCTGATAAATTTCGCCAGCGTATCCGCCGCTTCATTCAGTTCACTGCGAATCAGGTCGTGGTACATGAGATAGCCTCTTTTTATCGTCAATCTTCCGCCTTGCAGTGTAACGGATCGGGGAAAAACCGAGAAGCACTGCGCGCGAAACTACGCATCGGTTGAGGAGCGCCTGCGTTTTTTGACCTTTGGTGCTGTCAGTTTGTGACCTGAGTTGTAATTAAAGTGTAAATGCATTGATAAAAACAATCGCCTGAACTAAAACCAATCTATACACCAAACAGGTCAGACCTCTTACGACTTAGGAGCTGTAATCATGATGGTTCTTAGTATTGTTGTGCTACTGGCGCTTATCAGCGTGCTGTTCTACCACCGGGTAAATCTGACCCTCAGCAGCCTGCTGCTGTTGGCCTATACCGCCGTCATGGGCGTTATCGGCCTGTGGAGTTTCTGGATGCTGCTGCCGCTGGCCGTGATCCTGCTGCCGCTGAACGTGACGTCACTGCGTCGCGGCTGGCTGTCCGCACCGGCGTTAAAAGCGTTCCGTAAAGTGATGCCGCCGATGTCCACCACAGAGAAAGAGGCGATCGACGCCGGTACCACCTGGTGGGAAGGCGATCTGTTCCGCGGCGCGCCGGACTGGAACAAGCTGCATAACTATCCGCAGCCGCAGCTGAGCGCCGAAGAGCAGGCGTTCCTCGACGGCCCGGTGGAAGAAGCCTGCCGTATGGCCAACGACTTCCAGATCACTCATGAGCTGGCCGATCTGCCGCCGGAGCTGTGGGCATACCTGAAAGAGCACCGCTTCTTTGCCATGATCATCAAGAAAGAGTTCGGCGGGCTGGAGTTCTCACCTTACGCCCAGGCGCGCGTGCTACAGAAACTGGCGGGTGTGTCCGGCATTCTGGCGATCACCGTCGGCGTACCGAACTCCCTCGGCCCGGGCGAGCTGCTGCAGCATTACGGCACCGAAGAGCAAAAAAACCGTTATCTGCCGGGCCTGGCGCGCGGCGAAGAGATCCCGTGCTTCGCGCTGACCAGCCCTGAGGCCGGTTCGGATGCCGGCGCCATTCCGGACGTCGGCACCGTGTGCATGGGCGAGTGGCAAGGCGAACAGGTTCTGGGCATGCGCCTGACCTGGAACAAGCGCTATATCACGCTGGCGCCGGTGGCTACCGTGCTCGGCCTGGCGTTTAAACTGTACGACCCGAATCACCTGCTGAGCGACGACGAAGCGCCGGGCATCACCTGCGCGCTGATCCCGACCAGCACGCCGGGCGTGGAGATCGGCAACCGCCACTTCCCGCTGAACATTCCGTTCCAGAACGGCCCGACGCGCGGCACCGACGTCTTCGTCCCGATCGACTACATTATCGGCGGGCCGAAAATGGCCGGTCAGGGCTGGCGCATGCTGGTTGAGTGTCTGTCGGTCGGTCGCGGCATCACGCTGCCTTCCAACTCCACCGGCAGCGTGAAATCGCTGGCGCTGGGCATCGGCGCCTACGCCCATATCCGCCGTCAGTTCAAAATCGCCATCGGCAAGATGGAAGGGATCGAAGAACCGCTGGCGCGCATCGCCGGCAACACCTATGTGATGGATGCCGCCGCCTCGCTGATTACCTATGCGCTGGTGCAGGGCGAAAAACCGGCGGTGCTGTCAGCGATCGTCAAATACCACTGTACCCACCGCGGTCAGCAGTCAACGATTGACGCCATGGATATCGCCGGCGGTAAGGGCATTATGCTGGGCGAATCCAACTTCCTGGCCCGCGCCTATCAGGGCGCGCCGATCGCCATCACCGTGGAAGGGGCCAATATCCTGACCCGTACCATGATGATCTTCGGTCAGGGGGCGATCCGCTGCCATCCTTACGTCCTGCAGGAAATGGCGGCGGCGCAGAACAACGATCTGGCCGATTTCGACCGGGCGCTGTTCGGCCACCTCGGCCACGTGGGCAGCAACAAGGTACGCAGCTTCTGGCTCGGCCTGACCAACGGCCGCACCAGCGCCTCGCCGACCAAAGACGCCACCCGCCGCTACTATCAGCAGCTGAACCGCCTGAGCGCCAACCTGGCGCTGCTGTCGGACGTCTCTATGGGCGTACTGGGCGGCGATCTGAAGCGTCGCGAACGCATTTCCGCACGCCTGGGGGATATTCTCAGCCAGATGTATCTGGCCTCCGCCACGCTGAAACGTTTTGAAGATGAAGGACGTCAGAAGGACGATCTGCCGCTGGTGCACTGGGGCGTGCAGGACTGTCTGCATCAGGCCGAGCAGGCGCTGGACGATCTGCTGCGCAACTTCCCGAACCGCTTTATCGCCGGGGCGCTGCGGCTGGTGATCCTGCCGTTCGGCCGCGTGCATCAGGCGCCGTCCGATCGTCTGGATCACCAGTTGGCGAAGATCCTGCAGCAACCGTCCGCCACCCGCAGCCGTCTGGGACGCGGGCAGTACCTGGCCGCCAGCGAGCACAACCCGATAGGCCTGCTGGAAGAGGCGCTGGTGGATGTGATCGCCGCCGAGCCGATTCATGCCCGCCTGTGTAAAGAGGCCGGTAAAAACCTGCCGTTCACCCGGCTGGATCGTCTGGCGCAGCGCGCACTGGAAGAAGGCAAGATCAGCGATGAGGAAGCGCGCATCCTGACCAAGGCCGAAGAGAGCCGTCTGCGTTCGATCAACGTGGATGACTTCGCACCGGAGGCGCTGGCGGCGCAGCAGCCGGAAAAGCCGCAGCCGCAGGAGAAACGCCGTCCGCATACTGAAGCGGCGTAAGCACACGCGGTAATCATTAAGGGGCGATCTTCGCCCCTCAGACCGCTGACAAAGTCAGTTATTAGGGAGAGCGTGGCGATGGGGTCGTAGCGGCGTAAGCCGCCGGAGCGCCCCTCGTTACGCTAGGCCCGGGTATCTCGGGCCATCAGACGGCTTTGTCATCAACCTCAGGGGCGATCTTCGCCCCTTTTTTGATCGCCGCAACCCGCTGCGATTTAACTGTGCTGGCGAATACGCGCCAGCAGCTCATCGACATTGGCCATCTGCGGCTCATTAACGATCAGCGCCCGCCCCAGGCTCAGCGCGTTACGCTGGCATTCGGCGCGCATATCAGCATCCTCAATCGCATCCAGATCGGCGACGTGCGCCAGGCCGATGGTGCGGCGAATCAGTTCGGTACCGCAATAGCCCACCGCATCCTGCCATACCTGCTGCAGGAAGCGCTCCGCATAGCCGGACGTCGCCAGCGCGGCATCTTCCGTCTTTTGCTGACACAGCGCCAGAAAGCGGTCGGCGAAAATCAGCCACAGCTCGCGCACGTCCTGCAGCCGCTGTTCGCGGCCGGCGGCGGCGTCGCGCGGGCCAAGCAGCCCCGGCAACCCGCAGTAGTTCAGCAGCAGGTTGCCCAGCGCGGTACCCACGTCGAAGCCGATCGGCCCGTAGAAGCCGAATTCGGCATCAATCGCCTTCAGCCGCCCTTCGGCAACAAATATCGAGCCGCTGTGAATATCGCCGTGCAATAACGCTTCGGCTTTGCTGAGAAAACGGTGCTTCAGCCCGGCGACCGCCAGCTTCAGCGCCGCGTCGTGGCGCAGCTCGCGTACCTGCGGCAGCAGCGCTTCGTCAAACTGATTGCGTTCGTGGTCGCAGTAAGGATCGCTGAAAAACAGATCTTCGGTAATCTGGCACAGCTCGGGGTTGGTAAAGCGGCTGACCTGCGCCTTTTTCTGCTGCGCATTTTGGTAAAAATCAGAGGTATGAAACAGCGTCTGCGCCAGATACTCCGCCAGCTGGCCGACCGCCAACGGATAGTAATGCCCGGCGATCAGCGCGTTGCGCCAGATTTGGTGGTCGGAGAGATCTTCCTGCACCATCACCGCCAGCTCCGCGTCATGATGCAGTACGCGCACGGTATGGCGCGGGCAGAACTCGCCATGGATCAGCAGCGTTTGGGCCTCAATGCGCGCCCGGTCGAGCGTCAGCGGCCAGGACTCACCGACGCAGCGTACGTACGGCAGCGCCTGCTTGACGATCGCCCGGCTGACGCCTTCCCGGTCGCGGATTTTAAACACCAGGTTCAGGTTGCCGTCGCCGATCTCCTCGGCGCTGACCAGCGTGTGCGGATCGGCCAGTTGTCCGAACTGGCGGGCGTATTCAACGGCATCGGCTGCCGTAAAGGTACGGTAAAGCGACATCTCAACCCCTCTGGTATCACTGACAAACAGGATCTTATTTTTTTAGACGTAAAGGCATTTGGACATCTATACATCCGAAATTCATGTTGGCAGAATAGCGCTACAGATGCAATACGCTCGTAACAAGGATTTAACTGCTATGCGCCCTCTTAACACCACCAGTTTGATACTGCGCGACAACCGGCTGTGGATCCTCGATCAGCAGGCGTTGCCCCAGGAAAAACGCTGGCTTGCCAGCGACAGCGTTGAAGAACTCGTCGACCATATCCACGCCCTGCGCGTGCGCGGCGCACCGCTGATCGGGCTGTCCGCCAGCCTGCTGCTGGCTCTGCTGGCCGAGCGCGGCCTCGCCCGCGATGACGTCATGCAGGCGCTGAGCACGCTGCGGGCGGCGCGGCCGACCGCCGTTAATCTGATGAATAATCTGGATCGCATTAAGCAGGCGCTGGCGCAGCCGGCGTGGCGCGCAGCGGTAAGCGCGGAAGCCTGGCGGCTGGTGGAAGAAGATCGCGCCCTGTGCGAGCGCATCGCCGACCACGGCGCGGCGCTGGTCGCCCCCGGCAGCCGGCTGCTGACCCACTGCAACACCGGCGGGCTGGCCACCGCCGGCATCGGCACGGCGATTGGCGTGCTGCTGCGCGCCCACCAGCAGGGCAAAGTGGAACACGTGTGGGTGGATGAAACCCGTCCTCTGCTGCAAGGCGGCCGGCTGACCGCCTGGGAAATGGGCGAGCTGGGCATCCCCTACCGGCTGATCTGCGATTCGATGGCCGCCAGCCTGATGGCGCAGGGACAGGTCGATGCGGTGTGGGTCGGCGCCGATCGCATCGCCGCCAACGGCGACGTCGCCAACAAGATCGGCACCTACAGCCTGGCGGTGCTGGCGCATTATCACGGCATTCCGTTTTACGTCGCCGCACCGCACACCACGCACGATCCGACCTGCGCCGACGGCGCCGCCATTCCGATTGAGCAGCGCGCCGCCGAGGAAGTGGCCGGTGTCAGCGGCAGCTTCGGCCAGTGCCGCTGGGCGCCGGAAGACGCCGACGTGTATAACCCGGCGTTTGACGTAACGCCGTCAGCGCTGATTAGCGGTTGGGTGCTGGACAGCGGCGTGATTACGCCGCAGCAGGTCAAGGCGGGGATTTTCCAGCAGGCGCTGGGGTAACGTTGTAACAGGGCTGATTATACAGCCCTGTTGATCACCCGACGCGTTAATCCAGACGCGGGAACGCGTCGGCGATCGGATCGCCGGTAAACTGCGCGATCCAGCCCTGCGGATTATCAAACACGCGAATGGCGGTAAAATGCGGCGCGGCGCCCATATCAAACCAGTGCGGCGTATGGGCCGGCACCGAGATCAGATCGTTTTTTTCACACAGGATCTGATACACCCGCTGGTTCAGATGCAGGCAAAACAGCCCGGCGCCCTCGACAAAGAAACGCACCTCATCTTCGCCGTGGGTATGTTCCGATAAAAACTTCTGCCGCAGATCCTCGCGCTGCGGATGATCCGGGCGCATGGCGATCACATCCCAGCTTTGGTAGCCCTTTTCCGCCACCAGCCGATCGATGGCGTGCTGATAGGCGGCGATCACCGCCTCCGGCTGCGGATCATCCTCCAGCACGCGATCCGCCTGCCAGCGTTCGAAACGCACGCCGACCTGCTCCAGCTGCCGGCGGATCTGCTCGCCGTCGCGGCTCTGCCACAGCGGCTGCTGCGGCTGTTCATCGCTATAAATGGTCAAGGCGCTCATCAGCAAAACTCCCCTAAGTCGATACGATCAAAGCGGTTAACCTGCGGGTGGCGGCTGTGCGGATCGTCCTCGCCGCGAATCAGCTGACAACCGTGCCAGCCGGCGTCGTGCGCCGCGTCCAGCTCCTGGCGGATATCCGACAGGAACAGCAGTTCGGACGGCGCCAGGCCGATGGCCGCGGCGATATTGTGGTATGAACCCGCCTCGCGTTTGGCGCCGACGCGGGTATCAAAATAACCGCTGAACAGCGGCTGCAGATCGCCGGCTTCGCTGTAGCCGAACAGCAGTTTCTGCGCTTCAACCGAGCCGGAGGAGTAGACATACAGTCCGATACCCTGCCGCTGCCACGCCGCCAGCTGCGTCGCCACCTCCGGATAGAGATGGCCGCGAAAGTCGCCGTTGTGGTAACCGCTGCGCCAGACGATGCCCTGCAGCGCCTTCAGCGCGGTGGATTTGCGATCTTCATCCATAAAACGGTACAGAGCGGCGATCAGCTGCTCGGCATCGGCCTGCGGCTGCGCGATCTCTGCCCGCAGCGCCGCCAACGCCTCGGCCACCTCGCCGTCGTCCGCATGGCGGCGTACATAATCGGCCAGATGCTGGCGGGCGTAGGGAAACAGCACCTGATGCACAAAGCGGATATCGCTGGTGGTGCCTTCAATATCGGTAACAATCGCGCGAATCATTGCGCCTCCAATAAACGACGTTGCAGTTCACACTGGAATAAAAACTCCAGCCCTTCAAGGTGACGGCGCGCTTCCTGCACCTGCCGCCCCCAGCAGTACAGCCCGTGGCCGCGAACCAGAAAACCGTACGCCAGCGGCGTCTGTTCGGCATAGGCCGACACCTGCGCCGCCAGCCGGGCAATATCCTGGTCGTTGTCGAAGATCGGGATGCATACCTCGTCCTGATGGCTGCGCTGGCCGCTGAGCGATTTTTGCATTTCATAACCCTGCAGCCGCAGCGCGCTGCCCTTTTCCACTCGCGACAACACCGTGGCATTGACCGAGTGGGTATGCAAGACGGCGTTCACCTGCGGATAGAGACGATACAGCAGCGTATGCAGGCCGGTCTCCGCCGACGGGGTGCGCCCGTCCGGCGCGGCATTGCTGGCGATCTCCACCCGCAGAAAATCCTGCTCGCGCAGGCTGCCCTTATCCCTGCCGGATTCGGTCACCAGGCAGTGTTCGTCATTCAGGCGCAGCGACATATTGCCGCCGGTAGCCGGGCACCAGCCTTTGTCGCCAATCCAGTGGCAAACGGCCAGCAGCGCGCTGAGTTGCTCGTTTTCGCTCATGAGTATCCCGCAGTGAAAGGTACGGATGGCAGCGCCGATGCGATTCGGCGACCGCCTCACAGATATAGCCATCTAAACGTCTTGATTGCCAGATACTAGCATCGTGCTATATTGTCAGCAACATCAGCATAATGGGACACCACATCGCTTATGACGCTTTCCGCACCGACTCCCGACAGTAAACTGCCCGCCCTCGGCACCACCATTTTCAGCCAGATGAGCGCGCTGGCGCAGCAGCATCAGGCGATTAACCTGTCGCAGGGCTTCCCCGACTTCGACGGCCCGGGCTATTTAAAGCAGCGTTTGGCCTGGCACGTCGAACAGGGCGCCAACCAGTACGCGCCGATGACCGGCGTCGCGCCGCTGCGCGAGGCCATCGCCGACAAGACCGCCGAGCTTTATGGCTGGCGGCCGGACGCCGGGACGGAAGTGACCGTCACCGCCGGCGCCACTGAGGCGCTGTTCGCCGCCATCAGCGCGCTGGTTCGGCCGGGCGATGAAGTGATCTGCTTCGACCCGAGCTACGACAGCTACGCCCCGGCGGTGCAGCTGTGCGGCGGCATTCTCAAACGCATCGCTCTGCAGCCGCCGGCGTTTAACGTCGACTGGCGGCAGTTCCGCGAACAGCTGTCGCCACGCACCCGGCTGGTGATCGTCAATACGCCGCACAACCCGTCCGCCACCGTCTGGCAGGCCGAAGATTTACAGCAGCTGTGGCAGGCCATTGCCGGGCAGGAAATCTACGTGCTCAGCGATGAAGTGTACGAGCATATCTGCTTTGCCGATAACGGCCACGCCGGCGTACTGGCCCACCCTCAACTACGTCAGCGGGCGATCGCCGTCTCTTCCTTCGGTAAAACCTTCCATATGACCGGCTGGAAAGTGGGTTACTGCGTCGCGCCGGCCGCGCTGAGCGCCGAAGTGCGCAAAGTGCACCAGTATCTGACCTTTGCGGTCAATACCCCGGCCCAGCTGGCGCTGGCAGACATGCTGCGCGCCGAGCCAGAGCACTGGCGTCAGCTGCCGGCGTTTTACCGCGCCAAGCGCGACCGCTTTGTGCAGGCATTAAGCCGCAGCCGGCTGGAAATTCTGCCGTGTGCAGGTACATACTTCTTACTGGCGGATTACAGCGCCGTGTCGGATCTGGACGACGTGGCGTTCTGCCGCTGGTTAACGGAACAGGTGGGCGTAGCGGCGATCCCGCTGTCGGTGTTCTGCGCCGATCCTTTCCCTCATAAATTGATCCGGCTGTGTTTTGCCAAACAGGATGACACGCTGGATGCGGCTGCGGAGCGGTTATGTCGACTTTAAAAATTACCCTGTTGCAGCAACCGCTGGTATGGCGCGACGGGCAGGCCAACCTGCAGCATTTCGACCGGCTGCTGGCCGATATTCACGGCCGCGATCTGATCGTGCTGCCGGAGATGTTCACCACCGGTTTTGCCATGGACGCCGGCGAAAGCGCGCTGCCCGAACGCCAGGTGATTAACTGGCTGCACGGCTGGGCGATCAAAACCAATGCGGCCATCGCCGGCAGCGTGGCGCTGAAAACCGACAAAGCGGCGGTGAACCGTTTTCTGCTGGTGGAGTCGGGCGGCACGGTGCACGCTTATGACAAGCGCCATCTGTTCCGCATGGCCGGCGAACACCTGCATTATCAAGCGGGAAAACGACGGGAAATCTTTGAATGGCGCGGCTGGCGGATTTTACCGCAGATCTGTTACGACCTGCGTTTCCCGGTCTGGTCGCGTTGCCAGCAGGATTATGATTTGGCGCTGTACGTCGCCAACTGGCCGGCGGCGCGCAGCCAGCACTGGCAAACGCTGCTGGCGGCGCGCGCCATTGAAAACCAGGCTTACGTGGCCGGTTGCAACCGGGTCGGCGAAGACGGCAACGGGCTGAGCTACAGCGGCGACAGCCTGATTATCAGCCCGCAGGGAGAGACGCTGGCCAGCGCCGATGCCGGTGCTGCCGCGCGCCTGGACGCCGATCTGTCGCTGGAGAATCTGCAGATCTATCACACCGCCTTCCCCGCCTGGCGCGATGCCGACGATTTTCTGCGCCACGATTAATCCCTAGGGCGCGCTCAGGCGCGCCCGCCTTCCTGCCAAGCCAACAAGCCAACAAGCCAACAAGCCAACAAGCCAACAAGCCAACAAAATATTAGCTTAACAAGCTAACATCAACGCAATCGTCGTGATTAAATCGATAAATTATTAACTTAATAGCTTATTTAATTAATAACTAAAAAAGACTGATAACCCATTAAGTTATCAGCCTTATTAAGCAGCAATCCCATTGTGAAAATAATAACTTATTAAGCCAATAACCTGGGGGCTTACGCTATCAGCACCAGTAGGCCATAAAGTTGACCGTGGAACGATCCAGGTCGCATTCGCCGACCAGATAGCGGCGCAGCGATTTCACCGTCGACGATTCGGCGGCGACCCAGGCGTAAAAGCTGCAGGCGCCCTCAGCCCTTTCCCACAGCACCTCGCCGCCCAGGCTGTTTTCCGCCAGCGACTGCGCTTCGGCGCGCGCAGAATCGGGAATCGTCACCCGGCGGCGCACCGACTCCAGCAACAGCGTGCCGTGCAACTGCTGCGGCCCGACGTCACGCGGCAGCCAGAACACCTCGGCAAACGGGAACTGTGCCACGCTGACGCAGTCGCCGGCCAGCGGCACTTCAAAAAAGGCCTGCACCCGCGGCGGGTTGTCCTGCTGCGCCAGACGTTCGAGGATGCCCATCGCCGCTGGCAGCGCGGTTTCATCGGCAATCAGCAGCGCCTGGTTCATCTGCGCCGGCGGTGCCCATTCATAACCGCCGCTGTCGCCGGCAAAATCGGCGTTGGGCGCCACAATCTGAATGGCATCGCCCACCTGCGCATGCGTCGCCCAGGCGGAGGCCGGGCCGTTGTCGCCGTGCAGCACAAACTCAACGTCCAGCTCCTGCCGCTCACTGCGCAGCGCACGCAGGGTATAGGTGCGCATCACCGGCCGCTGCGCCTTCGGTATCGCCATATAGTCGCGATACCAGTCATCGCCGTTTGCCAGCTGCAACGCCTGCCCTTCCGCACTCGGAAACAGCAGCTTGATACGCTGGTCCGGCGCTTCCAGTTTCATCCGGCTCACCTGCGGACCGCTGAAGACGCAACGCACCAGCGACGGGGAAATCTGGCGTTTCTCGGTTAACTGAACATCAAAAATACGATAGCTCGCGGACATCTGACGGCCTCTCCCGCTTATTTATTTTTCTCGCCGGCGCCATAGCCAGCCGCTTACGCCGCCCAGCAGGACGGCCATCGCCAGCGCCGCCGCAATCAGCTGCGACTCGCCGTAAAATTTCGCCACCGCCGGCACCATCAAAGCGCTCAGCCCGTAGCCCAGCGTGTGGCTGGTGGCGATAACCCCGGAACCTTTGCCGGTAGAGAGTTTGTCATTCAGCAGCAGCTGGTAACCCGGCGTGGCCATCGCTGCGCCAAATGACGTCAGCGCACAGCCCAGATAAAACAGCGCCAGCGGCTGCGCGCACATCAGCGCCAACCCTACCACCATCAGCAACGCGGCAATTAGCAGCAACTGCGCCGGCGGAAAACGCTGCGGCCGCACCACCAGAAACTGCGCCAGTAACGTACAGCCGGCCGCCACGCTCAGCAGGATCGCCACATGGTGGCTGACCAGCGTTGTCGAATTCTGGAAGAGCGGGGTCAGATGCGGCGCCAGCCCCAGCTGCATCAGGCTGACCGCCGCCGCCAGCAGCAGAGCGCACAGCAGGTACGGCAGCATATGCCATTGCAAACGGTTTTGCTGCTGCGCCACCGGCGGCAGCGGCGGATCGTTCTGCTGGCGGCACACCACCAGCAGGGCAAGCAATGGCGCCAGGGCCATCAGCCACAGCGGCGCCATCGGATGTAGGGAGAGCGCCAGCGCCGCGCACAGCGGCCCCAGCAGACGGCCGCAGCTCAGCCCTGAACTGATGGTGGCCAGCGCCGCCATGCGACGCTCATGGCCGGCGCGCTGCAGCGCCCAGGTCTGGCTGGCGGGCACCATGCCGGACACCGTCAGGCCGTACAGGATACGCGCCGCCACCAGAGCACCGAGGCCCGCCAGCGGGGGCAGCCAGCCTGCCGCCAACCCCCATACCGCCAGCGCCAGCAGCGCAAAGCTGAGCAGATAGCCGCCCAGCGCCATCAGCACCACATATTTACAGCCGCGCACTTCGCACTGCCGTCCCCAATAGGGGGAACCGACTAAAAACAGCATCGAACCGAGCGTCAATAATCCCGCCCAGACCGACAGCGACAGGTGGGTCATGCTGACCAATGCCGGCAGCGCCACCAATAAACCATTTTGCCCGATGCCCAATAAGCCGGCACAGAACGCCAGGGGCCAGTTGGCAGGCGCAATGTTGTCGCCTGCAAGAACGTCCGGTTGTGGGGATAGGCTCATGAAAAGTAAAGTAACCGTTAAGAAAATAAGAGTTTTACGTGCGATTTATGCTAAAAATTGTACCACGGGATTATTGTGAATGTTAACCATTCTTGATATAAGAATCATTCTCAATTGTTTCATAGTGAATCTGGGATCATGACTATTCAGTTTGCAACCGCAAAGAACGATGTGGCTGCGCAGTGTTTTCTCAACGCATTAATGCGCGAAACCCGGGATTGGCAAGTTCTTCCGGCCACCGACCACCAGCAACATCCTCAGCTCCATATTCCTCTTAATCACCATCAGGCTATCCGCATTAATCTGCGCTACACCTCACCGACGCAGCACCACCACTACCTGTTCCCGGCCTATCTGCATCAGTCAGACGACGGCCAGGCGACGGCGCTCAGCGTCGAGCAGCTGGTGGATCTGCTGCTGGCCAAGCCTGCGGTAAAAGGCGAACTGAACGACCAGACCGTGGCGCGCTTCCGCCAGCGCGTACTGGAGAGCCACGACAATACGCAGCAGGCGATCGCCGTGCGTCTCGACTGGCCGACGCTGCGCGACCGGCCGCTGAACTTCGCGCAGGCGGAACAGGGATTGCTGGTCGGCCACGCGTTCCACCCGGCGCCGAAATCCCACGAACCGTTCGATCCGCAGCAGGCGCGGCGCTATCTGCCGGACTTCGGCGCGCGCTTCCCGCTGCGCTGGTTTGCCGCCGACAAGCGCGTGGTGTGCGGCGACAGCCTGACTCTGACGCTGCAACAGCGGCTGCAGCGCTTTGCCGCCGAAAGCGCGCCGCAGCTGCTGGCGCATTTTACCGATGACGTCTGGCTGCTGCCGATGCATCCGTGGCAGGCCGACCATCTGCTGGCCCAGCCGTGGTGCCAGTCGCTGGTTGAACAGGGGCTGCTGCGCGATCTGGGCGAGGCCGGCGCACGCTGGCTGCCGACCAGTTCCTCCCGCTCGCTGTACAGCGAAAGCAACCGCGACATGATCAAATTCTCCCTCAGCGTGCGCCTGACCAACTCGGTGCGTACGCTGTCGGTCAAAGAAGTCAAACGCGGCATGCGGCTGGCGCGGCTGGCGCAAACCGAGCGCTGGCAGACGCTGCAGGCGCGCTACCCCACCATGCGCGTGATGCAGGAAGACGGCTGGGCCGGTCTGCGCTCCGCAGACGGCGAGATTCAGGAAGAGAGCCTGATGGCGCTGCGGGTCAACCTGCTGTTCGATCGCCCTGATACGCAAACCAACGTGCTGGTGACGCTGACCCAGGCCGCGCCGGACGGCGGCGACAGCCTGCTGGCGGCGGCGGTGCGCCGCCTGGCCGCACGCCTTGATCTGCCGCTGGCGCAGGCCGCGCGCTGCTGGCTGGACGCTTACTGCAACCACGTGCTGCTGCCGCTGTTCAGTACCGAAGCGGACTACGGCCTGGTGCTGCTGGCGCACCAGCAAAATATTCTGGTGGAGATGCAGCAGGATCTGCCGGTCGGCATGCTGTACCGCGACTGTCAGGGCAGCGGTTTTACCCACAGCGCGACGCCGTGGCTCGATCAGATCGGCGAAGCCGAAGCGGAAAACCGCTTTAGCGAACAGCAACTGCTGCGCTACTTCCCCTACTACCTGCTGGTGAACTCCACGCTGGCGGTCACCGCCGCGATGGCCGCCGCCGGTTTCGACAGTGAACAAAACCTGATGGGACAGGTGCGCGACGCGCTGGCCGGCCTGCGCGCTACGGCGCTCGACACCCGCTGCCTGGACTACGTATTGGACAGCAGCCACTGGAACTGCAAGGGCAACTTCTTCTGTTACCTGCACGACCATAACGAAAACACCATCGTCGACCCTGCGGTGATCTACTTTGATTTCACCAACCCGCTGCGCGCGCAGGAGGATAAATAATGTCGATCGCCAAACTGATGCATGCCGCCGGCGGCTTCCGCTGCGAAATGCTGGCGCAAAACCTGCCGCTGAGCCTCGGGCTGGACGGCAGCGCGGTACTGCACCCGCCGGGCGTCGCCCTGCCCGACGGCTGGCTGGTGCAGGCGCTGGATCAGCTGCTGGTCGCCGCGCCGCAGCTGACGGGCATCGCCCTGCCGTATGCCGCATGGCGTGAAGAGCCGCAGGCGCAGGCGCTGTTCACCCTGGCGCACGGCGACTATCTGGCGCGTGAAGCCTTTTACCAGCTGCCGCTGTGGCTGACGGCACCGCGCGCGCCGGCCGGCGGACAGATGCAGTACGACGCCGAGCGCGAGCTGTGGTTTCCGCAGCGCCCGGCGCGTCCGCAGGGCGAGGTCTACCGCCGTTTCGACCCGCAGATCAAGCACACGCTGAGCTTCCGCCTGCCGGAAGTGGCGCAGGATGCGGAGCGCTTCACCCGCTGGATGAACGCCCCGCGCGTCGCCGCATTCTGGGAGATGACCGGCCCGCAGGAACAACAGGCGGCCTATCTGCAGCGTCAGCTGGATTCCAGCTACTGCTATCCGCTGCTGGGCTGCTTCGACGACCAGCCGTTCGGCTATTTCGAAGTCTACTGGGCGGCGGAAGACCGCATCGGCCGCCACTACCGCTGGCAGCCGTTCGACCGCGGCCTGCATATGCTGGTGGGCGAAGAAGCGTGGCGCGGCGCGCAGTTTATCCGCAGCTGGCTGCGCGGGCTGACCCACTATCTCTATCTGGACGAGCCGCGCACCACCCGCGTGGTGGCCGAGCCGCGCGCCGACAATCAGCGCCTGTTCCGCCATCTGCCGGCGGCCGGCTACCAGACGGTGAAGGAGTTTGATTTCCCGCATAAGCGCTCACGCCTGATCGTCAACCAACGTCACGATTTCTTCCAGGGGCAAGCGGTATGAATCTCACGGAATACACGGACTGGCAGCACGTAAACCGCCAGATGATCGCCAAGATCCTGGCGGAACTTGAGTATGAACGCACGCTGCGCGCCGAAGCCGAAACCGAGGGCTGGCAGCGCATCGCGCTGGGGGATACGGTCTACCGCTTCCGCGCCCGGCGCGGCATCTGGGGCTGGCTGCATATCGACGCCGATTCGCTCTCCTGCGGCGACCAGCCGCTGGCGGCCGACCAGACGCTGCGCCAGCTGGCGCAGGTGCTGACCATGAGCGACGCGCAAATCGCCGAGCACCTGGAAGATCTGTACGCCACCCTGCGCGGCGATCTGCAGCTGCGGGCGGCGCGCCACGGCATGAGCGCCCAGGATCTGATCGCGCTGGATCCTGATGAGCAGCAGTGCCTGCTGGCCGGCCACCCGAAGTTTATCTTCAATAAAGGCCGGCGCGGCTGGGGGCTGGAGGCGCTGCAGCGCTATGCGCCGGAGTATCAGGGTCAGTTTTGCCTGCACTGGGTGGCGGCGCGGCGCGACAACTTCGTCTGGTGCGCCGATGACGACTATCCGCTGGATAACCTGCTGGACAGCGCCATGGACGTCAGTGAGCGTCAGCGTTTCGAACGGCGCTGGCAGGAACTGAAGCTGACGCAGGATTGGATTCCCGTGCCGCTGCATCCGTGGCAGTGGCAGCAGAAAGTCGCCCTGCACTTCCTGCCGCAGCTGGCGAGCGGCGAACTGGTGGAGCTGGGGGAATTCGGCGATCGCTATCTGGCCCAGCAATCGCTGCGCACGCTGACCAACGTCAGCCGCCGCTCGGCCTTTGATATCAAGCTGCCGCTGACCATTTACAACACCTCCTGCTACCGCGGTATTCCCGGTAAATATATCGGCGCCGGCCCGGCGGCCTCCCGCTGGCTGCAGCAGATCTTCGCCGGCGACGCCACGCTGCGCGCCAGCGGCGCCCAGATTCTGGGCGAACCGGCGGCCGGCTACATGGCGCACCAGACCTACGCCAGCCTGCCGCAGGCGCCCTACCGCTATCAGGAGATGCTCGGCGTGATCTGGCGTGAAAATCCGTCCGGCTATCTGCAGGAAGGTGAGCAGGCGATACTGATGGCGACGCTGATGGAAACCGACAACCACGGCCAACCGCTGATCGCCGCCTATATTGAGCGCTCCGGCCTCAGCGCCGAGGCCTGGCTGACGCAGATGTTCCGGGCGGTGGTGATCCCGATGTACCACCTGATGTGCCGCTACGGCGTGGCGTTGATCGCCCACGGCCAGAACATCACGCTGGTGATGAAGGATTACGTGCCGCAGCGCGTGCTGCTGAAGGATTTTCAGGGCGATATGCGCCTGGTGGAGCAGGAATTTGCCGAAGCGGCGTCGCTGCCGCAGTCGGTGAAGGACGTCACCGTGCGCCTGCCGGCCGACTACCTGATTCACGATCTGCAGACCGGCCACTTTGTCACCGTACTGCGCTTTATCTCCCCGCTGATGGCCAGTTGCCAAATCAGCGAAGAACGTTTTTATCAACTGCTGGCGACGGTGCTGCAAGACTATATGGCGCAGCACCCGGACATGGCGGAACGCTTTGCACTTTTCAGTCTGTTTAAACCACAAATTATTCGCGTGGTGCTCAACCCGGTGAAACTTACCTATTCAGAACACGATGGCGGCAGCCGCATGTTGCCGAACTATCTGCAGGATCTGGATAACCCGCTTTATTTGGTCTCCAAGGAGTCTGCCCAATGAATCAGCCCCTCGATTTCATCGGCATCGGTATCGGTCCGTTCAACCTCAGCATTGCCGCGTTGGGCAGCGAAGTCGACGGTTTCAACAGCCTGTTTCTCGAACGCAAGCCGCACTTCTCCTGGCACCCGGGCATGATGGTGCCGGATTGCCATATGCAAACCAGCTTTCTCAAGGATCTGGTCAGTGCGGTGGCGCCGACCAACCCGTACAGCTTTCTCAACTATCTGGTAAAACGTAAAAAGTTCTACCGCTTCCTGACCACCGAACAGCGCACCGTATCGCGCGAAGAGTTTGCCGACTACCTTGACTGGGCGGCCAACGGACTCAGCTCGCTGGCATTCAGCCAGGAGATCCAACGGGTGGAATTCAACGATACGCAGCGGCTGTTTGAGGTCACCACCCAGCGCGGCACCTTCCGGGCGCGCCACGTGTGCCTTGGCATCGGTAAAAAACCGCTGCTGCCGGAGTGCGTCAGCGAGCAGAACGATCGCTGCTTCCACGCCAGCGAAATGGCGCTGCGCAACCCGGATCTGGCCGGCAAACGCGTCACCGTGGTCGGCGGCGGCCAGAGCGGCGCCGATCTGTTCCTGAATATTTTCCGCGGCGAGTGGGGCCAGCCGGTACAGCTCAACTGGGTATCGCGCCGCAACAACTACAATGCGCTGGACGAAGCGGCGTTCGCCAACGAGTACTTTACGCCGGACTACGTGGAAAGCTTCTATACCCTGAACGACAGCGCCAAGCAGCGCATGCTGACGGAGCAGAAGATGACCTCGGACGGCATCACCACCGAGTCGCTGCTGGCGATTTACCGCGCCATGTATCACCGCTTTGAAGTGCTGCGCGAAACGCCCTGGGCGCGCCTGCTGCCCAGCCGCTCGCTGGCGGCGATGCAGCCGCAGGGCAACGGCTACCAGCTGGTCACCCACCACCACCTCGATCAGGGTAAAGAAACCTTTGACAGCGACGTGGTGATTTTCGCCACCGGCTATCAGCCGGAGCGCCCGGCGTTTCTGGCGCCGCTGGCCGACCGGCTGCGGCTGACCGACGACGATAACTATCGCGTGGCGCCGGACTTTACGCTGGAATGGGACGGGCCGGCGGAAAACTGCCTGTTTGCCGTCAATGCCGGCATGCACAGCCACGGCATCGCCGAACCGCAGCTCAGCCTGATGGCCTGGCGCGCGGCGCGCATTCTCAACCGGGCGCTGGGGCAGGAAGCGTTTGATTTAACCTCAAGCCCGTCGCTGATTCAGTGGCGTAGCCAACAATCCGGGGCGACAGCACGAAATGAGCAATCTATGCTGAATTATTCTGAATTTTAGTTTTTAATATTCATCCCTGCGGCGAGCAAGGCGCGCGAAGCCGCGTCCGCCGCCGGGATGCGCAATAATCACAACAACGGGAAAGATTGAGAATAACGATGAAACGCAAGCACCTCTGGATACTGAATCCCTGCCTGCTGGCCATGCTGGCGCCGACCGCCTGGGCGGACGATCAAAAAAATGAAGACCAGTTGGTCGTTTCCGCCAACCGTATGCACCGCAGCGCGACGGAAATGGCGCAGACAACCTGGGTGATTGAAAGCCAGGAAATTGAACAGCAGGTGCAGGGCGGCAAAGAGATCAAAGAGATCCTCGCCCAGCTGATCCCGGGGATGGACGTCAGCAGCCAGGGGCGCACCAACTACGGCATGAACATGCGCGGCCGTTCGATGCTGGTAATGATTGACGGCGTGCGCCAGAACTCCTCGCGCACCGACAGCCGTCAGCTCGACTCGATCGACCCGTTCAATATCGACCATATTGAAGTGATCTCCGGCGCTACTTCGCTGTTCGGCGGCGGCAGCACCGGCGGCCTGGTGAATATCGTCACCAAAAAAGGCCAGCAGGAAAAACAGGTGGAGCTGCAAATCGGCGGTAAAACCGGCTTCGGCGGCCATAACGACCACGATGAAAACGTGGCGGCGGCGGTCAGCGGCGGTAACGAACACGCCTCCGGGCGCCTGTCGGTCTCCTATCAGCGCTACGGCGGCTGGTATGACGGCAAGGGCAAAGAGGTATTGATCGACAATACCCAAACCGGCCTGCAATATTCCGACCGCATCGACGTGATGGGCACCGGCACCCTGAATATTGACGACCACCAGCAGCTGCAGCTGACCACCCAATATTACAAAAGCCAGTCTGACGGCGACCACGGCCTGTATCTGGGGGAGAATTTCTCGGCGGTCACCGGCAACGGCACCGCCTCCAACAGCGGCAACCTCGACTCCGACCGTATTCCCGGCACCGAACGTCATCTGATCAACCTGCAGTACTCCAACACCGATTTCTGGGGCCAGGATCTGGTGGCGCAGGTCTATTACCGCGATGAGTCGCTGACCTTCTACCCGTTCCCGACCCTGAGCAAACAGGGCGACGTCACCAGCATCGGCGCGTCGCAGCAGAAAACCGACTTCTACGGCGGCAAGCTGACGCTGAACAGCAAGCCGGTCGACGGCCTGACGCTGACCTACGGCGTCGACGCCGAGCATGAAAGCTTTAACGCCAACCAGCAGTTCTTCGATCTGGATAAGGCGAAGCAGTCCGGCGGCATGCACCTGGAGAACAGCTACAACGTCGGCCGTTACCCCAGCTACACCACCACCAACCTGGCGCCGTTCCTGCAGGCCAGCTACGACATCAACCCAATCTTCACCCTGAGCGGCGGCGTGCGCTATCAGTACACCGAGAACAAGGTGGATGATTTCGTCGGCTACGCGCAGCAGCAGGGCATCGCCAACGGCCTGGCCAACTCCGCCGACGCCGTGCCGGGCGGTAAAACCAGCTACAACAACGCGCTGTTCAACGCCGGCCTGCTGGCGCACCTGACCGAACGCCAGCAGCTGTGGTTCAACTTCTCGCAGGGCTTCGAGATCCCGGATATCGCCAAATACTACGGTTCTGGCAACTATGATCTGGTTAACGGCCACTATCAGCTGAAAAACAGCGTCAACGTCAATAACTCCAAGCTCGACGGCATCAAGGTCAACGCTTACGAGCTGGGCTGGCGCTACACCGGCGATAACCTGCGCACGCAGGTGGCGGCTTACTACTCGCTGTCCGACAAGACCATTTCGATCAACAAGACCGATATGACCATCAACCTCGACGACGATAAGCGCCGGATTTACGGCGTGGAAGGGGCGGTGGATTACTTCTTCGACGACGGCGAATGGAGCACCGGCGCAACCTTCAACCTGATCAAGTCGCAGACCAAGGTTGACGGCAAGTGGGAGAAACTGACGGTCGATACCGCCAGCCCGTCAAAAGCCACCGCTTACGTCGCCTGGGCGCCGGGCGACTGGAACCTGCGCATGCAGTCGCAGCAGACCTTTGACGTCTCCGATGCCGACGGTAAAAAAATCGACGGCTATAACACCGTCGATTTCCTGGGCAGCTACATGCTGCCGGTGGGGAAAATCAGCTTCAGCATCGAGAACCTGCTGGACAAAGACTACACCACCACCTGGGGCCAGCGGGCGCCGTACCTGTACAGCCCGACCTACGGCGCGCCTGAGCTGTATAGCTACAAAGGCCGCGGCCGCACCTTTGGTCTGAACTACTCGGTACTGTTCTGATCCCTGCCCGAACGGGGGCGCGCCGCGCCCCCGCTTTTCCCTTATGACGATATCCCGGCGGTTTCGCCCTCGCCGCTTGTCTGCCGGCCAATTCCCGGCTGCTCGACGCGAATCAGCGGACAGAGGAAAAACGCCAGCACATACAGCGCCGTGTACGCCACCACCACGCCGATGGTGCTGAAGTACGGCAGCAGCACCACCGCAATCGCCGGCGCCAGGAAGTTCGACATGCCGGCAGACAGGTTATACACCGAAATCGCCGCGCCTTTATGCTTCGGCTCCAGCGCCGGGAACACCGCCGCCATCGGCACGAACGCCGCGACGAAGATCCCCAGGGCAACCGCCGGAATCAACGCCATGGCGAAGTTATGGCCGAAATGCTGCGGGATGTAGTAAAACGCCAGACTGGAGAGCGCCATGCCCACGCAGCCGAACCAGCGCACCACCTTCATCCAGCCCATCTTCTCCGCCACAATGCCCCAGAATACGTTGGAGAAAATGGTGGTAAAGAAGAACACCGCCCATACCTGCAGCCACTCCGGCGTGGTGAAGCCCAGCTCATCGACGAACATCAGCGGCATGATGACCGCAAAGCCGAACAGCGACAGCGTGTTGATAATACGCACCATGCTGGAGAGCAGAATGCTGCGGTTGGTGTACAGCAGCGTCACCGCGCGGCTCAGTTCGCCGAACTTCTCGCGGGTGGTGAGGTTGCGCATATGGCGCGGCGTTTCGGTATTGCGCAGCGCCACCATCGAGATAATGCCGCCGATCACACAGAACACCAGCGCCAGCCACAGGGTGCCCAACTCACCGATCTGCGGAATGGTAAAGCTCGGAATATAGCTGCCGAGCACGCCGATGCCGATGGAATACACCGCCCAGAACCAGCCCAGCGCCGAGCTCGCCCTGTCGCTCGGCACGTTATGCACGATGGCGACGATAAAGGCGTACAAGAACAGCGGATAGGCCAGGCCGCGAATGCCGTAAAACAGCAGAATCAGCGGATAGTTGGCATCGCCCAGGCCGAACACCAGGAACAGCACGTGGAAAATGCACCACATGACAAAGCCGATCATCATGGTTTTCTGCGGAGTGATAATCTCCGCCACCACGCCGGAGATCCAGGCGGCCAGCGCCGCCGCCAGCCCGTAAAGGGTGAAGGCGAAAGAGGCCTGCGCCGGCGTAAAGCCCAGCTCTTTAATGTAGTGCGACAGGAAGGCCAGCTCGAAACCGTC
Organism: Serratia rhizosphaerae; assembly: GCF_009817885.1. NCBI lineage: Bacteria > Pseudomonadati > Pseudomonadota > Gammaproteobacteria > Enterobacterales > Yersiniaceae > Serratia > Serratia rhizosphaerae. Next base: position 1,152,426 of record NZ_CP041764.1, read on the forward strand.
GCCGGTCATAAAGACCGCAATGGCGATATATCCCCATATCAGGTTCAGGGGCAGTCCGAGCCACTGTTTGTTGTTTACCGACATAATGACCTCGTTTTCAGGGTACTGAGGGCCGCCCTGCGAGCGGCCGCGATGTATTATTGTTATTAAAATCAGTGCTTACGGTAATTCAGGTCGTTGACATACAGCGCATTGAACTGTGCATAGCGCGTCATCAGCCGCTGATGTCGCACCGCCTCCGGACGCCAGGTGCGGAAGATTTCCGGCTTTTCACACACCGCCGCCAGCGGCTTGCCGGCCGCCAGACAGGCCAGACGCGCCGCGCCCAGCGCGCCGCCGGTTTCGCCGCCTTTATGCGTCACCACCGGCAAATTCAGGATGTCCGCCAGCAGCTGCGCCCAGAACGGGCTGCGGGCGCCGCCGCCCACCAGCGAACACTGTTCGATACGGGTGCCGCTCTCCTGCAGCACCCGCAGTCCGTCCGCCATGCCGAAGCTCACGCCTTCCAGCACCGCGTAGCCCATCAGCGCGCGCTGGCTGGCATGGTTCAGCCCCCAGAACATGCCGCCCGCGTCCGGGTCGTTATGCGGCGTGCGCTCGCCGGACAGGTAGGGCAGAAACAGCGGCGCGGCGGCTTTTTCTTCCTCGCTCAGCTGGGCAATCTCCTCCAGCAGCGCGTTTTCCGTGACCCCCACCAGCCGGCAGAACCACTGCAGACAGCTGGCGGCGCTGAGCATCACGCTCATCTGGTGCCACAGATTCGGCAGCACGTGACAAAAAGCGTGCACCGCCGACTGCGGCGCCGGCCGGTAAGCCTCCGTGACCACAAACAGCACGCCGGAGGTGCCCAGAGAAATAAACGCATCGCCCGGCGACACCGCGCCGACGCCGATGGCGCTGACGGCGTTATCACCGCCGCCGCCGGCCACCAGCACCGATGGGTTCAGCCCCCAGCGCGCGGCCAGCTGCGGCTCCAGCGTGGCGGAAACCTCACAGCCTTCCACCAGCGCCGGCATATGACGCCGCGACAGGCCGCACTTATCCAACAGCGCGTCCGACCAGTCGCGGCGCGCCACGTCCAGCCACAGCGTGCCGGCCGCGTCCGACATATCGGAGATTTTTTTACCGGTCATTTGGTAGCGCAGATAATCCTTCGGCAGCAGTACCGTCGCGATGCGGGCAAAATTGTCCGGTTCATGGCGGCGCACCCACAGCAGCTTCGGCGCGGTGAAGCCCGGCATGGCCAGATTGCCGGCCACCTGATGCAGTTCCGGCGCGATGTCTTCCAGTTCCACGCACTCCTGCGCGCTGCGGGTGTCGTTCCACAAAATAGCCGGCCGAATAACCTCATCGTTGTCATCCAGCAACACCGCGCCGTGCATCTGCCCGGACAGCCCTATCGCCTTGATGGCTGACCAGTGCTGGCCGCACTTTTCACGCAGCGTGGCCATCAGATAGTCCGTCGCTTCCCACCAGGCCTGCGGCGCTTGTTCCGACCAATGCGGCTGCGGTCGCTGGATAGTCAGCGGCGCGCTGTGGCTGGCGACAATCGCGCCATTTTCATCCACGATCAGCGCCTTGACTTCGGATGTGCCAAGATCGATGCCTAAATACATAGCCGCCCCTCAGTTAATCAGCGCGTAAACCGCGGCAATCTTCTCGCGCAGCAGCGCGACAAAATCCGCCCGCTGCGTCAGTTCGCCAAACAGCGCGCTGTCCTGCGCATAGGCGGCAATCGGATCGTCCGATTCGAACATCGCATGCACCGCCGGCGCATTGAGAATGCCGTCCTGATAGTCGTACGGCAGCCCCCCTGATGCCATCGCTCCATAAAGACAAAGAACAGCGCCGGCAGCATGGCGGTGGCCTCCGGCCGCGCGCCGCGCTGGTAGCACTCCTGCAGGGTAGGTGCAATCATCGCCGGGATCTTGGAGAAGCCGTCCGCCGCCACCCGCTGGTTGGTATCCTGAATATGGGGATTGGTGAAACGCTTGAGCACCACGTCGCGGTAGGCGGGCAGATCGATGCCGTTGTCCCCTAAGCTTGGGATCACGTCCTGTGTGACATAGCGGTCGGCAATGGCGTAAACCGCGGCGGTCAGCGTACTCTCATGGATATATTGCTGACCGAGCAGCGTACCGGCCCAGGCGATGCAGCTGTGCGAAGCGTTAAGAATGCGGATTTTCGCCTCTTCGTAAGGGATCACCGATTCCACCAGCTCCACGCCCACGGCGGCCAAGTCCGGGCATCCGGCGCGGAAATTATCTTCCACCACCCACTGGATAAAGCTCTCCCCCATCACCGGCGCTTGATCGTCGATCCCGGTTTGCGCCTTGATGCGCGCCGGCAGATCCGCCGCCGGACGCGGCGTGATGCGGTCAACCATGGTATTCGGACAGCTGGCGTTGGCCGCCAGCCAGTCGCTGACCGCACTTTTGCCGGTCAGCTGCAGGAATTCCGTCAGCCCGTCGTGGAAGCGATCGCCGTTGTGGCGCACGTTGTCGCAGCTCAGCAGCGTTAACGGCCCGGCATTCTGCGCCATCCGCTGTTCCATAATTTTGGTAATCGCGCCGTAAATGGTTTTGCAGTCACCGTTCAGGTCGGCCGCCAAATCGGCATTCTCCACGTCCAGTTTGTGGCGGGTATTCAGGTAGTAGCCGCCTTCGGTCACGGTAAACGCGATCACTTTCGTCTGCGGCCGGGCGCCCTCCTCAATCAGCGGCTGCAGATCCGGCTGCCACGGCAACAGCGTCTGAATCGAAGTAATCTCTTCATACTCGCGCTCGCCGTCCGGGCTGACGGTTTCCAGCACATAGCGCCCGTCTTGCGCCGCCAGCGCCTGCACCACCTGTTCCGCATCATTACGGATATTGCCGGCGGCAATATGCCAGCGCCGGTCGCCGCCGGCGATCAGACGGTGCAGATACCACGCCTGATGCGCGCGGTGAAAAGATCCCAGACCGATATGCAGCCACGTGTTTTGATCGTTGTTCATGGTTCAACTCCCCAGTACGGTTATGCCGCCCACTGTAGATGATCATTTGAGTTGAATAAGAGCCATGGATCACAAAAGAGCAAAAGACCAATAAAATTACATATGCCCAGAAATGAGCAAATAACTTGCCTGAAGACATAGCTGGCGACACAATGAAAGCCTTGTTCCGACAGGCGCTTTTCCGCTTTCATTTACATGCGGACAGCGCGCTGACAGAGGCTCCCCCGCGCGCATTACGCCGCTACCGGGGGGCGGGCGTGAGGCTTTTACCTGAGGCAGAGTTCGTGAGTAAAGAAGATGATATCCGGCTGGATCAGAAGGTCCGCGCCGCGTGGATGTACTACATCGCCGGTCTTAACCAGAGCGAAATCGCCAGCCAGCTCGGCACATCACGGCCGGTAGTGCAACGGCTGATCGCGGCGGCAAAGGAAGAAGGCATTGTCTCGATCGGGCTGCATCACCCGGTGGCCAACTGTCTGGACTATGCGCAGCTGCTGCAGGAAAAATATCGCCTGCTGGAGTGTAACGTGGTGCCGGCTTACGGCGGCGAGGGAACGCTGGACAGCGTCTCTTTCGGCTGCCAGCAAATCATGGCGCGCTACCTGCGTGACGCCGAGGCCAAGGTGATCGGCATCGGCTCCGGGTTGACGCTGAAAAAAACCATCCACCGCATCGACTTCAGCAGCCAGAACGCCCGCTGCGTCGCCCTGATCAGCGCCATGAACGAAAACGGCGAGTGTAACTATTACGACGATGTGCCGCTGCTGCTGGCGCGGAAAATCCAGGCGAAGTACTACCAATGGCCCGCACCGCGCTACGCGCAAACCACGCAGGAGCACGCCATGTGGAGCGGCAGCCGGCTGTACCGCAACGTCTCGGCGGTGGCGGAAAACTCGGACGTGATCTTTGTCGGCATCGGCGCATTGGGCACGCAAAGCCCGATCTTCAAAGACGGCTTTATCGACCAGCCGCAACTCGCCGAGCTGACCGCGCTCGGTGGGGTCGGTGAAATACTGGGGCGCTTTATCGACGGCGACGGGGAAGTGCTCGACTGTGCGATCAACCGGCGCAATACCAGCTACGATATCCGCCGCAGCGATTGCCCGCGCATCGCCGCAGCCTGCGGTGAAGATAAACGGCCGGCGATACTGGCGGCGCTGAAAGGTGGCTGGATCAATGGGCTGGTGACCGACGAGCACAGCGCCCGCTGGCTGCTGACGCGCTGAACCCGGCGCTGCGCACACCGCGCGGCGCAGGATGTGCTGAATCGCAGAAACGAAAAGGCCCGATGTTATTTGTTAATAACATCGGGCCTGAATAGTGGCGGAACGGACGGGGCTCGAACCCGCGACCCCCTGCGTGACAGGCAGGTATTCTAACCAACTGAACTACCGCTCCGCGTCGTTCCCTCTTGCGGGGGAACGACGCGAATATTACGGATGAGCGCGCATTCCGTCAACGCCTTTTTTTCGGGAAAAACGCCGTTTGCACAGTTTTTCAGCTAACCGGGCAAGCGAGTGATTTTATTGCGCTTTTTTTCGCCGTGAAACGCCGTTATTCTGCGCGCCACAGGCAGTTGCCGCCGCCCTTTTTCGCCACCAGATCCAGGCGCGCCTCATGGGCAACCAGCTCTTCATCGCTGGCGTACACCACTTTCATCGCATTAGCCGGACGCACGATACGCTGCACCTCCTGCACCGAGTCGCTCTGCTGGGTATCCCCTTCCATCTGGAACGCCATCGAAGTCTGGCCGCCGGTCATCGCCAGATAGACTTCCGCCAGGATCTCGGCATCGAGCAATGCGCCGTGCAGCGTACGCTTGCTGTTGTCGATTTCGTAGCGGCTGCACAAGGCATCCAGGTTGTTGCGCTTGCCCGGGAACAGGCGGCGCGCCATCATCAGGCTATCGGTGATGGTACAGAAGGTATCGGTATTCGGGATATCCCGCTGCAGCATGCGGAATTCGTGATCCATAAAGCCGATATCGAACGATGCGTTATGAATAACGAGTTCGCCACCGCGGATAAAGTCGAGAAACTCGTCGGCAATCTGATCGAAGGTGGGCTTGTCAGCCAGGAATTCATCGCTGATGCCGTGAACGCCGTAGGCTTCCGGATCCACCAGCCGATCGGGTTTGACATACACATGATAGTGGCGGCCGGTCAAACGCCGGTTGATCACCTCTACCGCACCGATTTCGATGATGCGGTGCCCTTCATAGTGAACCCCTAGCTTGTTCATACCGGTGGTTTCGGTATCAAGAACGATCTGTCTGGTTGGTGTAGTGATCATATTGCAGTGCTCATCGCGCTCGTTTATGTCAGACTTGGCTTTTAAAACCTAATTAGGAAGAGTCTACCAGAGATGCTCAAACAGGTAGAAATTTTCACCGACGGCTCATGCCTTGGCAACCCCGGCCCCGGTGGTTACGGCGCTATTTTGCGCTACAAGCAGACGGAAAAAAGCCTCAGCGCCGGCTATCGGCTCACCACCAACAACCGCATGGAGCTGATGGCGGCGATTGTCGCGCTGGAAACCCTGACCGCCCCCTGTGCGGTGGTGCTCAGCACCGACAGCCAGTACGTCCGTCAGGGGATCACCCAGTGGATCCACAACTGGAAAAAGCGCGGCTGGAAAACCGCCGACAAAAAGCCAGTCAAGAATGTCGATCTGTGGCAACGGCTGGATCTGGCGATCGCCCGCCATACCGTGCAGTGGGAATGGGTCAAGGGCCATGCGGGCCATCCGGAGAATGAACGCTGCGACGTGCTGGCGCGCGAGGCGGCCGGCAACCCGACTCAGGAAGACAGCGGCTATCAACCGGACGCCTGATTACGGCAGTTTGCGGTAGCTCTTGGTCGCGCCGACCGCGCGGCCAAGGGACGGTTTACGCGCCCCCATTCTCAGCGGCGTCGGCGTCAGCGGCAAGGTGCGCTTACGCGCCACTATCAAGCTCATACAGCCCAGCGCCGGCAGATGCGTGCTGAGAAACTGCCCCCCTTTGCGATGCCACGGCAACACGTGGAAGCGCGTCTGACAAAGCACTTCATAATTCAACAGGCTCAGCCAGTCCAACAGCCGCATCTGCGTGAACATGCGGCTGGCGTACGGCTGACGCTGACGCAGCCGCGGCACCAGTTTTGCCAGCCCCAGCAGGCTGAACGGGTTAAAGGCGCTGATCACCAGCCAGCCGTCATCAACCAGAATGCGGTCCACCTCACGCAGCATACGGTGCGGATCGTCGGCGTAGGGCAGGCTGTGGGCCAGCAGGCAGGCATCCACCGACTTGGCGGCAAACGGCAGTTGGTAGACGTCGGCGCGCACCTGGAGCGCCGCGCCGCTCATCCCCACGTTGACCTGGTGGGAGATGGCGCACTTGTCAGTGGTCAGCTCCGCGCTCAGGCTACCGATTTTCAACAGATGAAAACCAAACAGTTTCGGCCACCAGGGTTGCAACTGCTGCTCCAGCGCTGCACGATAATATTCCCCCCATGGCAACTCGGCCCACGACTGCGGACTATGAAGCTTTTGTAGAGTGTGGGCTGGTTTCATGATTTATTATCTTCTTTCAAGCCGTTGCCAACGAGAGGTGTCCCATGAATCTTATCAGCATTCCTGCCTTCCAGGACAATTACATTTGGTTATTAGACGACCAGCAAGGCCGCTGCGTCATTGTCGATCCGGGCGAGGCGCCGCCGGTGCTGGCGGCATTGCAGCGCCTGCAGCTGACGCCGGACGCCATCCTGCTGACCCATCATCACCACGACCACGTGGGCGGCGTCGCGCAAATTGTCGCGCAATATCCGGCCCTGCCGGTATACGGCCCGCAGGAAACCGCCGATAAAGGCGCGACGCAGGTGGTTAAAGGCGGTGATACGATCGATGTCGGCGGCAGAAACTATCAGGTGATGGCGGTTCCCGGCCATACGCTGGGCCATATCGCCTTTTACAGCGCTCCTTATCTGTTCTGCGGCGATACGCTGTTTTCCGCCGGCTGCGGACGTTTATTTGAAGGCACCGCAGAGCAGATGTACCACTCATTGCAACAATTCATGCAACTTCCCGATAACACCTTAATTTGCTGCGCTCATGAATATACGCTGGCAAATCTTAAGTTTGCACGGGCTATTCTGCCGCAAGATCGACAAATAGAAACATATCAGCAACAGGTTGAGGCATTACGGGCAAAAGGCCAACCCAGCCTGCCGACAACCCTGCAATTAGAGCGAAAAATAAACGTATTCTTACGTTGCCATGACACTGATTTACAAAAAGAATTAGGCTTTAACTCTCCACCGGACGACCTTGCTTCGGCTTTTTCCGAATTACGCCGCCGGAAGGATACCTTTTGAAGCTTTTGGTTGTGTTGATTGGCGAAGCACAGTATTATTGCTCGTCTTTTAAGCAACCACATTGACACACACATGAAGGCTAAAGCGATATTACTCGCCTCAGTCTTGCTTGTTGGTTGCCAGTCGTCCAAGCAGGACGCGCCGGCTCCAGAACAGCATGCACAGAGTTTGTCTTCGGCAGGTCAAGAAAGTGAAGCAGGAAAGTACACAGCAAATAGTCGAGCGAGCTCGGCGCAGTGGCTGAATAAAAACGGCAACAGCGCCCAGCAGCAAGATCTGTGGAACTTCATTAGCGACGAGCTGAAGATGGAGGTTCCGGAAAACTCCCGGATCCGTGAACAAAAAAGAAAGTATTTAAAAAGTAAGAGCTATCTCCACGATGTAACATTACGGGCTGAGCCGTACATGTACTGGATAGTCGAGCAGATTAAAAAACGCAATATGCCGATGGAACTGGTACTGCTACCCATAGTGGAGAGCGCTTTTGACCCACACGCGACCTCGAGCGCCAACGCCGCAGGGCTTTGGCAGATCGTGCCGCAAACGGGTCGTAACTATGGTTTAAAGAACAACAAATGGTATGACGGACGTCGTGACGTCGTCGCCTCAACCACGGCGGCGCTGAACATGATGGAATACCTGAACCGCATGTTTAAGGGCGACTGGCTGCTGACCGTTGCCGCCTATAACAGCGGCGAAGGTCGCGTGATGCGCGCCGTCAAGGCGAACCGCCGCCAGGGCAAACCGACCAACTTCTGGGCATTGTCGCTTCCGCGTGAAACGTCAATCTATGTCCCGAAAATGCTGGCGCTGAGCGAGATTATCAAGCACAGCAAAAAGTATGGCGTGCGTTTGCCGAAAACGGATGAAAGCCGGGCGCTGGCGCGTATCGACGTCGGCCAGCAGATGCGTCTGACCCAGGCGGCCGAGCTGTCCGGGCTGTCGCTGACCAAGATTAAGGCGTTTAATCCGGGTTACAAAAAAGGTGTGACCGCGCCTAACGGGCCTCATTACATCATGGTTCCCCAAGGGCATGCCGATCAGCTGAAAGGGTCGCTGGCTAACCGCGAGGTTGCCGTGACACAGCCAACCACCCAGTTGGCGAAAAACAGCGGCCTGACCGGCGGCAGTACCTATAAAGTGCGCTCCGGCGACACCTTATCGGGCATTGCCCAGCGGCTGAACCTCAGCACCAGCGATCTGCAGAGCTGGAACAACCTGCGCAGCAAAAGCACGCTGAAGGTTGGACAAACGCTGCAGGTAGCCCGCAATGGCGGCAGTAACAGCAGCATCACCTACCGCGTACGCAAAGGTGACTCGCTGGCCAGCATTGCGCGTCGTCACGGCGTTGAAATTAACGACGTGATGCGCTGGAACAGCGCGCTCGAACGCAAGAACAGCAGCTTGCAGCCGGGCCTGACGCTGACGTTGTTTGTGGACAACAATGCCTCGCCGGATACCTGACCGCGCGTAAACGTAAAAAAGCACCTTTCGAGGTGCTTTTTTATTGCCTGCAACCAGGCTAACGCGCCGGCTGAAACTCCACCAGCAGCGGATTATGATCCGAAGCGCGCGTCACCAACACCGACGCCTCCGCCACGCCCAAATCACGGTAGAACACAAAATCCAGCGGACGGCCAAAGGCTTTGCGCCGATGATCGTCAGTAAAGTTCACCTCGCGCAGCGCCATATCGCTGGCAAACTGATACAGCGCATTGATGCGCCTGCGGCTCCAGGCGTTAAAATCCCCCGCCATAATCACCGGCCCCTGATGGCTGGCAATCTGTTCGCCAATCGGCCCCAGCTGTTTACTGTAAACGTCCACGCCCAGGCTGAAGTTCACCGCATGGATGTTCACCACCATCAGCAATTCATTGTTAAATAACGGATAGACGGTAATCAGCGCCGATTTCGCCAGACGCAGCAGCGGCTCTTTTTCACGCAGCGGGCAACAATACACCGGGTGCGCCGCCGCCAGCGTCATCACGCCGGAGGGATGTTGCGGCAGGGAAAAGGCCGGCACCTGATCGGCCGCCAGATAGTTCGACGTGGCGAACTGCACCAGCTCCGGCGTGGTTTGCGCCTCCTGTAACAGTACCAGCTGCGCGTCTTTGCCAAAGCTTTTCAGCACCGACAGCCAGTCGGCGCGCTGCTGCTTGAAGATATTCCAGACCATCACCCGCAGCGCGCCGCCGGTAGGCAACGCGGCGCCCGGCGGCAACGGGGCATTGTGGGCGCCAGGGAAAATGCGTTCTACTGGCTGGCCTGCGACATACCGCATGGCGTAAGTTCGTTTCGGCACGCTATTCGCCTATTTCCCGTTGGATGAAAGGGCGGTAATTATTCCCGCCAACAATGAATTGATTATACGCCGCTCCTGGCCGCTTGTTAGGCTTTCCGCTGCATAACCTTAAATGTTATAGGGGCGACGCTGCGGGTTTTCAATCATAAAGGCGTCCCCCGTCTGTAAAGATAGTCGCTTATTTACTGCCGCATTCAGTTCCCGCCACGCCGGTTCAGATTGATGACGCCCGTTATCCCCTTTATGCTTAACTGATAAAAATGCTCAAAGTTTTAAGTCAGCCTTGCTAGCGGAGCAACAATGAAAGCGAATTCGGATGAACTGATCACCTTTGTCACGGTGGTGGAAAACGGCAGTTTCAGCCGCGCGGCGGAGCGCCTGGGCCAGGCCAACTCCGTGGTGAGCCGCACGGTAAAAAAACTGGAAAACAAGCTGGGGGTGACCCTGCTCAACCGCACCACCCGGCAAATCAGTCTGACGCAGGAAGGAGAAAGCTATTTCCGCCAGGTGCAGAAGGTGCTGACAGAGATGGCGGCGGCGGAAAATACGCTGATGGAGAGCCGCCAGCGGCCGCAGGGACTGCTGCGCGTCGATGCCGCCACGCCGGTGGTGCTGCATGTCCTGACGCCGCTGGTGGCCGAGTTCCGCACGCTGTATCCCGACATGTCGCTGTCGCTGGTCTCGTCGGAAACCTTTATCAATCTGATCGAACGCAAGGTGGATATCGCCATTCGCGTGGGGGAACTCACCGACTCCAGCCTGAAGGCGCGCAAACTGATGAACAGCTACCGTCAGGTGCTGGCCTCGCCGGCCTATCTGGAAAAATACGGCACGCCGACCACCGTGGAGGAGCTGCATCAGCACTGCTGCATCGGCTTTAACGATCTGGTGGCGCTCAATCGCTGGCCGCTCTCCTGCGCCGACGGCCGTCAACTGGAGATCGAACCGGGGCTGACCAGCAACAGCGGTGAAACCCATCGCCATCTGTGCCTGTATGGCAACGGCATCGCCTGCCTGTCCGACTTTATGATTGGTGAAGACGTGAAGCGCGGCGATCTGGTGCCGATCCTGACCGAACAGACGCTGCCGCTCGCCATGCCGATAAATGCGGTGTACTACAGCGACAGCGCGGTCAGTAACCGGCTGCGCAGCTTTATCGATTTTATCAGCGCACGTCTCGGCCCGGTTCAGCCATAAAACAGGCGCCTTACGGCGCCTGCGTCATGATGAGCGGCGGTTCCGCTCGGATATGGCTACGGCCAGCGGCGCAGAACCAGCGAGGTGTTAATGCCGCCGAAGGCGAAATTGTTCGACTGAACAAATTCGGTCTCAATGGCGCGGTAATCCCCCATGATGTAGTCCAGATCGCCGCAGGCGCTGTCCGGCTCGCTCAGGTTAATCGTCGGTGCAAACCGACCGTCGCGCATCATCTCCAGCGCCAGCCAGGCTTCCAGCGCACCGCAGGCGCCCAGCGTATGGCCGAAATAACTTTTCATCGACGAAATTGGCGTACGGTTGCCGTAGATCGCCGCGGTCGCCAGACTCTCGGCAATATCGCCCCGCTCGGTAGCCGTGCCGTGCGCGCTGATATAACCGATATCCGCGGCCGTCAGACCGGCGGCATCCAGCGCCTGCTGAATGCAGATCTGCATGGTTTCACGCTGCGGCTGAGTAATATGTGCGGCGTCGCAGTTGGTGGCAAAGCCGACAATCTCGCCGTAAATCGTCGCGCCGCGCGCCTGCGCATGTTCCAGCGATTCGAGGATCAGCGTCGCCGCGCCTTCGCCGATCACCAGCCCGTCGCGCTGACGGTCAAACGGTCGCGGCGTCAAATCCGGCCGCTGATTCTGCTGGCTGGTGGCGAACAGGGTATCGAACACCGCCGCCTCTGACGGGCACAGCTCCTCCGCGCCCCCCGCCACCATCACCGTTTGGTAACCGTGGCGGATGCTCTCATAGGCATAGCCAATCGCCTGACTGCCGGAGGTGCAGGCGCTGGAGGTCGGGATCACCCGGCCGCGCAGGCCGAAAAACAGGCCGGTGTTGACCGCGGCGGTGTGCGGCATCATCCGCACATAGGTGGTGCCGGTAATATTGTGGGTGTGCTTTTCGGTCAGCATGGTGGCGAACTCGCTCACCGAGTCGGTGCTGCCGCTCGACGAACCGTAGGCGATGCCGGTCGCGCCGCTGGTCAGCACCGCGTCCTCCAGCAGGCCCGCCTGTCCGAGCGCCAGCTCGGTGGCGCGGGTCGCCAGCAGCGACACCCGCCCCATGGAGCGAATGCGTTTACGCGTGTAGTGCTCCGGCAAGGTAAAGTCCTCTACCGGCGCGCCCAACCGCGCATTCAGCCCCCGATACGCTTCCCACTGAGCCATATAGCGCACCGCGCTTTTCCCCTGCCGCAGACGCGCGTCAATCTGCTGCCAGTCGTTGCCGAAGGCGGTGATGCCCGCCATGCCGGTGATCACCACCCGCTGCGTCATACCATGCCTCCGTTAATGGAAATCACCTGCCGCGTCACATAGCCGGCAATATCTGACATCAGGTAGCTGGCCAGCCCGGCAACCTCCTCCGCCGTGCCCATCCGTTTTAACGGAATGGCGCGCATCGCCTCATCCCGCGCCAGTGGCTCCATATCAATCATGCCGGTATCAATCAGTCCGGGAGCAATGCAGTTAACGGTGATTTTGCGCTTCGCCAGTTCAATCGCCAGCGCCTTGCAGGCGCCGATCACCCCCGCCTTGGCGGCGCTGTAGTTGACCTGCCCGCGGTTGCCCATCACGCCGGACACCGACGACAGTGCGATAATTCGCCCGCCTTTGCGCAGACCGATCATCGGCATCACGCACGGATGCAGCACGTTATAAAAACTGTCGAGATTGGTGTGGATCACGCCGTCCCAGTCCCCGTCGCTCAGCGCCGGAAACGCGCCGTCACGGGTGATGCCGGCGTTATTCACCACGCCGTAGTAGGCGCCGTGGCGCTCGATATCCTGCTCCAGCCGCTCGCGGCACTGGACGCGGCCGCTGATGTCAAACTGAATCAGCCGCCCCTGACCGCCGGCCGCCGTGATGTGCTGCAGCGTCTGTTCTGCGCCGACCTTGTCGCGGTGATAGTGCACCACCACATAAAAACCATCGGCCGCCAGACGGCAGGCGATCGCCTGCCCGATTCCTTTGCTGGCGCCGGTAACTAAAACGGAACGCGTCATGCGTTGCCCCCTGGATTGGTGAGTTGAGTAATTTCCTGTTGGTCGGGCTGGTAGGTATTAAGTCTGCCGTGTGCAACCTGCCGCCCATTCAGCGTCAGCGCGCATTCGAAACAGGCCAGCTTCTCATCCTGAAACAGCAGCCGGGCGCTGACCACCAGCTCACTGCCGGCGGCAAACGCCGGCTGCTCGCAGTGAATGGCGCGGCCGCCCAACAGCATGCCCAGCGCCGGCGACCGGCCGGACTGGCGCCCGTGCCAGCCGCTCCAGACGCCGATGGTCTGCGCCATCAGTTCGACCGCATACCAGGCGGGCAGTGCGCCCTGTGCGTCGAGAAATGGCGCCAACACGCCGCGACTGCAGACGCTGACCGCGCAGCAGGCGCCCTCTTCATCCACGCTGACAACCCGCTCCAGCAGCACCATCGGCGCCGCATGCGGCAAATAGTATTCAGCAGCCTGATAACCACTCATGGCAGCGCTCCTAACAGCAGGCAGGCATTATTGCCGCCAAAAGCAAATGAATTCGATAAAATCGTCCGCCGCGTCAGCGCCTGCGGCGCGGTCAGCAAATCGATCGTCGCCAGTTCGTCATCGCGCGGCGCCTGGCTGAAATCCTGCGCCGGCAGCGGCAGATCTTCCGTCAGCAGCAGCCAGCTCAGCCCGGCCTCCACCGCGCCGGCGGCGCCCAGCGTATGGCCGGTCAGATGTTTGGTCGAACTGCACGGCGTGGCGGAGCCAAAGATACGCTGCACCACCTGCGCTTCCATCGCGTCATTCAAGCGGGTCGCGGTGCCGTGCAGGTTGATGTAGCCAATATCCTGCGGCTGCAGCCCGGCGCTCTGCAGCGCCATCGCCATCGCCCGTTCCGCCCCCAGCCCCTGCGGATGCGGCGCCGACATATGCCAGGCGTCGGACGATTCGCCCACGCCCAGCAGCGCCACCGGCGCCGGCTCTGAGCTCAGGAGGATCAGCGCCGCGCCTTCGCCGATATTGATGCCGCTGCGCCCTTGGGCAAACGGCGTACAGCGCGTTGCCGACAGCGACTCCAGGCTGCGGAAACCATTAATCGCCATCCGGCACAGGCTGTCGGCGCCGCCGACAATCGCCGCATCCACCAGCCCGGCGTCGATCAGCCGTTTACCGCTGATGATCGCCCGCGCGCTGGAAGAACAGGCGGTCGACAGCGTATACGCCGGCCCCTGTACGCCAAGCAGCGCGCCAAGAAACTGAGCCGGATCGCCCAGCTCTTGCTGGGCATAATCATAGCCCGGCGGCCAGACGCCGTGCTGCTGGTAATACTGCAGCCCCAGTTCTCCTTCGTGGATCCCCGAGGTGCTGGTACCGAGGATCACCGCCACGCGATCCGCGCCGTAGCGCGCTATCGCGTCCTCAACCTGCGGCGCAATCTGCGCCAGCGCCGCCAGCAGCAGGCGGTTATTGCGCGAATCATGACGGCGCAGCGCCGCCGGCACCGCCGGCAAGCTGTCTTCCACCGCGCCATACCATGACGGCTCATCGCCCAGCAGCCACTGGGTTTGCGGCTGCATGCCCGGCGCATGACCCGAACGCAGACTATGCGCGGTTTGCGCCAGAGTCGTGCCCAGGGCGCTGACCATGCCCAATGCGGAGAAATAAATCATCGCTTATTCATCCAGATTCTCAATGGCGATCCGGTAGTGGAACGCCGACTGACTGATGGATACCGGCTGGCGGCGCGCACTCGTCTGGTAGCGGATCTCACTGATCAGCGCCCCGCGATCGTCATACAGACGACGGCGATCGCCGCGATCCTCCAGCCGCCAGCCCGTCGGCAGTTGAGCCTGCCACTGCGCCTGCGGCCAGTAGCTCAGCATAATATCCGCCAGCACCTGGGCGGCCGGCGGCAGCTCACCCAGCTTGATAAACTGCTGACTGCGGATACCCTGTTCATCATAAACCAGATTAAACAGACGAATACCCAGCGGCGACATGCCCACCAGCGTCAGACGCTGACCGTCGGCGTTCAACAGCACCATCATCGTGTGCCGTTGCCCTTTTACCTGCGCGTTCAGCAACTGCTGCTGGCTGAACGGCTGCGCCAACGTCGGCGGCGGCAGGGCAACCCGTGTACCGGGCTTCAGCCAGGCGCTGGGCGCATCGGGCGCGGAAGATGAACCGGCACAGCCGGTCAGCAGCGCGCCAAGCAGCACGAGCGGGAGCAATAGACCGCGCATCAGACATTACCTCTTAACGTTTTTCTCAGGGTCAGCGGCGCCAGCAAAAACGCCACCGCAATGCCGCCGCTCAGGACGATGCCAAAACTGGCGATCGCCTGCGTATGGCTGAATACCAGCATGCCGAAGGTCAGCTGCGTGGTGAACACCGCCATAAAAATGGCAAACATCGAGGTGGTCGGCGTCCCGCGCGGATTGGTGAAAAACAGCGTGTAGTTGATACCAATCCCCAGCACCAGCACCAGCGCCAGCAGCGAAAACAGATTCAGCGTATGGCCGCTCAGCGCCAGCGCCGCAATGCCGCCGCCCAGCGACAGCAGGGTCGGCACCATACAGCGCAGCGCGTGGCGGATACCGAAGCGCCACAGATAGATAGCCGCAATCGCCGCCACCGACAGCATCAGCAGGTAGGACAGATACAGCCGGTAGTGGCCAAACAGTTCGCTGAACTCCGTTTTGCGGTCGATCCAGCCGCCGCCCGGCACCTGCTGCGCCAGCTTCAGCATCGCGGCACTGTCCTGCACGCCGCTGACGGGGACCAGCGCCGCGCTGCGACCGTCCGGCAGCGACAGCCATAATAGCCGCCATCCTTCGCTGACCACGCTGGTTAACCATTGTTCCGGCTTCACCCAGCGCGCCTGCAGATCGGGCTGAACGACCGCGACGCCGGCCTGCTGCAGCTGCGCCGTCACCTGCGGGGCCACGCGCGCCAGCAGCGCCGCGTCTGCATGCTGCTGACGCAGAGAAGGCAGCGGCAGCAGGCGATAATCACCCAGCAGCCCCTGCCGCTGCGCCTGCTGCAGTTTAGGCCGCAACATTTCCAGCCGCTGCAGCGTCTGCTGCGCATTCTGCCCGTATATCACCAGCCATTTCTGATCGTTATGCTGCCCGGTCAAGGCGGCGATCTGCCGTTCTTGCTGCTGCAGCCCGGCAGGCAGCGACTGCAGCTGACCAATATCATCGTCAACACGCAGTTGACTGATGCCCACGACGACCACCACGGCGATCGCACCGGGCAGACCAAAACGCAGCAGCGGCCGACGCCAGGCCCGCAGCCAGCGCATTATCAGCGTCAGCCCCGGCGCGCTGCGCACCGGCAGACGCCGTGACAGCTGCGGGTACCAGCAGATCACCGTCATGCACGCCGCGCTCAGTCCCACGGCGGCGAACACCGCCAATTGCTGTAAGCCCGGGAACGGGGCGATTAACAGCGCCAGATAGGCCACCACCGTCGTCAGCAGCGCCATCGACAGCGCCGGCAGCAGCTTACGCAGGCTCTGCAACGGCGTCGACTGCTGGCCATGCACCATGCGCTCACTGAGGAAATACAGCGTATAGTCGGCAGAAATGCCGACGATGCTGATGCTCAGCACCAGCGTCATCAGATGAACTTCGCCGAACGCCAGCAAGGTGGCGACCGTTCCCGCCAGCGCGCCGACGCCGATCGACAGCGCACACAGCAGCAACGGCAGCGGCGAGCGGAACATCAGCAGCACCAGCAGAAATACGCCGGCTACAGAGGCCAGTCCGATGGTGGAAATATCGTGCTCAGCCTGCTGGCTGGCATAATCGCTGTAATACAGCGCGCCGCGCTTTAACACCTCACTGCCCGGGAAACGCTGCTGCAGCTGCTGTTGCAGTCCGTTCAACGTCTCTACCATCTGCCGCGCGCTGCGCATATCGTAAGAAGAAGCGCGTAATTCGCCATGCAGCAGGTACCAGCTGCGCCCCTGCCGATCCTGCGCCGTCAGCCAGCCGTCCTGCAGACGCAGCGCGCCGCCGTTTTGCTGCTGCGCCAGCTGCGCGCCCCGCACCAACAGCAGCGGATCGTGCGTCAGTTCCTTGCCGCTGACTCCGGCGAACGCCGAATAGAGCTGGCCGAGGATCCATTGGCTTTGCGCCTCCGCGCCCTGCTGCAAGCGCTGGCGGGTGGCGTCATCCAGCAACGCGTTGCGGTGCTGATAAAAGAACTGCCCCCACTGCTGCTGACGCCCGGCATCCAGCGGGCCGGCGACCTGCTGCAGCGCCGGCAGCGCCTGCAACTGCTGATACCACCAGGTCACCGCGGCGTCATCCTGCCCCGGCGCCGGGCTGACCAGCCACATCAGTTGGCGATCCAAACGCTGGCTGAAACCGTCCGCCAGCGCCTTCGGCACCTGAGACGGCGAGGCGTGCGGCAACAGCGCCAGCACGCTGCTGTTTATCTGGCTGCGCGGCGCCAGCACGCACAGCGCCGCGATCAGCGACAGGCAAACCACCAGCCAGCCATAAGCCAGGCGGCGGTGAATATTAGGGCGCAAAACGTTGCTGCTCCTCGGCGGTCAGCGTCGCCGGCACGGTACGCTGATTAAAGAAGCGGATATGGGTGGCGTCGTTTTGTTTATCATCGATATCGATGGTGTTCAGAAATTGGGCGCCGTTGAGCGTGATGCGGGTAAACAACTTGTCCAGCGGCGTGGTTTTCGGCGTCAGCACCAGGCGCCAGTTTTCATCACCCCGATCGCTGAACTGCAGGGTAAAGTTTTGCTCCAACGCCTGACCGTCCGCATGAAATAGCGCGCTCAGCAGATGGTTGAACTGAAACATCTGCGGGTTATTTTCCGCCGTTATCACCTGCGGCGCCTGCCCGCCCACGGTTTGCACCATGCGCTTGTCATCCAGCAACAGCGTCAGCGGGAAGGGGCGCTGCTGCGCCCACCACAGCCCTTTCTGCTGGGAGATCAGCAACTCGCCGCCTGAGTGCAGCGGCTTGGCCATGCCGCTGATGCTGCGCTGTTGCTCAAATTCGGCGCGCAGCACCGCCTGCTGGCTGAAGCGCTGTTGCAGCTGCGGCAGCGTGACGGCCTGCGCCCCCACGGCAAACAGGCACAGCGTCAGCAAGAGCCACTTTTTCATCGCTTACCCTCCAGCTTGTCCAACAGCACCTGCGGCGCAGCAAAGCACATCTCCTGGCTGCTCGCCTCCACCGCCACCTGAATGGTGTAACCGCTGGTAGTACGCTGGCCGCTTTCCGCATCCAGGATCTGATAGCCGATACGCAGGCGATTCTCATACTCCTGCAGCGTAGCGCAGACAATCACCCGCTGTTCAAAACGCAGCGGCGCGATATATTTCACTCGCGTATCCACGATCGGCCAGATATAGCCGGAAGCCTGCATCTGCCGATAGCCATAGTCGAACTGTTTCAGCAGCGCTTCGCGCGCCACTTCAAAGTAGCGAAAATAGTTGCCGTGCCAAACTACGCCCATCGCATCAACGTCGTGGAACGGCACGGTCATCTCCACCCGTACGGAAAAACGCGGATCGTCTTGCAGATTCATGCCTCAGGCTCCTGTCGTGCAGGCGGCGTGACCGCCAAGTGCCAGAAATCGAAAAAATTAAACCAGTCGAGCGGCGCCTGCAGGCAATAGTGCTCCAGCCGCGCCGCATAGCGATCCACCGCCTGCTGCAGCGCCCGCTGCCGGTCGCCGCGCGGCAGAGGCAGCGGGTCGGCGAAGGGTTCAAAGTAGACCCGCAGCTCGCCCTGCTGTTTAAGGCCGAACATCAGAAAGACCGGGCAGCGCAGCGCCGCGGCCAGCACGAACGGCCCCTGGGGAAAAGGCGCCGCCTGCCCGAGAAAGTCGCTCCAGACTACGCGCGGCTGTTCGCCGCGCTGGTACTGTCCGGCGGAGGTGCGGTCGCCGACGATGGCCACCCATTCGCCGGCGTTCAGCTTATCCATCAGCCGCATAGCCGTTTCCGGTCCCAGCGTGGAAACCTGGATCAGGTTCAGGTTGGCGCGCGGATTTACCTCTTGCATCACCTGGTTAAAGCGTTCAGCGTGTTCGGTAAACACCAGCGCATTGACCTTGACCGCGTCGCCCAATTCGCCCAACGCGCGGCACGATTCGATATCGCCAAGGTGCGATGCCAGAATCAGCGTGCCTTTGCCCGAGTCGATCTGCTGCTGGCAACGCTGGCGATCCATCAGCCGGATCCCCTGCAGATCGCCCTGCCAGCTGGCCAGCTTATCCAGCATGGCATCGCCAAAACGCATAAAGTGGCGAAAGCTGTTCAGCGGCTGCGGTAACGGCTGCTGACGCTGCTGCGCAAAACGCCGCAGGCGCTGTAAATAATCGCGCGATGCCCGGCGCTGCGCGCGTCCGGTCAGCCAGAAATAGCCGGCCACCGGATACAGCAGCAGCTGAAACGCCCGGCGGCCGAACAGCTTGTACACCCTGAGCATTAGGCGAATGCCCCACAGCCCCTGGCGCTCACGCGCCGCCGACCAGTGCTGCGGTTCCGCCTGCCGCCGGCGCTGGCGTAATAAACGCGGAATGCGCGGCAGCATGCCGATAAACAGCCGGGTATGCATCCAGGAAATACGCAGGTTGTCACGCAGCGCGTCGAAGTGGGAAATGCCGCCCGCCGGATAGGTCACGCGGGTCGGTAAAAAGCGGCTGGGTACTCCGCGCCAATACAGGCGCACCATCACTTCGGTATCGAAATCCATGCGCTGCCCCAGCCGGCGGCTGTTCAGCAGCGTCAGCGTTTCTGCCAGCGGATAGACGCGAAAACCGCACATGCTGTCCTGCAGAGAAAAGGAGAGCGTTTCCAGCCATACCCAAAAGTGGGTGATATAGCGGCCATACAGTCGCGCCTTCGGTACCGACTCATCGTATACCGGGCGGCCGGAGATCAGCGTATGCGGATAACGGCGGGCCTCATCCAGCATGGCTGGAATATCGCTTAATTGATGCTGGCCGTCGGCGTCCAGCTGCAGCGCATGGCTGAAGCCACGCTGCTGTGCCAGTTGCAGGCCGGCGCTTACCGCGCCGCCTTTACCGCGGTTTTGTTCCAGCCGCTGCAGCGTCATCCACGGCCACTGCGCCGCCAGACGCTGTAATTCCGTCGCCGTCTCGGCATCGCTGCCGTCGTCAATCACCAGGCACGGCAGTTGATAGGCCGCCAGTTGCTCCAGGACACCGGCCATCATCGCGCCGTGATTAAAACAGGGGACGATCAGGCAGGGCAGAAACTCACGATTCAGCGACATAGTGCAATCTTCCCGCTGCTGGCGATAACCTCACCGACGTGATAGCTGAACAGCAGTTTCTGCCGGGCCGGCTGCCACTCCAGCAACAGCGTCACCGTCTCCAGCGGCAGAATCGGCCGCTGAAATTTCAGCACTTCCATACCGCAGAAAACGCCGTCAATCGGCAACAGCGCGGCGGCGAACTGCATCGCCCAGTTAACCTGCGCCACGCCGGGCAAGATAGGGTGCTGGGGGAAATGACCACGAAACCACGACAGCTCTGCGGGCAGCCTCATCGTCACCGTGGCGTGGGTCGTATCCGTTGTCTGCTGTTGCAGCACCTCGGGATGCATCATAAAAAGAGTTCCTGTAATTCAGCGTAGGCGCGTTTCCCCTGCGGATTGCGCGGGATCGCCGTGACAATCCGCCAGCTGCGCGGCAGCGCCACCGGCTCCAGCCACGGGCGCAGCGCCTGATGTAAACGCCGGGTGAACAGACCTTCCGACAGCGTCTGCCGTTCGGCGCGGCCCTGTGCCGACAGGACAATCACCGCCCCCAGGCTGATGCGCCCTTTACGCCGCAACGGCAATACCGCCGCATCGCTGACGGCCGGCAGCGCCCGCAAGCGTCGTTCCACTTCAGTCAGCGACAGGCGCTTTTCTTCGATTTTAATAATACGGTCGCTGCGCCCCAGCAGGTGAAAATAACGCGTATCCGCCGCCGGTTGCAAAATATCATTCAGCGACAGCGGCGCATCCAGCAGCGGCGAGTCAATCTGCGGCAGCCCCTGCGCATCAACCTGCAGGGTGACGCCGTCAAACAGGCGCCACGCCGACTCTGGCTGATGCTGCTGCCGCCAGCCGATAATGCCGGTTTCCGTCGCACCATAAATCTCCAGCGGTAACGTCCCCAGCAGACGCAGCGAACGCTGCGCCTCTGCGAACGGCAACGGGCCGCCGGCGGAGAACACCAGCGCGCAATCCAGCGGGCTTAGCGCAGCGTCCAGCCGTGTTAGCCAGGCCGGGCTGCTGATAAACAGCAGTTGACCCACCTGACGTTTGGCAATCAGTTGTTCATGATATTCCGTAAGTTGCGCATCGAACGGCACGCCGCAGGCCATCGGCATAAAAAGGCGGAAGCTCAGGCCATATAAATGCTGATGAGAAACGGAGGCCGCGATCCAGCGCCCCTGAAACTGCGGCAACCAGCGGGCTGCCAGTAACGCGCATTCTTCATCCAGCGCCGCGACCGGCTTGTGTACCTTCTGCGGCTCCCCCGTCGAACCGGAGGTATAGAGAACCAGGCTGGCGGCATCCGGCCAGTCCGGCAACGCGGCGCTGCCTGCGGCGCCTTCTTCGACCGTCAGGCTCGGTACGCCAAGCATCAGCGGCAAATCACTCAGCAACGCATCAAAATCCGCGCGCTGCTCTTGCAAAATGGCTTCTCGCTGATGGCCGAAAATAATCGGCACTTTGCCGCAGTACAGCGACGCTAACAACGCGACCGTAAAACGGTAGCAGTCATCGAAGCAGAGCGCCCAACGTTTTTCCCTGTACGCGTTAAGCTCGTGATACAGCCCGGCGACATCACGACGCAGCTGAGCCAGCGTTATCCGCAGCTCACCGCGCCAGGCGACCACGTTATCAGGCGCTCGCTCCTGCGACAGCCAGCGGCTCATCGGCAAGGTCAGCGGCGTTTTACCCTTTGTCTCGCGATCCATTCTCCCCCCATCAGGGCGCCCATCAGCAGGTAACTGATCCCGCCGTTGTATAACGTCCATAGCTTGATATCCCCCAGTTGGCAGGTGATTAATGCTATTGAGGCGTTGACAATAAAGAACCCGCACCAAACCTGGGTGACCCGGCGCGTATAAGCCACGCCTGCGGCAGACAGCGCCGGTTCGCGCAGGCGCGCCAACCGCTCGACTAGCGTCGGGGGAAACCACAGGGAACAGGTGAAAAGCACCAGCAGCAGCAGGCTGACCAGCATCGGGTAGTACAGCAGCCAGTGGGATTGCCCCAGCAACCAGCTGCTCACGGCCAACACGATGCCCACCAGAGCCAGCATTTTCGCCAGGCCGCCATGCTGACGCCATCCGCCGCGCAGCGACAGCAGGCGCAGGGTGAAGAGTAAAGCCAGCAATGGCGCCAGCAGCTGCGTACCCCAACGGCTGACGCCAAACCATACCGCAAACGGATACAGCGCCAGCAGCAGCCAGGTCAGCGCCTGTAACAGCGTTCGACTATGCGCCAGCCAGCGTCTCACCGTGCGCCAGCTGTATCAGTTGCCGGGGTTAAGCAATTGATCGATAGCATCGACCACGTCTTGTACCGTACGCACCGATTTGAACATTTCCGGTTTGATCTTCTCACCGGTGATTTTTTGCAGATGCACCACCAGGTCTACGGCGTCGATGCTGTCCAGATCCAGTTCGTCATACAGGCCGGACTGCGGCGTAATATCCTGGGCATCAAGCTCAAACAGCTTCGCCATCAGCGTCTGAACCTCTACAAAAATCTGCTGCTTATCCATGAAAACCCCTTATTTGCTACGCTGTGCGGAAACAAACGCGGCCAACGTTTCCACAGAATAAAAATGCTGACGCATATCGTCGCTTTCGGCCGACAGCACAACGCCATAGCGGTTTTTCAACGCCAGCCCCAATTCCAACGCATCAATGGAATCCAGTCCTAATCCTTCGCCGAACAAAGGCGCCTGTGTGTCAATCTCATCCGGCGTCATGCCTTCAAGATTGAGCGAATCAATAATCAATTGCTTGATTTCGGTGCTCAATAAATGCATTCCACTATTTCTCATTATTTATAGAATCTGACTGTAAGGCGTCAGTTAAATGCTGGGTTAAACGTCTTGCTGCGCGGGCAGGAGAAACATCGTCCTCGCGCATAAAAGTGCGCGTATCGATCTTATCCAGAACAGTTACGCGAAACTGCGGTTTTGTCGCCGGGATATTATACCATTTGCCCTGTTTCGTCAGCATTGGCGGCTCGCAGTGGATCTGCACCAGTCGGATGGGACATTGGCTGCGAATCGCGATATTCGCCGCACCGCGCTGCAGCGTCAGCGTGGTTCCCGGCGTGGTGCGCGTCCCTTCGGGGAAGATGAGAATCGTGCCGCCGCTGGCCAGACGTTGCCGGCACTGCTCCAGTAAACGCTCAGATTCGGCATTCGCCAGATAACCGGCCGCCTTAATCACGCCGCGCACGAATACATTGCGCAAAAGCGCCTGTTTAACGATGCAGTCGCAGCGCGGCATGCGCGAAGCCAGTAGCACATAGTCCAACAGGCTGGGATGATTGGCGATCACCAGACAGCCGGCATCCTCTTGCAGACGTTCTTCATGCTCGAAAGCATAATCGAGTACGCCGAAAAAACGGCAGGCGGCCAGAAAAACGCGAAAGCTGTGGCGGATAGAATCCTGAGTTAGCTGATGACGCCGGGCCGAATCACGCACCAGCAGGCGCAGCAGATTGAACCAAACGCAGGAGAGCAGCAGGCCGCCGACGCCAAACAGGGCGAATAATCCGCCGGTCGCAACCACGCGCCAGCTGCGGTTCAGCCACGATGAGGGTGGCGTGGGGTTAGCTTTCCTAGCCATCATGCGTCCAGCGCCAATCGTGTCGCGGACCCGGCACGATAAACTCTGTTTGCCCGCTTAACCAGTGGCGCAGAAAGGATAAACTTTGTGGTAAAGACTCAGCGGCCGCTTGCCTGGCGACCGGTACGCATTGTAATGACTCCCCCGCCGCCAACAGCAGCGCCAACGCATAGGGGCGAGCGGTTAGCGAGACAAAAGGTTGGTAGACCTCAGGCAGCGCACCGTCAAAATCCACCAACAAAACCCGTTCCGCCGCGCCGCTGGCTAATATCCCCAGCGCTTCCAGTATTCCCTGTTGAAAACTGTCTTCGCCAGCGGCCAGAGAGGTGGTGGGTAAGGTATTTTTAGCAATGATAGTTAACCAGCCTGCAGCGGTATTATGCACCGACATGGCAAAATCGGTCGGCGACAGCGATTGTTGCTGGTTCAGGTGCTGCAGGATCTTATGGGTGCGCTCCAGCTCGCCGTGGCGGCTGGTAAAGATGGCCATATCCACAACCTGCTGCTCCAACAATGTCAGACCACATTCGACGGCCAAGCGTGTGCCTGCGCTCATGCGTCGTAAAGACATCATGGGAATATGTGGGCAAGGAGGCAAAGTCTGCGTGGTTGTCTCGCCATGTGGCCCTCTGGCCCACTGACGCCAGTTATCTGCAGTTTCATATCCGGCGGCCAACGCCCACCAATTGAGTATCTTCATGCGACCCGCTTGTCACCAGAATATATCGTGCATAAATTTATGATATTTACCCCCGGATAACATGGCTAAAAGTCTGATTTTATAACCTGCATTTATTTTAGTGAAAATAAATTTTATTTATTAGTCAGTTAACTATATATCAATCTGCCAGCGTCGCATTGTGCTAACGCATTAAAGCCGAACGAGACAGGAATAAAATAGGCTGATAACCGCAGCGTTCTTTCCAGGGTAAGGTACTAAGAGTTTTATTAGGTGTGATTTTTGCACATGAAAAAGCCCTGAGTCAGAGACTCAGGGCTTATCAATAAAGTGGCGGAACGGACGGGGCTCGAACCCGCGACCCCCTGCGTGACAGGCAGGTATTCTAACCAACTGAACTACCGCTCCACCGATTCTGTTACGTTGCTTTTTTCAAAGCAGCAAGGCTTCTTTTGAGCCTCGCAATTATCAGGCGTCACTCTGATAACGTTTATTTGATGCCTGGCAGTGTCCTACTCTCGCATGGGGAGACCCCACACTACCATCGGCGCTACGGCGTTTCACTTCTGAGTTCGGCATGGGGTCAGGTGGGACCACCGCGCTATTGCCGCCAGGCAAATTCTGTTTCAATCAACCCGCAACGCATCCACGCCGCCGGTCAATCCAATCTCGGAACTTCGCTGAAAATAAAATCGCGTCTCTAAAACACCTTCGGTGTTGTAAGGTTAAGCCTCACGGTTCATTAGTACTGGTTAGCTCAATGCATCGCTGCACTTACACACCCAGCCTATCAACGTCTTAGTCTTAAACGTTCCTTCAGGGACCTTAAAGGCCCAGGGAAGACTCATCTTGAGGCAAGTTTCGCGCTTAGATGCTTTCAGCGCTTATCTTTTCCGCACTTAGCTACCGGGCAATGCCATTGGCATGACAACCCGAACACCAGTGGTGCGTTCACTCCGGTCCTCTCGTACTAGGAGCAACCCCTCTCAATCTTCCAACGCCCACGGCAGATAGGGACCGAACTGTCTCACGACGTTCTAAACCCAGCTCGCGTACCACTTTAAATGGCGAACAGCCATACCCTTGGGACCTACTTCAGCCCCAGGATGTGATGAGCCGACATCGAGGTGCCAAACACCGCCGTCGATATGAACTCTTGGGCGGTATCAGCCTGTTATCCCCGGAGTACCTTTTATCCGTTGAGCGATGGCCCTTCCATTCAGAACCACCGGATCACTAAGACCTGCTTTCGCACCTGCTCGAGCCGTCACTCTCGCAGTCAAGCTAGCTTATGCCTTTGCACTAACCTCACGATGTCCGACCGTGATTAGCTAACCTTCGTGCTCCTCCGTTACTCTTTGGGAGGAGACCGCCCCAGTCAAACTACCCACCAGACACTGTCCTCACCCCCGATTAGGGGGCCGAGTTAGAACATCAAACATTAAAGGGTGGTATTTCAAGGTTGGCTCCATGCAGACTGGCGTCCACACTTCAAAGCCTCCCACCTATCCTACACATCAAGGCTCAATGTTCAGTGTCAAGCTATAGTAAAGGTTCACGGGGTCTTTCCGTCTTGCCGCGGGTACACTGCATCTTCACAGCGAGTTCAATTTCACTGAGTCTCGGGTGGAGACAGCCTGGCCATCATTACGCCATTCGTGCAGGTCGGAACTTACCCGACAAGGAATTTCGCTACCTTAGGACCGTTATAGTTACGGCCGCCGTTTACCGGGGCTTCGATCAAGAGCTTCTGGTTACCCATAACCCCATCAATTAACCTTCCGGCACCGGGCAGGCGTCACACCGTATACGTCCACTTTCGTGTTTGCACAGTGCTGTGTTTTTATTAAACAGTTGCAGCCAGCTGGTATCTGCGACTGGCTTCAGCTCCATCCGCAAGGGACTTCACCTACGCGCCAGCGTGCCTTCTCCCGAAGTTACGGCACCATTTTGCCTAGTTCCTTCACCCGAGTTCTCTCAAGCGCCTTGGTATTCTCTACCTGACCACCTGTGTCGGTTTGGGGTACGATTTCGTGTTACCTGGAGCTTAGAGGCTTTTCCTGGAAGCTTGGCATCAACTACTTCTGCACCGTAGTGCATCGTCATCACGCCTCAGGGTTAGCAAGTAACCGGATTTACCAGGTCACTCCCCCTACACGCTTAAACCGAGACAACCGTCGCTCGGCTAGCCTAGCCTTCTCCGTCCCCCCTTCGCAGTAACACCAAGTACAGGAATATTAACCTGTTTCCCATCGACTACGCTTTTCAGCCTCGCCTTAGGGGTCGACTCACCCTGCCCCGATTAACGTTGGACAGGAACCCTTGGTCTTCCGGCGTGCGGGTTTTTCACCCGCATTATCGTTACTTATGTCAGCATTCGCACTTCTGATACCTCCAGCATGCCTCGCAGCACACCTTCAACGGCTTACAGAACGCTCCCCTACCCAACAACGCATAAGCGTCGCTGCCGCAGCTTCGGTGCATGGTTTAGCCCCGTTACATCTTCCGCGCAGGCCGACTCGACCAGTGAGCTATTACGCTTTCTTTAAATGATGGCTGCTTCTAAGCCAACATCCTGGCTGTCTGTGCCTTCCCACATCGTTTCCCACTTAACCATGACTTTGGGACCTTAGCTGGCGGTCTGGGTTGTTTCCCTCTTCACGACGGACGTTAGCACCCGCCGTGTGTCTCCCGTGATAACATTCTTCGGTATTCGGAGTTTGCATCGGTTTGGTAAGCCGGGATGGCCCCCTAGCCGAAACAGTGCTCTACCCCCGAAGATGAGTTCACGAGGCGCTACCTAAATAGCTTTCGGGGAGAACCAGCTATCTCCCGGTTTGATTGGCCTTTCACCCCCAGCCACAAGTCATCCGCTAATTTTTCAACATTAGTCGGTTCGGTCCTCCAGTTAGTGTTACCCAACCTTCAACCTGCCCATGGCTAGATCACCGGGTTTCGGGTCTATACCTTGCAACTAGACGCCCAGTTAAGACTCGGTTTCCCTACGGCTCCCCTATTCGGTTAACCTTGCTACAAAATATAAGTCGCTGACCCATTATACAAAAGGTACGCAGTCACACCACGAAGGTGCTCCCACTGCTTGTACGTACACGGTTTCAGGTTCTATTTCACTCCCCTCGCCGGGGTTCTTTTCGCCTTTCCCTCACGGTACTGGTTCACTATCGGTCAGTCAGGAGTATTTAGCCTTGGAGGATGGTCCCCCCATATTCAGACAGGATAACACGTGTCCCGCCCTACTCATCGAACTCACGACCTGTGCATCTTCGTGTACGGGACTATCACCCTTTACTGTGCGACTTTCCAGACGCTTCCACTGACACACAAGCCGATTCAGGTTCTGGGCTCTTCCCCGTTCGCTCGCCGCTACTGGGGGAATCTCGGTTGATTTCTTTTCCTCGGGGTACTTAGATGTTTCAGTTCCCCCGGTTCGCCTCGTTAAGCTATGTATTCACTTAACGATAGTGTGTCGAAACACACTGGGTTTCCCCATTCGGGTATCGTCGGTTATAACGGTTCATATCACCTTACCGACGCTTTTCGCAGATTAGCACGCCCTTCATCGCCTCTGACTGCCTAGGCATCCACCGTGTACGCTTAGTCACTTAACCTCACAACCCGAAGGTGTCTTTCGACATCGTCGCATTGCTACATTTGAGAGACTCTATGACAGGTTACTCCTCATCCCGAACTTCTACGGGGGACAAGTTTCAGCTGCCATGTTTCAATTTTCAGCTTGTTCCAGATTGTTAAAGAGCAAATATCTCAAACATGACTCGCAAGTCAGTTTTGAGATATCGTTTGATACCGTCTTTCACCCGATATCAGCAAATGGCGTCCCCTAGGGGATTCGAACCCCTGTTACCGCCGTGAAAGGGCGGTGTCCTAGGCCTCTAGACGAAGGGGACACGGTATATGTCGGCTTCGCAGACGCTTTGCTCGTTCTTTTCATCAGACAATCTGTGTGGACACTGCACAGTCAGGATATCTTTAGGTAAGGAGGTGATCCAACCGCAGGTTCCCCTACGGTTACCTTGTTACGACTTCACCCCAGTCATGAATCACAAAGTGGTAAGCGCCCTCCCGAAGGTTAAGCTACCTACTTCTTTTGCAACCCACTCCCATGGTGTGACGGGCGGTGTGTACAAGGCCCGGGAACGTATTCACCGTAGCATTCTGATCTACGATTACTAGCGATTCCGACTTCATGGAGTCGAGTTGCAGACTCCAATCCGGACTACGACGTACTTTATGAGGTCCGCTTGCCTTCGCAGGTTCGCTTCTCTTTGTATACGCCATTGTAGCACGTGTGTAGCCCTACTCGTAAGGGCCATGATGACTTGACGTCATCCCCACCTTCCTCCAGTTTATCACTGGCAGTCTCCTTTGAGTTCCCGGCCGAACCGCTGGCAACAAAGGATAAGGGTTGCGCTCGTTGCGGGACTTAACCCAACATTTCACAACACGAGCTGACGACAGCCATGCAGCACCTGTCTCAGAGTTCCCGAAGGCACCAAAGCATCTCTGCTAAGTTCTCTGGATGTCAAGAGTAGGTAAGGTTCTTCGCGTTGCATCGAATTAAACCACATGCTCCACCGCTTGTGCGGGCCCCCGTCAATTCATTTGAGTTTTAACCTTGCGGCCGTACTCCCCAGGCGGTCGATTTAACGCGTTAGCTCCGGAAGCCACGCCTCAAGGGCACAGCCTCCAAATCGACATCGTTTACGGCGTGGACTACCAGGGTATCTAATCCTGTTTGCTCCCCACGCTTTCGCACCTGAGCGTCAGTCTTCGTCCAGGGGGCCGCCTTCGCCACCGGTATTCCTCCAGATCTCTACGCATTTCACCGCTACACCTGGAATTCTACCCCCCTCTACGAGACTCTAGCCTGCCAGTTTCAAATGCAGTTCCCAAGTTAAGCTCGGGGATTTCACATCTGACTTAACAAACCGCCTGCGTGCGCTTTACGCCCAGTAATTCCGATTAACGCTTGCACCCTCCGTATTACCGCGGCTGCTGGCACGGAGTTAGCCGGTGCTTCTTCTGCGAGTAACGTCAATGTAATGCCGTATTAAGACACTACCCTTCCTCCTCGCTGAAAGTGCTTTACAACCCGAAGGCCTTCTTCACACACGCGGCATGGCTGCATCAGGCTTGCGCCCATTGTGCAATATTCCCCACTGCTGCCTCCCGTAGGAGTCTGGACCGTGTCTCAGTTCCAGTGTGGCTGGTCATCCTCTCAGACCAGCTAGGGATCGTCGCCTAGGTGAGCCATTACCCCACCTACTAGCTAATCCCATCTGGGCACATCCGATGGTGTGAGGCCCGAAGGTCCCCCACTTTGGTCCGAAGACGTTATGCGGTATTAGCCACCGTTTCCAGTGGTTATCCCCCTCCATCGGGCAGTTTCCCAGACATTACTCACCCGTCCGCCGCTCGCCGGCAAAGTAGCAAGCTACTTTCCGCTGCCGCTCGACTTGCATGTGTTAGGCCTGCCGCCAGCGTTCAATCTGAGCCATGATCAAACTCTTCAATTAAAAGCTTGATTCGCTAAGTTAATAGCTATTGCTCAAAGATTTACTGCATGAATTTTACTTCAGCTAGTCACTCTTCAAGACTTGATATTTTTTTGCATCCGAAGATGCTGGATATCGCCTTGTGAGTGCCCACACAGATTGTCTGATAAATTGTTAAAGAGCATCGCCGGAGATAATTCTCATCGGCGCGGGCTGCGTATACTACGCTTTTCGCCCGGAGAGTCAAGCGTTTATTTCGCTTTCTTCTCGCTGACCCGGCGGCTTGTCAGTCGTTGTTCCCGGTCAGTGGAGGCGCATTATAGGGAGTTCTCAGAACGCCGCAACCCCTAATTTCAAAAAAAACGCCAACCGCACAAAAAACACGCGATATTGTCATTTTAGGATATTTATTAGGCAAAAAAGGGACTTTTTTGCCCCTCTTCAGTGACAACCCCGACAAAACCGCCAAAAAGAAAAGGAGCGGTTACCCGCTCCTCTTTATAGATACCACTCACGCCCTTCTACTGTTTGGCGACAATATGGTCGTTTTCCACGTCCAGCGTCACCGGTTTGCCGGGCACCAGCTCACCGGAAAGGATTTGCTGCGCCAGCGGGTTCTCGATCTCCTGCTGGATAGCGCGTTTCAACGGACGTGCGCCATAGACAGGGTCGTAACCGGTCTTGCCAAGCAGCTCCAACGCCGGCTCGGTGATAGTGACTTCGTAACCGCGCTCTTCCAGACGTTGATACAGACGATCCAACTGAATCTTGGCGATAGCGGCGATGTGTTTTTGCCCCAGCGGGTGGAATACCACAACCTCATCTATACGGTTGATGAATTCAGGACGGAAGTGATGCCCCACCATTTCCATCACCGATTCTTTCATCTGCGCATAGTTCATCTGGCCAAAGTGTTCCTGAATCAAATCAGAACCCAGGTTAGAGGTCATGATCACCACGGTATTACGGAAGTCGACGGTACGCCCCTGACCATCCGTCAGGCGACCATCATCCAGCACCTGCAGCAGAATATTGAACACGTCCGGGTGCGCCTTTTCCACTTCATCCAACAGGATGACGGAATAAGGACGACGGCGGACGGCTTCCGTCAGGTAGCCCCCTTCTTCATAACCAACATAGCCCGGAGGCGCACCCACCAGCCGAGAGACCGAGTGTTTCTCCATAAACTCGGACATATCGATACGCACCATCGCGTCGTCGCTGTCGAACAGGAACGATGCCAATGCTTTACACAGTTCGGTTTTACCCACCCCGGTCGGGCCGAGGAACAGGAAGGAACCGATCGGCCGGTTCGGATCAGACAGGCCGGCACGGCTGCGGCGAATCGCATTGGATACCGCGCTGACCGCTTCATCCTGACCAATCACCCGTGAATGCAGCTCTTGCTCCAAACGCAGCAGCTTATCGCGCTCCCCTTCCAGCATGCGCGCCACCGGAATACCGGTCGCTTTGGCCAACACCTCGGCGATTTCCGCATCCGTCACGCGGTTACGCAGCAGCTTCATGCTCTTGCCTTCAGCCTGCGTCGCCGCCGCCAGCTGTTTTTCCAAATCAGGGATCTTGCCGTATTGCAGTTCGGACATCCGGCCCAGGTCGCCGACGCGACGCGCCTGTTCCAGCGAGATCTTCGCCTGCTCCAGCTCAGCCTTGATATTCTGCGTGCCGGAGAGGGAGGCTTTTTCCGCTTTCCACTCTTCTTCCAGCTCAGAATATTCACGCTCTTTCTGTTCCAGTTCGGTGCTGAGCATTTCCAGCCGTTTCTTACTGGCGTCGTCCGACTCTTTATTCAGCGCCTGCTGCTCCAGCTTCAGCTGGATAATGCGGCGCTCCAGACGGTCGAGCGATTCCGGTTTGGAATCCATCTGCATACGGATGCTGGAAGCGGCTTCATCGATCAGGTCGATGGCCTTGTCCGGCAACTGGCGGTCAGAAATATAGCGGTGCGACAACGTTGCCGCAGCCACGATCGCCGGGTCGGTAATCTGTACGTGGTGATGCAGTTCATAGCGTTCCTTCAAGCCACGCAGGATCGCAATGGTGTCTTCCACGCTCGGTTCCGCCACAAAGACTTTCTGGAAACGACGTTCGAGCGCCGCATCCTTCTCTATATACTGACGGTATTCGTCCAGCGTCGTGGCACCAACGCAGTGGAGCTCACCGCGCGCCAGCGCCGGCTTCAGCATATTACCGGCGTCCATCGCGCCGTCGGCCTTACCGGCCCCGACCATGGTGTGCAGTTCATCAATAAATAGAATGACGCTGCCTTCCTGCTTGGCGAGATCGTTCAGTACGCCTTTTAAGCGCTCTTCAAACTCGCCGCGGTATTTGGCGCCGGCAATCAGCGCGCCCATATCCAACGACAGCACGCGTTTGTTCTTCAGACCTTCCGGCACTTCGCCGTTCACAATACGTTGCGCCAGCCCTTCGAC
Source organism: Serratia rhizosphaerae (assembly GCF_009817885.1). Lineage (NCBI taxonomy): Bacteria > Pseudomonadati > Pseudomonadota > Gammaproteobacteria > Enterobacterales > Yersiniaceae > Serratia > Serratia rhizosphaerae. Next base: position 1,184,791 of record NZ_CP041764.1, read on the forward strand.
GATCGCGGTTTTACCCACGCCTGGCTCACCAATCAGCACCGGGTTGTTTTTGGTACGGCGCTGCAGCACCTGGATGGTGCGGCGGATTTCCTCGTCACGGCCGATTACCGGGTCAAGCTTGCCCTGTTCAGCGCGTTCGGTAAGGTCGATAGTGTATTTTTTCAATGCCTGACGCTGATCTTCAGCCCCTTGGTCTTCCACGCTGTCACCACCCCGCATTTGGTCAATTGCCTTGCTGATTTTGTCGCCCGTTGCGCCGGCGGCTTTCAGCAGTTCGGTCAGGGTGCCGCGATCTTCCAGCACCGCCAGAACGAATAATTCGGAAGAGATAAATTTGTCGGCGCGCTTCTGCGCCAGTTTGTCGCACAGGTTCAGTACACGCACCAGTTCATGGGACGGCTGTACGTCACCACCGGTGCCTTCAACCTGCGGCAGGCGCGATAGTGCCTGTTCGATGTCAACACGCACGCGCCCGGCATCAATACCGGCGGACGTTAATAAAGGACGAACCGAGCCCCCTTCCTGATTGAGCAGCGCGCTCATCAGATGTAACGGTTCGATAAATTGATTGTCGTGCCCAAGGGCGAGAGACTGGGCATCGGCGAGGGCCAGCTGGAATTTGTTGGTAAGACGATCCAGACGCATAACACCTCCAATATGGTCAAAATTGCTACTGGAGATTAAATGAGGTCATTCCTCAAATTTTCAAGGTTATTTCGACACTATATTATCGGTACTACGTTATGCGTCAGTGGATCGTCCTAATTCAATAGGTTATATCAGCCAGATTAAACTTGCCAGACGTCCGGTTATGCCATCGCGCCGATAGGAAAAGAAATCGCTCTTTTCGCTAACGGTACAGCGGTCACCGCCGTAAACGGCGTTGATGCCGGCGCGTTGCAGTCGCTGGCGCGCCAGCAGATAAATATCGGCAAGATATTTCTCCCCGAATGGGGTAAAGGCCCGCTCGGCAAGTGCATCCGCAGCGATAAACGCCGTCCGCACCTCAGCACCGACCTCAAACTGCCGCGGGCCGATCGCCGGCCCCAGCCAGGCGCTGATCTCGCCCGGCTCGGCATAAAACTCGGCGATCGTCTGCTCCAGCACGCCATGGCACAACCCGCGCCAGCCGGCATGGGCGGCGGCCACTTCGTCGCCGCGACGGGAGCAAAACAGCACCGGCAGACAATCCGCCGTCATCACCGCACACACCTGCCCCGGCTCACGGGTATACACCGCATCGGCCTGCAGATCGTCCGGCGTCTGCCCGTTAAGGCGTACCACCCGCGTACCATGCACCTGGTCCAGCCAGTGCGGCATCTGCGGCAGGCCGGCGACGCTCACCAGGCATTCCCGGTTTTGCTGTACCGACTGCGGCCGGTCGCCGACGTGCATGCCGAGATTCAGGGAATCATAAGGCGGCAGGCTGACTCCGCCCCGGCGGGTGGTGCTGCAGGCCTGAACGCCTTGCGGCAACGGCCAGTCGGGCAGAATCAACGTCTCCATCACCAATCCATCTGGTCTTTAAATTCTTCGGTATCCGCTTTCAGCGCGTCGATAAGGTCGACCATATCCTGCGGCAGCGGCGCATGCCACTCCATCTGGATGCCGCTGATCGGATGATACAAACGCAGCATGGTGGCATGCAGCGCCTGACGGTCAAAACCGCGCAGGGTATGGATAAACGCGTCCGATGCGCCTTTAGGCGGACGCGGACGGCCGCCGTACAGCGGATCGCCCACCAGCGGGTGGCTGATATGCGCCATATGTACGCGAATCTGGTGCGTACGCCCGGTTTCCAGCCGCAGCCGCAGCCGCGTATGCGCGCGGAAGTGCTCCATAATGCGGTAATGGGTTACCGCCGGTTTCCCCATCGGATGCACCGCCATGTGGGTACGTTTGGTGGAGTGGCGCGCAATCGGCTCCTCCACCGTACCGCCGGCGGTCATGGTGCCAATCGCCACCGCTTCATACTCGCGGGTAATATCACGCGCCTGCAGCGCTTCCACCAGGCGCGTCTGCGCCGGGACGGTTTTGGCGACCACCATCAGGCCGGTGGTGTCTTTATCCAGACGGTGCACAATGCCGGCGCGCGGTACGTCAACAATCTCGGGATAGTGGTACAGCAAGGCGTTAAGCACCGTGCCGTCCGGGTTGCCTGCCCCCGGGTGCACCACCAGATCGCGCGGCTTATTGATCACCAGAATATCCCCATCTTCATAGACGATATCCAGCGGGATGTTCTGCGGCTCCCAACGCGCTTCTTCTTCAATCTGCGCATCAATGGCGACCGTCTCTCCTCCCAGCACCTTCTCTTTCGGTTTGTTTATCGTTTTGCCGTCGACCTGCACCCGATCTTCCAAAATCCACTCTTTTATGCGAGATCTTGAATAATCAGGGAACAATTCGGCCAAAGCCTGATCTAAACGTTGTCCGAGTTGAGATTCGGCCACCGTTGCGGTGAGTTGTACTTGTTGTGCCATATGCAGCTTCTTCGTTAACGTTGGGTTTTCACGGCGATGCCGTTTAATATAATGTGCTATTGTAACTGGTCTTTGTCGGGAGCTTAACGGACAGTCTCCCGGAATAACACCCTGAGGATAATCAAAACGTCATGACGCGTATGAAATATCTGGTGGCTGCAGCCACGTTGAGCCTGGCGCTGGCAGGTTGCTCCAGTTCCAAGGATGCGGTTCCCGACAACCCGCCTTCGGAAATCTATGCTAACGCCCAGCAAAAATTGCAGGACGGTAACTTCAAGGGCGCGATTACGCAACTCGAAGCGTTAGACAACCGCTATCCATTCGGGCCTTACTCCCAGCAGGTACAGCTCGATCTGATCTATGCCTACTATAAATCGGCCGATCTGCCGCTGGCGCAGGCGTCTATCGATCGCTTTATCCGCCTTAACCCGACGCACCCGAACATCGACTATGTGATGTATATGCGCGGGCTGACGGATATGGCGCTGGATGACAGCGCGCTGCAGGGCTTCTTCGGGGTCGATCGTTCAGACCGCGATCCGCAGCACGCCCGTGCCGCGTTCCGCGACTTCAGCCAGCTGATTCAGCAGTATCCGAACAGCCAGTATGCGACCGACGCGCAAAAGCGTCTGGTGTACCTGAAGAACCGTCTGTCCAAGTATGAGCTGTCAGTGGCGGAATACTACACTAAACGCGGTGCGTACGTCGCGGTTGTTAATCGCGTCGAGCAGATGATGCGTGAATACCCGGATACCAAAGCGACCCGCGATGCGTTGCCGCTGATGGAAAATGCGTATAAGCAGCTGCAGCTGAACAGCCAGGCGGACAAAGTGGCGAAAGTCATCGCCGCCAACCGCGCCTGATGCATCCTGCACAGCAGAAAGACAAAACGGCAGCCCTGGGCTGCCGTTTTTTTTGGCGCACTCTTAACGGATGATAAAAAATACGCCAGCCAAAACACGGCGTTAGCAAAGAACTTTCACCGGTTAACCTATCGATAATGCGCCATTACGCACCAAGACTCAAGCGTCAGTTAACGGTTTCCGAAAGCAAATCACAGATTGAACTAACTTTGCAAAAAGTGACAAAAAAAGGCGATTTTCGTCGCCCATTTACGCCAAAACGGGGGTATGCTGAATTTATCCAAAGACGGAAAGACAAGAGAGGTAAGTCATATGACAATCAACATTACCAGCAAACAAATGGATATCACCCCCGCAATCCGTAGTCATGTCGAAGACCGTCTCACCAAACTGGATAAATGGCAGGCCCAACTGATTAACCCGCATATCGTGCTGTCCAAAGAGCCGAAAGGGTTTGTGGCCGATGCCACCATCACCACGCCGAATGGCCCGCTGGTCGCCAGCGCCAAGCATGAAGATATGTATACCGCCATCAACGAGCTGATCGCCAAGCTGGAGCGCCAGCTGAACAAGGTGCAGCACAAGGGTGAAGCACGCCGCGCCTACGCCAGCGTGAAAGATATCGTGCCGGAAGCGGCGCCGGAGCAAGAATCATAATATCAGGCCTGTACCACATCAAACGCGCCTCCCGGCGCGTTTTTTGTCTGCCGGTTTTTATTGACACAGGGAAAAGCCTGCGGTTACTTTAAAACCTGTTGGCAACAGACTTGGATACCCAAATGCAACGCACACCGTTTTTCTTCGCATTCTTTTTTACCTTCCCCTGATTGGGAGGCGTTTCGTCGTGTGATAAAGAATGCGAAGACGAACAGCAAAGCCTCCTGGAGACAGGGGGCTTTTTTTATGACTATTAGAAAAACATAAGGCACAACTGATTATGACCGATAACCCGTTACTGGTGCTGCGCGAACGCATCAGCGCACTGGATCTGAAGCTGCTGGCGTTGCTGGCGGAGCGCCGTGAGCTGGCTCTGGAAGTAGGAAAAAGCAAACTGCACTCTCACCGCCCGATCCGTGATAAAGAACGCGAGCGCGATCTGCTGGATGCGCTGATTGCCGCCGCCAAGCCTTATGACCTTGACGGCTTCTACGTCACCCGCCTGTTCCAGCTGATTATCGAAGACTCGGTGCTGACCCAGCAGGCGCTGCTGCAGCATCAGCTGAACCAAACCAGCCAGCATTCCGCGCGCATCGCCTTCCTTGGCCCTAAAGGCTCCTATTCGCATCTGGCGGCGCGCCAGTACGCCGCGCGCCATTTCGACCAGTTAATCGAACACGGCTGCCAGAAATTCCAGGACATCTTCACCCAGGTTGAAACCGGCCAGGCGGACTACGCGGTGCTGCCGATTGAAAATACCAGCTCCGGCTCCATCAACGACGTGTACGATTTGCTGCAGCACACCAGCTTGTCGATCGTCGGCGAACTCACCAATCCGATAGACCACTGCGTACTGACCACCGGCAACGGCACGCTGGATCAGATTGAAACCGTCTACAGCCACCCGCAACCGTTCCAGCAATGCAGCCAGTTCATCAGCCGCTATCCGCACTGGAAAATCGAATACTGTGAAAGCACCGCCGCGGCGATGGAGCAGGTCGCCAAACTCAATTCACCAACGGCCGCCGCGCTCGGCAGTGAAGCCGGCGGCGCGCTGTATGGCCTGCAGGTGTTGGAACATAACCTGGCCAATCAACAGCAAAATATCACGCGCTTTATCGTGCTGGCGCGCAAGGCCATTGATGTCTCCGAGCAGGTGCCGGCGAAAACCACGCTGATCATGGCGACCGGCCAGCAATCCGGGGCTTTAGTAGAGGCGCTGCTGGTGCTGCGCGAGAACGGCATCATCATGACCAAGCTGGAGTCGCGCCCGATCAACGGTAATCCGTGGGAAGAGATGTTTTATCTCGATGTGCAGGCAAATATCCGCTCAGAGGCGATGCAGAAAGCGCTGCAGGATCTGACGCCAATCACCCGCTCGCTGAAGGTGCTCGGCTGTTATCCCAGCGAAAACGTGGTACCGGTCAACCCTTCCTGATACGCATAAAAAAGGTCTGGCGAATGCCAGACCTTGTTCTTTCACCAAGATGTTTAGCGACGGCTGTCGTTCGCCTGACGCAGCAGTGAGCGGCTCTCAACCAGGAAACGCTGGGCGTAATCGCCAAACCAGTGCTCAACCTTGCGGAAACTGTCGATAAACGCCTGTTTATCGCCCTGCTCCAGCAGTTTGATCGCCTCGCCAAACCGGGTGTAGTAGCGTTTAATCAGCTGCAGGTTGTCGCCTGAAGACATAATAATGTCAGCGTACAGCTGCGGATCCTGCGCAAACAGCCGCCCTACCATCGCCAGCTCCAGGCGATAAATCGGTGATGACAGCGCCAGCAACTGCTCCAGCTGCACATTCTCTTCTGCCAGATGTAGTCCGTAAGCAAAGGTGGCGAAGTGACGCAGCGCCTGAATAAACGCCATATTCTGGTCGTGCTCCACCGCGCTGATGCGGTGCAGTCTGGCGCCCCAGACCTGCAACTGTTCCAGCAGCCACTGGTACGCCTCCGGCTGACGGCCGTCGCAGTACACCACCACCTGCTTGGCTACGCTGCCGACATCCGGCCCGAACATCGGGTGCAATCCCAATACCGGCCCGCTATGCGCCGTCAGCATCGCCTGCAGCGGCGGATTTTTCACCGAGGCCAAATCCACCAGAATACAGTCATCCGGCAGCTTAGGCAGACGGCCAATCACCTGCTCCGTTACGTGGATCGGCACGCTGACGATCACCATCCCGGCATCGCTGAGCAGGCTTTCCGCCTGCGGCCAGTCCTGCTGATCCAGTACTTTGACCTGATAGCCGGACAGCGTCAGCAGGCGGTTGAACAAACGCCCCATCTGCCCGTTACCGCCGATAATCACGATAGGCCGCAGCTGCGGGCACAGCGTTTTAAAGCCTTTGTCGTTTTCGCTGGTGTAGGATTCGCGCATCACGCGACGCAAGATATCCTCAATCAAATCCGGCGGTACGCCGAGCGTTTCCGCCTCCTGCCGGCGTGACGCCAGCATGGCCGCCTCCCGCTCGGGAACATAGACCGGCAAGCCGTAGCGGCTTTTTACTTCTCCCACTTCCGCCACCAGATGCAGGCGCTTTGCCAGCAGATCCAACAGCGCCTTATCCACCTCGTCGATTTGATCGCGTAATGCGGTCAGTTCAGCCACCATAACTTGCTACTCTCCAGTGCGGGCCATCAGCGCGGCGCCCAGTTGCTGATGCATATCACGCAGCAGCGTTTCCGTGCTTTCCCAGTCAATGCAGGCATCGGTCACGGACACGCCGTAGCGCATCTCCGCGCGCGGTTGTTCGGAGGACTGATTGCCTTCATGCAGGTTGCTCTCCAGCATAATGCCGGTAATTGAGCGGTTACCCGCGTTAATCTGCTCAACCACGGAAGCGGCAACCGCAGGCTGACGACGGTAATCTTTATTTGAGTTGCCGTGACTGCAATCTATCATCAGGGACGGGCGGAGTCCCGCATCGCGCATCTGTTTTTCACAGGCGGCGACGTCTTCCGGGCCGTAGTTCGGCGTTTTGCCGCCGCGCAAAATCACATGGCCGTCCGGGTTGCCCTGCGTCTGCAGCAGGCACACCTGTCCGGCCTGATTGATGCCGACAAAGCGGTGCGGCATTGCCGCAGCGCGCATGGCGTTAATGGCCGTACTCAGGCTGCCGTCAGTGCCATTCTTAAAGCCGACCGGCATCGACAGGCCAGAGGCCATTTCACGGTGGGTCTGAGATTCGGTGGTGCGTGCGCCAATCGCCGACCAGCTGAACAGGTCACCCAGGTATTGCGGGCTATTCGGATCCAGCGCTTCGGTCGCCAGCGGTAATCCCATTTCCACCAGGTCCAACAGCAGACGACGTGCAATATGCAAACCGGCTTCAACGTCAAACGAACCGTTCATATGGGGATCGTTGATCAGGCCTTTCCAGCCGACGGTGGTTCTCGGTTTCTCAAAATAGACGCGCATAACGATATACAGCCGATCGCTCAAGTCGGCCGCCAGTGCTTGCAAACGACGGGCGTAGTCCAGCGCCGCATCAGGATCATGGATAGAACACGGCCCGCAGACCACCAGCAGACGGGGGTCGCGCCCCTGCAGAATATCGGCGATGGTTTTGCGCGCCGTGGCGATTTGGGCTTCATCCGCCACGCTGAGCGGGAATTGATTCTTCAGTTCTTCCGGCGTAATCAAAACCTGTTCTGCACTGATGTGCACGTTGTTGAGCGCGTCTTTTTGCATGGTGTTTGTCCTGTCGTTTGCCGTTATGCATAAATGAAGTAAAACATGAGCGTTTCGAGGACTACCTTACCACGCATTGTAAAGTTTTCAATCCATTCGGTGTAAATAAAAAATTACCACTCAAGGAAGTATGAACAAAACAAGATAAACACTATAAATAACAATTAAATGAAAAAAAACAAAAGAAAGCAGACAATGACAATGATTAGGATTAAAAACACCAAGCTGTAAACAAAAAATTACACACATTCTCAAGCCGAACGCTCAGACGGAGCTTAAATGGCATAACCCCGCCACGCTATTTCAGACTATGTGAAACGCTGGCTCCACAAACAACAACCCGTTGATTTCCAACACTTACGCATTACTACACAGATAAAAAACGCGCTATTTCCTTATAAATACTGAGCTATCTCAAGGTTCTGTCTGCGCAATTCATGAATGATGGCAAAAACGGCCAATACCTCTTTCCGGTTAGTTTGCGGTTATCAGTGACGCCGGCGGCAAAGGTAATAAGCCGAGCCTCTCTTTTTCAGCGAAGGAACCCGCATGATAACTCTGGAATTCGGCATCATCATTGCTTGTTTATTGGTCGGCACGCGCTATGGCGGCATGGGGCTGGGATTAATCAGCGGCATCGGTATCTTTGTGCTGTGCTTTGTCTTTGGGCTGCAGCCGGGCAAGCCGCCTATTGATGTGATGCTGACCATCCTGGCGGTAATCGGCTGTGCCTCGGTACTGCAAACCGCCGGAGGACTGAACGTATTGATGCAATATGCCGAACGTCTGCTGCGTCGGCACCCTCAGCACATTACGCTACTCGCGCCGTTCACCACCTGGATGCTGACATTTCTGTGCGGTACCGGCCACGTGGTATACACCATGTTCCCGATCATCGGCGATATCGCACTGAAAAAAGGCATTCGCCCGGAACGCCCGATGGCCGTGGCCTCGGTCGCCTCACAAATGGCCATCACCGCCTCGCCGGTTTCCGTCGCCGTCGTGTCTCTGGTCTCGATTATCGCCGCCGGGCACGGTATCGGCCGCGCCTACTCCCTGGTGGAAATCCTGGCGGTTTCCATACCTTCCTCACTGGTTGGCGTGCTGATCGCGGCGCTCTGGAGCCTGCGCCGCGGCAAAGATCTGGAGAAGGACGCCGATTTTCAGGCGCGTATCAGCGATCCTGAACAGCGCGCCTATATTTACGGCGCCGGCGAAACCCTGCTGGACCAGCGTTTTGCCAAATCTGCCTATGCGTCAACCCTGATCTTTTTTGCTGCGATCGCCGTCGTGGTCTTGCTCGGTGCCTTCTCTGAGCTGCGTCCGGCCTTCGCCGTCAAAGGCGTGATGAAGCCGCTGTCGATGAACCTGGTGATTCAAATGATGATGCTGATTGCCGGCGCCGTCATGCTGATCGGCTGTAAGGTCAAGCCGGGTGATATCGCCAACGGCGCGGTGTTCAAGGCGGGTATGGTCGCCATTTTCTCGGTATTCGGCGTCGCCTGGATGAGCGACACCTTCTTCCAGGTGCATATGGGAGATTTAAAACTGCTGCTTGAAGACGTGGTTAAAAGCCAGCCCTGGACTTACGCCATTGTGCTGTTTCTAGTATCGAAGCTGGTAAACAGCCAGGCCGCCGCGCTGACCGCCGTTGCACCGATGGCGCTGCAGTTGGGCGTCGAGCCGAAAATGCTGCTGGCGTTTTTTCCGGCGGCCTACGGTTACTTCGTATTGCCGACCTACCCCAGCGATCTGGCCTGTATCGGCTTCGACCGCTCAGGGACGACGCGCATCGGGAAATTTATCATCAACCACAGTTTTATCCTGCCGGGGCTGATTGGCGTTTCATCCGCCTGCGTAACCGGCTACCTACTGGTCACGACCCTGCTGTAAGAGGATGCTGCGGCCCGACACGGGCCGTTTACGCCTGTGGCGACAGGGTCAGCCACACCATGCCCAGCGCTTTTACGGCATCGGTACTGCACTGAAAATCAGTACCTTTACCGCTGACCTGCAGCTGATTACCCGGCAAACGGGCAATATCATACACGTCCAGGTTACCGTCGATATCAAGCAGCCAGCGTCCGTTGGCAATGTTCGTTACTGACAGATCCACCAACCAGGCTACACGCCCACCGTCCACGTATGCGGGCTGCTCGGCCGTTGATGGAATCAACGTTCGATCGGCCAGCCATTCGCCGCCATCTTTCAGCTGGCCGGCAATCAGTCGATACAGCGGTACGGCACGTGCCGGCGGCGCCATATCCTGCGGATCGGCCGCGCGCATTTCCCCCAGCCCGGTAGCCAGCCACTGCAGAGAAACGCCGGTATCCAACGCGCAGGTCACCACAATATCCCCCGGGAAGTAATTACGACGTACCCAGGTGCTCATGGTGCCGGATGAAATACCCAGTAAATCCCCCAACTCCTTCTGCAAGCTGAAACCATAGGCATCCAGAATCCGACGCAGCACGCTCTTGCCGCCGGACGCCAGTACGCGCTCATACAACGCCTTACCATGCGCCGCAGCCCGCCCATTCATAGTATCTTCAGCCATATTTTCCCCGGTCATCATTAAAACTTGCATAAGCAAGCCACACTTTTCGACTTAACGCGCATAGGATTCGTTATTAACGCCAGGCTCGCCTGTTATTTAACCTATGGTTAAATGATGCAATATAGTCGCCGAAAATACAAATACCGATACCTGTCACAAACGTTGTTTAGCACTCAACAATCTCATTAACTATCCATTTCATGATGATAATTAAAGAAAAAACCTAAAACTTGAATTTGCGAGAAAAAATAAAAATTTCATGGCATTTCCCCTTGCCCGACGCACAAGGCATGGCAGCAAACGACGCTGGCCTCTGCGAATCGGGCCGACGTCAGCATGCCTGAGTTGTCCGTTTGTGCCGCCCGGCCATACCAATAATGGCGTCGAGAACCATTGACCCATTTAGCGTTTTGCTTAATACTGTATAAATACACAGTATATTTAAGCGAGGGCAAACACGGTGGAAATTACGGATAAACAACAACTAACACTGTCACGCATCCAGTTCATCGCCGATGTATCACAAGCGGCCCAGTGCAGTCCATCCGAATACCTGATCGCACTGTCACTGATTTCCGATCTGGCCGCTCAGGAACTCCCCGAGCACGACTACCAGGCCGTCTATTATTCGGCAGATGAGCAACACTCCCGCTAGCCCCGTCCCCCGCATCTTAATACCGATTTTTACCCGCCGTCCGGCGGGTATTTTTTTATCTGCCATCCGGGGATTTATCCCGATCCGTTGTGCCACAACGACTACAACCCTATTGCATTGTGACGATAGGCCACCATCAGGAAACTACGGATAACCGGGCGCACTCCCGCGTCCTTCACCAACAACCGCATAGCAGGATGGTAATGATGAAAATTTATGCACAACAAGGCGACGCCATTGACGCGATGTGCTGGCGCTATTACGGCAGCACAGAAAACGTGGTGGAACAGGTTGATCACGCCAATCGTGGGCTGGCGGCATACGGCGCGCTGCTGCCGCATGGCTGCCCGGTAGAAATGCCCGAACTGAACGCCGCCGCCAGACGGGAAACGGTGAAACTGTGGGACTAAACGATGGAAAAATTTACCTCAACACTTTCCTACCTTATCGCCGCCGGCCTGGCCTGGTTCGGTCGTCACTCGACGGAAGACATCGCCATGATGGTCGGCGCTGCGGTAGGCGTCGGCACCTTTGCGGTGAACTGGTACTACCGCCATAAGAGCTACCAGTTACTGAAATCGCTCAGAAAGAAAGTTCTCAAACGGGGGAAATACGATGAACCCACTCCTTAAACGCTGCAGCGCCGTCGCCATTTTAGCGCTGGCCGCCACTCTGCCACAGTTCGGCCAGCTGCATACCTCCGAACGGGGACTGCGCCTGATCGCCGATTTTGAAGGATGCCAACTGTCACCCTATCAGTGCAGCGCCAACGTCTGGACCAACGGTATCGGCCATACCGCGGGCGTAAAACCCAATACGGCGATCACCGAGCGTCAGGCGGCAGCCAACCTGCTGGACGACGTACGCAACGTGGAAAAAGGCATCGCGCGCTGTATGAGTGTGGATATGCCGCAGCCGGTTTACGACGCGGTCAGCGCTTTTACCTTTAACGTCGGCGTCGGCGCCGCCTGCCGCTCTACGCTGGCCGGCTTCATTAGACAGCGGCGCTGGCAACAGGCCTGCGATCAGTTGCCACGCTGGGTATACGTCAACGGCGTCAAAAGCAAAGGGCTGGAACGTCGCCGTCAGGCCGAACGCGCGCGGTGCTTACAGGGGGTGTCACCATGAACCGCTGGCTGCTCAGCCTTGGCGCACTGCTATTGACCCTGCTTGCTGCGTCGCAGTGGCAGAACCAGCGTTTGTTGCAGACGCTGGCGCATCAACAGCAACGCCTTGGCGAGGCGCAGGCCACGCTAACGACACGTGACGCCCAGATCAATCAACTGAAACAACAGATTCAACAGCGTGAACGCGCTGAGCTGGCGCTACGTCAGGCGCTGAACGGCGCACAGGGCTTAACGCTGCAACGTGAAAAACGGTTACAGGAGTTACTCAATGAAAACAAGAAACTGCGCGACTGGTACCGCACTGGGTTGCCTGATGATGTTATCCGGCTGCACCAGCGCCCCGCCTTCGCCAGGCCCGGAGATTACCTACGCTGGCTGTCCGAAAGTCAGCAGTTGCCCCATCCCCGGTAATCATCTCACTATTAACGGCGATCTCAGCGCCGACATCCGCCAGCTTGAGCATGCGCTCATACAGTGCGCATTACAGATAGAAGCGATTAAACAGTGTCAGGAGGAACACAATGTTAAAACCCGACCAGCTGCGTAACGCCTTGTGCAAGGCGTTACCGGATCTACAAGCCCAGCCGGAAAAACTGACGATGAAACTGGCGGACGGCCGCGTCGCCACCACGCCTGGCCCCTCATTGTCATTTGAATACCGTTACCGGTTGAGGTTAACGCTGACCGATCGCGCGGCCGACTGCGATCTGGTGATAGTCACCCTATTGGCGTGGCTGCGCAGCCATGCTGGCTAACGTGGATCACCCCTGTGCCTGCAAATCATGGCCGCCTGTTACAGCGCGATGCTGCAATGGGAGCCAAGGATCAGTCTGACCGAGATCGCGGTCAACTCAACAAAATCCCCCATAACCTGAGCAGCAGCGGCTATACCTGTGCATTGGATCTGCTGGTGATGCTTGATGACGTCACGTATCACACAACAGAAATACGAGTTCAAATGCGACTCGATAACTTGTATTTACAAGATCGTAGTGTAGTATGAATATTACTGTTTGAATAAACACGAGAGAGATTTAATTATGATGCACTGTCCAGTATGCGGTAACGTCGCTCACACTCGTTCCAGCCGTTACCTGAGCGAATCAACCAAAGAACGCTACCACCAATGTCAAAACATCAACTGCAGCTGTACGTTTGCCACGCACGAGTCGGTCGCACGCGTCATCGTTAAGCGCGGTGATAACCCACAAGTGCCAGCGGCGGTAGCCACGGGCAAGACGCGCCCAGCGGCGCAGACTGCGGCTAAGAGGTAAATAATGCCATCGTTTGACTCCGATTTATCGCCGATTCCGGCAAACAGCCGGTTGGTTCGGCACCGATCGCAGTCGCCGCCGCACAAGCCTGCGCGAACTGGAGCACATATCAGTGTCACTGCGCGACTTATGGAACCCGGCAACCTGCCCAGCCACATTACGCATGATGGAGCAGAGCAACCTGGACGCCTTTAAACAGCTGACGGAAGCCGCCGATAAAAAGCTGCTGAAAAAAGTCATCAAGACCTACTGCAGCCAAATCGATATGTGTACCTATCAAAACCTGAAGATGATGTACGACCGCGATCTCGAGGCCAGTAAACAAGACTTGAACTGGTAATGTCCCGTCAAAAAAACCCATAAAAAAAAGGGTCTGCCAGCAAGGCAGACCCTTTATTCACTATTAACTTTCGGATGCAGCGTTAGCCGACGCGGTTCAGACGCTCTTTGATACGAGCAGCCTTACCAGTACGCTCACGCAGGTAGTACAGTTTGGCTTTACGAACGGCACCACGACGTTTCACAGTAATGCTGTCGATTACTGGGGAGTGAGTCTGGAATACACGCTCAACACCTTCGCCGTTGGAAATCTTACGAACAGTGAATGCAGAGTGCAGACCGCGGTTACGGATAGCGATAACCACGCCCTCGAATGCCTGCAGACGTTTTTTGCTACCTTCAACGACCCATACCTTAACTTCCACGGAATCACCCGGACGGAACGCAGGTACGTCTTGCTTCATCTGCTCTTGTTCAAGTTGCTTAATAATGTTGCTCATAATATGTCTCTTACCCTAGGTAAACTGATATATCGGCGTCGTCTTAGACGTTGCCTTCATAGTCCTGTTGCGAAGCCCGGTGTTCCCGTTGGAACTCGGCCAGCAACACCTCTTGCTCGTCAGTCAGAGCTAGGCTTTCTAGAAGTTCAGGTCTTCTAAGCCAGGTTCGGCCCAGCGACTGCTTTAAGCGCCAGCGACGTATCTCGGCATGGTTGCCCGACAGTAAAACCGGCGGTACTTCCATCCCTTCCAACACCTCAGGCCGGGTATAGTGCGGGCAATCCAGCAATCCGTCGGCAAAAGAGTCTTCTTCTGCTGACGCCTGACGTCCCAGCACGCCCGGAATAAATCGGGCGACAGAGTCAATCAGGGTCATTGCCGGCAGTTCTCCGCCGCTGAGTACGTAATCGCCGATTGACCACTCTTCGTCAATTTCGGTTTGGATCACGCGCTCATCGATCCCTTCGTAGCGGCCACACACCAAAATCATCTTTTGGTTGGCCGCCAGTTCGCACACGCCGGTTTGATCCAGCTTGCGCCCCTGAGGTGAAAGATAAATCACCTTTGCACCCTCGCCTGCCGCTGCCTTCGCAGCCGTGATGGCTTCCCGTAAAGGTTGCACCATCATCAGCATTCCCGGGCCGCCGCCGTATGGGCGATCGTCCACGGTACGATGCCGGTCGTAGGTGAAGTCACGCGGACTCCAACACTGGACGCTCAGCAGGCCATTCTTTACTGCCCGGCCAGTCACTCCGTAATCGGTGATTGCGCGAAACATTTCAGGAAACAGGCTTACAATACCAATAAACACAAGCCAATCTCCGTACCGTTATTCCGCTTGCTTCGACCGCATGTTCCGGAGGTCAAAAACCAGGATCCCAATCTGCCTCGATCACCTTGGCAGCGAGATCGACTTTCTTGATAACCTGCCCATGAAGGAACGGAATCAACCTTTCCTTCATACCGAATGCATCTTTCAGGTTTGCCCGCACGACCATTACGTCGTTTGATCCGGTTTCCATCATATCGATGACTTTGCCCAGATCGTAGCCGGAGGCGGTGACTACCTGGCAGCCCATCAGGTCTTTCCAGTAGTAATCATCCTCTTCCAACTGCGGAAGCTGATTGGAATCCACGACAATTTCGCAATTGGTCAGCAGATTCGCCTCATCCCGATCGTCAATGCCTTTCACCTTAACGATCAGATCCTGATTGTGGCGACGCCAGCTCTCAAGCTCAACGTGCTGCCACTGACCCGCCTTCTGGATAAACCAGGGCTGATAGTCAAAAATGCTTTCGGCGTTTTCGGTGGATGAAAACACTCTGAGCCAACCACGAATGCCGTAACTGGAACCCAGTTTGCCGAGTACAATCGGCTGTTCAGGCACCAGCGGTTTATGTTGCTTGCTCATTGCCACCACCGCGACAGATTAAGCTGCTTTCTTAGCGTCTTTGATCAGCGCAGAAACGCGATCAGAAACGGTTGCACCCAGGCCGACCCAATGTTCGATACGGTCCAGGTCCAGACGCAGTGCTTCAGCCTGACCAGAAGCGATCGGGTTGAAGAAGCCTACGCGCTCGATGAAGCGACCGTCACGAGCGTTGCGGCTGTCGGTCACTACTACTTGATAAAACGGACGCTTTTTAGCGCCGCCACGTGCCAAACGAATTGTTACCATAACATCCTCTTTAGTTAATAAAACAGCCGGGCCCCATTGAGGGACGGGGCCCGGTTGCAATATAAAAAGCCCGAAAATTTTACTCATTTTGGCGCAAAAAGCAATCTAAAGCGTAGATTGCCGCTAATTCGTTTTGTCGCCATCACACTTTCGGGCATTTTTTTGCCGCAAGCGGCAATACGGTCAGCGCCGAGATCTCCAGGAGATCGCGACGCTTAGCGGCCCGGGAAGCCCGGCGGCATCATGCCTTTCATGTTGCGCATCATCTTCGCCATGCCGCCCTTTTTCATCTTCTTCATCATGCGCTGCATTTCGTCAAACTGCTTGAGCAGACGGTTAACGTCCTGCACCTGCATGCCGGACCCCATCGCGATGCGGCGCTTGCGCGAGCCTTTGATGATTTCCGGTTTGGCGCGCTCTTTCTGCGTCATCGAGTTGATGATCGCTTCCATACGCACCAGCACCTTGTCATCCATCTGCGATTTGACGTTATCCGGCAGTTGGCCCGCGCCCGGCAGTTTGCTCAGCATGCTGGCCATACCGCCCATATTGCGCATCTGCTTCAGCTGATCCAGGAAGTCGGTCAAATCGAAGCCGTCGCCCTTTTTCAGCTTGCTGGCCAGTTTTTCAGCCTGCTCGCGGTCAACCTTGCTCTCGATATCTTCGATCAGCGACAGCACGTCGCCCATGCCGAGAATGCGCGAGGCGACGCGATCCGGGTGGAACGGCTCCAGCGCTTCGGTTTTCTCGCCGACGCCCAGGAATTTGATCGGTTTGCCGGTGATGTGACGAATAGACAGCGCGGCACCGCCGCGCGCATCGCCGTCAACCTTGGTCAGCACCACGCCGGTCAGCGGCAGCGCTTCATTAAAGGCTTTCGCGGTATTGGCGGCGTCCTGGCCGGTCATGGCGTCAACCACAAACAGCGTTTCCACCGGGTTAATCGCCGCGTGCACCTGTTTGATTTCGTCCATCATCGCTTCGTCGACGTGCAAACGGCCGGCGGTATCGACGATCAGCACGTCATAGAACTTCAGCTTCGCCTGCTGCAGCGCGCGGTTGACGATATCAATCGGCTTGTCTTTGGCGTCGGACGGGAAGAAGTCGATGCCGACGTTTTCGGCCAGGGTCTCCAGCTGTTTGATCGCCGCAGGGCGGTAAACGTCGGCAGACACCACCAGTACTTTCTTCTTCTGTTTCTCTTTCAGGAATTTACCGAGCTTACCGACGCTGGTGGTTTTACCGGCGCCCTGCAGGCCCGCCATCAGCACCACCGCCGGCGGCTGGGCCGCCAGGTTCAGTTCGGTGTTCACCTCGCCCATCGCGGCGATCAGCTCGCCCTTGACGATTTTGACAAACTCCTGCCCCGGCGTCAGGCTCTTGTTGACTTCATGACCGACCGCGCTCTCTTTCACGCGATTGATAAAGTCCCGCACCACCGGCAGCGCCACGTCGGCTTCCAGCAATGCCATGCGCACTTCACGCAGGGTTTCCTTGATATTCTCTTCTGTCAGCCGCCCGCGGCCGCTGATATTGCGCAGTGTGCGCGATAATCGATCGGTTAAATTTTCAAACATCGTCTCAGGCTCAACGTAATGACAGGCCGCCATGGCGACACAATTGCGGCGATTATAACACGAAGCGTTAACGATCTCTGCCTCAGCGTTGGAGATCGGTTGGAGTGCGGCGCGCTCAACGCTATACTGACCGTTCGATTAACCACGCCGATGCCTAAAATAACGCTATGCCAGTATTTTCCATCGTGGCTTTGATAGCCTACCTGCTCAGCCTTGGACTGATCATTCCCAGCTTGTTGCGGCAGAATAGCGCATACCGTCGGCTTGCCATCATTTCCGCCGTGGTGGCGCTGGTCAGCCATGCCATTGCGCTGCAACAGCGGGTATTCGACGTCAGCACCGGGCAAAACCTGAGCCTGCTGAATATTGGCTCCATCGTCAGCCTGATCATCTGCACCGTGATGACGATTGTCGCTTCACGCAACCGTGGCTGGTTCCTGCTGCCGATCGTCTACAGCTTCGCCATGATTAATCTGGCCTTCGCCAGCCTGCTGCCCGGTGAGTTTATCACTCACCTGGAGGCCAGCCCCGAACTGATGGTGCATATCGGCCTGGCGCTGTTCGCCTACGCCACGTTGATTATCGCCGCGCTGTACGCGCTGCAGCTGGCGTGGCTCGATTATCTGCTGAAGAACAAAAAGCTCAGTTTCAGCGCAGATATGCCGCCGCTGATGAGCATTGAACGTAAAATGTTTCATATCACGCAGATCGGCGTGGTGTTGCTGACGCTGACCCTGTGCACCGGGCTGCTGTATATGGATAATCTGTTCAGCAAAGAGAACGTGCACAAGGCGGTGCTGTCGATCATGGCATGGTTTGTCTATATCGTTCTGCTATGGGGCCATTACCATGAAGGCTGGCGCGGTCGCCGCGTGGTCTGGTTCAGTTTCGCCGGGGCGTTCTTACTCACGCTGGCCTATTTTGGCAGCCGACTCATTCAGGAAATCATGGTGCGCTGAGCGCGCCATGCCTCATTCACCCATGAGGCAATCTTTCTCCATATATAAGGAATCTCGCGTTGGAGCACGTTTCGACAGCCACCCTAATCATCATTCTGGTGATCATGATTGTGGTTTCCGCTTATTTTTCAGCTTCCGAAACCGGCATGATGACGCTCAACCGCTATCGTCTTCGTCACCTTTCCAAACAGGGCAACCGATCTGCCCGCCGGGTAGAGAAACTGCTGCAAAAGCCTGACCGCCTGATCGGACTGGTGCTGATCGGCAACAACCTGGTGAACATTCTGGCCTCGGCGCTGGCGACCATCGTCGGGATGCGTCTGTACGGCGATCTGGGCGTGGCCATTTCCACCGGCGTACTCACCTTCGCCGTCCTGCTGTTCGCCGAGGTGCTGCCGAAAACCTTTGCCGCCCTGTATCCGGAGCGCATCGCGTTCCCCAGCAGCATGCTGCTGGCGCCGCTGCAAAAAGTGATGTTCCCGCTGGTCTGGGTGCTTAACGGCATTACCAGCATGGTGCTGCGGCTGTTCGGCATCCGCATGAACCAGCAAATCAGCGACGCGGTCAGTAAAGAAGAGCTGCGTACCATCGTGAACGAATCCCACTCGCAGATTTCACGCCGCTATCAGGATATGCTGATTTCGGTGCTCGATCTGGAGAAAGTCACGGTGGAAGACATCATGGTGCCGCGCAATGAGATCATGGGCATCGACGTCAATGACGACTGGAAGTCCATCATGCGCCAGCTGACGCACTCGCCGCACGGCCGCATTGTGCTGTATCGCGATTCGCTGGACGACGCCATCGGCATGCTGCGCGTGCGTGAAGCCTACCGCCTGATGACGGAAAAGAACGAGTTTAACAAAGAAAATCTGCTGCGCGCCGCCGACGAAATCTACTACGTGCCGGAAGGTACGCCGCTGAACGTACAGCTGGTCAAATTCCAGCGGAATAAAGAGAAAGTGGGCATCGTCGTTGATGAATACGGTGATATTCAGGGGCTGGTCACGGTGGAGGATATCCTGGAAGAGATCGTCGGCGACTTTACCACCTCCATGTCCCCGACGCTGGCAGAAGAAGTCACGCCGCAAAGCGACGGTTCCGTACTGATCGACGGCACCGCCAACGTGCGGGAGCTGAACAAGGCCTTCAACTGGAACTTGCCGGCCATTGAAGCGCGCACCATCAACGGATTGCTGCTTGAAGAGCTGGAAGAGATTCCGGAAAGCGGTACCCGCATCCGCATTGGCCACTATGATTTTGACATTCTGGACGTGCAGGACAATATGATTAAGCAGGTGCGCGTCACGCCGATCAAGCCGTTGGAGGAGAGCGTGCAAAATAGCTAGTGCCCTCTGTCTGCCATCTGACTAGTCCTGATATAGGTTGACACTTTTCAGCCTTATAACGCCCGATGAACCTCATCGGGCGTTTTGTATTGTAGCGACAGATGCGGTCGCCGTGCGTTGTAGATTTCCACAGACTGCCTGACCATCTTTCTTGCCTGCACGATGTCTTTCGGTTTGCCAAGCAAGTATTCCGTTTTCAGTATCCCGTTTATCCTCTCCGCCAGCGCATTCTGGTAACAGTCATACCCGTCTGTCATCGAACAGGTGACGCCATATCGCTTGTGTAACGTCTGATATTCCTGCGAGCAGTACTGGATCCCCCGGTCCGAGTGATGTACCAACGGAGCTGCGGTGCGCCTGCTGGCCAGCGCCATTTTGAACGCACAGGCGACATGCCGGGTATGCAGGCTGTCATGCACATGATACCCCACGATTTTTCTCGACCACGCATCCGTTATCAGACTGATATACGCCGTTCCTGTTTTCAGCGGCAGATAGGTGATATCCGCTACCCACACCTGTTCCGGGCGGCTGGCTATAACCTGATGTTCTCCCGCTTTCAGCAAGTTGGGATGACGGTAAAAACGATGATGGCTGTGCGTTGTCTTATGATACGCCCGTTTAGGCATCACCAGTAAACGGGCGCAGCGCAGTATCCGGAACAGACGGTCTCGCCCCACATGCACGGGGGCTTCCGGCTGCTGTCGCAGTAAGTGGTGCAGCTTGCGTGTACCCAGTCGGGGCTGGTGTAAGCGGATAGCGGTCACCTGCTCCACTATATGGTGGGCTTGCTCTTCTCTTCCACGTTCACGTTGCAAGGACTGATACCATGCCTGCCGGCTGATACCCATCCACCGGCAGGCGCGTGCTACCGTGAGTCGTGGCGCTTGTGTTTGCGCGATAAGGCAGCCAACTGCTTTTTTGTCAGGGTAGCTCCGAACTCGGTATTCATCACTTTTACGACGGCTTCAAAGAACTGCGCTTTGACTTCAGATTCAGCCAGTTGCTGTTCGAGTTCTTTGGTGCGCTGTTCAGGAGTCAGGGGTAACTTGGGCATATCATCTCCGCACAGTCTGGTTGAAGAGGACGAACGCCAGTCGAGTTGGCCATATTTACGCAGCCAGTTCATGACGGTATGACTGCCCTGGATACCGTAGCGGTCTTGTGCCTGACGGTAAGTCATCTCGCCTTTTTCGACCTGTTGGACGACGGCCAATTTAAAGGATAGAGGGTAATCGCGTTGCGTGCGTTTAACATACTGGTTCATCACACTTTCCTCTGTTCGTGAGTAAAATGTGTCAACGCTATTTAGGACGGGTCAGTCACCATAAAAAAAGACGCGATAATCGCGTCTTTTTTATTACCTGCGGCCAGCACCCTATCAGATGTGCAGTTCCTGCAATTTATCTGCCGGCAGCGCCAGTTCGTCATTGCGGTTGACTACCACGTCGCGATCCAGAATATGCTTGGCGATATCCTGCGCTTCCTGCAGCGAGTGCATCTCGTAAGTCCCGCACTGGAATTCATTCAGCTCAGGGATTTTACGCTGGTCGGTCACCTTCAGCACGTCCGCCATCGCCGCTTTCCAGGCGTCGGCAACGCGTTGCTCGTCCGGCACGCCGATCAGGCTCATATAGAAGCCGGTGCGGCAGCCCATCGGCGAGATATCAATGATCTCTACGCCCTGGCCATTCAGGTGATTACGCATAAAACCCGCGAACAGGTGCTCCAGCGTATGGATACCGCGCTCAGGCATCACTTCTTTGTTTGGGATGCAAAAACGCAGGTCAAACACGGTGATGGTATCGCCATGAGGAGTTTTCATGGTTTTCGCAACGCGGACAGCCGGGGCTGCCATGCGAGTGTGGTCTACGGTAAAGCTATCCAGCAGTGGCATGTTGTCACCTCCTCGTAAAAGAAAAATTATTTAGGATTTTTTTTAGCGATCCAAGGAAACCTTTTCCCACCCTGCGGGTCTCAGTATATGAAAGACGCGCATTTGTTATCATCATCCCTGTCATCAGAGATGCATATTTGGCCACATTGATGTGGCCTTTTTCTTTTTCAGCCCCCGCCGTTTGCCTTCAGGAACTGTTCAAAGCTTAGCGTATCCGCCGCTTCTACGTCGCGCTGTCGCTGCCATGACTCACGTGATTCTTGTGTAAACAGCTCGTCGCTAAGAATTTCCAGCGGTTCAGACTGCAGCATTTGGCGATAATGTTCCGCCAGTTCAAGACCCACCTTACCGGTTCCGTCTTCCAGCATCGCCTTTAAAATACGGGCGGAGAACGTCTGCTCCGGATCGTCAAAAGCGGCAACCAGTTGATCGCACACCTGCTGGTACGCCCGGTCGCCGGCTTCGCTGTCCAGCACTTCCGCCACGCGCCGCAGATCGGCAAACAATGCTTTCCCCACCTGCACCAGCGGCTTACGCGTATCGTTACAACCGATGCCGATGGTTTGCCCCGGTTTACGGCCTTCCAGAATCACCCGGTTCCAGTTTTTACGCGTACACAGCAGTTCATCGCTGCTCATTTCCGGCGCATCCGCCAGGGTGCACCAGATCAGGAACAGGTCAAGGAAACGTGCCTGTACCGCATCAACGCCAATCGGCGAGAATGGGTTAATATCCAGCGAACGCACTTCAATATATTCAATACCGCCGCGCAGCAAGGCATCGGACGGCGTTTCGCCGCTGCGGGTCACGCGCTTGGGACGAATCGGCGCATACAGCTCATTTTCAATCTGCAGCACATTGGTGTTCAGCTGCAGATAATGGTCGCCCTGTTTCACGCCTAATTGAGCAAACTCTTCCGACGGCGTCGCAATCGCCTTTTTCAGCCCCTGGACATAGCTGTGCAGGTCATTGAAGGTAATACCCAGATTGCTTTGCGACTTGTTGGTATAACCCAGGTCGCTCAGACGCAGCGAGGTTGCATACGGCAGATACAGCATGCCGCGTCCGTTGCTTTCAAACGGCAGCGAGGTTTCCCGCCCTTTCAGGAACGAGGAGCAAATAGCCGGCGATGCACCAAACAGATAAGGGATCACCCAGCCGAACCGGTAATAGTTGCGGATCAGACGGAAATAACCGGCGGAGATTTGCTCTTTGCCACTTTCCGCATCCTCAACCCCCGCCCAGGCCTGCCAGAACTCCATCGGCAGCGAGAAATTATAGTGAACGCCGGAGATGGTCTGCATCAAGGCGCCATAGCGATTCTTCAGCCCTTCGCGGTACAGCGTTTTCATCCGGCCGATATTTGATGAACCGAACTGCGCCAGTTCAATATCCTGCTCAGCGCCGATAAAACACGGCATACTCAGCGGCCACATACGCTCTTCGCCAATATTGCGCGCCACATAGCGGTGGATGTCGCGTAAAAACGTCAGCAGGTGATCGATATTGTCATCAACCGGCGTAATAAACTCTAACAGCGCTTCGGCAAAGTCCGTGGTAATCCAATGGTGCGTTAATGCCGCCCCCAGATGTTCCGGATGTCCGGTTGTCGCCAGCTTGCCATCCGCCGTCACGCGTAGCGTTTCACGCTCAATACCGCGGCGGATGCCTTTTAATGCCTGAGGGTGGGCTTCCAACCAAGAAAGCGCCTGTGATACGTCCGGGATCAAATTGACCTCCCGCTCCAAAAAACGATTACTCGTAAGCATACTGAAACCACGCCCGAAGAATATTGTATTCATTCCCGCTAATTTCAGTTGCGGCAACGCATGCGCACTCCGCCATCAATCTGAAACCTTCCGGGGTTATGTTTAACTTCGTTAATGCCACCAGGAAATCCCCTGTAGCGTTATCATAGTCAAAATGACGTAACGCAGCGCCTTTCCGATCGCCAGAAACAGCACAACAGGTCCCCATGGCATGCGCAGCCAGCCTGCCAACACGCACAACAAATCGCCCACTACCGGCAACCAACTGAGCAACAGCGCAGCCGGGCCAAAGCGTTGTAACCAGCGCAGTGCCGTTTCCAGCCCGCGTTGCGGCTTCAACGCCGGTAACAGGCGCCCGATAATCACATTCGTCAGTCCGCCAAGCGTATTGCCCAAAGCAGCCGCCAGCACCAGCCATTCCGGTGCAACACGGCTTTTAGTCAGCAAGGCGACCAAAAGAATTTCTGAATTTCCCGGCAGCAGCGTCGCACTGAGAAAGCTGCTGCCGAATAATGAAAATAGCGTTAGCGTACTACTCACAACGTACGGACGTCTACCACCGCCATATTGGCGCTGCGTGCCGCCTGAATGCCGAAGTCGGCGTCTTCAAACACTACGCACTGTTCCGGCGCTACGCCGATCAGCTCCGCACAGCGCAGGAAGGTGTCCGGCTCCGGCTTATGGCGCTGGACGTCATCGGCGCCGACAATCGCGTCAAAGCACTGATACAGCCCCAGATGACGCAGCAGTCTCTCCGCCATACGGTGTTCACTGCCGGTGCCCACCGCCATTGGGCGGCGCCCGTGATAAGACTTCACCACCTCAACCAACGGCAACGGACGCACGCTATCGAGCAACATCGCTTCTACCGCACGAGTTTTCTCCGCGGCGAGCTGATAAGGATCGAGATCGGCCTGCTGAGCGGCAAGAATCGCCTCGGCGATGCGCCAGGACGGCGAACCGTTCAGCGCCACCACGGCAGACTCGTCAAATGCCATGCCATAGCGCCCCAGCACGTCACGCCACGCTTGCCGGTGTGTGGGTTCGGTATCCAGAATGGTGCCGTCCATGTCAAAGATCAGACCTTGGTAGCGATCGTACATCGTTACTCCATGATCATTGAGGAAAGAAAACTACTTTATCGCAAAGCAGGGAAATTGTCGCCGATCGCGTGATGTCGGAAAATGCCGCGTTGTGGGTAAGGGTTTCAGAACGGGGGGCTTGCAGAAAGCGAAAAACCCGCCGAAGCGGGTTTCTCTTAGATGGTGCATCCGGGAGGATAATTCGGCTGCGCCTCCCCTGCGGGCCGTTGCTCACGCAACGTTGTCTCGCTGCGCTCGGCTCGAACCTCCCACCGCTCTCCTCGCGGTCGGAAAAGCGAAAAACCCGCCGAAGCGGGTTTCTCTTAGATGGTGCATCCGGGAGGATTCGAACCTCCGACCGCTCGGTTCGTAGCCGAGTACTCTATCCAGCTGAGCTACGGATGCATTGTCTATTTTTGCTTTCCTGACAAGACAATCAGGGAAGACTTGAAGAATGGTGCATCCGGGAGGATTCGAACCTCCGACCGCTCGGTTCGTAGCCGAGTACTCTATCCAGCTGAGCTACGGATGCACAGTAATTCTTTTTGATACCGTATGGTATTTTGTTACTCACCCTACCATACTGCTCTATGGCGTGACACGGGTCTGAATTACGACGTTCAAACACATGTCTAAATATGGTGCATCCGGGAGGATTCGAACCTCCGACCGCTCGGTTCGTAGCCGAGTACTCTATCCAGCTGAGCTACGGATGCAAATGGCGGTGAGGCGGGGATTCGAACCCCGGATGCAGCTTTTGACCGCATACTCCCTTAGCAGGGGAGCGCCTTCAGCCTCTCGGCCACCTCACCAACACGCTTCTTTCGAATTGTGCCTAACTCGCTTTAGAGAAGCTCATCGGCACTGCGTGGCGCACATATTACTTTCCCCGACTTATAAGTCAAACAATTTTTCCCAACTTATTTTTGTTTGCACACTTCGCAGGCAATATGGGCAATTACACGGCAAAAAGGGTGTTTTATCAACAGACAAACGGCGATATCCGTGCAACAACCTGAATAGCGCTCAGAGAAAAAATTATCAGCGAGGGGAAGAAAAACGGCGTCGGAAGGGAGAAAAAAGGCAGAAGCGTCCCGTTAGGCAACGAGACGCTACGATTGAAATCAGTAAGTCGTCTGCTGAGACTTCTCTGCCTGGATACGTTGATAGATTTCTTCCCGGTGTACGGACACTTCTTTCGGAGCATTCACACCAATACGAACCTGGTTGCCTTTTACCCCTAGCACTGTGACCGTAACCTCATCGCCAATCATGAGGGTTTCACCAACTCGACGAGTCAGAATTAACATTCTTTGCTCCTTGAAAGATTAAAAGAGTCGGGTCTCTCAGTTTCCCCGCCATTATCCATCATATGTGGTGAAAAAGTAAGCCATAGAACCCACAGTAAATGTAAGTAGACTTGGTATCACCCCAGTTAATGATAAGTTTAGCCGACCTGAAAAACTTTGTTCCCGTTATTATAACCACATTGTTTTAGCACACTGAAAAAACGCCATAATCAACAATGAGTTATGGCGTTCAGCTAGGCTATTTATTTATATTCACAGTTTCGAAGCCACCCAGGCTTCTACGCTGCCTAATGCCGCAGGCAAGGCGTTGACGTCGCTTCCCCCCGCTTGCGCCATATCCGGACGACCACCGCCCTTGCCACCTACCTGCTGGGCGACGCTGCCGATCAGCTCGCCGGCTTTTACCCGGTCGGTCAGATCTTTGGTCACGCCAGCAATCAGGCTGACTTTACCGTCAGCAACCGTAGCCAGAACGATGATTGCAGAACCCAGTTGATTTTTCAGATCGTCAACCATGGTTCGCAGCATTTTCGGTTCGACGTTATCCAACTGGCTAACCAGCAGTTTCACACCGTTGACCAATTGCGCTTTGCTGGACAGTGAAGCGCTTTCCGACGCCGCCTGCTGGTCTTTAAGCTGTTGCAGCTCTTTTTCCAGCACGCGAGAGCGATCGAGCACCGCACGCACTTTGTCCGTCAGGTTGTTGCTATCACCTTTCACCAGGTGGGCAACCTCCTGCAGTAAATCACTCTGCTGATGCAGTGAAGCAATTGCACCTTCGCCGGTTACCGCTTCAATACGACGAATCCCCGCAGCCGTACCAGACTCGCTCTGAATACGGAACAGGCCGATATCGCCGGTGCGGGCCGCATGCGTACCGCCGCAAAGCTCGGTAGAGAAGTCGCCCATGGTCAGTACGCGCACATGGTCGTCGTACTTCTCACCAAACAGCGCCATCGCGCCCTTCTCTTTTGCATCATCCAGCGCCATCACCTCGGTCTGCACCGGCAGATTACGACGAATCTGCTGGTTGACCAAATCTTCCACCGCACGCAGCTGTTCAGGCTTTATCGCTTCAAAATGAGAGAAGTCGAAACGCAGATACTTATCGTTAACCAGTGAGCCTTTCTGCGCCACGTGTTCGCCCAGCACCTGGCGTAACGCCGCGTGCAGCAGGTGAGTGGCAGAGTGGTTCAGGCGAATGCGGTTGCGACGCGCCTGGTCAATCTCGGCGGCAACGCTGTCGCCGACCTTCAGCGAACCTTGTACCAATTTGCCCTGATGGCCGAGCGCCTGACCATATTTTTGCGTATCGCCGACGACAAATTCCGCCGCCGAAGCTTTCAACACGCCCTTATCGCCAACCTGGCCGCCAGACTCGCCATAAAACGGCGTACTGTCCAGCACCACCACGGCTTCTTCACCGACAGCGATAGCATCAACGGGCTGGCCGTCACGGAACAGCGCGGTAACCTTGGCCTGCTGCTTATCATGGTCATAGCCGCAGAACTCGCTGGCACCATCAACGCGAATCATGCTGTTGTAATCCGCACCAAAACCGCTGGATTCACGAGCACGGCGGCGCTGCGCTTCCATCGCCTCGTCAAAACCGGCTTCATCAACTTTCAGACCGCGCTCGCGGCAAACGTCAGCGGTCAGGTCAACCGGGAAGCCGTAGGTGTCATACAGACGGAAAGCCGTTTCGCCATCCAACGTATCGCCCTGCAGCTTGGACAACTCTTCGTCGAGCAGCGCCAGACCACGCTCCAGCGTACGGGCAAACTGCTCTTCTTCTGTTTTCAGCACCTGCTCGACCATCGCCTGCTGGCTCTTCAGCTCTTCGGCTGCCGGCCCCATCACCTCGATTAACGGTGCAACCAGTTTATAGAAGAAGGTCTCTTTCGCCCCCAGCATATTGCCGTGACGTACCGCGCGACGAATGATGCGGCGCAGTACATAGCCACGGTTTTCGTTAGACGGGATAACGCCATCGGAAACCAGGAAAGCGCAAGAACGAATATGGTCGGCGATAACGCGCAGAGATTTGTTATCCAGATCGGTCGCGCCGGTCACTTTGGCGACCGCAGCGATCAGGGTGCGGAACAGGTCGATTTCGTAGTTGGAGTTAACGTGTTGCAGTACCGCGGTAATGCGCTCCAGCCCCATGCCGGTATCCACCGACGGTTTAGGCAACGGCAACATCGTGCCGTCAACCTGCCGGTTGAACTGCATGAAGACGATATTCCAGATCTCGATATAACGGTCACCATCCTCTTCCGGACTCCCCGGAGGGCCACCCCAGATATGATCGCCGTGATCGTAGAAAATTTCGGTACACGGACCGCACGGGCCGGTGTCGCCCATCTGCCAGAAGTTATCGGAAGCAAATGGCGCCCCCTTGTTGTCGCCGATGCGAATGATGCGTTCGGCAGGAATACCGATTTCGTTCTGCCAGATATCAAACGCTTCATCATCGGTTTCGTAGACGGTCACCCACAGCTTTTCTTTCGGCAGGTTAAACCAGTTTTCACCGGTCAGCAGTTCCCAGGCATAGGCAATGGCATCACGTTTGAAGTAATCACCGAAGCTGAAATTACCCAGCATTTCGAAGAAGGTGTGGTGACGAGCGGTGTAACCGACGTTTTCCAGGTCATTATGCTTACCACCCGCGCGAACGCAGCGCTGAGAGGTGGTCGCGCGGGTATAGGCGCGTTTGTCCAGCCCCAGGAAAACATCTTTGAATTGGTTCATACCGGCGTTGGTAAACAGCAACGTCGGATCATTGTTAGGCACCAGGGAGCTGCTTGCTACGACCTGATGACCTTTACTATGAAAGAAATCGAGAAACGCTTGACGGATCTCAGCGGTGCTCTTGCTCATATTTTTCCCGGAAAGACTAGAATAACGATACGTGAACAGGGCGCGCGTCATCCTTACGATGGCAGCCTGCTCACGAACTAAAGTGGGGATAAGATAAATTTTCTTCAGAGGGAAGTAAAACCCCGTGTGCGATGATTACGCAAAATCACGGTAAATCGACTGAATTTCTTCCTGAAAAAAGCCGCGATAAAGCAGATAACGCTGCACTTTGGCTTTGTCTTTCCACTCTTTCGGTAATGGTTCGCCAAACTTACGCTGCGCAACCTCTTTGGCCTGTTCGCACCAGTCAATGTCACATTCGGCCAACGCCGTCTGCACTACCTCTTTATCCACACCCTTTTGCATCAGCTCGGAACGAATGCGCTGCGCGCCGTATCCCTTACGGCTGCGGCTACCTATATAGCGCGTCGCAAAACGCCGATCGTCCAACCAATTATGCTGATAACAATAATCAATGACTTGTTCGACAACGGCTGGGTCGATGGGTTCATCGCAAGATGGGGAAGAAGTGTTGTTGGAGAATTTGGCGCGGGCGAAAAACGGCTGCGCCGCAAGTTTGCGGCGCAGTTCGTCTTCACTATGATCGCGTTGTGACAGCAAGCGCATCGCGCGGCTTAACAGGTCATTCAGCGTGTTTCCGGTCTTTGGGGAAACCCGTTCGTTCATAGGATTACAACCTTGGCGTGCGGCGATACGTCATAATCAGAACGTATCGCCTCTGTCGCGATTAAAACTCTTCGCTGGTTTCAGTTTCGCCATCGAAGCCTTCATCCGCTTCGACGGTGCTGCTGTGCAGCAGCAGATCGCGCAGCCTTTTGTCCAGCTCGGCGGCAATCGCCGGGTTTTCCTTCAGGAAGTTGCAGGCATTCGCCTTGCCCTGGCCAATTTTATCACCGTTGTAGCTGTACCAGGCGCCGGCTTTTTCAATCATCTTGTGCTTCACACCCAGGTCAATCAGCTCACCACGGCTGTTGATGCCTTCGCCGTACATGATCTGGAATTCAGCCTGTTTGAACGGCGCGGCAACCTTGTTCTTCACCACTTTTACGCGGGTTTCGCTGCCGACCACTTCATCACCCTCTTTAATCGCGCCGATACGGCGGATATCCAGACGGACAGAGGCATAGAATTTCAGCGCGTTGCCGCCGGTGGTGGTTTCCGGGTTGCCGAACATCACGCCGATTTTCATACGGATTTGGTTGATGAAGATCAGCAGCGTGTTAGCGTTTTTCAGGTTGCCGGCCAGCTTACGCATCGCCTGGCTCATCATACGCGCCGCCAGACCCATGTGCGAATCACCGATTTCACCTTCGATTTCCGCTTTTGGCGTCAGCGCCGCAACGGAGTCGACGATGATCACGTCAACCGCGCCGGAACGGGTCAGCGCGTCACAGATTTCCAGCGCCTGCTCGCCGGTGTCTGGCTGAGAACACAGCAGATTATCAATATCTACGCCCAGCTTTTTCGCATACACCGGATCCAGCGCGTGTTCGGCATCGATAAAGGCGCAGGTTTTGCCTTCACGTTGCGCGGCGGCGATAACCTGCAGCGTCAGGGTGGTTTTACCGGAAGATTCCGGCCCGTAGATTTCTACGATACGGCCCATCGGCAGGCCGCCGGCGCCCAGTGCAATATCAAGTGACAGTGAGCCGGTAGAGATCGTTTCCACATCCATGGAGCGGTCTTCACCCAGACGCATGATGGAGCCTTTGCCGAATTGTTTTTCAATCTGGCCCAGTGCCGCAGCTAACGCCTTTTGCTTGTTCTCATCAATAGCCATTTTTGCTCCTTCGTTTCGCAATGTCGGTTTTACCCCACACTGCCACTGAATGTATGTTGTGCAGGAAATGTCACTAATTATACTGTACAGTCATACAGTATCAAGCCTAATTTTACAAAAATTCGTCAAGCACGGTTTGCAGTGCGAAAACTGTCGCCTGCAGCCGGACGGCGTCGCGATCGCCGCTGAAACGCCGCTCGCACGCCAGCACCCGGCCCGAGCGCTCGGCAAAGCCAAACCATACGGTGCCGACCGGTTTCGCCGCGCTGCCGCCGTCCGGCCCGGCGATGCCGCTGACCGACAGCGCAATGTCGGCGTCCGCCGCATGCAGCGCGCCCTGCGCCATCTCACGCACTACCGCTTCGCTGACCGCGCCATGCACCTGCAGCGTACTTTCGGAGACGCCCAGCAACTGGTGCTTCGCCCGGTTACTGTAGGTCACGAAACCGCGGTCGAAATAGGCGGAGCTGCCGGCAATATCGGTGATCGCCTTGGCGATGCCGCCGCCGGTGCAGGACTCCGCCGCCGTGATCCAGCGTCCGCCTGCCTTTAATTTGTCGCCGACGGCCACGCTAAGTTTACGCAGGCTCTCTTCGCTCATAACGCCCCCTGAATGAATCATCGCTATATGCGTCCGATAGTAGCATTTATCAAGCGCCGGCGATGGCGGACTCAATGAATTGCGCAGCGACGCGCAAAACCGGCAAGGTTTGAAGCCGCAGAGCAAACTGCTAGTATCAGAGAATGCGCCCAGGTAACGGGCGGAACGCAATAGCGCACACAACAAGGATGCTGGTGGCCGGGCAATAATCAGCGCCGATGACGATAGGATGAGCGAGTGAAAAAAACGTTTGGCGTATTCTTTCCGTTATATACCACAACGCTGCTGATGCTGCTTGGCTCCGGGCTGCTGACCACCTATATCTCTTTGCGCCTGACCTCGATTCACGTCACCGGCGGCCTGATCGGTGCCATTACCGCCGCCAACTATATCGGGCTGGTGATCGGCGGCAAGGTCGGTCATTTTTTGATTGCGCGCGTCGGGCATATCCGCGCCTACGTCTCCTGTGCGGGCATTATTACCGCCGCGGTGCTGGGGCACGGTTTGACCGAATTCATCCCGATTTGGGTGGTGCTGCGGATGATTATCGGCCTGTGCATGATGTGTCAGTTTATGGTGCTGGAAAGCTGGCTTAACGATCAGGCCGAATCCAATCAGCGCGGCGTGGTTTTCGGCTTCTATATGGCCGCCACCTATCTGGGCCTGTCTCTGGGCCAGGTGGTGCTGATGCTGCAAACCGATCTGGGCATCACCACCCTGCTGATTATCGCCCTGTGCTTCGCGCTCTGCCTGGTGCCCATCGCCCTTACCACCCGCACCAATGTCCGCCATATGTCGCCGGCGCCGCTGGAGCTGCTCTACTTTATTCGCAACATCCCCAGCGTGCTGACCAATACGCTGGTTATCGGCATGGTGGTAGGCTCGTTCTACGGCCTGGCACCGGTGTATACCAGCCAGCAGAATTTAAGTACCCAACATACCGGCCTGTTTATGGCGCTGGCGATTTTCGCCGGCCTGGTGGCGCAGTTCCCCTTGAGCTGGCTGTCCGATCGTTACAACCGTACGCTGCTGATGCGCCTTAACGCTATTCTGCTGGTGTTAGCGGCGCTGCCGCTGGCGATTTTGCCGCACATCACTTTCCCGCTGCTGCTGGCTATCGGTTTTGTCGTCAGCATGCTGCAGTTTACGCTGTATCCGCTGGCGGTGGCGCTGGCCA
The DNA here is from genome assembly GCF_009817885.1 of Serratia rhizosphaerae. NCBI lineage: Bacteria > Pseudomonadati > Pseudomonadota > Gammaproteobacteria > Enterobacterales > Yersiniaceae > Serratia > Serratia rhizosphaerae. The sequence goes on from NZ_CP041764.1 coordinate 1,216,939, forward strand.
ACGACCTGGTCGAGCCGGAGCGCCGTGTGTCACTGGCGGCCTGTCTGCTGATGGCCTTCGGCGTGGGCGCCAGCATCGGGCCGCTGACGGTCGGCATGCTGATCCAGCCGCTGGGCGGCAATATTCTGTATGTATTTTTCGCCCTGTGCGGCGTGCTGATTGTCGGCTTTAGCCGCACGGTGAAAGAGGATGAATCGCAGTTTGTCGACGATGCGCCGCTGCCGCACATTCCGATGCCGGACAGCCTGGTCAGTTCGCCGCTGTCGCCGGCGTTGAACCCGACCTTCGATGAACAAACGATTCATGACACCATGCCGCCACCGGAAGCCGCACCAGATCCGGTCGAACCGGAACCCGCCGCAGAGAATACGGAAGCGACGGATGAGGAAACGGCAGAAGCGCCCGCCCAAGGCGCGGACCCAGATGAGGACACCGGGCTGAAAAAAGCCTACACCATGCTGTAGAACAAAGAAAAAGGGCCGTCACCGGCCCTTTTTGCTGTTCAGAATACGCTGCCGCCGCGCCGCTCGCGCCCGACCGCCTCACCCAACTGCCATACCGCCATCGCATAGTGCGTGCTGTGGTTATAGCGGGTGATGGTGTAAAAGTTAGGCAAACCGAACCAATACTGATAGTCGCTGCCCATATCCAGACGCAGCAGGCTCACCTCCTGGTCATGGCCCAGCCCGCCCTGCGGCGTCAGCCCCGCGGCCTGCAGGGCGCCGACCGTATAGCGGGTCTTGAAGCCGTGCTCCATATATGGCGCCTGGCCGCTGGCCGGCACCGCTACCGGCGCATCGCGCTGCCAGCCGTGCGCGCGGAAATAGTTCGCCACGCTGCCGATCGCGTCCTCAGGGTCCCACAGGTTAATGTGTCCGTCGCCGTTAAAGTCGACCGCGTAATCCTTGAAGGAGGACGGCATAAACTGGCCGTATCCCATCGCGCCGGCATAAGAACCGCGCAGATCCAGCGGATCGCGCTGTTCTTTACGCGCCATCAGCAGGAAAGTTTCCAGCTCGCCGGTAAAGTATGTCGCACGGCGGGGATAATCGAAGGACAGCGTCGCCAGCGCGTCGATAATGCGCGTTTTTCCCATCACCCGTCCCCAGCGGGTTTCTACCCCGATGATGCCAACGATGATTTCCGGCGGTACGCCGTATACCCGGTGCGCGCGCTCCAGCGCGTCGGCATACTGATTCCAGAAGGCTACGCCGTTGGGAATATTGTCCGACGTAATAAATTTATTACGGTAGCGCAGCCAGGCGCCGTTCGGCCCGGAAGGCGGCTGGCCGGTCGGCCTTGGCGCCTGACGATCCATCAGGCGGATCACCCAGTCCAGGCGCTTGGTTTGCGCAAAAACATCATGCAGCTGCTGACGATCAAAACCGTGCTCGCGCACCATTTTGTCGATAAAGCGCTGGGCCGCTGCGTTGTAGGCGTAATCGCCGGACAGCATCGGATTGACGTGATCGGTATCCAACAGGAAACCGCCTTGCACCGCGCGGCTCTGCGGCGGCTGGGTGGTATTTTCCGGCTTGCTGCTGCAGGCGGAAAGCAAAACGACCAGAGGAATAAGAGGGGCAAATTGACGCATCAGGTATCCATACAGCCAGGCTAAAAATATGTGGGTTATGGTAAATCATAGACGGTGATGCACAAACAGGAATATCCGCGTCGAATAATCAGTTAAATACGTCTCACTTTTCCACTACCGGCACCAGTAATGCGAACGATTTAGCAGAAGCGGAGGAAAAAAGCACCGGCGCTTGCAGATGCATTTGAAACTGCGTTATCACCTGTTAACATCTTCACTCTACAGAGCAGCCGGCATTTGGCCTTTTTGCAGGACGCATCAACGTGGCTACGGTAAGCATCATGCTCATGACGCATAATCAGAACATAACGCAGTGAACATTATGGAAAACAAAGAATACGTCGAACACACGCCGATGATGCAGCAATACCTGCGCTTAAAGGCGCAGCATCCTGAAATTCTGCTGTTCTATCGGATGGGTGACTTCTACGAGCTGTTTTATGACGATGCCAAGCGCGCTTCACAGCTGTTGGATATCTCCCTGACCAAGCGTGGCGCCTCGGCGGGCGAACCGATCCCGATGGCCGGCGTGCCGCACCATGCGGTAGAAAACTATTTAGCCAAGCTGGTGCAGTTGGGCGAATCCGTCGCCATCTGTGAGCAGGTCGGCGATCCCGCCGCCAGCAAAGGCCCGGTGGAGCGTAAAGTGGTGCGCATCGTCACGCCCGGCACCGTCAGCGACGAAGCGCTGCTGCAGGAGCGGCAGGACAACCTGCTGGCCGCCATCTGGCAGGACGCGCGCGGCTTCGGCTACGCCACGCTGGATATCAGCTCCGGCCGTTTCCGCGTCGCCGAACCGGAAGATGTGGAAACCATGGCGGCCGAACTGCAGCGCACCAACCCGGCCGAGCTGCTGTACCCGGAAAGCTTCGAACAAATGGCGCTGATCGAACAGCGCCACGGCCTGCGCCGTCGCCCGCTGTGGGAGTTTGAGCTGGACACCGCACGCCAGCAACTGAACCTGCAGTTCGGCACCCGCGATCTGACCGGCTTCGGCGTAGAACAGTCGCAGCAGGCGCTGCGCGCCGCCGGCTGTCTGCTGCAGTACGTCAAAGACACCCAGCGTACCGCGCTGCCGCACATCCGCGGCATCACCATGGAGCGCCAGCAGGACGGCATCATTATGGATGCCGCCACCCGCCGTAACCTGGAAATCACGCAAAGCCTGTCCGGCGGCAGTGAAAATACCCTGGCAGCGATCCTCGATCGCACCGTCACGCCGATGGGCAGCCGGATGCTGAAGCGCTGGCTGCATATGCCGACCCGTGACGTCAAAGTACTGAACAACCGCCAGCAGGCAATTGGCGCATTACAGGATCTGACTGCCGATCTGCAGCCTCCGCTGCGTCAGGTGGGCGATCTGGAGCGTATTCTGGCGCGCCTGGCGCTGCGGACCGCGCGCCCGCGCGATCTGGCGCGCATGCGCCACGCCTTCCAGCAACTGCCGGATATTCGCGCGCTGCTGCAGGGCGTTGAGGCGTCGCATGTGCAGCAGCTGCTGGCGCAGGTCGGCCAGTTCGACGAGCTGCAGGACCTGCTGGAGCGCGCCGTGGTTGAAGCGCCGCCGGTGCTGGTGCGCGACGGCGGCGTCATAGCCACCGGCTATAACGCCGAGCTGGACGAGTGGCGCGCCCTGGCGGACGGCGCCAGCGACTACCTCGATCGTCTGGAGGTCCGCGAGCGTGAAAAGCTGGGCCTGGATACGCTGAAGGTCGGCTTCAACGGCGTACACGGCTACTATATTCAGGTCAGCCGCGCCCAAAGCCATCTGGTGCCGATTCATTACGTGCGCCGTCAGACGCTGAAAAACGCCGAACGTTACATCATTCCCGAACTGAAGGAGTATGAGGACAAGGTTCTTACCTCCAAGGGCAAGGCGCTGGCCATTGAAAAGGCGCTGTATGACGAATTGTTCGACCTGCTGCTGCCGCATCTGGGCGAACTGCAGCAAAGCGCCAGCGCACTGGCGGAACTCGACGTGCTCAGCAACCTGGCGGAGCGGGCGGAAACGCTCAACTACGCCTGCCCGACCATGAGCGACCAGCCAGGCATTCGCATTACCGAAGGCCGCCACCCGGTGGTGGAGCAGGTGTTGAGCGAGCCGTTTATTGCCAACCCGGTCGCACTGTCGCCGCAACGTCGCATGTTGATCATTACCGGCCCTAATATGGGCGGTAAAAGTACCTATATGCGGCAAACGGCGCTGATCGTGCTGATGGCGCATATCGGCAGCTACGTGCCGGCCGCCAAAGCCAGCATCGGCCCGGTCGACCGCATCTTTACCCGCGTCGGCGCGGCGGACGATCTGGCCTCCGGCCGCTCCACCTTTATGGTGGAAATGACCGAAACCGCCAATATCCTGCACAATGCCACCGAACACAGTCTGGTGCTGATGGACGAAATCGGCCGCGGCACCTCCACCTATGACGGCCTGTCGCTGGCCTGGGCCTGCGCTGAGAATCTGGCTAACCGCATCAAGGCGATGACGCTGTTCGCCACCCACTACTTCGAGCTGACTACCCTGCCGGAGAAAATGGAAGGCGTCGTCAACGTGCACCTGGACGCGCTGGAGCATGGTGACACCATCGCCTTTATGCACAGCGTACAGGACGGTGCCGCCAGCAAGAGTTACGGGCTGGCGGTCGCCGCGCTGGCCGGCGTGCCGCGCGACGTTATCAAACGCGCACGGCAGAAACTGCGCGAGCTGGAAACACTCTCCAACCACACCGCCGCCGGTACGGTAGACGCCACCCAGATGACGCTGCTGACTGAAGAAACTTCGCCGGCGGTTGAAGCGCTGGAAACGCTGGATCCGGATTCGCTGAGCCCGCGTCAGGCGCTGGAATGGATTTATCGCCTGAAAAACCTGGTCTAATCCGCTTTTGTAGCCATAAAAAAACGGTGAGCGCAGGCTCACCGTTTTTATTTCATTCATCAGGCAACCGACGCTACTCGCGGAACAGCGCCTCAATGCTCAGTCCCTGCGTCTGCAGGATTTCACGCAGGCGACGCAACCCTTCCACCTGAATCTGACGAACGCGCTCACGCGTCAGGCCAATCTCACGGCCAACGTCTTCCAGCGTCGCCGCTTCATAGCCCAACAGGCCGAAACGCCGCGCCAACACTTCACGCTGTTTGGCGTTCAGTTCGAACAGCCATTTGACGATACTCTGCTTCATATCATCGTCTTGCGTGGTGTCTTCCGGTCCGTTGTCCTTTTCATCAGCCAGAATATCCAGCAGCGCCTTCTCCGAGTCGCCACCCAGCGGTGTATCAACCGAAGTAATGCGCTCGTTCAGACGCAGCATGCGGCTCACATCATCCACCGGTCTGTCGAGTTGCTCGGCAATCTCTTCAGCACTCGGCTCATGATCCAGTTTATGTGAAAGCTCGCGCGCGGTGCGCAGGTAGACGTTAAGTTCTTTAACGATATGGATGGGCAAGCGAATGGTGCGGGTTTGGTTCATGATCGCCCGCTCAATGGTCTGCCGGATCCACCAGGTGGCATAGGTGGAGAAACGGAAACCGCGTTCCGGGTCGAACTTTTCAACCGCGCGGATCAGACCCAAATTACCTTCTTCAATCAGATCCAGCAGCGCCAGGCCGCGGTTGCTGTAGCGACGGGCGATTTTCACCACCAGACGCAGGTTACTTTCGATCATACGACGGCGGGACGGCACGTCACCACGTAGCGCCCGCCGCGCAAAATAAACTTCCTCCTCTGCGGTCAGCAGAGGCGAATAGCCAATTTCTCCGAGATAGAGCTGCGTTGCGTCTAACACACGCTGGGTTACCCCTTGGGACAGCAGCTCTTCTTCAGCTAAATCATTCTCGCTGGCCTCGGTTTCAGCCAGCGCTTTTTCATCAAATGATTCCGCCTCAACTCCATTCTCGTCGAAATCTGCATCAGTCTGTAACTCGTTAACTTTCAGCGTATTGTGGCTCATAAGCTGCTCCTACCCGTGATACCGCGAGCAGAATATCAGCATATTCTGCCCAATCTATCGCTGCGGAAGATAACGCAGCGGGTTTACGGATTTCCCCTTGTAACGAATTTCAAAATGCAAACGTACTGAACTGGTTCCGGTGCTACCCATGGTGGCTATTTTTTGACCCGCCTTCACTTCTTGTTGTTCCCGGACCAGCATTGTGTCGTTATGAGCGTAGGCGCTCAGGTAATCATCATTATGTTTGATGATGATTAGATTACCGTAACCCCGTAAAGCATTGCCGGCGTACACAACGCGACCATCAGCGGTCGCAAAAATGGCTTGCCCACGAGTGCCAGCGATATCGACCCCTTTATTCCCACCGTCTGATGAGGAAAAGTTATCAATAACCTTACCGTCAGTCGGCCAACACCAGGTACTGACCGGCGAATTATTACTGGCGGCGCTGCTCGCCGGAGGCGTAGCAACTGGCGCGGTAACAGGAGCAGTGGCGCTTCCCGCCGCGGCGGCTCCTGCTGCAGGTAACATCTTACCTACATTCTGTTTACCCGAATTGTCAGAATACGCGTTAGTTGGTTGAGAATCAACCGTTGCCGTTTGTATCTGGCTGCTGGATGGTGGTTTAGGAATACCGCCACCGGTAGCGTCCGTGGCCGCTACTACGCCGCCGCCGGCATTGGCTGAACCATTACCAAGTTGAATGGTTTGGCCAACATTCAGGCTATAGGGTTCAGGGATATTGTTGCGCTGCGCCAGATCACGGAAATCATTGCCGGTGATCCAGGCGATATAGAACAGCGTGTCGCCGCGCTTTACCGTATAGGTGCTGCCGTTGTAGCTGCCCTTTTGAATTGAGTCATAACTGCGATTATAAACGATACGCTCTTGCGGCGTGGCCTGCGCAGACGGAGCTGCAACGCTGCCAGCCGTCATCGGGCTACCGCCACCGCCGTTGACGCTGCTGATAGGAGCAGAAGACGAACCGCTGTTCGTACAACCCGCCAACCACACACCGATCATCGTACACACCGCAACCCGGCGAAAAGTAATCATTGGGCTTCCCGTGCTCATGCTTCCCCCATTACAGCATCTATAGCCAAAAAATATCCTATACAGCGTAGCTGAGCTTTAAGTCTTTTCTCAGTTTCTACCTGAAGAGGTTCCCCTGACCGATGCCTGAATACCAGGCCATCTCCCGTCAGAGAGCCAAAAATTCGTTGTCAATGTAGCGGCCTCAACGCGTCCGCGCTATCAGATAACGCCGCAGAAAGGCAATTGTATTGGAAATTAGTCTTATTGGAACGTTAAAAACCGCTCCTGACGTATGAAAGTGCAACAGATTTTGCGTTTAGCCGATAAAACAGACAGCCGGTTAGGCCAGCTCGCCTTTTACCAACGGGACAAAACGCACCGCCTCCACCGCATCAATAACAAATTCGCCACCGCGACGTTGAATACGCTTGAGAATTTGTGACTGTTCTCCCACCGGCAGCACCATAATGCCGCCCTCGTCCAGCTGTGCCATCAGCTCCTGCGGGATTTCCGGCGGCGCAGCCGTGACGATAATGGCGTCAAACGGCCCGCGCGAGGCCCAGCCTTGCCAGCCGTCGCCGTGGCGGGTGGAGACATTATGCAAATCGAGCTGCTTCAGGCGACGTTTGGCCTGCCACTGCAACCCTTTGATGCGCTCGACGGAGCACACATGCTGGACCAGATGCGCCAGGATAGCCGTCTGGTAACCGGAACCGGTGCCGATTTCCAGCACGCGCGACGTCGGCGTCAGGTTCAGCAGTTCGGTCATACGCGCCACCGTATACGGCTGGGAGATGGTCTGCCCCGACCCTATCGGCAACGCGGTATTTTCATAGGCTTTATGCTGGAGCGCTTCATCGACAAAGCGCTCACGCGGCACGGCCGCCATGGCCTGCAACAGTCGTTCGTCCTGGATCCCCTGCTGACGCAGCTGAGCCAGCAATGTTTGCATTGACTTACTCACCATTCCCCGCTGACCTCGGCTTTGGTTAACCATGTTTTTACCACATCCTGGGCGGCATACGCGGTTAAATCCACCTGTAACGGCGTTACCGCAACATAGCCCTGCTCAACGGCAGCAAAATCCGTATCCGGCCCGGCATCAAATTTATCGCCCGGCGGCCCAATCCAGTAGAGATCCCGACCGCGCGGATCCTGCTGACAAAACACCTGCTCCGCCGGATGGCGGCTGCCGCAGCGGGTCACGCGGACCCCTTTGATTTCAGCGAGCGGCACGTCCGGCACGTTGACGTTGAGAATTTTTCCGGTACGCAGCGGCTCACGCAACAACGCGCGCAACAGACGGCAGGTTATGGCCGCTGCGGTGTCATAATGCCGGTGGCCATTCAGCGACACCGCCAACGCCGGCAGGCCTAAATGCCGCCCTTCCATTGCTGCCGCCACGGTGCCGGAATAGATCACATCGTCGCCCAGGTTAGGGCCGGCGTTAATGCCGGAAACCACAATATCCGGCGCCGGACGCATCAGGGCGTTCACGCCCAGATACACGCAGTCGGTCGGCGTGCCCTGCAGTACGGCGATATCGCCGTTGGGCAACGTTTGGGTACGCAGAGGCGCTTCCAGCGTCAACGCATTGGACGCGCCGCTGCGATTGCGATCGGGGGCGACAACCATCACGTCGGCAAACTCACGCAGCGCCGCGGCCAGCACCTGAATGCCCGGCGCGCTGACGCCGTCATCGTTACTCAGTAATATCCGCATCACGGTTATCCTGCTGCATAATCTCGCGAACTACGCTGGTGGCGAAACTGCCGGCCGGCAGCCAAAAACGCAGTTCAACGGTGACATCATCCCACCAGTTCCATTGCATATTCTGCGGCTGCAACAGCAAAGCGCGTCTGGCAGGGTCTACGCGCTCACGCTTTAAGAGACTAAGCAATTGTGGCTGCTGCGCCAAGCACTGTTGTTCAAAATCCAGCGCGGCGCCGGCGGTGCCAGGCTCGCCATCTCCCGGCAGCGGCGCGGTAATCAGCAGTTCACCGTCATTCACACGCTGCTGCACATTCTCCAGCTCATCCGCCTTGGCGACAAACCAGCTGCCGCGTCCGCTCAGTTGCAACGCATCACCTTCCAGCACGCTGCGCTGCTGCTGATTGGCCAGCCGCGTCGACGTCACCAGATTAAACAGGGCGCTGCGGCTGGCGGAAAGGTAAAAGCTGCGCTTGTTGCGTTCTTTAACGCGGATCTCGTCATTGGCCCAGCGGCGCGCCATCGTCAGATTATTACCGCCGTGGCCAAAGCGCTGGCTGCCGAAATAGTTCGGCACGCCGTCCGCGGCAATCGCCTGCAGACGACGCTCTACGTCGTCACGATCGCTGATATGGCGCAGCACCAGCGTAAAGCCGTTGCCTTTCAGCGTGCCAATGCGCAGTTTACGGCGATGACGAGCGGCGGCGAGCACTTCGCAGCCTTCCAGCTCAAAACGGGCGAGATCGGGCGTTTCCTTGCCCGGCAGGTGCAGGCAGAACCACTGCTCGGTCACCGCGTGACGGTCTTTCAGGCCGGCATAGCTGACCGCGCGTCCGTGAACGCCGGCAAAACGCGCCAGATAGTCGGCGACAAACTGCGTATTGCAGCCGTTTTTGCGAATATTGACCAGCAGATGCTCGCCCTCGCCGTCCGGCGTAAAGCCCAGATCTTCCACCACCACGAAATCTTCCGGGTTGGCCTTCAGCACGCCGCTGGCCTGCGGCTGGCCGTGCAGCCAGGTCAGGTTTGCCATATCCATCGGTTTACTCCTTGATTAACAAGGCAACCGCTTCGCAGGCAATCCCTTCGCCACGGCCGGTGAACCCCAGTTTTTCCGTAGTGGTCGCCTTAACGTTGACGTCATCCATATGGCACTGCAGATCTTCCGCCAGGAAAACGCGCATCTGCGGGATATGCGGCGCCATTTTCGGCGCCTGAGCGATAATCGTGACGTCCAGGTTGCCCAAACGGTAGCCTTTGGCGCGGATACGGCGCCAGGCTTCACGCAGCAGTTCACGGCTGTCGGCGCCTTTAAAGGACGGATCGGTATCCGGGAACAGCTTGCCGATATCGCCCAGCGCGGCAGCGCCCAGCAGCGCGTCGGTAGCGGCGTGCAGCGCCACATCACCGTCGGAATGGGCCAGCAAACCTTGTTCGTAAGGAATGCGGACGCCACCGATCACCAGCGGGCCTTCGCCGCCGAATTTATGTACATCAAAACCGTGACCGATTCGCATCGAGCCTGCTCCTATTGGTTCAACTGGGTTAAATAAAACGCCGCCAGCCGTAAATCTTCCGGCCGCGTCACTTTAATATTATCGGCGCGTCCCGCCACCAGCAGCGGATGGTAGCCGCAATGCTCCAGCGCCGAGGCTTCATCGGTGACGTTCGCCCCTTCATCCATCGCCCGCTGCAGGCACTGTTTCAACAGCGCCTGCGGGAAGAGCTGCGGCGTCAGCGCGTGCCATAAGTCCTGGCGCTCCACCGTATGGGCGATGGCCGCAACCCCGCTTTCCGCCCGTTTCATGGTATCGCGCACCGGCGCAGCGAGAATACCGCCCACTTTACTGTGTTCGGTAATCGCCAGCAGACGCTCAAGATCGTCGGCATGCAGACACGGACGCGCGGCGTCGTGCACCAGCACCCATTCGGCGTCGCCCGCCAGCTGCAGGCCGGCCATCACCGAATCCGCGCGCTGCTGGCCGCCGACCGTCACCACCACCCGCGGATCGCGGGCAATCGGTAAACGGGAAAAGTGGCCATCGTCCGGGCCGATGGCCACGATCGCCTGACGGACACGCGGATGACGCAGCAAAGCGTGGATCGCATGTTCAAGAATAGTTTGGTTGCCGATGGTGAGGTACTGCTTTGGGCAATCTGTTTGCATACGGCTGCCAATGCCTGCCGCCGGCAGTACGGCAACCACCTGCGGCAAGGAGCCTGCGGAGTGATTCATGTTTATTTTACGTTGTTTTGCGAGGAAGGCGTCACGCCGCGTCTGGCTTGGTCAGGAACCAGACGATAGAAAGTTTCTCCGGGCTTGATCATGCCCAGTTCGTTACGCGCGCGCTCTTCAATCGCTTCCTGACCACCGTTAAGATCGTCGATTTCGGCGAACAACTGATCGTTACGCGCTTTCAACTTGGCGTTGCTGCCCTGCTGGACTGCAACATCGTCATTGACCCGCACGTAATCGTGAACCCCATTCTTGCCCAGCCACAGCGAATACTGTAACCAGCCAAGCAATGCCAACAATAGTAGCGTAAGTTTTCCCATCCGCGCCCCCTGAAAAACCGCCTAATCATCCCACAACTTTTCGTTGGACTCCACACTGAGAGCGGCATTTCGCCGCCAGTTTAAGAATACGGATGAGCACTTATGTGCGTTTATAACCTAAAAATGCGCTGAAAGCGGCAAAAAAACCTTCACAGCCGGAAAAAACCGTACGAAAGCCCAACAACCGAGCAGCCACGGTTCATATCTTGTACAGAGCATCACACTGGCTGACTAGCGAAGCCGCCACGGTTTCCACCAGCCAATCGGCAAAAATGAATATTTAACACCATAAACCAACAAAACCCACCGTCACGGTTGTAATTTCATTCTTTGGTTATTACTTTTATGCAGTAAATATGAATAAACACCAACAAAGCATCTATAAACTTCCGGGGATTCACCATGTTAAAACACTTGCTGCTGATGGCAGCCTGCCTGACCGCCGGCTTTTCCGCCGCGGCTGAAACCACCTACGTCGTCGGTTCCGGCGGCACCTACCGCCCGTTCGAGTTCGAAAACAGCAATAAACAGCTGGAAGGTTTTGATATTGACATCATCAAAGCCGTCGCGGCGGCCGAAGGCTTCAAGATCAAACTGGTCAATACGCCGTGGGAAGGCATCTTCGCCACGTTGAACACCGGCGATCGTGACATCATTATCTCCGGCATTACCATTACCGATAAGCGCAAACAGATGGTGGAATTCTCCGCGCCGTACTTCCCGGCGGAGCAGGCGATTGTGGTGCCGAAGGATTCAACGGTCGACGCCATCGCCGCGCTGAAGGCGCTGAAAGTCGGCGTGGTCAACTCCAGCACCGGCGATATCGTGGTATCCGACGTGCTGGGGAAAAACAACACCGCCATCAAGCGTTTCGACAACACGCCGCTGATGCTGCAAGAGCTGTATGAAGACGGCATCGGCGCGGCAGTCGGCGACGTCGGCGTCGCCAAGTTCTATATCAAAACGCATCCGGAAAAGCAGTTCAAGCTGGTGTCCGACGCCAAGTTTGAACGGCAGTATTTCGGCATTGCCGTCGCCAAAGGCAACGATGAACTGCGCGACAAGATCAACGCCGGCCTGAAAAAAATCATCGCCGACGGCACCTACGCCAAAATCTACCAGACCTGGTTTGACAACAACGTCCCCACGCTGCCGGCCCAATAATCCGCTTGCCTGATACGGGCCGGATGCGTCCGGCCCTGCAACTGCCAATAAGGAATTTACCGTGAATTTCCGCTGGGAGATCATCCAGGAATACGCCCCGCTGTTTATGGAAGGCGCCTGGATGACCATCAAATGCACCATTATCTGCGTCCTGCTGGGCACCACCTGGGGCCTGCTCCTCGGTTTAGGCCGGCTGGCGCAGGCGCCGCACGGCGTCTGGAAACCCATTTTGCACTACGGCGTTCAATGGCCGGTGCGTATCTATATCAGCGCCTTCCGCGGCACGCCGCTGTTCGTGCAGATCATGGTGGTGCACTTCGCCCTGGTGCCGCTGTTTATCAATCCGCGCGACGGACTGCTGGTCGTCGGCGGCATTATGAGCAGCGATTTTGCCCGCGAGCTGCGCGCCGATTACGGCGCTTTCCTGTCCTGCGTGGTAGCGATTACGCTCAACGCCGGCGCCTATGTGTCCGAAATTTTCCGCGCCGGGATCCAGTCTATCGACCGTGGGCAGATGGAGGCCTCGCGCTCGCTCGGCATGAGCTACGGCAAAACCATGCGCAAAGTCATTTTGCCGCAGGCGTTTCGCCGCATGCTGCCGCCGCTGGGCAATAACGCCATCGCCATCGTGAAGGATTCCTCGCTGGCCTCTGCCATCGGCCTGGCCGATCTGGCCTACGCGGCGCGCACCGTATCCGGCGCCTACGCCACCTACTGGGAACCCTATCTGACCATCTCGCTGGTCTATTGGGTCATCACCTTCTTGCTGTCGCTGATGGTGCAACATCTGGAAAAGAGGTTCGGGAAAAGTGATTCGCGTACATAATCTGCAAAAACAGTTTGGCCCCACCCATGTGCTGCGCGGCATTGACTGCCAGATTGCCGCCAACGAAGTGGTGTGCGTCATCGGCCCGTCCGGCTCCGGCAAAAGCACCTTCCTGCGCTGCCTAAACGCGCTGGAAAGCCTGTCCGGCGGCGAAATCGAGGTTAACAGCTTCGCGATTCACGATCGGAAGACCGATCTCAATAAAATGCGCGCCAGCGTCGGCATGGTATTCCAACGCTTTAACCTGTTCCCGCATATGACCGTGCTGGAAAATATTATTATGGCGCCGATGGACGTGAAACGACTCTCCCGCGCCGACGCCACGCGGCAGGCCGAAACGTTGCTGCGCAAGGTCGGTCTGCTGGATAAAATCGACGCCTATCCCGGCAGTCTGTCCGGCGGCCAGCAGCAGCGGGTGGCGATTGCCCGCGCGCTGGCCATGGAGCCGAAAGTCATGCTGTTCGACGAACCGACCTCCGCGCTCGACCCGGAGCTGGTCGGCGAAGTGCTGGCGGTGATCAAGGCGCTGGCCCATGAAGGCATGACCATGGTGGTGGTGACGCACGAAATGGCATTTGCCCGCGAAGTGGCGGATCGGGTGCTGTTTATCGATCAGGGCGTCATTCAGGAGGAGGGAACGCCGCAGCAGATTTTCAGCCAGCCGGCCAACCCGCGTACTCAGGCGTTTTTAAGCAAAGTTTTGTAACCTTCGGCACGGCTTTGCAATCAGTCGGCGCGCGCTTGCGCGCCCGGCTGGTTACCAACCGCTCAGCAGACTGAATACCAGCCAGAACAGGCAAAGCACCGCAACGCCGGTCAGCAACAGCGTCAAAATCAGGCGTCCGCGCAGCAGCATGCTGAGCGTGATGCCGATCAGGACCGACACCGGCATTAAAGCCAGGAAGAAAGGCCAGGTATACAGCAGGAAAAACAGCGTGTTGGAGCCATAGACCAGGAACGGCAGCGTAAACGCCAGCCAATAGAAAACGAAACCGCTGACGCCACCGAGAAACGAGTAAGAAGGTTCTTCTTTCTCTGATGTTGAATCAATCACGACGGGCGAGACATTTTGCATAGTAATCCCTGGTTATTCATCGCTCTCAGCACGCTCTGCGGCGTGTCAGAGTAAAAAGCGCATGGCAGATAACCGCCACACGCTCTTTGGGAACTCAGGGTTTGATAATAGCCTGACCACGCAGCACGTCTAACAATTGCGCAACCAAATTTGTTACCAATTGTTCGCCATTCAGGTGGATATCTGCCGCCTCCGGCGCCTGATAAACCGCGTCGATGCCGGTGAAATTGCGCAGCTCGCCGGCGCGGGCTTTTTTGTATAAGCCCTTCGGATCGCGCGCTTCACAGATGGCCAGCGGCGTGTCGACAAACACCTCGACAAACTGGCCGTCGTCCAGCATGTCACGCACCATTTGCCGTTCGGCGCGGTGCGGAGAAATAAACGCGGTCAGCACCACCAGGCCGGCATCCACCATCAGCTTCGCCATTTCACCGACCCGGCGGATATTCTCACGCCGGTCATCATCCGAGAAGCCCAGATCGCGGCATAGCCCGTGGCGCACGTTATCGCCGTCAAGCAGATAGGTGCGCACGCCCATCGCGTGCAGCGCCTGCTCCAGCGCGCCGGCCACGGTGGATTTTCCCGAGCCGGACAGCCCGGTAAACCACAACACCACGCCGCGATGGCCATTGCGCGTTTCGCGGTCCGCACGCGTTACCGCATGCGGATGCCACACCACGTTTTCATCGTCCGGCCCGGTCGGCCGCTGTTCACGCTCGGCCACGCTTACCGGCCTCCGAGCAGGTCGCGCGCGCCCCAGTGCGGGAAGTGCTTGCGCACCAACGCATTCAGCTCCAGCTCAAACGCGCTGAACTCGCCGGCGGCGGCAGTGGTTGTCTGCTGCGCCTCACGGATCAGGCCGGCGCCGACGGTGACGTTGCTCAGACGGTCGATAATGATCATGCCGCCGGTATCCGGGTTGCTCTGGTAGCTGTCGAGCACCAGCGGTTCATCAAAGGTCAGCGCCACCAGGCCGATGCCGTTCAGCGGCAGGCTGTCGGTCTGATACTGCGCCAACGAGTTGATTTCTACCTGATGGCGAATCGCCTCCACCCGGGCGCGGGTTTTCTTGCCGGCCACCTTGATATCATAGCTCTGCCCCGGCTGCAGCGGCTGTTCCGCCATCCAGACCACATCCACCAGCGCGCTTTGCGCCGCCTGCAGGTCATCATCGGCCGCCACCAGCAGATCGCCGCGGCTGATATCCACTTCGTCCTGCAGCACCAGCGTCACCGCCTCGCCCGGCACCGCTTCCTGCAGGTCACCGTCAAAGGTGACGATGCGCGCAATGCTGGACTCCACGCCGGAAGGCAGCACTTTTACCCGCTGCCCGACGTGCGCCTTGCCGGCAGACAGTGTGCCGGCATAGCCGCGGAAATCCAGGTTCGGGCGGTTCACGTACTGCACCGGGAAACGCAGCGGCTGGGCTTCCGAACGGCCAATCACCTCCACGCTCTCCAACACTTCCAGCAGCGTCGGACCGCTGTACCAGGGCATGTTGGCGCTCTGGCCGGCAACGTTATCGCCGTCCAGCGCCGACAGCGGCACAAACTTGATGTCGAGATCGTTTGGCAACTGCTGGGCAAACGTCAGGTAGTCCTGTTTAAACTGTTCAAACACCTGCTCGCTGTAATCCACCAGATCCATTTTGTTGACCGCCACCACCAGGTGACGAATACCCAACAGCGTGGCGATAAAGCTGTGGCGGCGCGTCTGGTCCAGCACGCCTTTACGCGCGTCAATCAGCAAAATCGCCAGATCGCAGGTCGATGCGCCGGTGGCCATATTACGGGTGTACTGCTCATGCCCCGGCGTATCGGCGATGATAAATTTGCGCTTCTCGGTGGAGAAATAGCGATAGGCCACGTCGATCGTGATGCCCTGCTCGCGTTCTGCCTGCAGGCCATCCACCAGCAGCGCCAGGTCGAGCTTTTCGCCCTGCGTGCCCAGACGTTTGCTGTCGGTGTGCAGCGTAGACAGCTGATCTTCATAAATCTGACGGGTATCGTGCAGCAGGCGGCCAATCAGGGTGCTTTTGCCATCATCGACGCTGCCGCAGGTCAGGAAGCGCAGCAGGCTCTTATGCTGCTGCGCATGCAAATAGGCTTCCACCCCGCCCTGCTCGGCGATTTGTTGTGCAATTACGTTGTTCATCCGGCGGCTCCTTAGAAATACCCTTGACGCTTTTTCAGCTCCATCGAGCCAGACTGATCGCGGTCAATCATACGGCCCTGACGTTCGCTGGTGGTGGAGACCAGCATCTCCTCGATGATTTCCGGCAGCGTTTCCGCCGAGGACTCCACCGCGCCGGTCAGCGGCCAGCAGCCCAGCGTGCGGAAGCGCACCATGCGCTGGCTGATCACTTCGCCCGGCTGCAGATCGATACGGTCGTCATCCACCATCATCAGCATGCCGTCACGCTCCAGCACCGGACGCGGCTTCGCCAGATACAGCGGCACGATGTCGATATTTTCCAGGAAGATGTACTGCCAGATGTCCAGCTCGGTCCAGTTCGACAGCGGGAATACGCGGATGCTTTCCCCTTTGTTAATCTGGCCGTTGTAGTTGTGCCACAGCTCCGGACGCTGGTTTTTCGGATCCCAGCGGTGGAAACGGTCGCGGAATGAGTAAATACGCTCTTTGGCGCGGGATTTTTCCTCATCGCGCCGCGCGCCGCCAAAGGCAGCGTCAAAACCGTATTTGTTCAGCGCCTGCTTCAGGCCTTCGGTTTTCATGATATCGGTATGCTTGGCGCTGCCGTGCACAAACGGGTTAATCCCCATCGCCACCCCTTCCGGGTTTTTATGCACCAGCAGCTCAAAACCGTACTCTTTCGCCGTGCGGTCGCGGAACTGATACATCTCCTGGAATTTCCAGCCGGTATCCACGTGCAGCAGCGGGAACGGCAGGGTGCCCGGATAGAAGGCCTTGCGCGCCAGATGCAGCATCACCGAAGAGTCTTTACCTATGGAGTACAGCATCACCGGGTTGCTGAATTCAGCGGCAACTTCACGGATGATATGGATACTCTCCGCCTCCAATTGCCGCAAGTGAGTGAGTCGTTTTTCGTCCATAACAGATCCTTTAAGCCAAATTCACTACGGCGGGACGCGCAGCCCCGTCCGTCTGAGGTTGATGCCCAAACCAGGCGATTTGATGGTGCAGTTCCACCACTTCGCCAATCACCAGTAGCGCCGGCAACGGCGCCTGCTGGGCTAATTGTTCCAACTGCTGCAGCGTGCCGATCAGCACCTGCTGGTCAGCACGCGTGCCGCGGCTGATCACCGCCACCGGGGTCTGCGCCTCGCGGCCATGGGCAATCAGACGCTGGCTGATATCCGCCGCCTTCATGGTGCCCATATAAATCGCCAGCGTCTGGCGCGCACGCGCCAGGTCGGCCCAGTCCAACCCGTCGCCATCGGGACGACAGTGGCCGGTGATAAAGGTCACGCTCTGCGCATGATCGCGGTGGGTCAGCGGGATGCCGGCATAGGCCGTCGCACCGGCTGCCGCCGTGACGCCCGGCACCACCTGAAACGGGATCCCCGCCGCCGCCGCAACCTGCAGCTCTTCCCCGCCGCGGCCAAAGATAAACGGATCGCCGCCCTTCAGGCGCACCACGCGTTTACCCTGCTGCGCCAGTTCCACCAGCAGGCGGTTGGTCTCTTCCTGGATCACCAGATGCGCGCCGGCACGTTTGCCTACGCAGATGCGTTCCGCATCGCGACGCACCAGATCGAGGATCTCGTCGCTCACCAGGTGGTCGTACAGCACCACGTCGGCCTGCTGCATCACCTGCAGGCCGCGTAAGGTCAGCAGACCGACGTCGCCCGGCCCGGCGCCGACCAGCGCAATCTCGCCCTGTGACGCCTCATCGCCGGCGGCAAAAGCGGCCAGGTCTTGCTCCAGCTGTTGCTGCGCCTGCTGCGGCTGCTTATTGGCCGCCAGCGTGGCAAAGCGGCCGTTAAGAGATTTCTCCCAGAAACGACGACGTGCGCCGATCGAACTCAGCTGCTGCTTTACCCGTGCGCGAAAACCGCCGGCCAGTTGCGCCATGGTGCCAAGGCTGGCCGGCAGCAGCGCCTCCAGCTTTTCACGCAGCATCCGCGCCAGCACCGGCGCCTTGCCGCCGGATGACACCGCCACCATCAGCGGTGAACGGTCAACAATCGACGGAAAAATAAATGAGCAACGCGGCTGATCGTCCACCACGTTGGCCAGCAAGCGGCGCTTATCCGCCTCGGCATAAACCTGGGCGTTCAGCGCGGCGTCGTCGGTTGCGGCGATCACCAGAAACACCTCATCCAGCTGGTGCGGCGCAAACGCCTGCCCCAGCCAGTTGATGCGTCCAGACTGGCGATGCTGTTCAAGTTCCGGTGAGAGCGACTGCGCAACTATCCGTATTTCAGCCCCGGCGCGCGCAAGCAGTTCAACTTTACGCGCAGCAACTTCACCGCCGCCAACGACCAGTACCGGACGTTGTTTCAGATCGGCAAATATTGGTAGATAGTCCACAACAGCCTTTTCATATAACGGAAAGATAGTGTGACTATACGGGCTGCGATTTAGCCCCTGAAATGACGAAAAGGAATGATATGTGCATTTATGGAATATAGGCCGCGGCGCAGGCGCGGTGAGGCACCGGCATACGCCGCCATCATGCCCGGACAAACAGGCACATAACGCCGTTTAAGAGATGGCGAAACCGCTCAGAACCACAGCTTGGCGGCGGTCATGCACCGTGCGGCAACGCCGAATATACAACTGACCATCCATTTGGTTTGGCTGACAACCTCTTTATTCACCAAACTAATTTCCCGGTGCAGCAGGGCCACCTCCTGACGCAGATCGCCCTTGGTCACCATTCTAACGAACGCATGTTCAGCTCGGCCAAATCAAGGTTGACCTGATTGACGTCCGCCTCCCCCCGTCCGACACGCTTCTCAACGCCCTCAACACGCTGATTCATGCGCTCTCCCTGCCGAGAAAAATCATCTCGCTGGATAGTAGACCTATTGTTCAGGCGGTTAAATAGCGATTCCGCTAATTTGCCATACGCCTCGCAATCGCCTTCCACCGACGGCGTTCAGCTTTTACCGCCATAAATTAAGAGCAGATGAAATTGTCTAATCCACCATTGCGTTTCATACTAAGGCCGAAAAAAATAATCGGCGTAATTGCGCGCCTACGAGAAGGATTTTCCGCTATGTTTTCCCGCCAGTGTCTGAAAGCCGGCCTGTTGGCTGCGGCATTCAGCAGCGTTTTTTGCGCCTCAGCCGCGACGCATCCCGGCCAGGACGCGCCAATGGGTCAATTCGCCGCCGAAAAAATGCGTTATATCGCCACCTATTTTCCGGGACGTATGGCAGGCAGCCCGGCAGAACAGCTGGCCGCCGACTATCTGAAACAGCAGTTCGGCCAGATGGGCTACCAGAGTAATATTCGCAGCTTCAACAGCCGCTATCTCTATCGCAACAAAAACGGCAGCGAAAACTGGCGCACTATCCGGGTGAACTCGGTGATCGCCGCCAAAAGCGGCGATCGGCCACAGCAGATCATCGTGATGGCGCATTTCGATACCTATACGCCGCGTAGTGATGCCGACGTCGACAACAACCTGGGCGGTCTGACGCTGCAAGGGGTCGACGATAACGCCTCCGGCGTCGGCGTGATGATGGAACTGGCGCAGCGGATGAAGGATATCCCCACCCGCTACAGCCTGCGTTTTATTGCCGCCAGCGGTGAGGAACTTGGCTCGCTGGGCGCGAAAAATTATCTGCAGCGCATGAGTGCGGAAGAGCGGGCGAACACGCTGCTGGTGATTAATCTCGACAGCCTGATCACCGGCGACAAACTCTATTTCCACGCCGGCCGCAACACGCCGCCGAAGGTTGCCAAACAGAGCCGCGATCGGGCGCTGGATATCGCCCACCGCTACGGCATCGCCGCCTCGCTCAACCCCGGCAGCGACCCGTATCCGAAGGGCACCGGCTGCTGCTCCGATCAGCAGGTGTTTGACGACGCACGTATCCCGGTCATGGCGGTCGAGGCCACCAACTGGGCGCTGGGCAAAAAAGACGGCTATCAGCAGCGTGCGGCCAGCCCGCACTTCCCGCAGGGTATCTCCTGGCACCGGCCGCAGTACGACAACGTACAATATCTGGATCGCTACCTGCCGGGACGGATTGATAAACGCAGCCGGGACAGCGTGCAGGTGCTGCTGCCGCTGTTAAAAGAGCTGGCGCAGGCGCACCCGGCGCCCAAAGCGAAAAAGTCATAAAAAAAGGGATGGCCGGCGCCATCCCTTCTTCGTTATTCCGTCTGCGCTCTCAGCGCATCCGGATTACTCATGCAGCCCGCATTCACGTTTCAGGCCGAAGAAGCGCGTCTCTTCTTCATTCATGCCCGGCTCCCACTTGCGCGTGGTGTGGGTATCGCCCACCGACAGGTAGCCCTGCTCCCGCAGCGGGTGATAGCTCAGCCCGTGATCCGTCAGATACTGATAAATCTGACGGTTGTCCCAGTCAATGATCGGCAGCACCTTAAAGACGCCGCGCTGTACCGCCAGTACCGGCAGGTTGGCGCGGCTGCCGGACTGCTCGCGGCGCAGGCCGGCGAACCAGGTGTTGGCGCCCAGCGTTTCCAGCGCGCGGTTCATCGGCTCAACCTTATTGAGCTGGTTATAGCGCTCAATCCCTTCGACGCCCTGCTCCCACAGTTTGCCGTAGCGCGCTTCCTGCCAGGCCGGCGAGTGCTCGGCGCGGAACACCTGCAGGTTCAGGTTCAGTTTGTCGGTCAGCTGATCGACAAACTGATAGGTTTCCGGGAACAGATAGCCGGTATCGGTCAGGATCACCGGAATATCCGGCTGGATACGCGTCACCAGATGCAGACAGACCGCGGCCTGAATCCCGAAGCTGGAAGAGAGCACAAACGCGCCCGGCAGCTGTTCCAGCGCCCACTCCACGCGCTGTTGCGCAGAGAGCCGCTCCAGTTTGCCGTTGACCTCAGCCAGCGCCAGCGCCTGCCCGGATTTCGGCAGCGCATTCAGCGCCGCCAGATCGAATTCAGCCATGTTGTCAGCCTCCTCGGTTAGTCCCAGAAATCCCGTGCCGGATCCACCACCGGACGGATAATACCGGCGCGGATGGTGAAGTCGCCGAACCCTTCGCCCGCGTTGCGCTCTTGCGCCCAGCGGCCGACCAGTTGGTCGATCTCCTGCAGGATCTGCTCTTCATTGATATTCTCGCGATACATGCGCGGGATACGCGTCCCTTCGCGATTGCCACCCAGGTGCAGGTTATAACGGCCGACCGCTTTGCCCACCAGACCGATCTCCGCCAGCAGCGCGCGGCCGCAGCCGTTCGGGCAGCCGGTCACGCGCAGCACCACGTGCTCATCGCCCACCCCGTGCTGATGCATGATGCCTTCAACCTTGGTGACAAACTGCGGCAGGAAGCGCTCGGCCTCCGCCATCGCCAGCGGGCAGGTCGGGTACGACACGCAGGCCATCGAGTTTTTACGCTGCTCGCTGACGCCGTCATCGATCAGACCGTGTGCGCGAGCGATGGCTTCAATATTGGCCTTCTCGCTTTCCGGTACGCCGGCGACGATCAGGTTCTGGTTGGCGGTCAGGCGGAAGTCGCCCTGATGCACTCTGGCAATTTCCGCCACGCCGCTTTTCAGCGGACGGCCCGGATAGTCCAGCAGACGGCCGTTCTCGATAAACAGCGTCAGGTGCCAGTGGTTATCGACCCCTTTCACCCAGCCGATGCGGTCGCCGCGGCCGGTAAACTCATAAGGACGAATCGGCTCGAAGGTGATGCCGGCGCGTTTTTCCACTTCGGCGCGGAAGGTGTCGACGCCGACACGCTCCAGCGTATATTTGGTTTTGGCGTTTTTACGATCGGTGCGGTTGCCCCAGTCGCGCTGGGTGGTTACCACCGCCTCGGCCACCGCCAGCGTATGCTCCAGCGGAATATAGCCGAACTCGCTGGCGTTACGCGCGTAGGTTTTCTTGTTGCCGTGTTCAATCGACAGGCCGCCGCCCACCAGCAGGTTAAAGCCCACCAGCTTGCCGTTTTCCGCAATGGCGACAAAGTTCATGTCGTTGGCGTGCAGATCGACGTCGTTCTGCGGCGGGATCACCACCGTGGTTTTGAATTTGCGCGGCAGATAGGTCGGGCCGAGGATCGGCTCTTCGTCGGTGGTCGCCACCTTCTCTTTATCCAGCCACACTTCCGCATAGGCGCGGGTGCGCGGCAGCAGATGCTCGGAGATTTTTTTCGCCCACTCGTAGGCTTCCTGATGCAGCTCGGACTCCACCGGGTTCGAGGTGCACAACACGTTACGGTTAACGTCGTTGGCGGTCGCCAGTGCGTCCAGCCCCAGCTTGTTCAGCAGCTGGTGCACCGGCTTCACGTTGCCTTTCAGAATGCCGTGAAACTGGAAAGTCTGACGGTTGGTCAGGCGAATGCTACCGTACAGCGTGCTCTCCTCGGCAAACTTATCAATGCCCAGCCACTGCTGCGGGCTGATAATACCGCCGGGCAGACGGCAGCGCAGCATCATCGCATGGCGCGGCTCCAGTTTCTGCTCGGCGCGTTCGGCGCGGATATCGCGATCGTCCTGCTGATACATACCGTGGAAACGGATCAGCAGGAAGTTGTCGCCGTTAAAGCCGCCGGTCAGACCGTCATTCAGATCTTCGGCGATGGTGCCGCGCAGGAAGTTACTCTCACGCTTCATGCGCTCGGCATCGGCCAGTTTGCCTTCTACAACCAGAGGGCCGGGGTGTTTATCACTCATCAGTAAACATCTCGCTGATAACGGCGCTCAAAGCGCAGCTCACTTAAAAATTCGTCGGCCTGCTCGGTATCCATCCCACCGTGCTCGGCGACCAGTTCCAGTAATGTATTTTCCACGTCTTTCGCCATGCGATTGGCATCGCCGCAGACGTAAATGTGCGCGCCTTGCTGGATCCAGCGCCACACTTCCGCGCCCTGTTCGCGCAGTTTGTCCTGTACATACACCTTGTGCTGCTGGTCACGCGACCAGGCCAGATCGATGCGGGTCAGCAGGCCGTCTTTCACGTAGCGCTGCCACTCCACCTGATAGAGGAAGTCTTCGGTAAAGTGCGGGTTGCCGAAGAACAGCCAGTTCTTGCCGCCGGCGCCGTCGGCGTCGCGCTGCTGCATAAAGGCGCGGAACGGCGCGATACCGGTGCCGGGGCCGATCATGATCACCGGCGTGTCCGGGTTGGCCGGCAGGCGGAAGTTGTCGTTGTGTTCGATAAACACCCGCACATCACCGTCTTCCTCCAGGCGATCGGCCAGGAAGCTCGATGCGCCGCCGGCGCGCGCGCGGCCGTCGATGTCATAGCGCACCACGCCGACCGTGACATGCACTTCGTTTTCCGTTTCCGCCTGCGAAGAGGCAATGGAGTACAGGCGCGGTGTCAGCGGACGCAACAGGCCAAGCAGCTGTTCGGCGCTGAGTTCAACCGGCGCCTGACGCACCATATCGACGATCGGCGTATTGTGCGCATACTGCTGCAGCGCGGCTTTGTCGGCCACCAGCGCCAGCAGCTTTTCATCACGCGCCAGCGCGGCGTATTTCTCTACGATTGGCGTAGTGTTCTGCGTCAGCTCATAGTGGCTGCGCAATGCGTCGCTCAGCGGCAGCGTTTTACCGTCCACCTCGACCGCTTCATCGCCTTTCAGCCACAGCAGCTGCACCAGTTCGTCGACCAGCGCCGGATCGTTATCGAACCAGACGCCCAGCGCATCGCCAGGCTGATAGCGCAGCCCGGAGTCGCCCAGGTCGATCTCAATGTGGCGCACGTCTTTATCGGAATGACGGCCAGTCACCTTTTGGTTCACCGCCAGCTGCGCCGTCAGCGGCTGCTCTTTGCTGTACGGACTGCTGTCGAGCTGGTCTACCGCCGCGCCGGCCAGCACGCCCGGCGCGGCGCTTTCCGTTGGCGCGCGCTCTTTCAGCACCGTCACCACCTGTTTGCGCCAGGCGGCCGCCACGTCCTGATACTCGACGTCGGCATCAATACGTTCAACCAGACGCTCGGCGCCCAGTTCCGCCAGTTTGGCGTCGAAATCCTTGCCGGACTGGCAGAAATTCTCATAGGACGTATCGCCCAGGCCAAATACCGCAAAGGCGGTTTCATTCAGCTTCGGCGCTTTTTTGGAATGCAGGAACTTATGCAGCGCCACCGCCTCTTCCGCCGGTTCGCCTTCGCCCTGGGTGGAGGCCACCACGATCAGCAGGCGTTCCTGAGCGATCTGCTTATATTTGTAATCCCCGGCATTGACCAGGTTGACGCTCAGCTTGGCCTCCAGCAGATCGTCGCGCAGCTGTTCCGCCAGGCGACGGGCGTTGCCGGTCTGCGAGGCGGAAATAATGGTAATGCTCGGCGCGGCAGCAGCGGCGGGCGCGGCCGGCAAGGCGACGGCTCCGGGCTGTTGGTTAACCATTCCCCAGAAGTAACCGGACAGCCACGCCAGCTGCGTCGGCGAATAGTCGCCAATCGCCGCCTGCAGGTTAGAGAGCTGTTCGGGCGTCAGCGGGAGCAAAGATGTTGGAGGAGCCTGAGTCGTCATTGCGGACATAATTCCTATGCTTAGCCAGTGTCATTCGCTGTCTTTTCGTTCAGTCTGATTTCCTGAAAAGATCAGGAGAGTTTGTAAGGTTACCGAGCCAAATAGCAACGAATAAATAAGGGATAGCAATAATTAATAACCAAAATGACTAAGCTGTTTTACTGGTAAGGCATAACGCTTAAAGCGCTAAGGTTTCATTTTTATCATTTTGAATTTAATGCGATTTTTTTGATGTTTTTTGAATGAATCGCATTTACCCGCTAACCGGCCCGGCCGGTAAGGCCCCGCAGGCGTCAATAAAAAATGCAGAGGATGCATTGCGTGCGCAATCATGTAGACCATAACGGTATAAATGGCAAGCAATCACGCTTTCCGGTAGTATGCGTCGGTTTTTGAGTCAATGAGGCCGTAACAATGGCAACCACGCTGTTTAAAGATTTTCAATTTGAAGCCGCACACCGCCTGCCGCATGTGCCTGAAGGCCATAAATGCGGCCGTCTGCACGGGCATTCGTTTATGGTGCGTCTGGAGATAACCGGTGAGGTGGATCCGCACACCGGCTGGGTAATGGACTTTGCCGAACTGAAAGCCGCATTCAAACCCGTTTGGGAGCGGCTGGATCACCATTATCTGAACGATATTCCAGGGCTGGAAAATCCGACCAGTGAAGTGCTCGCCGCCTGGATCTGGCAGCAGATGAAACCGCTGCTGCCGGAACTGAGCGCGGTGATGGTGAAAGAGACCTGCACCGCCGGCTGCGTCTATAAAGGTTAAGCGCGCAACGATAACGGGCGCGCAGTGCCGCGTCCCGCTATCTTGCCCACCGGCCGGACAGCCTTAAGCAATATTCAGATACTTGTGCGTCTGCATCGACAAGCGCCAGTTGCGCTCGATGCAGGTGGCGATACAAAGCTTCGTCGCTTCATCTTTCTGACTGATCGGCTGCAGGGCAATCACCCGCCGTTTCTCATCGTGCAGCGTCTCCAACAGCGCATCCAGCGCGTCAATATCGCGCTGACGCCCGACCGGATGTTTGATTTCATCCGCACGCGTTAGCGCCTGATCCAATACTTTCATGCCGCCGCGCATATTCACCTTCGGGGAAACCGTCACCCAGGTATCCGCCGTGCACTGCACCTCGTGGGTGCCGCTGGTTTCGATCTGGCAGCCGTAGCCGTGCTCTTCAAACAGGCGGGTCAGCGGGGTTAAATCGTAAATGCACGGTTCGCCGCCGGTAATGACGATATGGCGCGCGCTATAGCCCTGCTGGCGTATTACCGCCAGCAGCTGTTCGGCGCTGGCGCTGCCCCAGGCGTCGCTTTCCTCGGTTTTCACCAAAATGCGCTGCATGTCCACTTCCCGATGAGCATCCTTTTCCCAGGTGTGTTTGGTATCGCACCAGCTGCATCCTACCGGACACCCCTGCAGGCGGATAAAAATAGCCGGAACGCCGGTGAAATAACCTTCGCCCTGTAAAGTCTGGAACATCTCATTAATCGGGTACTGCATGCATCTCTCAATATTGGACAGGTAAAACGCGATTATCTCAGATTCCCGCCCGGCGGCCAAATAACCTCATCGCCGCCTATGTCGCGCTCTGGCGCACAACAATCGATCCTGCGTCGCAAAAATAACAATTAGCCAACAAATAAGATAAATGTATTTGACATTAATCCCCGCACACATCACTGATGTATATACATGCAAGCACAAGTCGGGCATCCGTTCCGGCGTTCGATACAACAACCATCACAAGCACTTTTCGAGGGGACTATGGCTCATTCCACCAAGTTGAACATCCAGCAGGCGATCGACGACAGTAAGTTCTCGCTGTTCCACTGGACGCTGATTATTCTCGGTTTTCTGGTTCTGGCCATCGACGGCTTCGACACCGCCGCCATGGGCTATATCGCGCCGGCGCTCGCCGAGGACTGGGGGATCGTCAAGCAGGATCTGGGGCCGGTGCTGAGCGCCGCCCTGCTCGGGCTGTCGCTGGGCGCGCTGGTGGCCGGGCCGCTCTCCGACCGCATCGGCCGTAAGCGGGTGCTGGTGTTTTCCTGCCTGTTCTTCGGCTTGTCCAGCCTGGCGACCGCCTACGCCGGTTCGCTCGACAGCCTGACGCTGTGGCGCTTTCTTACCGGTCTCGGCCTTGGCGCCGCCATGCCCAACGCCATTACGCTGATTTCCGAGTATGCGCCGCAGCGCTGCCGTTCACTGGCGATCAACACCATGTACTGCGGTTTTCCGCTGGGCGCCGCCGCCGGCGGCGCCATCTCCTCCTGGCTGATACCGGGCTACGGCTGGCACAGCGTGCTGCTGCTCGGCGCGATCGCACCGCTGATGCTGACGGTGCTGCTGATTCTGCTGCTGCCGGAATCGGTCAAATACCTGGTCAACCGCGGCAAGGATATGCAAAAGATCAAACGCATTACCCAGCGCTTCAGCGGAAAAAACCTCGACGGCGTCGAACATTTTTATCTGTACGAAGCGCCGCTGGCGGCGCCAAAAAGCAGCGTCGGCCTGCTGTTCAGCCGCCCCTATCTGCTCGGTACCCTGATGCTGTGGGTCACCTACTGCATGGGGCTGGTGATCTACTACATGCTGCTGAGCTGGATGCCGATTCTGATGCAGGGCCTGGGTTATCAGCTGGAGCAGTCCGCCATGCTGACCTCGCTGTTCACCTTTGGCGGCACCGCCGGCATCCTGATGGCCGGCTGGATGATGGACCGCTGGAACGCGCATAAGGTGGTCGCCGCCGGCTTCATCGTCACCGCGCTGTTGATCGTCGGCATGGCCACCGAAGATCGCCATATCGTTCTGCTGGGCGGCTTGATTTTCCTGATGGGCATTACCATGAACGGCGCACAGTCGGGGCTGCAAACGCTGGCCGCCACCTTTTACCCGACCCACAGCCGCGCCACCGGCATCGCCTGGATGCAGGGCATCGGCCGTTTCGGCGGCGTGGCCGGCACGATGATTGGCGCGCAGCTGATGGCGCTGCAGTGGGAAGTGCACAGCATTCTGCTGTTCCTGTGCCTGCCGGCGGTCGTTGCCGCCGTCGCCACGCTGGTTAAAATGGCGCGCCGCAAGACGCTGCAGACGGCCAATCCTTGATGCCAACGGGCGCGGCCGGCCGCGCCCGACTCTCCCGCCATAACGCTTTTTTATCCATCACGCCGACATGTAATTCTTATGTAAATTAATTGTGATTTAACGCTCAAAAATGACGCATTTTTTATCCGTTTTTGCCTGTCAGCTCACTATTCCTCGCCTCGTTTTCTTCCCTGTGCCGAGCCAATAAAACAGTAACCACATGATTAAAAACAAAAATAACTTTTACTTATGCCATTTTAGCGGTTAATTGATTCCCTATTGCATATGCTTGTACATACAAGTATATGTTAATAAAACCTGACGCCCGATTCAGACATGATGGGCAGGCAACGACGCCATCAATTCACACCGATTGAATTGCTACACTTCAAGTTGAGGAAAGAGCTGTGACTGCAAATAACAAAGTTCGCAATGTCGATGTACGCGCGCCTCGCGGCACACAATTAAACGCAAAAAGCTGGCTGACCGAAGCGCCGCTGCGCATGCTGATGAACAACCTCGATCCGGAAGTCGCAGAAAACCCGCATGAGCTGGTGGTTTACGGCGGCATCGGCCGCGCCGCCCGCGACTGGGACTGCTACGACAAAATCGTCGAAACGCTGAAAACGCTGGAAGAAGACGAAACGCTGCTGGTGCAGTCCGGTAAGCCGGTCGGCGTGTTCAAAACCCACAGTAATGCGCCGCGCGTGCTGATTGCCAACTCCAACCTGGTGCCGCACTGGGCCACCTGGGAACACTTTAACGAACTGGACGCCAAAGGGCTGGCAATGTACGGCCAGATGACCGCCGGCAGCTGGATTTATATCGGCAGCCAGGGCATCGTGCAGGGCACCTACGAAACCTTCGTCGAAGCCGGCCGCCAGCACTACGACGGCAACCTGCAGGGCCGCTGGGTGTTGACCGCCGGCCTGGGCGGCATGGGCGGCGCGCAGCCGCTGGCGGCCACGCTGGCCGGCGCATGCTCGCTGAATATCGAATGCCAGCAGAGCCGCATCGATTTCCGCCTGAAGACCCGCTACGTCGACGAACAGGCCAGCGATCTGGATGACGCGCTGGCGCGCATCAAGCGCTATACCGTCGAGGGCAAGGCGATCTCCGTCGCGCTGTGCGCCAACGCCGCCGATGTTCTGCCGGAACTGGTCAAACGCGGCGTACGCCCGGATATGGTCACCGACCAGACCAGCGCCCACGATCCGCTCAACGGTTACCTGCCGCAGGGCTGGAGCTGGGAAGAGTATCGTGAACGCGCCCAGCGCGAGCCGGCGGTGGTGGTGAAGGCCGCCAAGAACTCGATGGCGGAACACGTCAAGGCAATGCTGGCGTTCCAGCAGATGGGCATCCCGACCTTTGACTACGGCAACAACATCCGTCAGATGGCCAAAGAGATGGGCGTCGACAACGCCTTCGACTTCCCGGGCTTTGTGCCGGCCTACATTCGTCCGCTGTTCTGCCGCGGCATCGGGCCGTTCCGCTGGGCCGCGCTGTCCGGCGATCCGCAGGATATCTACAAGACCGACGCGATGGTCAAGGAGCTGATCCCCGACGACGAACACCTGCACCGCTGGCTGGATATGGCGCGTGAGCGCATCAGCTTCCAGGGCCTGCCGGCGCGCATCTGCTGGGTCGGCCTGGGCCAGCGCGCCAAGCTGGGCCTGGCGTTTAACGAAATGGTGCGCCGCGGCGAACTGTCAGCGCCGATCGTCATCGGCCGCGATCACCTGGACTCCGGTTCGGTCGCCAGCCCGAACCGTGAAACCGAAGCGATGCAGGACGGTTCCGACGCCGTGTCCGACTGGCCGCTGCTCAACGCCCTGCTGAACACCGCCAGCGGCGCCACCTGGGTTTCCCTGCACCACGGCGGCGGCGTCGGCATGGGCTTCTCACAACACTCCGGCATGGTGATCGTCTGCGACGGCAGCGACGAAGCCGCCGAACGTATTGCCCGTGTTCTGCACAACGATCCGGCGACCGGCGTGATGCGCCATGCCGATGCGGGTTACGATATTGCCATCGACTGCGCCCGCGAGCAGGGTCTGAACCTGCCAATGGTTGCCGCCACTCAGGGGAAAAAAGCATGAAAACTCTCACTATCCGCCCTGGCAAACTGACGCTCGCCGAACTGCGCGACGTGTATCACCATCCGGTCAAATTAACCCTGGATGACAACGCTTACGCCGCCATCGAACAGAGCGTCGCCTGCGTTGAACGCATCGTCGAGGAGAACCGCACCACCTACGGCATCAACACCGGCTTTGGCCTGCTGGCCTCGACCCGCATCGCCCGGGACGATCTGGAAAATCTGCAGCGCTCCATCGTGCTGTCCCACGCCGCCGGCGTCGGCGCACCGACCGACGACAGCCTGGTGCGCCTGATTATGGTGCTGAAAATCAACAGCCTGTCGCGCGGTTTCTCCGGCATCCGCCTGGAGGTGCTGCAGGCGCTGATGGCGCTGGTTAACGCCGAGGTCTATCCGCATATCCCGCTGAAAGGCTCGGTAGGCGCCTCCGGCGATTTGGCGCCGCTGGCGCACATGAGCCTGCTGCTGCTGGGGGAAGGCAAAGCGCGCTATCAGGGCGAGTGGCTGTCTGCCGGCGACGCGCTGGCGAAAGCCGGTCTGAAGCCGCTGCAGCTGGCGGCCAAAGAGGGGCTGGCCCTGCTGAACGGCACCCAGGTGTCCACCGCTTTCGCACTGCGCGGCCTGTTTGAGGCGGAAGATCTCTACGCCGCCGCCACGGTCTGCGGCAGCCTGAGCGTAGAGGCGGCGCTGGGTTCGCGCAGCCCGTTCGATCCGCGCATTCACGAGGTTCGCGGCCAGCGCGGCCAGATCGACGCGGCGGCGGCCTATCGCCACCTGCTGGGCGAACGCAGCGAAGTGTCCGACTCGCACCGCAACTGTGAAAAAGTGCAGGATCCCTACTCGCTACGCTGTCAGCCGCAGGTGATGGGCGCCTGCCTGACGCAAATTCGTCAGGCCAGCGAGATTCTGGCTGTCGAAGCCAACGCGGTGTCCGATAACCCGTTGGTGTTCGCCGAACAGGGCGACGTGCTGTCCGGCGGCAACTTCCACGCCGAACCGGTGGCGATGGCCGCGGATAATCTGGCGCTGGCGTTCGCCGAAATCGGCTCGCTGTCCGAACGCCGCATCTCACTGCTGATGGATAAGCATATGTCGCAGTTGCCGCCGTTCCTGGTGAAAAATGGCGGCGTTAACTCCGGCTTTATGATCGCGCAGGTGACCGCCGCGGCGCTGGCCAGTGAGAACAAAGCGCTGGCGCACCCGGCCAGCGTCGACAGTATCCCAACCTCCGCCAACCAGGAAGACCACGTCTCCATGGCGCCGGCCGCCGGGCGTCGCCTGTGGGAAATGGCCGACAACGTGCGCGGCATTCTGGCGGTCGAATGGTTGGCCGCCTGCCAGGGTCTGGATCTGCGCGAAGGGCTGCACACCAGCGAAGGGCTGGAGCAGGCGCGCCGTCTGCTGCGCGAGCAGGTCAGCCATTACGATCAGGATCGTTTCTTCGCCCCTGATATTGAAGCGGCCAGCCAGCTGTTGGCGGCCCGTCACCTGACAGCGCTGCTGCCTGCGGCGCTGCTGCCAAGTCTGGCATAACCACATACTGACCACGCAGTTTGTTCTGCCCCGCCGGGTACGTTTCACCCGGCGCGGGCAGCATGTACCTGTTTCGCAAAACAACAACAACGGGAAGCAACATGCGTAGCGACACAACACAACTCAGACGCGGACTTAACGCGCGGCATATTCGGTTTATGGCATTGGGTTCGGCGATCGGCACCGGCCTGTTTTACGGCTCCGCCGGCGCCATCCAGCTAGCCGGCCCGGCGGTCCTGCTGGCCTATCTGGTGGGCGGCGCGGCGGTGTTTATGGTGATGCGCGCGCTGGGAGAGATGGCGGTGCATCAGCCGGTTTCCGGCTCGTTCGGCCATTACGCCAGCCGTTACCTCGGCCCGCTGGCCGGTTTTCTCACCGGCTGGACCTATACCTTTGAAATGGTGATCGTCGCGCTGGCCGACGTCACCGCCTTCGGCATCTATATGGGGCTGTGGTTCCCGGACGTCGCCCAGTGGGTCTGGGTGCTGAGTATCATCCTCTTTATCGGCGCACTGAATATGTGCAGCGTAAAAGTATTCGGCGAAATGGAATTCTGGCTGTCGCTGATCAAAGTGGCGGCGATCGTCGCCATGATTATCGGCGGCGCGGCGGTGATGATGTTTGGCTTCGGCCAGGCCCAGCAGGCCACCGGCCTCAGCAATTTATGGCAGCACGGCGGCTTTATGCCTAACGGCTTCGGCGGCGTGGTGGCCTCGCTGGCGGTGGTGATGTTCGCCTTCGGCGGGATTGAAATTATCGGCATCACCGCCAGCGAAGCAAAGGATCCCGCCAAGGTGCTGCCAAAGGCGATTAACGCCGTCCCGCTGCGCATCCTGCTGTTTTACGTGCTGACGCTGATGGTGCTGATGGCGATCTATCCGTGGAACAGCATCGGCCAGAACGGCAGCCCGTTTGTCGAGATCTTCAGCAGCCTGGGCATTGAATCGGCCGCCAACCTGCTGAACGTGGTGGTGATCACCGCCGCTATTTCCGCCATCAACAGCGATATCTTCGGCGCCGGACGGATGATGTACGGCATGGCGCAGGAAGGCCAGGCGCCGAGGAGCTTCACCAAACTGACCGGCAACGGCGTTCCCTGGATGACGGTGCTGGTGATGGCGATCGCCCTGCTGGTCGGCGTGGTGCTCAACTACCTGATCCCGAAACAGATCTTTATGATCATCGCCTCCATCGCCACCTTCGCTACCGTGTGGGTGTGGCTGATGATCCTGCTGTCGCAGATTGTGATGCGCCGCACCATCAGCAAAGAGGAAGCCGCCGCGCTGAGCTTCCCGGTGCCGTGGTGGCCGGTCGCGCCGGCGCTGGCGACGGCGTTTATGGTGTTTGTCATCGGCCTGCTCGGTTACTTTGAGGAGAGCCGCATCGCGCTGTATGTCGGACTGGCCTGGGTGGCACTGCTCACGCTGGCCTACTGGCTGTGGGTGCGCAAAAAAGGCGGGGGTTCACCCGTCGCGACCCTCTCCCAGAATATGTAGTCATCAGGCCCGCCGTTCCCGGGCCTTTATTCGTTACCCTCTACACAACGGGGAAATACTGCTATGCAAACAACAACATCGGGGTTGGTGAAAACACTGCGGCTGCCGCTTATCACACTTGGACTGGCACTGGCCAGCGGCGGCGCCAACGCCGCCGGCTGGTGCGAAACCGGTAAACCGGTCAAGTTCGCCGGTCTGAACTGGGAAAGCGGCATGCTCCTGACCGATATCATGCAATACGTACTACAAAAGGGTTACGACTGTAAAACCGACACCCTGCCGGGCAACTCGATCACGATGGAACAGGCGGTCAGCACGGATGATATTCAGGTGTTTGCCGAAGAGTGGATTGGCCGCAGCGAGGTCTGGAAAAAGGCCGAAGCGGCCGGCAAGGTGGTCAGCGTCGGCGCCCCCATCGTCGGCGCTGAAGAAGGCTGGTACGTTCCGCGCTATGTGATCGCGGGCGATGCCAAGCGCGGTATCAAACCGGCGGCGCCGAACCTGAAAAGTATTGCGGATTTGACCCAATACGCCTCACTGTTCCGCGATCAGGAGGAACCCGATAAAGGTCGTTTCTATAACTGCCCCGCCGGCTGGACCTGCGAATTGGACAACACCGCCATCCTGAAAAAATTCAAGCTGGACGACAAGTTCACCAATTTCCGCCCCGGCACCGGCCCGGCGCTGGATACGGCGATTTTATCCGGCTACCGCCGCGGCGAACCCATTCTGTTCTACTACTGGTCGCCAACGCCGATGATGGGCCAGCTCGATCTGGTCAAACTGGAGGAGCCAGGCGCGGATAAGCAAATTCATATCAAAGTCGGCCTGTCTCAGGTCTTCAATCAGCAAGCGCCGGAACTGGTTACGGTGTTGAGCAAGGTAAACCTGCCGCTGGATCTGTTGAATCAGAATCTGGCGCTGATGAAACAAAAGCGCATCAGCTCAGAAAAACTGGCGCAGGCGTTCTTCAAACAGCATCCGGAAATTTGGCAAAAGTGGGTAAGCGACGACGCCGCGAAGAAAATTCAGGCGTCCTTGTAACACAGTCAAACCGATAACCATCGGGGCCATCCGGCCCCGCGCTCAGACAGGGGCTAACCATGTTTCCAGAACGCTTTACCTTCTCGATTGCCGATTGGATCAACGGCTGGGTTGAAACCCTGGTCAACAATTACGGCGATACCTTCCGCGCTATTTCCGACAACCTGCTGTGGGTCGTCATCCAATTGGAGAGCCTGCTACGCATGACGCCCTGGTGGCTGATGCTGGCGATCGTCGGCTTGCTGAGCTGGCATGCCACGCGCCGCTGGCTGCCGACGGCGGTAATGGTCGGCCTGACTCTGCTGGTCGGCGCCGCCGGACTGTGGGATAAATTAATGCTGACGCTGGCGCTGGTGTTGGTCGCCACGCTGCTTGCCGTCATGATCGGCATTCCGCTGGGTATTCTGGCCGCCCGCAGCAACCGCGTGCGGGCCGTGATGATGCCTTTGATGGACGTGATGCAAACCATGCCCAGCTTTGTCTACCTGATCCCGGTGCTGATGCTGTTCGGGCTGGGTAAAGTCCCCGCGATTCTCGCCACGGTGATCTACGCCACGCCGCCGCTGATCCGCCTGACGGATTTAGGCATTCGTCAGGTCGATGCCGAAGTGATGGAGTCCGCCACCGCGTTCGGCGCCAACCGCTGGCAAAAACTCTTCGGCGTACAGCTGCCGCTGGCGATGCCAAGCATTATGGCCGGCATCAATCAGACCACGATGATGTCGCTGTCGATGGTGGTGGTGGCCTCCATGATCGGCGCCCGCGGGCTAGGGGAAGACGTGCTGGTCGGCATTCAGACGTTAAACGTCGGCATGGGGCTGGAGGCCGGGTTGGCCATAGTGATTCTCGCGGTGGTGATTGACCGTATAACTCAGGCCTATGGCCGCTCAGCCGTGGTTGCGGGGTAATGATGATGAACAAAATCGATATCAAAAACGTCTACAAGATCTTCGGCCATAAGACCGCAGCGGCGCTGGCGCTGAGCCGGCAGGGGAAAACCAAGCAGGAAGTGCAGGCGGAAACCGGCTGCGTGATCGGCGTGCACGATCTTTCCCTGTCGATCAAAGCCGGCGAGATATTCGTCATCATGGGGCTGTCCGGTTCTGGAAAATCCACCCTGGTGCGCCATATCAACCGGCTGATCGAACCCACCAGCGGAGAAATCCTGATCGACGGTGAAGACATTCTGCGTTACGACGAAAAACAGCTCGAGCATTTTCGTCGTCATCAAATCAGCATGGTCTTTCAGAGTTTCGGCCTGCTGCCGCATAAAACGGTGCTGGAAAACGTCAGCTATGGCCTGAAAATCCGCGGCGGCAAAAAAGAGGCCTATCAGGATCGCGCCCGCCACTGGATTGATACCGTCGGGTTAGCGGGATACGAGAAATCCTATCCGCATCAGCTGTCCGGCGGTATGCGTCAGCGCGTCGGTCTGGCGCGCGCCTTGGCGACCGATACCGATATTATCCTGCTGGATGAGGCCTTCAGCGCGCTCGACCCGCTGATTCGCGCCGAAATGCAGGATCAGCTGCTGGCCCTGCAAAAAGATCTGCACAAGACGCTGGTCTTTATCACC
Organism: Serratia rhizosphaerae; assembly: GCF_009817885.1. Classification (NCBI taxonomy): domain Bacteria; kingdom Pseudomonadati; phylum Pseudomonadota; class Gammaproteobacteria; order Enterobacterales; family Yersiniaceae; genus Serratia; species Serratia rhizosphaerae. Next base: position 1,252,299 of record NZ_CP041764.1, read on the forward strand.
CACGATCTGGACGAGGCGGTGCGCATCGGCAACCGCATCGCCATCCTGAAAGACGGCCGCCTGATCCAGGTCGGCACGCCGCAGGAAATCCTGAGTAAGCCGGCGGACGAATACGTCAATCGCTTCGTCCAGCGCCGGCTGGCCCTGGATGAAAATATGCACAAACCCCGTCCGCATATCATGGTCAGCGCCTGAGGATACCGCCATGCATGATATTTCCGTTGTGGAGATCGGCAGCCAGCCCGTGCGCTGGCAGGATGTCTTCGCCGTCGCCCGCGATGGCGCACGGCTGGCCCTCACCGAGAACGCCTGGCGGCGGATCGAAAACGCTCAGGCCATCGTGACGCATATCGTCGCCGGTGAACAGCGCGCCTACGGCGTCAACACCGGGCTTGGTGCCTTATGCAATCAGGCGCTGCACGGCGAACAGCTGGCGCAACTGTCGCGCAACACGCTGATGAGCCATGCCTGCGGCGTCGGCGAACCGCTCAGCGTGCCGCAGACGCGGGCGATTATCTGCTGCGCCATCGTCAACTACAGCCACGGCAAGTCGGGGATTCAACGTCACGTCGTGGAGACGCTGCTGGCGTTGCTTAACCGGGGCATTACGCCGCAGGTGCCTTCACAAGGCTCCGTCGGCTACCTGACGCATATGGCGCATGTCGGCGTAAGCTTACTGGGCATGGGACAGGTCAGCTACCGCGGGCAGCTCGTCTCCGCCGCCCAGGCATTCGCCGCCGAAGGGCTCGAGCAGCCGTCGCTCGGCGCCAAAGACGGACTGTGTCTGGTGAACGGCACGCCATGTATGACCGGTCTTGCCTGCCTGGCGCTCGCCGATGCCTGGCGGCTGGCGCGCTGGGCCGACGTGCTGGGCGCCATGAGCTTCGAGGCGCTGCGCGGGCAGATCGCCGCCTTCGACGCCGAGATCCTGGCACTCAAGCCTCACCCCGGTATGCAACAGGTCGGCGGTAACCTGCGCGCATTGCTGGCGAACAGTGAGCTGATTGCCGCCAGCGAAGGCATCCGCACGCAAGACGCACTAAGCCTGCGCGCCATACCGCAGGTCCACGGCGCCTGCCGCGATCAGTTGGCGCACGCCACGCAACAGATTGAATGCGAACTGAACGGCGCTACCGATAACCCGCTGCTGCTCGGCTCGCCGGAATGCTACCGCGTCGTATCGCAGGCCAACCCCCACGGCGAGTCCGTGGCGATGGCCGCCGATCTGCTGGCCATCGCCATCGCCGAACTGGGCGGTATTGCGGAACGGCGCATCGACAGGCTGGTCAATCCGCTGGTCAGCGGCCTGCCGGCATTCTTAGTCAGCGAACCCGGCGTCAATTCCGGCATGATGATCGCGCAATACGTCGCCGCTTCACTCTGTGCGCAGAACCGCCAGCTGGCCCAGCCCTGCAGCGTGGATAATTACGTCACCTCAGCACTGCAGGAGGATCACCTCAGCCTTGGCACTAGCGCCGCGTTACGCGTGCATCAGATGCTGGCGAACTGCCAGCAGGTTCTGGCCATTGAATACCTGCTGGCAGCCCAGGCGTTCGAATTCCTAACCCCTTGCCGCTTCGGCGACGGGACGGGGCGCGCCTGGCGCTATCTGCGGCAAAACATCGCCCCGTATCACCAGGACCGCTGGCTCGCGCCGGATATCGCCCTCAGCGCGGCGTTAATTGCTGATGAACGCGCGCTGGCCGAGATTGCTCCCACCTTAACCTGACGCACAAGGCCCACCGGTTACCGCGTGGGCCTGTTACTTTCACCTGCCGGCCCGCCTTATTGCGCCAGCGCCTGCTCGATATCCGCCAGCAGATCGTCGGCGTCTTCCAGCCCGGCGGAAAGCCGGATCAATCCGTCGCTGATATGGTGACGGTGGCGCTCCTCTTCGCTATAGGCCGAATGCGTCATACTGGCCGGATGCTCCGCCAATGATTCACAATCTCCCAGGCTGACCGCCCGCAGAATCAGCTGCAGCGCATTGAGGAAATGGATGCCCGCCGCCATGCCGCCCTTCAGCTCAAAGGCGATCATGCCGCCCGGGCGCGCCATCTGCCGCTGCGCCAGTTGGTACTGCCGGAAGACGGGCAGCCCCGGATAATAAACCCGCTCGACCGCCGGATGCCGCGCCAGCATTTCTGCAATGCGCTGCGCGGTGTCGCAGTGGCGTTCCATCCGCAGCGGCAGGGTTTTCAGCCCGCGCAGCAGCAGCGCCGCATCCTGCGCCGACAGCACCGCGCCGTTCATATCCTTCAGGCCGATCAGGCGGATATCCTGCGCCAGCTCGGCGCGGGTCACCACCACCCCGGCCAGTAAATCGCCGTGCCCGCCAAGGTACTTGGTCGCCGAGTGCAGGACGATATCCGCCCCCAGCGCCAGCGGCTGCTGCAGATAAGGCGTACAGTAGGTGTTATCCACCAGCAGCAGCGCCGCATGCCGGTGGGTAATCGCCGCTACCGCCGCAATGTCCACCAACCGCATATTGGGGTTGGCCGGCGTTTCACAATACACCAGCCGGGTGCGTGGCCCGATCGCCGCCGCCAGCGCCTCCGGCTGCGTCATATCGACGTGGGTCACCTTAACGCCGAAACGCTCCAGCCCATGATGGAAGTAGCTGAAGGTGCAGCCGTACAGCGTTTCATCCACAATCAGCTCATCGCCCGGCCCGAGCAGCGTCCAGCAGCAGGCCGTCACCGCCCCCATGCCGGATGAAAACGCCACCGCCGCTTCACCGCCCTCCAGATTGGCGATACGCTGCTCCAGCAGGTTAAGCGTCGGATTGGCGATGCGCGAGTAGAAATAGCCGGGTTCGGTGCCGGCAAAACAGGCGCCGCCGTATTCCGCCGACGGGAAAGTAAAGGTGGAGCTCATAAACACCGGCGGGCACAGTGCGCCATGATACTGCTGCGGGTCATAGCCATGATGGATGGCCCGCGTGGCGAAAGCCTGCTTGCTTGCTGACGACATAGTGACTCCTCGACGTGGATGGTGACGATTATTCCGGTGTGACATCCGCCGGTAGGCTCGCGGCGCGCATGCGTCCGCCGATAATATTCAGAGTGCGCAATACCAACATCAGCCCGAGCAGCGTTTCCGGCTGACGCAACAGCGCATACAGCCCGCGCAAGGTCGCCGGCTGCTCATTCTGCTGCAGTTCGCTATAGGCCATTTTCAGCGCCGTCCCCCCTTCCCAGCCGGCGCTGGTCAGGTCTTCAAACACTGCAGCCAGCTTCTCGACCAGCGCGCTATCCGCCATGTCGATCAAATCCGAGGTAAGCGAGAGCGCGTCGACCACGTTATTCAGCAGGCCGCTCGCCAGCAGCGGGGACAGTTTTTCCATCAGCGCCGCCAGCGCCTCAGTCTGCGTGTTTTCCATGCTCCACTCCGTTATATCAGGCCGCGCACCGCAGCCCAGTACAGACCGCGGTTCACGCCGTTGCGTAACATACCGCCCAGTTTGGTGGCCGGGGTTGGCACGACGTCATGACGATAGTCATACACCAGCGGCATACCGCTGCTCAGGCCGAACTGCGCCACCGCCTGCACCTTGCCGTCGTAATGGCGCACCGGATGGCCCAGCTGCATCTCCGCCACGATATTGTCGGCGATCACCGGCGCCTGATTGTGACAGGAGCCGCCCGCCTTGCTGATCGGCAGGTCGACCGTATCGCCGATCACATACACCCCCTGCTGGTCGTAAACCTGCAGCGTCTGCGGGTCGGTCGGCAGCCATCCTTCGCCGTTATCGATATCGCTCAGGCCGGTATTGCGCACCATTTCCACCGCGCGAATCGGCGGTGTCGCCATCAGGATGTCGAACGGTTGTTCATCGCCCTCGGCGGAATAGGCGATGCGCCGCCCGGCATCCACCTGATTCAGGGTAAAGCCGCGCTGGTGCTTAATGCCGCGCGCGGCAAAAATTTCCGGCAGCGCTTCGCCGGTAGGACGCTGTAAAAACAGACAGTTACGCAGCAGCTGGGAAATGGTCGGGTAGGTATAAATTATCTCTATCTGATTACGTACGCCGCGCTGGCGCAGGTACTCATCCAGCATCAGAGTGGTTTCAATCGGCGCGATGCCGCACTGATGCGGAACGTTGGGCGTCTGCGGGAAAGAGACGGTGATAAAGATGCGCCCTTTTTCAATCGTCGCCAGCTTACCCGCCAGCCGGCGTGCCGCCTGATACTGATAAAAGTGGTCGCCGGCTTCGGCCAGCCCGGGAATTTTTTCCGTCCAGGGCAGGCATCCGGTGGCAAAGACCAGAAAGTCATAGTCATAATTATTGCCGCTGGCGGTAAATAAGCGACGCTGCTGAAAATCAACGCCCTCCGCTTTATCGACAATAAATTTAATTTCCGGACGTAACAGACTTTGCTGCGCACGCATTAATTCATGTTTAAAAAATGCGTTAAACGCGACATACATAAAGGCCGGTTTGAAATAATGCGCCGCCGTTTGAGAAATCATTAATAACTCAACTTTATTATTAATAATTTCACGATGTAGTTTGCGCGCCAGAATGTTGGCCAGCATGGTGCCGCCGGTGCCGCCACCGACAATCACGATTCTTTTCCGCATGATATCTCCATTCAACCCGGCGCCAGGCCGGCGAAAGTGATAAAGAATATCCTTACGGAATATAAGTCTAGTGATGAAAGGTTATAATGCCAGCAAAAAAAGAATAAATAATTAACGCTATGGTTATTAACAATAAATATCACCGGAAAAGAAAAAATAAATGATGAGATATTAATAAATAACCGGCATATAATTTCTCTGCGGACTGGCATAAAAAAACCCGCCGCAGCGGGTTTTTATTATTCGCGACAATTCGCGATTATTACTGGCCTTTAACTTCTTTCAGACCATTGAACGGCGCACGCTCGCCCAGCGCTTCTTCGATACGAATCAGCTGGTTGTACTTGGCAACGCGGTCAGAACGGCTCATAGAACCGGTTTTGATCTGGCCTGCTGCAGTACCTACCGCCAGGTCAGCGATGGTTGCGTCTTCGGTTTCACCGGAACGGTGAGAGATAACCGCGGTGTAGCCGGCATCTTTCGCCATCTTGATCGCCGCCAGGGTTTCGGTCAGAGAACCGATCTGGTTGAACTTGATCAGGATAGAGTTGGCGATGCCTTTTTCGATACCTTCTTTCAGGATCTTGGTGTTGGTGACGAACAGGTCGTCGCCAACCAGCTGGATTTTGTCGCCCAGTACTTTGGTCTGGTAAGCGAAGCCGTCCCAGTCAGACTCGTCCAAACCATCTTCGATGGAAACGATCGGGTACTGTTTGGTCAGCTCTTCCAGGAAGTGGGTGAACTCTTCAGAGGTGAAGGCTTTGTTGCCTTCGCCGGCCAGCACGTACTTGCCGTCTTTGTAGAATTCGGACGCTGCGCAGTCCATCGCCAGGGTGATATCTTTGCCCAGTTCGTAGCCCGCTGCTTTTACCGCTTCCGCGATAACCGCCAGCGCTTCAGCGTTGGAACCCAGGTTTGGCGCGTAGCCGCCTTCGTCGCCGACAGCGGTGTTCATGCCTTTGGATTTCAGCACTTTCGCCAGGTGGTGGAACACTTCAGAGCCCATGCGCACCGCTTCTTTCAGGGTCTTCGCGCCAACCGGCTGAATCATGAATTCCTGAATGTCGACGTTGTTGTCAGCGTGCTCACCGCCGTTGATGATGTTCATCATTGGCAGAGGCATGGAGAATTTGCCTGGGGTACCGTTCAGTTCAGCAATGTGCTCGAACAGCGGCATGCCTTTGGAGGCAGCGGCAGCTTTAGCAGCAGCCAGGGAAACCGCCAGAATGGCGTTGGCGCCGAACTTGGATTTGTTCTCGGTGCCGTCCAGTTCGATCATGATCTTATCGATGTTAGCCTGGTCTTTGGCATCTTTGCCCACCACGGCTTCAGCGATTGGACCGTTTACTGCGGCAACGGCTTTCAGTACGCCTTTACCCAGGAAACGAGACTTGTCACCGTCACGCAGTTCCAGCGCTTCACGGGAACCGGTAGAAGCACCTGACGGCGCAGCAGCCAGACCAACGAAACCGCCTTCCAGGTGAACTTCGGCTTCTACAGTTGGGTTACCGCGTGAGTCGATGATTTCACGGCCGATGACTTTAACGATTTTGGACATAGTAGGTTTTCCTCAAGTCACAAGTTAACTAAAACTCCAGACAAACAACGCGCGGTTCTCACCGCGCGTTGTCGCTAAAACGTTACTTCTCCTGACGCTTCTGCTGGTCAGCCGCCGCCTTCACAAAACCGGCGAACAGCGGATGCCCATCACGCGGCGTCGAAGTGAATTCCGGGTGGAACTGACAAGCGACGAACCATGGATGGTCCGGCAGCTCGATAATTTCAACCAACTTGTTGTCCGCAGAGCGGCCGGCTACGCGCAGCCCGGCGGCTTCAATCTGCTTCAACAGCATATTGTTAACTTCATAACGGTGGCGGTGACGCTCGACGATGGTCGGCTCGCCGTACATCTGACGCACCAGGCTGTCGTCGCTCAGATGACACTGCTGGCCGCCGACGCGCATGGTGCCGCCCAGGTCGCTCTCTTCGCTGCGCACTTCAACGTTGCCGTCTTCGTCGCGCCACTCGGTAATCAGCGCCACGACCGGGTACTTACAGTCTGGCTCAAATTCGGTGGAGTTGGCGTTTTCCATACCCGCAACGTGACGGGCAAACTCCATCAGCGCCACCTGCATACCCAGGCAAATGCCCAGATAAGGAATATTGTTCTCGCGCGCATAGCGTGCGGTCATCACTTTGCCTTCCACGCCGCGATAGCCGAAGCCGCCAGGGATAAGGATAGCATCCAGCCCTTTCAGCACTTCCACGCCGCGCGTCTCCACGTCCTGCGAATCAATCAGCTTGATATTCACGGTTACGCGGTTTTTCAGGCCGCCGTGCTTGAGCGCCTCAATCACGGATTTATAGGCGTCCGGCAGTTCGACATACTTGCCGACCATACCGATGGTCACTTCGCCGCCCGGATTGGCTTCTTCGTAAATAACCTGCTCCCACTCGGCCAGGTTGGCTTCCGGCGCGTTGAGGCTGAATCGTTTACAAATATAATCATCAAGCCCCTGAGATTTCAATAGGCCTGGGATTTTATAAATAGAATCAACGTCTTTCAGGGAGATAACCGCTTTTTCCGGCACGTTGCAGAACAGCGCAATTTTTGCCCGCTCATTGGCCGGAACGGCGCGATCGGAACGGCAAATCAGCACGTCCGGCTGAATACCGATGGAAAGCAGCTCTTTAACGGAATGCTGAGTAGGTTTGGTTTTCACTTCACCGGCTGCGGCCATGTACGGCACCAGCGTCAGGTGCATGTACAGCGTGTGCTCACGGCCCACTTCCACCGCCATCTGGCGGATAGCTTCGAGGAACGGCAGCGATTCGATATCGCCGACGGTGCCGCCGATTTCCACCAGCACCACGTCGTGGCCTTCGCCGCCTTCGATGATGCGTTCTTTGATCGCGTTGGTGATGTGCGGAATAACCTGTACGGTCGCGCCCAGATAGTCGCCGCGGCGTTCTTTACGCAGCACGTCGGAATAGATGCGGCCGGTGGTGAAGTTGTTGCGGCGCGTCATTTTGGTACGGATGAAGCGCTCGTAGTGACCCAAGTCCAGATCGGTTTCTGCGCCGTCTTCGGTGACGAAAACTTCCCCATGCTGAATCGGGCTCATGGTGCCCGGATCCACGTTGATGTACGGGTCCAGTTTCATGATGGTAACGTTGAGGCCACGGGCTTCAAGAATAGCCGCCAGAGAGGCTGCGGCAATGCCTTTACCCAGAGAGGATACGACCCCGCCGGTCACAAAAATATAATTAGTTGTCATGCTGAACCTGAGAGTTTAGGTTTAAAGACGATGGAAGAACCAAGACGGGAAAGTAGTATACCCGAACCTGTCTTGACCTACAAACGATCGTTTTACTCTCCATCATCTCTGTCATCCCCGCGAGTTCCTCAGGTTTTTGCCGTTTACCGCCATCCGGGTAGGCTTTTAAAACAAAGGGTTAGCGATAAAAACCGTCGATTAACGCACGTCAGAGCCACTAAAACGCCTTACATTTCAGTTTGTTGGCTTTTTTAGCAGGCGCCGCTGCGCCGTATCCGCAACTGACGATAAGCTTAACCGTTTCAGCCCGAGCGAACATTGTGATCGATCAAACAAGCCGCCGGATGCCGTTACGCTAAATCAGACAGCGCAAAACGCATTTAGTTTTCCTGCTGCTTAACCTGCTGCCAGGCGTCTTCCATCTGTTCCAGCGTCGCCTCCGCCATCGCCAGCCCCTGCTGCGCGATAATGCCTTCTACCTGACGGAAGCGCCGCTCGAACTTGCGGTTGGCAACCTGCAGTGCGTTTTCCGCCTTGTGGCCCAGATGGCGCGACAGATTCACCGTGGCGAACAGCAGGTCGCCGATTTCCTCTTCCAGCTTTTGTTGGTCCACCACCGCCTGCTGCGCTTCGTGCATCACTTCGTCAATCTCTTCATGCACCTTGTCGAGCACCGGGCCGAGCGTATGCCAGTCAAAGCCTACCGCGGCGCAGCGCTTCTGAATTTTATGCGCCTTCATCAACGCCGGCAGTGCAGTGGGGATATCGTCCAACGCCGAGTGCAGCGCTTTCTCTGCCCGCTCGCCGGCCTTCAACTGCTCCCAGCGCGCCGCAATCGTCGCGTTGTCCGCAGCGTCAGCGTCGCCGAAGATGTGCGGGTGGCGGCGCTCCAGTTTGTCGCTGATGGCGGTGCACACCTCGTCAAAATCAAACAGCCCCTCCTCCTGCCCCATCTGGGCGTAGAACACCACCTGAAACAGCAGATCGCCCAGCTCATCGCGCAGGTCGGCGTAGTCCTGGCGCTCAATGGCATCCAGCACCTCATACGTTTCTTCCAGCGTATACGGCGCGATAGTAGCGAAGGTTTGCTTGCGGTCCCACGGGCAGCCCGCCTGCGGGTCGCGCAGCGTTTTCATGATATTGAGCAGACGCTGCAGCGGAGTAGATGGGGTCATGGCAAAATCTCTGAAAAAGAACGGACGCTCATTATGGCGTCCGTCTCCTTGATGGCTCAATAGGTTTCGCGTTGTATTTCAACAGCTGCGCCGCACCCAGACGCCAGGCACCTGAATCCCCAATGGGTTTCGCACCGCATTTAGGCGGCAACAACGAGGCGGTGTGAAAGACGCCGGGATTCAGCTGCCGTGCAGACGCTTGGCATCTATCACATCCGGCAGCTGGTTCAGCTTCGCCAGCACCCGGCCCAGCACCTGCTGGTTGTAGATTTCGATATCCATATCGATGGTGGCCATCTGCTTTTTGGTATCGCTCCGGCTGGCGACGCCCAGTACGTTCACCTTTTCGTTGGCGAGGATGGTGGTGATATCACGCAGCAGGCCGCTGCGATCGTTGGCCATCACCCTCACCACCAGCGAATAACCGCTGGAATAGCTTTCCCCCCACACGGCGTCGACGATGCGCTCCGGCGCGTGGGATTGCAGTTCGGTCAGCTGGTCGCAATCGGCGCGGTGGATGGAGATACCGCGCCCCTGAGTGATAAAGCCGACGATATCGTCGCCCGGAATCGGCTGGCAGCAGCGGGCGATGTGGTGCATCAGATTGCCGACGCCCTCCACCACCACCCGGCCATCGTCTTTCTTGCGGGTCGCCGGCGGCGCCTTATGCTGCACCAGCTGGCGCAGCGCTTCGCGATCCTGCTCTTCGGCGCTCGGCTTATTGAACTTGCTCTGCAGGAAGTTCACCATCTGATTGAGGCGAATATCCCCGCCGCCAATCGCCGCCAGCACTTCGTCCAGCGAGTTCATGTTGTAGCGCGGGATCAGCAGTTTTTCCGCCTCTTTCAGGCTGATGCCAAGGTGTTCCAGTTCGTTGTCCAGCATCTGGCGGCCGGCCAGGATGTTTTTATCGCGATCCTGCTTACGGAACCAGTTATGAATCTTCGAACGTCCGCGGCTGGTGGTGACGTAGCCAAGGTTCGGATTCAGCCAGTCGCGGCTCGGGTTCGGCTGCTTCTGAGTGATAATTTCAATCTGGTCGCCCATCTGCAGCTGATAGGTGAACGGCACGATGCGCCCGCCGATCTTGGCGCCGATGCAGCGGTGGCCGACGTCGCTGTGGATATGGTAGGCAAAGTCCAGCGGCGTTGAGCCGGCCGGCAGGTCGACCACGTCGCCCTTCGGCGTAAACACGTACACCCGGTCGTCGAACACCTGGCTGCGCACTTCGTCGAGCATTTCGCCGGAGTCGGCCATCTCTTCCTGCCAGGCGATCAGCTTACGCAGCCAGGCGATGCGCTCTTCGTAACCGGAACGCACCGTAACACCGGCGCCCTCTTTGTATTTCCAGTGCGCGGCGACGCCCAGCTCGGCGTCCTCGTGCATCTGGCGGGTACGGATCTGGATCTCGACCGTTTTGCCGCGCGGGCCGAGCACCACGGTGTGGATCGACTGATAGCCGTTGGGTTTCGGGTTGGCGACATAGTCGTCGAACTCGTCCGGCAGATGACGGAAATGGGTATGCACAATGCCAAGCGCCGCATAGCAGTCCTGCAGCCGTTCGGCCACGATGCGCACCGCACGCACGTCGAACAGCTCGTCGAACGCCAGCGCCTTTTTCTGCATTTTGCGCCAGATGCTGTAGATATGCTTGGGACGGCCGTAGATTTCCACCCGGATATCTTCGTCCGCCATCGCCTTGCGCAGCGAAGCAACAAAATCATCAATAAACTGTTCGCGGTCGATACGGCGTTCATGCAACAGCTTGGCGATGCGCTTGTATTCTTCCGGATGCAGGTAGCGGAAGCAGAAATCCTCCAGCTCCCACTTCAGCTGGCCGATACCCAGGCGGTTGGCCAGCGGCGCATAGATATTGGAGCACTCCTTGGCCGCCAGCACCCGTTCATCTTCCGGCGCGTCTTTCACTTCACGCAGGTGGGCAATACGTTCCGCCAGTTTGATCACCACGCAGCGGAAATCTTCCACCATCGCCAACAGCATGCGGCGCACGTTATCGACCTGCTCGGAGCCCATCGAGTCGTTGTGGGTCGCCTTCAGCTGGCGAATCGCATCCATATCGCGCACGCCGTGTACCAGCGCGACGATATTGTTGCCGAACGCCTCGTTCAGGGTCTCTTCCTGCACCAGACCGGCGTCGGCCAGCGGGAACAGCAGCGCGGCGCGCATGCTGTCGTTGTCCATGCTGAGGGTCGAGAGAATTTCCACCATCTCCAGACCGCGACCCAGCAGTTTCGGCGCGTCCGGATGGTCTTTGGTCTGTTGCTCGCAATAGCGCCAGGTATCGGCCAGCCGTTCAACGGACTGCGGGTTGGGTAGCCCAAGACCGGCAAGCCACTCATCGAGAGCGAATTCACCTGCCGTGTTCAAATGTGCACTTCTTACCGCAACCATACCTTCTCCCTACTTTGCAGCGACCACAGGCAACCGCTATTCCTGACGAATAAACAGCGCCATTGATTCAAGATGCCCCGTGTGCGGGAACATATCCAGCATACGCACACGCGCAAGACGATAACCGGCGGACAGCAACGTTTTGCTGTCGCGCGCCAGCGTGGTGGGGTTACAGGAAACGTACACCACCCGCGTCGGCGCCAGTTTTACAATATGTGACATCACTCCAGCCGCGCCCGCCCGGGCAGGATCCAACATAACCTTATCAAATCCCTGTTGAGCCCAAGGCTGCCGCTCCACGTCCTCTTCCAGATTCTGATGAAAAAACGACGCATTACTCAGCAAATTCTTATGTGCATTATATTGCCCATTCGCTACCAGCGTGGCAACACCTTCGATGCCGACCACCGATTTCGCCCGCCGCGCCAGCGGCAGGGTGAAATTGCCCATGCCGCAGAACAGATCCAACACCCGATCGTCGGGCTGAATCTCCAGCCACTCCAGCGCCTGCGCCACCATCTGCTGGTTTACCGCATCGTTCACCTGAATAAAGTCGCGCGGACTGAAGTCTAAGCGTAGCCCGTCAACCTGATAATACGGCGTATCACCGCACAGTTTCTCCAGTTGTTCGCTGTCCGACGCCAAATAAATCGTTACGGCATTTTGCCGGGCGAAGGTCAGCAGCGCCTCGCGGTCGGCCGGCCTCAGCGCGTCCAGGTGCCGCAACACCAGCAGCGGCCCGTTGTCCGCCAGCACCAGTTCGGCATGCCCCAGACGCTTCACCGCCTGCAGCCCGCTCAGGCAGGCGCGCAGCGGCGTCAGCAGCCGCTCCAGTTCCGGCGCCAGCACCGGGCACTGAGTCACCGACACCAGCTCGCTGGAGCCAGCCTGACGAAAGCCCATCTGCAGGGTTTGCCGCTTCGGCTGCCACATCAGCCCCAGACGCGCGCGCCGGCGATAGCCGTATTGCGGCCCGGCGATTACCGCCTCCTGCGGCACGCTGACGCCGGTTTCGCGGGCGATCATCCGTCCCAGCGCCGCCGCCTTGCTCTGCTGCTGTAGGCTTTCATCCGCATGCTGCTGTTGGCAGCCGCCGCAGACGCCGAAGTGCGGACAGCGCGGCTCCACCCGCTGCGGGCTGCGGCTCAGCAGGCGTTTCAGCTTGCCTTTGGCGAACTGACGCTTGTCTTCCGTCAGCTGAATTTCCGCCTGTTCGCCCGGCAGTACGCCCGGGATAAACACCGCTTTACCGTTGTGGCGCGCCACGCCCTGACCGAAGGGATCGAGGTCGCTCACCGTCACGGTGAAGATTTGTGTGTGCTGCCGGGTCGTCACGCGGCGTTTGGGAGAGTAGAATTGCGCCATAAAATTGTCGGTTGCTGGTTCATTAAGCTAGGATTAGCGCAATTCTCCCACATTGGAATCCCATGACCAAATACAGCCTGCGCGCGCGCATGATGATATTGATTCTGGCCCCTACATTATTGATCGGCCTGTTGCTCAGTACCTTCTTCGTCGTGCATCGTTATAATGAGCTGCAGGAGCAGCTGGTGGACGCCGGCGCCAGCATTATCGAACCGCTCGCCGTCGCCAGCGAATACGGCATGACCTTCCGCAGCCGTGAGTCGGTGCGCCAGCTGGTCAGCCTGCTGCACCGCCGCCACTCCGATATCGTGCGCTCCATCACCGTGTTCGACGCGCAGAACAACCTGTTTGTCACTTCCAATTATCACCATAATTTCGCCCAGTTGCAGATCCCGAAAGGTGTGCCATTGCCCACCGATCTGATGCTGACGCGCCGCGGCGACTCGCTGATCCTGCGTACGCCGATCCTGTCGGAGAACCAATACCCCGACGAGGCCGCCGAAAGCGGCGCGCACGGCGACAATAACCTCGGCTATGTGGCCATCGAGCTGGATCTGCAGTCGGTGCGCCTGCAGCAGTACAAAGAGGTGTTTGTCTCCACGCTGCTGTTGCTGCTGTGCATGTGTATCGCCATCCTGTTCGCCTACCGGCTGATGCGCGACGTCACCGGGCCGATCCGCAATATGGTCAACACCGTCGACCGTATCCGCCGCGGCCAGCTCGACAGCCGGGTGGAAGGCTTTATGCTCGGCGAACTGCATATGCTGAAAAACGGCATCAACTCCATGGCGATGTCGCTAACCGCCTATCACGAAGAGATGCAGCAGAATATCGATCAGGCGACGTTTGACCTGCGTGAAACGCTGGAGCAGATGGAGATCCAGAATGTCGAGCTGGATCTGGCTAAAAAGCGCGCGCAGGAAGCCGCGCGCATCAAATCCGAGTTCCTGGCCAATATGTCGCACGAGCTGCGCACCCCGCTGAACGGCGTGATCGGCTTTACCCGCCAGATGCTGAAAACCGAACTGAGCGCCACCCAGAACGACTACCTGCAAACCATCGAGCGCTCGGCAAACAACCTGCTGACCATCATCAACGACGTGCTGGATTTCTCCAAGCTGGAAGCCGGCAAGCTGGTGCTGGAGCATATTCCATTCGCGCTGCGCGAAACGCTGGACGAAGTGATCGTGCTGCTGGCGCCTTCCGCCCATGAAAAAGGGCTGGAGCTGACGCTCGATGTCCATAACGACGTGCCGGAACAGGTGATCGGCGACTCGCTGCGCCTGCAGCAGGTGATCACCAACCTGCTGGGCAACGCGGTCAAATTTACTGAAACCGGCAATATCGATATCCGGGTGGAATTGCGCAACCAGCTGGAGCGTCAGGTCGAGCTGGAGGTACAGATCCACGACACCGGCATCGGCATCTCCGAACGCCAGCAGTCGCAGCTGTTCCAGGCATTCCGGCAGGCGGACGCCAGCATCTCGCGCCGCCACGGCGGCACCGGCCTCGGTCTGGTGATCACCCAGAAGCTGGTGAAAGAGATGAACGGCGATATCTGTTTCCACAGCCAGCTTAACCGCGGATCCACCTTCTGGTTCCATATTACCCTGGATCTGAATGAAGACATGATGACGCGCCAGCCCTGCCTGCCGGAACTGAGCGGCAAGACGCTGGCCTATATCGAATCCAACCCGACGGCGGCGCAGGCGACGCTGAACATGCTCAACGCCACGCCGCTGGTCGTCACTCATTCGCCGACCCTCGGCCAACTGCCCGACGGCGATTACGACTTTATGCTGGTGGGCGTGCCGATCCCGTTCCGCGACAACATGGCGCAGCATCAGGACAAACTGCTGAAGGCGCTTAATTACGCCGGACGGGTGATTCTGGCCCTGCCGTACCAGTCGCAGATCGACGCCGAAATGCTGAAAGAACAGGGCGCGGTGGGCTGTCTGGTCAAACCGGTCACCAGCACCCGCCTGTTCCCGCTGCTGCGCATGGAAACGCCGCGTCAGGAGCTGGCCGCACCGGCGCGTAAACGCCTGCCGCTGACCGTGATGGCGGTGGACGACAATCCGGCCAACCTGAAGCTGATCGGCACCCTGCTGGCGGAGCAGGTGGAAAAAACGCTGCTGTGCGAAAGCGGCGAAGAAGCCATTGCGCTGGCGCGCGACAACGTGCTGGATCTGATTCTGATGGATATCCAGATGCCGAATATCGACGGCATCCGCACCAGCGAGCTGATCCGCCAAATGCCGCACCATAACTCCACGCCTATCGTCGCGGTCACCGCCCACGCGGTCAGCGGCGAACGGGAGCATCTGCTGCAGGCCGGCATGGATGATTACCTGGCGAAGCCGATCGACGAAGCGATGCTGACGCACGTCCTGTCGCGCTACCACAGCGGCGCGCAGGAGACGGAGACAACGCCGCCGCCGAACGCGGAGCCGACGGCGTCGCTGGATTGGTCGCTGGCGCTGCGTCAGGCGGCCAATAAACAGGATCTGGCGCGCGATCTGCTGCAAATGCTGCTCGACTTCCTGCCGCAGGTGAAAGAACGGGTACAGGCGGTGCTGGACGGCGCGCAGGACGACACGCTGCTGGATCTGATCCACAAACTGCACGGCAGCTGCAGCTACAGCGGCGTGCCGCGGCTGAAGCAGACCTGCTTCTATATTGAACAACAGCTGCGTCAGGGCGTCGCCATCGAGGATCTGGAGCCGGAGTGGCTGGAGCTGCTCGATGAAATCGAGCTGGTCAGCCAGGCGGCCAGAAAACACCTGGGTTAACCGTCAGAATACGGCCTCTTCCCCGTCAGGAAGAGGCCGCCGTTACTGCCCCTGCGCCACCTTCAGCGTCGCCGCAATATTGCGCGCCGTCGCCCGCACGTTTTCGGCAGCGTCGTGCAACGCCTCTTCCAGCGTACAGACGCGATACAGCACGCTGAACACCGCATCCACTCCGTGCTGATGCACCACGCCGACGTCGTCGCTCAGGCTGCCGGCAATGCCGATCACCGGTTTGCCGTAACGTTTGGCGACCCGCGCCACGCCAATCGGCACCTTGCCTTTGATGCTCTGGCTATCGATGCGTCCTTCGCCGGTGATCACCAGCGTCGCGTCACGCACCAACGCGTCCAGCCCCAACGCCTCGGTGACGATCTCAATCCCCTGGCGCAGCTCCGCCCGGCAAAACGCCAACAGTCCGGCGCCCATGCCGCCGGCCGCGCCGGCGCCGGGCACCTGCTCGACATCCACGCCCAGCGTACGCTTGATCACCTGCGCATAGTGGCCCAGCGCGCCGTCCAGTTCCGCCACCATCTGCGGCGTCGCCCCCTTCTGAGGGCCGAAAATGGCGGAGGCGCCCTCCGGGCCGGTCAGCGGGTTGGTCACATCGCAGGCCACCTCAAACCGGCACTGGTCGATACGCGCGTCCAACCGGCTGAGATCTATCTGCGCCAGCGTCGCCAGCGCGGCGCCGCCAAAACCGATCTCCTCGCCGCGCTCGTCCAGCAGCCGCGCGCCCAGCGCCTGCACCATGCCTGCGCCGCCGTCATTGGTCGCACTACCGCCAATGCCGATAATGCAGTGCCTGACGCCATGCTCCAGCGCGCAGCGGATCAGCTCACCGGTGCCGTAGGAGGTGGTTTTCAGCGGGTTGCGCCGCCCGGCGGGCAGCCGCTCCAACCCGCTGGCCGCCGCCATCTCGATAAACGCGCTGCGTCCGTCGCCGGACAGGCCGAAAAACGCCGGCGTCGTCTCGCCTAGCGGCCCGGTGACCTCCACCGTGATAATCCGCCCGCCGGTCGCCGCCACCATGGCTTCCACCGTTCCTTCTCCGCCGTCGGCCAGCGGCAGTTTGACGAATTCCGCCGCGGGAAACACCTCGCGGAACCCGTCCTCAATGCAGGTGGCCACCGCCAGCGCGGATAAACTCTCTTTATATGAATCCGGCGCGATCACTATTTTCATAAGCTGCCTGCACAATCCCTAACTCGTGACTTGGACTTTGGCCAACTTCTCGTAATAACAGGCCAAAGCGCTGTGGTCCGCACCGCCCAGATCGTCGACCCGCAGCGCCTGCATCATCTCCATCACCGCCGAGGTCAGCGGCAGCTGCGCGCCGATGCCGTGCGAAGTGTCCAGCGCGTTAGCCAGATCCTTGATGTGCAATTCGATGCGGAACCCCGGTTTGAAATTACGCGCCAGCACCATCGGCGCTTTGGCGTCCAGCACCGTGCTGCCCGCCAGCCCGCCGCGAATCGCCTGATATACCCGTTCAGGATCGACGCCGGCCTTGGTGGCCAGCACCAGCGCTTCCGACATCGCGGCGATATTCAGCGCGACGATCACCTGGTTCGCCAGTTTCGTCACGTTGCCGGCGCCGATCTCGCCGGTATGCACCACCGAGCCGGCCATCGCCTTCATCACTTCATAGCAGCGGTCGAACACCGCCTTCTCGCCGCCGACCATCACCGACAGCGTGCCGTCAATCGCCTTAGGTTCGCCGCCGCTGACCGGCGCATCCAGCATGGCAACCTGCTTTTCCGCCAGTCTGGCGCTGATTTCCCGGCTGGCCAGCGGCGCGATCGAACTCATATCAATCACCACCGAGCCCGGTTTCGCCCCCTCGATAACGCCGTTCTCCCCCAGCACTACCTCCTGCACCTGCGGCGAGTTGGGCAGCATGGTGATCACGATGTCGCACTGCGCAGCCACCGCTTTAGGCGTATCGGCGCTCTCCGCACCCAGCTCGCTCAGCTCGGCGGTGGTTTCCGCCCGATGATTCAGCACCACCAGCGCATAGCCGGCTTTCAACAGGTTTTTGCTCATCGGTTTGCCCATAATGCCCAGGCCGATAAATCCAATTTTCATCTTCTGCTCCTTATTTCACACCAGGTTTAAAACGGTCGCGCAGCGCCTGCGTCGCACCGCGCAGCACGCCTAAATCACTGCCGACGGCGACAAATTTCGCCCCCCACTCCAGATAGCGGCGCGCATCGGCTTCGGCCGGTGCCAGAATGCCGCTCGGTTTCCCCGCCGCCGCCGCACGCTCAAAGATGTGCCGAATAGCCGCCTGCACCTGCGGATGATTCGGCTGGCCGAGATACCCCAGCGCGGCGGACAGATCCCCGGGGCCGACGAAGATACCGTCAACGCCCTCCACCGCGGCAATGGCATCCAGATGGTCGATGCCCGCCTGCGTTTCGATCTGCACCAGCACGCTGATATTGTCGTTAACGCTGCTGAAGTAATCGCTGACCGTGCCGTAGCCGTTGCTGCGGTGGGAGACCGACACGCCGCGAATGCCGGCCGGCGGATAGCGCGTGGCCGCCACCGCCTGCAACGCCTGCTCTTCACTCTCCACAAACGGGATCAGGAAGTTAAAAAAACCGATATCCAGCAGGCGTTTGATAATCACCGGCTCGTTACAGGGCGGCCTCACCACCGCCGCACTGCTGCTGCCCTTCAGCGCCATCAGCTGCGGCACAAAGGTGGTGATATCATTCGGCGCATGCTCGCCGTCCAGCACCAGCCAGTCGAAACCGGCCAGCCCCAGCACTTCGGTCGAGATCGGATTGCCCAGCGCCGACCAACAGCCGATAAGGGTTTCCCCCTGCTGCAGAGACTGACGAAAGCGGTTGTGACAACTGTTCATGGCGTATCCTTTACGTTGAAGGGTGAAAAGACGAACAAAGCGGATTAGCGCACCAGGCAAGGGCGTTTATTATCGAAGGCCCAATCCGGCACCAGGAACTGCATACCCATCGCGTCATCGCGCGCGCCGAGGCCGTGGGTTTTATACAGCTCATGCGCCTTCATCAGGCGATCGCGATCCAGCTCGATCCCCAGCCCCGGCTTCTGCGGCACCGCCACGCGGCCGCCGGCGATGGTCAGCGGTTCGCGCGTCAGGCGCTGGTTGCCTTCCTGCCAGATCCAGTGGGTATCAATGGCGGCGATGTTGCCCGGCGCGGCGGCGGCCACGTGGGTGAACATCGCCAGCGAGATATCGAAATGGTTATTGGAGTGCGATCCCCAGGTCAGACCGAATTCGTGGCACAGCTGGGCCACCCGCACCGATCCCTGCATGGTCCAGAAGTGCGGATCCGCCAGCGGGATATCCACCGACTGCAGCTGCAGCGTATGGTGCATCTGGCGCCAGTCGGTAGCGATCATATTGGTGGCGGTCGGCAAGCCGGTGGCGCGGCGGAACTCCGCCATCACTTCGCGACCGGAGAAGCCCTGCTCGGCGCCGCACGGATCCTCGGCGTAAGCCAGCACGTTGCGCAGCCGCCTGCCCAGACGGATCGCTTCCTCCAGCGACCAGGCGCCGTTCGGATCGAGCGTGATGCGCGCCTGCGGGAAACGCTCCGCCAGCGCGGTGACTGCATCAGCTTCTTCTTCGCCGGCCAGCACCCCGCCTTTCAGCTTGAAGTCGTTAAAACCGTATTTCTCATAGGCGGCTTCCGCCAGGCGCACCACCGCCTGCGGCGTCAGCGCCTCCTCATGGCGCAGCCGGTACCAGTCGCAGGCGTCGTCCGGCTGGCTCTGATACGGCAGCGGGGTTTTATTGCGGTCGCCGATATAGAACAGATAGCCGAGCATCTCCACCGACTCGCGCTGCTGCCCGTCCCCCAGCAGCGCCGCCACCGGCACCTCCAGGAACTGCCCCAGCAGATCGAGCATCGCCGCTTCAATGCCGGTTACCACGTGGATGGTGGTGCGCAGATCGAACGTCTGCTGGCCGCGCCCCGCCGCATCGCGATCGGCGAAGCGCTGGCGCACCGCCGTCATCACGTTTTTATATTCGCCGAGCGTTTTCCCCACCACCTGCGGCTGTGCATCCTCCAGCGTCTGGCGGATCTTTTCGCCGCCCGGCACCTCTCCGACACCGGTATTGCCGGCGTTATCCTGCAGAATCACGATATTGCGGGTGAAAAACGGCGCGTGGGCGCCGCTCAGGTTCAGCAGCATGCTGTCATGGCCGGCGACCGGCACCACCTGCATGGCGATAATTTTTGGAGCACTGTGAAACGTGGTCATAAGTCTGTCCTTTTCAGAGTGAAATCAACGGCCGAACGCCGGGCGCCGGCGGTCAAAACGCCAACCGGGCACCAGATACTGCATCGCCTGGGCATCGTTGCGCGCCCCGCTCGGCAGCGTCTGATGCAGCCGGTGCGCCTGTTCCAGCGCCTGCCAGTCCAGCTCAATGCCGAGACCCGGCGCGTCGGGCAGCGCAATTTTTCCGTCGACGATTTGCAATGGGTTTTTCGTCAGATGCTGGCCTTCCTGCCAGATCCAGTGGGTATCGATGGCGGTCGGTTTCCCCGGCGCCGCCGCGCCGACGTGGGTAAACATCGCCAGAGAAATATCGAAGTGGTTATTGGAGTGGCAGCCCCAGGTCAGCCCCCACATGTCGCACAGCTGCGCAACCCGCACCGCGCCGGACATCGTCCAGAAGTGCGGATCCGCCAGCGGAATATCCACCGCCTGCAGCTGTGTGGCGTGGCGCATTTCCCGCCAGTTGGTGGCAATCATATTGGTCGCCACCGGCAAGCCGGTTGCCCGGCGGAACTCGGCCATCACTTCACGGCCGGAAAAGCCCTGCTCTGCGCCGCAGGGGTCTTCCGCATAGGTCAGGATGCCGTTCATGCCGCGGCACAGCGCGATAGCCTCATCCAGCCGCCAGGCGCCGTTGGGATCGACGGTGATGCGCGCCTGCGGGAAGCGCTGCGCCAGGGCGCACACCGCCTCGATCTCCTGCTCGCCCGGCAGTACGCCGCCCTTGAGTTTAAAATCCTTAAAGCCGTAGCGATCCTGCGCCGCCGCCGCCAGCTCGACGATGGCTGCCGTATCCATCGCTTCCTGATGGCGCAGGTGATACCACGGGTGGCCGCCCTGCTCACCGGCCTGATACGGCAAATCGGTGTGCCGGCGGTCGCCGATGTAAAACAGATAGCCCAACACCGTCACCGCATCGCGCTGTTTGCCGGGGCCAAGCAGCTCCGCCACCGGTACGCCAAGACACTGCCCCAGCAGATCCAGCAGCGCGGCCTCCAGCGCCGCCACCGCGTTGACCCGCAGTTCAAACGTCCAGGCGCCGCTGGCGAAGGCGTCGAAATCTGCCGGCTGGCTGCCGCCGTGCAGCGCGTGCACCAGACTGTTCATCCGCGCAACCTGCTGCCCCACCACCTGCGGCATCGCCGCCGTCAGCGTCTGGTAAATCACCTCGCCGCCCGGCGCTTCGCCCACGCCGGTATGGCCGGCGCTATCGGTCAGCACCACGATATTGCGGGTGAAACAGGCGCCGTGGGCGCCGCCGATATTCAGCAGCATGCTGTCGTAGCCGGCGACCGGGATCACGCGCATGGCGGTGATGGTTGGCGTGCTCTGCGTATCGCTCATCATGCCCCCCGTGCGACAGGTTTCAGTTCGATGCGTTTGATTTCACCGACGATAAACAGATAGCTGACCACCGCCAGCAGCGCATGGATGCCGACGTACAGCAGCGCGCCGTTGAATGAGCCGGTGGTGCCGATGATGTAGCCGATGGCGATCGGCGTCACGATGCCGGAGATATTGCCGAACATATTGAACAGCCCGCCGCTCAGGCCGCTGATCTCTTTCGGCGCGGTATCGGCCATCACCGCCCAGCCCAACGCCCCCAGCCCCTTGCCGAAGAACGCCATCGCCATAATGCCGACCACCATCCACTCGGTGTCTACGTAGTTACAGAAGATCATCGACATCGACAGCAGCATACCGATCACGATCGGCGCCTTGCGCGAGAAGGTCAGCGAGTTGGTGCGGCGCATCAGATAATCAGAGATCACCCCGCCCAGCACGCCGCCGACGAAGCCGCAGATGGCCGGCACCGAGGCGACAAAGCCGGCTTTCAGAATCGACATGCCGCGCGCCTGCACCAGATAGACCGGAAACCAGGTAATAAAGAAGTAGGTCAGCGCGTTGATGCAGTACTGGCCGATATAAACGCCGACCATCATGCGCGACTGCAGCAGCTGTTTGATCTGCCGCCATTTCTCGCCTTTCACCGGCTGCGCCTGCGGCTGCTTCTGATCCATATTGGTCAGCGCGCCGCCGGCTTCGATATAGTCCATTTCGGCCTGGTTGATGCGCGGGTGATCTTTCGGGTTATGCACCACCTTCAGCCAGATAAAGCTCAGCACAATCCCCAGCCCGCCCATAAAGAAGAACACATGCGACCAGCCGACGGCGTGCGTCAGCCAGCCCATGATCGGCGCGAAGATCACCGTGGCGAAATACTGCGCCGAGTTGAAAATCGACACCGCCGTGCCGCGCTCATGAGCGGGGAACCAGGCGGCGACGATGCGGCTGTTGCCCGGGAACGACGGCGCTTCCGCCAGTCCGACCAGAAAA